>NZ_CCDG010000034.1 GCF_000723885.1 Paenibacillus camerounensis
TGCCCTTCATCCGCCACATTCAGCCGGACAGCGCATCCCCCCGCCTCTCCCGCAGCAGCCTCTATTCCTCCGCATCCCCTGCGGAAACGGCCTTGCCGGACTGAAGCTCCCGGTACTGGCCCGGCGAGATACCGGTGATTTTTTTGAACACGCGGATGAAGGAGGTCGCACCCGCATAGCCGAGCAGATGTGAAATATCCTGCACCGTGGAGTTCGTGCCACGCAGCAGCTGCTTGGCATGCTCCATCCGCAGCCCGATCAGGAAGTCGCTGAAGTTCTGGCCGATGCTCTCCTTGAACAGCTGGCTTAAATATTTGGGGCTGATCTGGAACTTGTCGCTAAGCAGCGTAAGCGACAAGTTGGGGTCCAGAAAATGCGCAGCGACATAATCGCGGATTTCCCTCATCTGTGTGCTGTACCGCCGGCTCTGGGACAGCTCCGCTATCACGACCGATAAACGGGTGATAATGTCAGCGAAATCCCGCTCCAGCTGGGCCAGCGTATCCGACTGCTCCACAGAAGCCAGCAGCCCCGGCTTGGCCTTCTCCTGCCAGCTCCCGCTGATTTCCGGCAATGTCCGCTCCAGCTCATATTCCAGATGAAAAATCAGATAATGCAGCAGCCGCTCTACATCCTCCTTGCGCAGACGGTTAACACCCATCTCGCCGAACAGCCCGCTCAGCTCATGTAACCAGCCGGACTCCGCCATCCGCAGCTGGCGGACCACCGAGCGGATCATTTCCAGGTACACAAACCATTCGCCGTCCTTGTTCTCCTTAACCTCAACAAAGCCGATGACCCGGTTCAGCCCAAGCGACACTTTGCGGCTGACAGCGGCGGAGGCCTCCTCGAACGACATTGCTATCTCCGGCTCATTGTCCACTGCCGTCCCGATTCCAAGAGTCACCGTAAACTCCAGGTGGCTCTCCACCCAGGCGCGGACCTGCTCCGCTATCTGCAGCATATTCTGCTCCAGCATACCGCCTGTCTCATCTGCCAGCAGCAGGACCAGCTGGTTCCTGGTGATCCATTCCACGACGATCCGCTGACCGCTCTGTCCCGCTACCTCACTGGCGACACTGCTTGTAATAAATTTGAACAGGGACTGGTCACTCGGGCTGTATTTCAGGCAGAAGTCCACATAATGGTCCAGCTCCAGCAGGCCCACGATATAACGGCCCCCGGTCAGGCCGAAATGCTGCCGCTCCTGCTCCCAGGCGTCCCGGTCATCCTCGTATTCCCCCTTTAAAAGGGTCTGCAGAAACTGCTGTCTCCGGATTACCAGATGCTCCTGCTGCTGCTCCTGAAAAGCCATATTGTTCGTAATCAGCCGCTCAATCGCCTGGTCAATGAAGGCGAATTCGTTCGCGCCGCCCTTGGATTCAGATGCTTTAACGGCCTGCGAAAACCGCTCGATCCGGTGCAGAATCATTTCAATCGGCCTGTAATTCCTCCGGGTCACATAGAAGGTCGTACCGATGGCAAAAGCGATTGCCCCAAAGCCAAGCAGCACCCAGACCGTACTCCCGTGGAACAGCACATCAAGCAGCTGGCCGCCGCGGATGCCGACCCGGTAGGTCCAGCCCGTATAGTCCGATTCAATGTCTACACTCAGCCTGGTCTTCCCCGGAAGCGTCTCCTCCTCCCCGAAAAAAGCCCGGCCCGCCGCATCATACAGCTCCGCCTCCGTAATGGAATAGTCAATCGCCTGGCCGATATACGAGCGCAGCGATGAGGTTTTGACATTGATGATCAGGTAGCCGAGGCTGCCGGAATTCCGGGGGATTTTGAAGCCCAGCGAGGTTACCTTATCCTGCACAGCTCCCCGGATGTCCGCACTCTCCTTCATGCGCGGCGAAGACCAGACTCCGGTATACGCCTGCTCCAGCGCAGTGCGGATATAGGCCTGGTCGGGAAACTGCTCCAGCGGGCGGATCGTGCTCTGATCAAGCACGGCGCTGTCCCGTGCCCGGTACAGATAGACCGAATCAATCAGGCCGTAGCGGACCATCATGCTGCTCAGAATGTTCGAGGCATCAAAATGCAGCGCCCCGTCGGACGGGGCATCCAGGAACTGCTGCAGCGTACCGCCCGTATCAATCGCCTGCTGTGCTTCAAAGGAGATGCCCTTGAGCGTTGTATCCGTCATATTAACTACGTATTTGGCCGACAGCCGGTTGGCCTGAAGCGCATTATTCACATTAAACTGGTTCATGATTGAGAAAAAAATGAAAGTCAGAATGCTCACGGTGACAAACAAAATAGGCAGATAGGATAATAGCATTCGCATAATGTAGTTGTTATTGACTTTCATTTTCTTCCCCGTCCTTTATACGTAAAAATACCGGCAAGCCCCATATACATCCCGGGGCCTGCCGCGCCATTTAACCTGCAGTTACTTTTTCAATTCAGCATAAGCCGCCTTGCGTTCATCATGAACCTGCTGTCCGCCGATTTTAAGGAATTCCTTCACATACGCGTCATAGGTGTCACTGAACTTTTCCGGCTTGGCTACGATGCTTTTTACAATGGCTTCTGTTGCCTTAGCCTTGATGGTATCACCGTATTTAATCTCCGATTCAATCGGCCGTTCAAACCGGACCAGCGAGTAGCCGTCCTTGAGGGCGTTAAGAATGGTCTGCTTGGACAGCTCCTTATAATCCGGTGTCTGGAGTGAGGCCGCTTCGATATTTTTGTCCTGGGACCCGAAATCCTTGCCGTTCGAGATAATGGCAATGTCGCTGTTATTATAGAAGGTCTTCTTCGCCTCATCCGTGGTAACGGCTACCGGGAACCCGTTCTCAAGATTATAATGCTCGCCTTCGTTACCGTTCTGGAGCGTAAACAGCACATCGGCCCGGGACATCCAGTCCAGATATTTGACGGCTTCGGCTGCATGCTTGCTTGTCTTCGGAATCAGGATATGCATGCCGATCGGATCATACAGCGATTTCGGCGTTTTACCTTCCTCGTCCGTGAACGGGTCCATAGCTACATATTCCGCACCCGGAACATTCTGCTTCAGCGTATCGAACACCTTGCCCGGCCCCATCAGGCTCGCATGCGCAGCCAGTGCGGTGAAGGCGCCGACATAACCGTTGGCAACATCGCTTTCGAACTGCTTGCCGTCCTTATCCAGGGCAAAGTCCGGATTGATCAGGCCTTCCGCATTCATTTTGTTCAGGAACTGAACCCCCTCCTTGTAGCCGGGCTTGGAGATTTCCGGAATGTAGCTGGTCGAGGTATACATGTATTCCTCTTCTTCAGACAGCTTGCCGACAAAAGAGTTGATCAGTACCATCGGGCTTGTATAGGTAGTCCCGTCAATGGCGCTGAAATCGTAGGGAATCAGCTTATTGCCCGCCTGTCCGGGATCCTGTTGTTTAAACGCTTTCATCGTTTCGTAAAATTGTCCGGTAGTCGCTGGAACCGGCAAGCCCAGCTTATCCAGCCAATCCTTGCGGATGTAGGAGGACTGGGTATACTGCAGCGGCCGTTTGGCCGGAATGGTATACTGCTTGCCGTCGAACACGCCGTAAGCCAGCACCTCGTCTCCGAGGAAGGCTTTTAGATTCGGGCCGTATTCGTCGATCAGTGCCCCGGCCTCCGTTAAACCGCCGTCTTTGACATAGTTGTAGATGGTATTCATGTCATAGGTAAACACGAGGTCCGGAGCATCGCCGGTTGCCATCAGCACATTCAGCTTATCCACCTCCTGATTGCGCGGGACAGGCACGAACTCCATCTTGATATTATTCGGATCGCCGAAGTTCTTCTGAATCCACTGGGTCCAGTAGTTGTCAGTGACCGGACCGGCACCGGCAGGCGCATTACCGCGGTCGAAGACTTCCACTCTCAGCGTAACGGGATCTTTGGGCTTGGTGCTGCCGGCTTCTCCCCCGGAAGCCGGCGAAGAAGAGGCGGAGGATGCGCCCTCATTGGAATTCGTATTACCGGAGCACCCTGACAGGACGCCTGCCAGAACCAGGGCCGCCGCTGATGCCGTGAACCATTTCTTTTGCTTTGTTTTCACGTGTATACTCCCCTTTGTCTTGATATTGTGCAATATGTCTTTCACTTCCGCAAGCGCGGAATGATTAACCTACTCTTTGACCGCCCCGACCATCGTCCCGGATACAAAATACCGCTGCAGCCACGGATACACGATCAGAATCGGCACGGTGGCGAACATGATGCTGGCCGCCTTGATGCCTTCGGCTACAACCTCCGTCTGGATGGCTCCCTCCTGCGCTGTCAGGTCCGTTACCATGCTGTTCATGACCACCTGATAGAGCTTCAGCTGAATCGGATACAGTTCCGAATTCGTGATGTAGAAAAGCGCATCCATGTACGTGTTCCACCTGGATACCGCATAGAACAGGCTGAGCGTCGCCAGGACCGGCAGTGACAGCGGCAGTACTATCCGCAGCAGGGTGCCGATATGGGAGCTTCCGTCCAGATAGGCGGACTCCTCCAGGCTCTTCGGAATGGAGGTAAAGAACGTCCGCAGAATAATCAGATTGAAGGCGCTGATCATGCCCGGAACAATGAGCGAGGTCAGGCTGTCCAGCATGCCGAGCTGCTTCACCAGCAGATATTCGGGAATCATTCCGCCGCTGAAGAACATGGTGAAGATAATCAGCATCGAGAAAAAGGATCTGCCCTTCAAATGCTCCTTGGTCAGCGGATAAGCTGCACAAATACTCATCACCATACTGAGCAGGGTATAGACCAGCGTGAGAAAGATAGTAATGCCCATCGACTTCAGCATCCGCACATCCTCGAACACCAGTCTGTAGGATTCCAGATTGAAGCCGACCGGAAAAATTGTTACTTTATCCGAAATAATCGCTTCCTTTGAGCTGAGGGAAACCGCAATGATATTCAGAAACGGCAGAATGCTCAGAAGCACGGTCAGCCCGATGAAAATCATGATGAGCACGTCAGACACCTTGGTCGTCCGCTGGATTTTATTGACTGCTGCCGCTCTTACCATAGTCCCTGTTCCCCCATCCTCTTCGCGATCGCATTGGACCCGATGACAAAGATTAGTCCGACCAGCGCCTGGAACAGTCCCATCGCGGTCGCCAGCGAGAACTGCGCCGACTGCAGGCCCACCTTATATACAAAGGTACTGATAACCTCCGCATAATCCATGACAAGCGTATTCCCCATCACAAACGGCCGTTCAAACCCGATCGTCATAATTTTACCGAGCGCCATAATCAGCATGACTACAATGGTCGGACGGATACCCGGCAGCGTGATATTCCACATTTTCCGCCATCTTCCCGCTCCGTCCACTTCCGCTGCTTCATACAGCTCTTTATTGATTCCTGTCAGCGCCGCCAGATAGATGATCGTCCCCCAGCCGGCACTCTGCCAGACCCCGGTTCCCAGGTAGACGAGCAGCCAGTGATTTTTCTCCGTCAGAAAAGGTACGGATTCGAATCCAAGCGACGTAATCAGGTTATTTACCAGACCGCCGTTGTTCGAGAAAATCTGATAAACCAGCCCCCCGATGATAATCCAGGAGATAAAGTGCGGCAGGTAGAGGATCGTCTGCGATATTTTCTTGAACCAGACCGTGCTGAGCTCATGCAGCAGCAGGGCCAGAATAATCGGCGCCGGAAAGGATACGATCAGATCCAGCAGGTTCAGCAGCAGCGTGTTCCGCACCACCGTATAAAACTGGCTCATGGCGAACAGCTCCCTGAAGTTCTCGAACCCGATCCATTCGCTGCCGCTTACCCCTCTAAAAATGCTGTAATCCTGAAAAGCAATTGCTGCACCGTACATCGGCACGTACTTGAAAATAATGAAGTAGGCAATCGGAAGAAACAGCAGCAGGTAAAGCTGATAATCCTTCCAAAATCCCCTGGCCATCCGCTTCTGCTTAACGGGCCGCGGTATTGACTGTGTTCTGCGCTCTGCAAAACTCCGGTCCATGTACATCCCTTCCCTTACAATAGGCTTGACAGATCTGTCTGCGCTCTCTTCCCGGTAAGCCGCTGCTGCCGGCCCCGGGTTGAATACCCACACTATACCCGGCTGCCTTTAGAGGGCACAATAGACTCATTTCTGCGGCATTATCTCATTTCCGAACCCTTATACAGCAGGCTTTTCCCCTCAATTTCCAAGCATGCAAAAAGAGCGCTGCCCGGTTAGGGGCAGCGCTCTTTGGTAAGCAAAGCTATAGAACAGAATCCGGTTCATCTTCCGGAAGAATGTCAGTTCCGGCAGACTCCCTGCATTTTATTGAAGGCTTACTTGGAAGCCTGATACGCTGCCAGGAATTCTTTTACCTTGGCCGGGTCGGCTGTAAGCACATTTCCTGTGTCGATCAGCGGGCTGACGGTGGAAACGGCTTTGATCTTTTTACCGTTGTAGAAGGCCAGGATTTCATCCTGATTGATGGAGTAGAGCACCGCTTTGCGCAGGTCCACACTCTTCGCCACTTCACGGTTCTCCGTGTTGAACAGCAGGTAGCTTACCCCGTTGCTCGGAATGCTCTTAAGCTGCAGCTTGCTGTCGCCTTCAACAACGTCATATTTGGTTTCAGGCACGCCGTAGTACACATAAATCTCACCGCTGCGCAGAGCGGACAAGGTGCTGTCAGCGTCAGCAATAAAGCGTACATTTACCTGATCAATCAGTGCTTCGTTGTCTGTACCCTTTTGATATGCAGGGTTCTTCAGGAAGATCCCCTCATAGTCATTCTTGTAGGACAGAATGTAAGGGCCGCTGGTATACAGGGTGTTATTGTATTGATCGCCCTCTGTTACTGTGTTCTGGTCACCGTAAGGAATGTCCTTGTTAACGTCGAAGGTAGCTACATTATAAGTGTTGATGCTCTCTACCTGCTTTTTGGAGACGATACCGGCCGATTGGTGCGCCAGATAGTTTAATACCTGCGGGAACGGCTCGGTCGTAGTCAGCTTAACCACCTGGTATTTACCCTGTGCATTGTTAGCCTGCTTTTTGTCAGCTACCAGCTCGGAGATCGGTGCATCAAGCCCTTTTTCCAAAGCTTCTTTAACCGTACCGTTTCCGCCTGCCACCTTGATGGATTCCAGAGCGTTCAGGTCAGTGAATACTTCAACCGTGTTAATGTGCTCGTGCAGGCTGTAAGTCCGGTGATCCGGCACAGAGTCCTTGTTCTTGGCACGGTCCAGTGAGAAGACAACATCGTCGCCGCCTACACGCTCACCGGTATCCACTGCTTTTTTATTTTCGATTTTGGCAAAATTGATATCATCACGCAAAATAAAGTAGTAGTCCTGGTTGCCGTCTGCAATAGTGTGGTTACGGGACAGCGAAGCGTCGGATGTAATTTTGTCATCATCAGTCAGGTTGACCAGGCGTACATACATATTCGTATTCAGCTGGTTGATCGAACCGTCATTACCCTTGATCGGGTCCAAAGAGGTCAGGGTAGATGCCGCCTGTGACAGAATCAGCGGTTCTGCAGAGCGTTTGGCAGTATCGTTAAAATCAATGTCCTCCCATGCGAGAGCTCGGGATTTAGACAATCTTACAGTGTCCGCCTTCAAAATCTCCTTGTTAACCGCCTGGCTCTTCAGGGAAATATACAATGGAGCAATCCGGGCCTCGTCAAAAACGAGACGCTGCTCAAATTCCTTATAGGTCTGTGTGTACTCTTCCGGTGTTTGCGTAGCGGCTTCGTTAATCAGCTTATCAAGCTCAGGATCGGATTGTCTGCTATAGTCACCGCCGGTTATGAACAAGGAGCGTACCGCGTAATCCGGGTTACCTGTTACAGTAGTCCAGCCGGACAAGGAAACATCATAGTTACCTGCATCCTCCTGGGCCTTGAAGCTTGCATAGTCAGGCTGAATGTTCAGCTTCACGTTGAAGCCGTTCTTGGTCAGCTGGTCGCGGACAATGTTCAGATCGGACTCATTGCTGCTCATGCCCAGCACATCAATATTAACCGGTGTTCCATCGCCGGCAGGCGCTGTCGCCGGTGCCTCAGAAGCAGCAGGCTCAGCCGTATTACCGACTGTATTGGATTTGGTTGCTACAGAGCAGCCGCCAAGGACCATTACCGTAGTCAGTAGCAGCGCCAATGCGGATTTCTTTTTCATTACAATTTCCTCCCCAGTGTCTATTAATATCTCTATGAAAAACGCCGGTTAAGACGAGTTTTCTGTAATCTGTTAATCAGTTAGTCCATTTTGGGATCAAGCGCATCCCGCAGCCCGTCACCGAAGAAGTTGAATGACAGCACCAGGGCGATGATGGCCAGTCCCGGGAAAATCGCCAGATAAGAGTTTGTCTCGAGATAGGTGCTGCCCAGCTTGAGAATATTGCCCCACTCCGGGATATGCGGTTCGATCCCCAGTCCCAGAAAGCTGAGACTGCTCGTCGAGATGACCGCACCGCCAATGGTCAGCGTAGCCTTGACGATCATCGGCGCCAGTGAATTCGGAACAATGTGCTTGAAGATAATTGCACGGTTGCTGGAGCCGAAGGCCCGGGCAGCATCCACATATTCAAAGGTGGACACCTGCAGCACATTGGCCCGCATCGTCCGTGCGTAGGTCGGGATAGCCCCGACGCTGAGCGCAAGAATCAGGTTAACCGTATTGGCGCCAAAGGCGGCAATGATCGCAATCGCCAGCAGAATCCCTGGAATTGCATACAGCACATCAAGCGCACGCATGATGATGTTGTCGGTATAGCGGCCGTAGTATCCGGAAATCGCCCCGAGTGTTCCTCCCAGAAACAAAGGCAGAACAGTGGACATCACCCCGACAATCAGGGAGATCCGCGCCCCGAAAATAATCCGTGTAAACAGGCAGCGTCCGAAATTATCGGTACCCAGCGGATACGCAAGTGACGGAGGCTGTAAAATCAGCGAATAGTTGTTGTCCACCGCCATACCGTAGTCAAAGGTGACGTAGCTGCACACCGAGACGGAGAACAGAAAGGCAATGAACAGCAGGCCCAGCATCGCTGTTGTATTGCGGGTCAGCCGCTCCAGTACATCCTCCCAGCCGGCTACTGCAGGGTTACCGCTGTTCCGGATCCGGACAATCAGGATGATGCCCAGCACAAGTGCGAATAAATTACCCGTCAATGAGGTCAGCAGCAGCGGGTAAGCTACCCAGAGCAGCCCCTTCGGAACCTGGCGCCGCCGTACAAATACCGCCGTTACAATTACGGTCAGCAGATGAAAACCGGCAACCGCCAGCAGGATAAACATTCCCGTCAGGAAGGTATCCGCCACATAGGGCTTGTACAGATTGATTGCAGAAACGGCAATTACACCAAGCTGTGTCAGCAGTGTATATACTGCCAGCGTATACTCCGGTGATTTGCGCTTCTGTATCAGCTGAAAGGCTGCAGTCCCAAGGAATACATTGCCTGTCACCAGACTCAATAGAAGTACATAGCCCAGAGCCCGGGTAATACTGCGGATTTCTCCATAGATTCTAAGATCTCTGCGGATCAGCAGAGTAACCAGCACCTGCAGGATTGTAAACACTGCATAAACCAGAGAGGCAAGCGCTACATAAGGCTTGACCGTCTGCGTCTCCCAATCATAGCTGGCCAGCAGCAGGGCCACTGTAATGATAAGGGACCCGGCCCAGGCAAAGCCCGCTTGCCGGTATTCCTGGGAGGTTTTGAGCTTAAGCTGAAGTTCACGCCTCTCAGCGTTTGCGTTAACCATGAATGTTCACCTGCTATCAGTATTGTTTCATTTTGGACCGGATACGCGGGTCCACAAAGGCGTATAGAATGTCGATAATCGCATTGATTAAGGATATGGTGATCGCTGTGTAGACTACACCGCCCATAATGGCCGGAATGTCGGGAATAAATTGCTTGTCCACAATATAGCTGCCCAGTCCGCTGATATTGAAGACCTTTTCAGTAACGGCAGCGCCGCCCAGCATCCCCCCGAACTGCAGGCCGATTACGGTCACAATCGGGATAAGTGCATTGCGCACAGCATGCTTCAGCAGCACCTTCCGCCTGCTGAGGCCTTTGGCGGTAGCCGTTATGATGTAATCCTCGTGAATAACCTCAAGCGTGGATGCCCGGGTCATCCGGGCAATCGCCGCAGTAAGTCCTGTTCCCAGCACCACCACCGGCATAATAAAGGTTAGCCAGTTGCCCGGATTAAAGGTCGCCGGCAGCCACTGCAGCTTGATCGAGAAGCCCAGGATAAAGATCAGCCCCTGCCAGAAGCTCGGGATCGACAGGCCGATCAGTGCAATGAGCATGAACGTATAATCAAACCAGGAGTTCGGCCGTGCAGCCGAGACAATTCCGATCGGGATGGCAATCACAACGGCCATCAGCAGCGAGAACAGCGTCAGCTCAAGCGTCACCGGAAATTTGCGGCCGATGGCCGAGACAATTTCTTCATTCCCCGCAAAGGCTTTGCCGAGATCAAACATCGCAATGCCTTTAATATTGTGCCAGAGCTGCACCAGGTAGGACTGATCCAGCCCGTACACCCGGTTGAATTCCATAATCTGCGCATCGGTAGCCGTCTGGCCGAGAATATTAACTGCCGGATCAAACGGTGATATATACAGTATGGTAAATACCAGAACGGAAACGCCAAAGATGACAAAGATGGTCATTACTAATCTTTCAAATATGTATTTGAGATAGGGGCTGCTGTACAGCAGAATTAACAGATACAAGGGAAAGCCGGGAATAAACGATAACGGCAGAAACAACGGATGCTGCAGCAGCGCCTGAAAGGTGCCGATAAACGTTGACCGGGCAAGTCCCTTCTCCTGCAGCCTGCTGTCCGCACGTTCGGCAGCTATAAGCTCAAACCGTTCTGCTGCAAGCTTACGCGCCTCGTTTTCCAGCTCTGCTTCACTGGCCTGCTGGCCGAAAAATCTGGCCTTGCTGTGCAATTGATCAATGAATTCGGACTCAAGCCTCTCCTGAAGTCCTGAAGCCGCCAGCTCCTGACGTGCCTCCTGCAATACAGAAGTATGAATATCTCCGGCCTTTTGATTGCGGTGGACAAGCAGCGTGAACAGATTAACGGGTGCGCCCAGCACAAGGGCGAAATACCGGTATGAGGCGTTCTGCAGCAGCTTGCCGTAAGAATCACCGATTGCCTTGGCGACATTTATGCCTCCGTGTTTTGCCGCCTCCATAATGACTTGCCCTCCTTGCATTCTATATTTAAAATTGTACTATTCCGATAGATAAGGTATATTTTATTAATAGATTTGTTTATTGTCAAGAAAAGCCCCTAAAAATTTAGCGAAACTGGCAGGTGGAAACATGGAACCCATTTTGAAAGTCAACAACCTACATATCTCCTTTCAGAGCCATGATGAAGAGCGCCCCGCCGTCCGCGGCGTAAGCTTTGAAGTATATAAAGGGGAAACACTGGGCATTGTCGGGGAATCAGGCAGCGGCAAGAGTGTTACTGCCCGCTCCATTATGAGACTTCTACCTTCCCCGCCAGCACTTTTAAAGGATGGGGAAATTGTGTTTCTGGGAGATAACCTGGCAGCCAAGTCGGAAAAGCAGATGGAGCAGATCCGTGGACGGGAGATCGGAATGATTTTTCAGGACCCTATGAGCTCCCTCAATCCGACGATCCGGATTGGTGAACAGATCAGTGAGAGTCTGATCAAGCACCGCAAGCTGTCCCGCAGGGCCGCCAAGCAGGAGGCACTTGAGATTCTGAAGCAGGTCGGCATCCGCGACAGTGAAGTCCGCTACCAGCAATATCCGCATGAATTCTCCGGGGGCATGCGCCAGCGGGTGATGATTGCAATTGCCCTGGTCTGCCAGCCGGCGCTGCTCATTGCGGATGAGCCGACTACGGCGCTGGATGTAACGATCCAGGCTCAGATCCTCAATCTGATGAAGCATATGCAGCAACGGCTCGGCACCTCGATCATTCTGATTACACATGATCTTGGGGTTGTAGCAGGGATGTGCGACCGGGTCGCCGTCATGAAGGACGGGGAAATTGTCGAGACAGGCACGACTGAGGAGATCTTTGCGAAGCCGCAGCATCCGTATACCCAGCGGCTGCTGAACGCCTTGCCGCGCCTGGACGAGAAGAAGAAGCCCAAGCCGCCGGGACTGATTATTCCAGGAGAAGGCAAACGCCCGCTGCTGGAGGTCAGATCGCTGAAGCAGCATTTTAACCTTGGCAAAGGCCGGGTGCTGCGGGCCGTTAACGATATCAGCTTCCATATCAAAGAAGGAGAGACACTGGGTATGGTCGGGGAATCCGGCAGCGGCAAATCAACCACCGGCCGCTCGATTCTGCGGCTGCACGAGCCGACCGGCGGCGATGTGCTTTTCCACGGCATGGCTGTTAACCGGCTGAATGCACAGGAAATGAAGACAATGCGCCGCCATATGCAGATGATCTTTCAGGACCCGTACGCCTCGCTGAATCCGCGCTTTAAGGTGATGGATATTATAGGGGAAGCGCTGGATGTACATAATCTCGCCGGCAGCAAGAGTGAGCGCAAGAAGCGTGTAGAGGAGCTGCTGGACCTGGTCGGGCTTGATCCGGCCTATGCCATCCGCTATCCGCATGAGTTCTCGGGCGGGCAGCGGCAGCGGATCGGCATCGCCCGCGCCCTCGCAGTTGAGCCGAAGTTCATCGTCTGCGATGAGCCGCTCTCCGCACTGGATATGTCGATTCAGGCACAGGTCGTCAAACTGCTGGAGGAGCTGCAGCAGCGCCTTGGCCTAACCTATCTGTTCATTGCCCATGACTTGTCTATGGTCAAGCATATCAGCGACCGGGTCGCCGTAATGTACATGGGCCGGATCGTCGAGCTCGCCGAAAGCGAAGAATTGTATACGAATCCGCAGCACGAATACACCAAGTCGCTGCTGGCAGCCATCCCGGTGCCTGATCCGAAGATCGAGGCGGCCAAGAAACGGACATTGATGGAAGAACAGACCGGCGGTGACAAATATAATCTGAATCAGTCCAGTCTGGTTGAGATTTCAGAAGGCCACTGGGTAGCCATGCCTACGGGCTGATAACCGGCGGCAGCATAAACAAGGCAGCCAACCTCACGTTGACTGCCTTGTTCTTTTCTAAAGCTTATTTGGCGTTATGGAATTGATACGCTTCATCCAGCCGGGACAGCACGGATACATTATTTATTGTCATTCCTTCTATATTATAGGCTTTCAGGCCGTACTTCCCGACAGCCGCTATATTCTCCAGTACAATATTCTGCAGCGGCTGCTCAGGCAGCCCGGCCAAGAATATGGCGTTGCCAGCTCTCGTGTCGAGCACAATATTCCGGAATGTAATATTGCGGATGATGCCAGTACCCTCAGTTACTTCTTCTACGCGATCCGGCTCATACTCCTTATGGCTGTAGAACTGGTCGACATTGATCGCCCCTCTGAACCACTCGCAATCCCCATGCTCCAGATTGTAATTACGCAGCGTGCAATCCTCATACACGATGTTCTCGATAACTGCTCCCCGTCCTCTCGGCGCTTTAACCGTTCCGATGCTGTACACATCCTCAAAGGAACAGTCGCTGACCGTGACATTTCGGACACCGCCGGACATCTCGCTGCCGATGGCTACGCCGAACCCGCTTTTGAACCGGCAGTTCGTAATCCGGATATTCTCTGATGGAATGCCGACACGTCTGCCCTCTTCATCCCGGCCGGATTTGATGGCAATGCAGTCACCCTGGCTGGCAATCATGGAGTTGAATATATAAATATCGCTGGAGGAGTCCGGATTCAGCCCGTCGCCGTTAAAAACATTTGTATACCTGCGGCCATGCTCATCATTCTTCGTATATATGCTGACGTTGTTAGCCGTAACCTGATTGCAGTAGATCAGATGCACACACCAGGCGGGTGACTGGCGGACGGTAATATCCTTCAGGTACACATCATCCGTGCTCCGCAGGCAGATTGCCCTGCCGCGGAAGCCCTTCGCTTCAGCCATTTCGGCCTTGAACAAAGCTGCACCATTTGCATCAATTTTCCCTCTGCCGGCAATCGTGATATCCTTAAGCCGCCCGCCGCCGCTGCACTCCTGCGTATTCACCAGGCTGGCATAGCAGAGCTGCTCCCGGCCTTCCCAGCGGTAGGTCATCAGCGGATAATCTGCCGGCTCCGCACTGCCCAGCAGTACCCCGCCCTGTTCGATGAACAGGGTCATGCTGCTTTTTAAAAAAATGGCACCGCTTAAAAATACGCCTGCCGGCACATATACCGTACCGCCGGGTGTACAGGCATCGATGGCCGCCTGGATCGCGGCTGTGTTAAGCACCTCACCGCCCTCTACCGCACCGAACCGGGTAATATCGAACTGCTCCCCTTCCGGTTTCGTAGACACCCTAATTAGATTACTTGGCAGAGACACTTCCCCGGCTGCCGTTACGGCGCAGATATGCACTTTGTATTCCTGCGCAGGCGCAAGCCCGGTCACCGTATAGTCTGCCGCCGTGCATATGCCGTGAATGACATCATTCACATACACCCGGTAACAAGCGACATCTCCGGATACCTCCGGTTTATCCCACACCACCGCGATACTTCCGGATGTGCGGGCTGCCGGGGGCGATACCAGATTAAGCGGTGTAAGCAGGCTACTATCCTTTGTCTGCATCGTTGTTGCCTCCCTTTTTCTTCATTAGCTCCCGCAGCCTGGCTGTCTCCATATAATTGAGACTCCACTGCGAAATTCCGTTGGTGTTGGCATACGGGATCTCACGGACCGGGCGGATATATTCCGCTTCCGCCACCTTCACATACACCGGGTTCCCAGCCGGATCAATCTGGCCGGGAGTGTTGGAGCTGTGATCCGCTGCAGCGTTCAGCATATCCAGCGCCTGCTGCATCCGCTCAGGCTTCCCGTAACGGTAACCGGCATAGGCCGGCATACGTATGCCAAACCGCAGGCCATCCCATGCCTTGTCATTGCTCTCATTAAACAAGCCGCCGGACGTAACCTTCCGCTCCTCCGGTGTCATGGCGAAATATTCACCGAACTGGGCCAGCATATCCCTCAGCTCTTCATCCCCGGTCAACTCCGCCAGCTCAAACCAGATTTCCGGCCCGCCGAAGCAGATGACCATGTGATACTGGTAATTTCCTTCGCTAAGATAACCCATCTCTCCGGTCTCCGGGTTATACCGGAAATGAGAACCGGAGGCCAGCCGGTTCGGTGCCTGTTTGATCGTCCTAAGGCCGGTCAGAATCTTGTCGCGGTACTTCGTATCCTGGAATCTCTCCCACCGGGTCATCCAGTTGGAGACATACGAGGACCAGTCCGGACCGGTCCGCACCTGATAGCAGCCGTCTGCATCCGCACTCTGATCGATCCGCGGGGCATAGTCGGCATCTTTTACAAAATCCATAATATCGCCTATCCGCTCATCCCCCGTCAAATAATAGAAGAACCGGTGATGCCCGGCCATGGAAATCCGCGGCTCCTTCCATTTACAGCCCCAGTGGCGCACATTGTGGCGGCTGCCCAGCATTGCATATTCGCCGAGATGATACATATCCACCTCGCTTGTATGCCGCGTCATCGCCCGGGCGAACCGGAAGATATCATAGTCTCCGGTACGCAGGAACAGCAGCCAGTTCACATAGGTATTGCACAGCTCCGTGTTCTGCCAGGCAAAGCCGCCGACATCATAACGCCAGTTGTGGCGTACAGGATCATAGGTATGCATCACATCACCATAGTCCCAGAAGCCGTACCATTTCCGCTGCTCTACCTCTTTGATGTAAAAATCCATAAAGCCCAGCAGCGCCCGCTCATGCGCAGCCGTACGGCACTGATCCTGCTCTGGCGGATGCCAGTAAGTGCCGAACACCCTCGTGTCCGCATATACTTCCGGAGCGGCAACCAGCAGCGCATCACCCTGCACATCTGCGGCAAAGTCCAGCACGGCCTGTTTGCCCGGCATCCGGTCAAACAGCTTGAGCGTAAGCTCGTTGGTGTTGGCGATTCCCTGAGGATGGTTATTCATATCCCCGTAGGAGAAGGCATGTGATTCCGTATCATACGCCCGGAAATCATAGGCTTCGGCGTATCTGCTGTAGAGCCATACGCTCAGGCAGGGGTTGTCTTCCCTGGCGCCGTTAATCTCCAGCGCCATCGGGCTTTTCTGCCAGAAGTCCTTGACCGCCGCCGCCATGATTCCGCTCTCGCTGCCGAAAAAAACGGCTCCGCTGGAACGGTTGCCCTGCGCCGCCGGAATGTAGGCGCAGCGGCGGGCGGTGCTTTTGACAATGCTGTAGTGGTCGCAGGAGTCCTGCTGCAGCCGGAAGTTGCTCCAGGCCGCATTATCGCGCACATTCTCCAGCAGTGCCGGTTCAGCGTCCGGGTCAATATGGACAAACTGGCCGTCCCGCTGCTGCCGCTCATAGAGCGGATGAATGCTGCTGTTATAGGTATAAAGCGGCTGCACGGCTTCATAGAACATGCCCGTATCCCCTGTGAAGCCGGCATGGCGGTTCCACAGCTCCCCCGCAGCCTGCATCTGAAAATGCACGGCCAGCCCCTTCAGATAATCGCGGTTCTCATCCGCATCAAACACAAAGCTGTGCACAATCCGGACTTCGTCACTTTCCGCAAAGAAGTAGAGCCGGATGACGAACGGAAACCGCCGCTCACTGCTGTTCATATACCGGTGGCTGCCCTCCAGCTTGACGACAGCCCGCAGCGGACCCGCCTCCTCCAGTGTAAGGGTGTCCGTGTAACCGATCAGCTTGTGAATGGAAACGGTCTCAAGACCTTCGTCCTCCTTGCGGTTCTCAATCAGGGCGGTTAACTGTGCAGATACAGGCTTCTGGCCGCTCTGTCTGCGGAGCAGGGCCGAAATCAGCTGGCCGCCCGGGCGGATTGTGCAGGAGAGCAGCCCGCTCTCAATCTGGACCGATCCGTCTGCCGCCCGGGCTGCGGTAATGCGGTCTCCCGGGGCTGCCCCCTCCCCTTTTTGCATAACATAAGCTGCTTTGGTATCCAGCATCCCGCTGTGCAGCAGCCACTTCACTGAGCCGTCAGGCCAGTAAGCGTTAATCTTCGTCTGAACGGGGAATCCGTTTCCGGCCTCGTCCTGTAATGACACCGGCTCTCCGGGCTGCAGCGCCCCCTGGCTCCACGGCGTACCAAAGCTAACCGGTGTACGCTCCGCCTGTTGTGCTGTCAGCCATTTTAAATGCAGCTTAGGCATGCTGTTTTCCACCTCCAGGTAATGTTGTTCCATTAGCATTAACAGTGATGAACCAGCGCTTCACTGAAAAGCATCAGCGCAATTCCGGTATTGTACGGTCTGGGCGCGTAAGGCACCCGCAGATAGCCCGCCTTATCCTGACAGTCTGTACCGCCGGATGCATGCAGCACTGTTCCATCCTCCGCCAGATGGTCAGCCAGTATATTCTGCGTAATCTGCCGGCCCCAGTCCCTGAACCGCCCGTCCAGCAGGCCGAGCCTGAAGCCTTTGAGTGCAGCATAGGCGAACAATGCGGAGGCACTGACCTCCATATAGGCTTCGGTCTCATCCAGCAGTGTCCGCAGCATCCCATCCTCCATACGGAGCTCATACGCTTGTTCCATATGCCGCTTGAACAGCTCCCCGAACCGTGTGGTATCATACGGCTGCCCCTGCAGCAGCTCCAGCAGCTCCACTACACTTACTGCAGCCCAGCCGTTGCCGCGGCCCCAATGCTCTCCAAGCCGGACGTTCTGCAGGCAGTGATAGCCGTGGGCAAAGAGCCCGCTCTCCGGGTTGAACTGGCAGCGGATATGAATATCGAATTGCTCCAGCGCTCCGCGAATACTGGCATCGTTCCGCTCCGCGGCGCCAAACCGCAGCATGAACAGCCCCGCCATAAACAGCGTGTCGATCCACAGCTGGTTCTTGTAATCCTCCAGACCGCCTGCCCCCGGGCCCCATACATGGGCAAAGCCGCCGTTCGGCGTCCGCAGCGCCCTCTCCATACACCAGTCTGCTACCTCCCGGCAGCTCTCCAGATACCGCGCATTTCCCGTCTCCCTGTATACGCTAAGCAGCGCATTGGCAGGGGCAACCCAGTTCACCGAGCCGTGCCGCAGCTTCTCACCGTTGTCCTCACACCACTTTTGCAAAAACCCGAAATAGCGCTCCTGCCCGGTCTCCTCATAAGCCTTGATGACCCCGTACAGCGCTACCCCCTGCACCCATTCCCACACATTCAGATCATCCTGCGCCTCCCGGCCGTGCAGCTTGTTCCAGAGCTTATCCAGTCCGGCTAGCAGCTCTTCCTTCCTCATAATTCCATCAGTCCCCATATCGTCCTCCCGTATAGGCTTCTTGCGAGTCGTAACCAGACTAACACAATAAAAGTGGGATTACTCCGCAATAAAAAGCAAAATGCAGCTTTATTCCATTTATTTTGCTATAATAGATCATTATCCTTTAGTACGAAAGGAGTTCCTCATGACTGCCCCGCTCTATCCTGATATCCTGCGCTTCGGTACCGATCTGGACCCCTTCAAGCTTGAATTCGACCGGCGCACCGGCCCTTATTCAATGAACAGCAACCATTACCATTTCCAGCATGAGATTTTCTATCTGTTCCAGGGTGAACGGAATTATTTCGTCAAAGACACCGCCTACCATATCCGGCCCGGGGACCTCGTATTGGTCGAATCCAATGCCCTGCACAAAACCTCCGAGTCCGGCAGGCCGAACCATGAACGGATTGTAGTGTATTATTCACCCGGCTTTTTTGCTGCGCTGCGGCCAGAAGAGAAGGAGCTGCTGCTCGCCCCTTTTATCCGGCACACTCCGGTAATCCGGCTGAATCTTCAGGAGCAGATGCAGGTGGAGCAGCTGCTGTATTCCATGCTGGACGAGATGAACGGGCAGACACCGGGCTATACGCTCAAGCTGCAGAATGTGACGGCCGAGCTGCTGCTCTTTATTGCCAGGACCGTCCGGAAGCACGGCGCCCAGCCGGAGAATCTGACTTCACCCGCACAGCGCAAGGTGACAGAAATTGTCCGCCACATCAACCAGCATTACGGGGAAGCCCTGCAGCTCGACGATATCGCAGAAGCCTTTTATATCAGCAAAAGCCATCTGAGCCGCAGCTTCAAAAAAATCACCGGCTTCGGCTATACGGAATACGTGAATCTCATCCGGGTAAGGGAGTCGGAGCGGCTGCTAAGGGAAACGGGCTGGAGTGTGACACGCATATCGGAGCATTGCGGCTTCGACAGCCTCACACATTTCGGCAAGGTATTCAAGCATATTGCCGGCGTGCCGCCCCGTGAATACCGGAAGCTGCACCGTATCTGATAAGCGTGCTTATCTGCCGGAGCAGAATTCAGCACAAAAAGAGCAGCTTCTCCTGAGAAAAGCTGCTCTCTTTGGCATAGCATGTTCCCGTCAGCCGATAACATCCCTGATGTGTACGTGGCTGGTTTTGCTTAAATCAATGAACTCATTCTGCGTTAACGCAATGAGCGGTCTTGTCGGGTAATTCGCATTAGTCAGCACAATCCGGCCCATTCTCCCGTCTGACAATGAGACTTCGCAGCCGACCTGGCTGGCGAGCAGCGAATCCAGAAACGTCATCCCTATAATAGAATCAAAACGCTTATGTATAATACCTTCATGAATACTGCTGATAACCTCAAAAAAAGAAACCGCAGGCCTGTGCGGCCTGTCCGAAATCATCGCCATGTAGATGTCTGCCAGAGTGACGATTTTGCTCAGCCGGTCAATCTGCTCCCCTTTGATCCCGTGAGGATACCCGCTGCCGTCCTCGCGTTCATGATGCTGAAGGGCGACCAGCGCAATCCGGGGATCAACATCGGAATTCGCCAGCAGCTCATACCCGAGTACGGTATGCTGCTTCATAATTTCGAACTCATGCTTGTCCAGCCTGCCCGGCTTCGTGATTAGAGAGGATGGCAGCCGGACTATGCCGATATCATAGACACAGGCGGCAATCGCCAGCAGCTCCATTTCCTCATCGTCCAGGCCCAGCCGCTTGCCTAACGAGGTGGCAATGACCGCAACGCCTATGCTTTGCTTGTAACGGTAATCCTCCTGCTCCTTAAGCTCCGAGAAAACCTGAAACAGATTAAACCGCTTAGCAGTGTCTTTAATGAAAGGCAGAATTTTTTCCTCTACATCGTCAATGGGAACAATGCCGTTAGCCCGTACCAGCCTGTCAATCTCCTCCAGATGCTTTTCGGTCACTTTGGCCTTCTGCCGTGATTCAATGCTGGAGGGGCGGAGTCCGGTTTGTCCTTGCGCGGCTTGTCCTTGTGCAGCTTTTTCCTCTTCCTCTACTGCATCTTCCACAGCCTCCTCCACAACTCTAAGCTTGATCCGGAAATTCGCCAGCTTGTCGATGTGGTTCTGCAGCAGTACCGTGTCCTTCGCGATTAATAAGATTCCGTCCATGCTGTAAATATTGCTGCTCAGCTTTTTTCCTATAAAAATATCATATGCCTCTAATGACATCTACGGGATCACCCCGCCTTCCTTCACTTGATTGCGCAGTCCTGCCGGATTAAGCGGATCCTACATCCGATAGATAGTATTCTAAGGCTTGTCAGAGAAGGTTCATAGCCTAAAATGGCGTTATTTCCAGAAAATGAATCCTTAGTAATGAGCTGACGCAACCGGAGTTTGCGGGATAAGCGTTAAGGACTATGTCAGCGATCCATTTCCTGGGACATTCGGCGGATTGCTTCAAGAGGAACGAATAGACTGCACACAATATAATTTTTAAGCGTTATCATTTATAGAATATAATTTTTTGGCTTAAATCTATTAAAAAGCTTCCGATTTTAATTAAAATACTATATTATAGTATTCCATATGTATAATAAATATTTTTCATGTATATTAATTCGTTACACGCAATGTGAATATTACATATTCATGGGAGATTTGCCGTACGAAACAACAGGAGGGATGCATAAATCTGCAAAGGCAGAAGCCATCTGCCATTCCGGCAGCAATCTATCAGCTAAGCTATCATATAAGACACTGGGAGGTACATGATGACTAAGAAATTCTTATCCTTATTAATCGCTTTAACCCTTACATTATCCGGAATCATTCCGTCAGCCTATGCCGGAGCTGTTGTCACTGAGGTACAGCCTCAGGTTCAGTCCGCAACGGTATCTGAGGAAGTCTATCAGACAGCCCAGGCTGCTGCACAAGCCACCGTATCGGAAGAAGTCTATCAGGCTTCGATGACCGATGCCAGAACTATGCCTATTACACTTACCCTTCCTGAGGGAGTAACAGCAGAACAGCTTACCTGGACATTCGGCAGAACTGCGGAAGAAACGAAGCCGCTGGCTGAATGGAAGAAATGGAACAACGCTTCGAACGTTAGAGCTTATACGGGAGATCCTTTTGTCAAAGTATCCTATGAGCCTGCTGCAGCTTCTACGGTAACCGCTCTGGTGTACTTCGATATGCCTTTCGGCGTCAACCTGGCTACCAGCGGTATCCGGGCTGAATATGTGAAGCTTGCAGGGGTATACAACCTGACTGCAAAGACACCTGCCGGTGATGTACTGGCAGAGCAGAAAGTAGATTTGAACCCGTATGATACCTATCATACATATGATGAAATCAAGCCGGCGATTGATAAAATTACCGCTGACAGCAATAATAAATACGGCCGTTATGTGGAGTACCAGCAGATCGGAACGTCCACACAGGGACGGGCCATCCACTTCTCCATCATTGCCAAGGACAAAGCGTCCGTAGACCAATATCTGAACGAAACGCTGCCGCTCATGAACAACGATCCTGCCCAGCTGCAGGAGATGATTAAGAACGGCCAGCTTCAGGATTATAAAGTGCCGATCTGGCTGAACAACATCCATGCGGATGAGGCCAACGGTGTAGACGTTATTATCAAGTTCCTGGAAACTCTGATGACAGAGAAGATCGTTAACTATGATACAACGGATGAAGGCGGCAACGTTGTTCCAGTGACACTGGATATCGATAAAGCGCTGGACAATGTAATTTTCCTGCTGGATTATGTAGAGAATCCGGATGGCCGTGCGCTGAACACACGTGCGACTTCGACTCTGCTTGACCCTAACCGCGACAACTCTTACCAGACACAACCTGAGACTCAGGCTGTTACAGCACAGATCGCCAAATGGACACCGCTGAGCTTCCTGGATATGCACGGCTTCGTGAGCGGCTTCCTGATTGAGCCTTGTACGCCTCCGCATGACCCGAATATCGAATACGATCTGGTCATGGACAGCATGCTTGAACAGGCGAACGCCATGGGTAATGCCGGAGTTGCCAACACGAAATATGATGCCTACCACATTCCTTATCTGGAAGCTGAGAAACTGAAAAATGATCCAAACTATGCCGATCCTTACGGCAATGCTACCGGCTGGGATGATGCATCCCCGGCTTACACCGCTGTCTATGCAATGCACCAGGGTGCACTCGGCCATACCATCGAAGTGCCTGAGCTGAATGAAGATTCCCTGGATGCCTTCTATTATGCAACACTGGCAGCTACCAATTATGTGCAGGACAACAAAGAAGAACTGTTCCTGAACCAGCTTGAAATCTTCAAACGCGGCATCAACAATGAAGACCACAAAGAGGTTGACCCCTATCTGGTAAATGCCGACTATGAGTCCATTGGCCGTGAGCGTGCTACGGAAGATTCTAACTTCTTCCCTGAATACTACGTGCTTCCAATTGCAAAAAGTCTGCAGAAAAATGCTCTGGAAACCTACAAAATGGTGCAGTATCTGCTCCGCAACGGCGTGAAGGTTGAGCAGACTGCTGAACAGGTCACTGTGGACGGGGTAACTTACCCTGCCGGAACCTATGTAGTCAATATGCATCAGGCCAAACGCGGCTATGCCAACCTGGTATTGTACGACGGACTGGATGTATCCGACTTCGATGCGATGTATTCCGATACAGTACAGAACTTTGCGGACATGCGCGGATTTGACCGTTACATCAGCCGCAGTGCCGGTGCTTTTACCGGTAAAACAACGCAAGTAAGCAGCATCATTGTTCCAACAACCGACCTGAGCCAATATGCGTTCTCGCAAAATTATGTTATCCGCAACAGCAACAACGATGCGGTCAAGGCCGTCAACGAACTGCTTGCCAATAAAAAAGCCGTAACCCTGCTTGATAACGGCGGAACAGGCTATGAAAAAGGCAGCTTCCTGGTCTCCAGATCCAATCTGAGAACTGTAGCCTCGAAATACCTGCTGGACGTTGTTCCGTTCTACGAAACTGGCGATAAGGCAGGCAAGCTGCTTAAGCCGGCGAATGTAGCAATTGCCGGAGCACCTTCATTCATCCTGGCTGATCTTGGATTCAAGGTAACTACCGACACTGTTGCTGCAGACGTGCTGGTTAACTCCGGTACTAACCTGATTGCCAGCGGTAAGCCGTTTATCGGCTACGGCCGTACGATCCTTAGCAGCATTAAATCCCTGAACGTTCTGCCGGGCCTGAATTATTCCAATCCGGTGAACCAGTCGAACAGAACCGCTGCCCATGAAGGCCTGTTCAAAGCAACAATCTCGCAGGACAGCCTGATTACTGCTCCTTATGAAGAAAGTGAATACCTGTACACAGTGTCTGCTGCCTATATCACTTCCGTTCCGGAAGGCGCTGAAATCCTGGCGAAATACGGAACCGGGGATGACTTCTTCAAAGCCGGCTGGTGGCCGAACAGCGATGCTGCCAAAGATCAGGTACTGGCTCTCGATTACCAGACGGACAGTATTCATGTAACTCTGTTCGCTAACGATCTGCTTAACAAGTATCACCCGCAGAACCAGTTCAGATTACTGGCTAATGCAATCTACGCTTCATCTCCGGCGGCTACCGAAGCTGACGGCATGGACCCTGGCGTACTGGAATCTGAGCCGGTTAATCCGGGTACAGGTGCACCAATCGCAACTGCAACTCCGGCACCGACTGCAACTCCGGCACCATCAGCAACACCGCAGCCGACAGCTACACCAGCTCCGGCCGGCAGCTTCACAGATCTGGGTAAAGTTACCTGGGCAGCCTCTGCTATCGAAGAGCTAAGCGCTAAAGGCATCATCAACGGCGTAGGCAACGGCAGCTTCGCACCGCTCAAGGAAGTTACCCGTGCCGAATTCATCGCCATGATCGTACGTGCGTTTGCTCTTCCGGTGGAGAATGCTTCCGCAGACTTCAGTGATGTAGCAGCTTCCAACTGGGCTTACAGCTATGTTGCTGCCGGTGTCAGCAATGGCCTGGTGAATGGTGTAGGCAACGGCAAGTTCGAGCCTAACCGCTCCATCACCCGCGAAGAAATGGCGATTATCGCCGCTAACGCTCTGACGAAGTTCAAAGGTAAATCGGTTGCCAATGCCGATACTGCCCTTGCAGGCTTCAAGGACAAAGCAAGCATTGCTTCCTATGGTAAAGACGCTGTGGCTCTGCTTACCCAGGAAGGTATCGTTCAAGGCATGACCGCCGACACCTTTGCGCCAAAAGGCATTGCTAACCGTGCTCAGGCTGCCGTCATCATCAGCAACATCATCAATCTGCAATAATCTCTTACTATAAAACAGGGATGCCCCCGGCCGTAACGGCTGAGGGGCATCCCTGTTTTGATTATAGATTTTGCTTAGTGCATCCTGTTTAGTTTGATTTTCACCATCTTATTCAATCTGCTATCCGGCCGTTTACTAGAGTTCCAGTTCTTTACCGTCCGGGACCGGCAGGCCGAATACCGGCAGACCCTGCTCATCCCATAATACCGGCTGGACACGGGCATGGCGGTTAGGGTCAAACAGGGGATCTCCAGTGATCTCCTTATAGCTTCTGGCATGATAGACGATCAGCTCCCGCGATCCGTCCGGCGATACAGTAAAGCTGTTATGCCCCGGTCCGTACTGGCTGGTCTCCTCGCTTGAAGCAAAGACAGGAACCGGGGATTTAATCCATGATCCGCTGTCCAGCAGATCGCTGCTGTCTGCTGCCGTGAGCATGCCCATACAGTAATTGTGGTTAGTCGCGCTGGCAGAGTAAGTCAGGAAGATTCTGCCGTTCTTTTTCAGGATGGCCGCCCCTTCATTTACGCGGTAGCCGATAATTTCCCAGTCATATTCAGGCCGGGTCAGCACCGTCTGCTCCCCTTCCAGTGTCCACGGGTTGGACATCCTCGAGATGAACAGGCTGGAATTCCCCTGAACCGAAGGGTCCTCCTGGGCCCATACCAGATATTGTGCTCCGGCATGCTCAAAGGTTGTAGCGTCCAGCGAGAAGGTATCCCAGGCAGTGTAGATTCGCCCCTTCTCTTCCCAGCTGCCCTCAAGCGGATTGTCCGCCCCGTTCTCCAGCACATATAGGCGCTGTGCAAAAGGAGCATCATCGCTGCCTGCGGAGAAATACACATACCATTTGCCGCCGATGTAATGAATTTCCGGCGCCCACACATAACCGCTCATGATGCCGGTAATATGTTTGGTCCATATTACAACCGGCTCACTGCCGGCAAGCCCTCCGAGTGTCTGTGCTCTGCGCAGCTCAATCCGGTCGTACTCGGGTACTGAAGCGGTAAAATAATAATAGCCGTCACTGTGCCGGTAAATGCAGGGATCTGCACGCTGAAGGACTAAGGGATTGGTAAGAGTTTCTTTCATAATATAGCAGCCTCCTGGTTTATCTGTCTTTATAGCGGTTCTTTACATGCTGCTTCTACAGCTTCACCGGCAGCATCAGCCCGTCTTCGCCAAAGCTTAAGGGATCAATGCAGGTTTCACGGTGAATGCCTTTATAATCATCGAACCGGGTAAGCGGTGTAACGAACCGGTGATATGCAATCCAGTATTTTCCGCTATCCGGGTCATTCATTATGGAATGATGTGCAGTACCGAGCATATCCTTGTCTTTATTTTTGCTGAGAACGGTATACAGGAAGGTGACCGGCCCGTAGAGCTGCTCCGCCGTTCCATAGTTCACATGATAGTCCTCGCTGCCGGTATCATCGCAGGACCAGGTGAAGTGATACAGTCCGTCCCGCTTAAGCACGGTTACGGCCTCACGGAAGTCATGCAGCCCTTCCAGATTACGCATCGTATCTTCAACGACTGAGACCATATCTGCACCAAGCTCTACAATTGCTGCGTGGCTGTTACCAAACAGCATATACACCTTGCCGTCCTCTTCGGCATAGATGGACGGGTCGATCGCCTGTCCCATTACCAGCCCGAGCCGGCTGATCTGCTCAAGTGTAATCAGCGGCTCCGGCTGCGCAATGAACGGGCCTACAGGCGTATCGGCAACGGCCACGCCGATGGCACTGTCTCCATCCGGCTTTTTACCGCAGAAATAATAGTAGTAGCGGCCGTCCTTAGCGGCGATGCACGGAGCCCAGGCGCTGCTGACTGCCCAAGGCACATCATCGGTCGCAAGATCGAGGATAACGCCCTCGTCCTTCCACAGCCGGAGATTATCCGACGAGAAGACATGGAACTGCGTTCCCGACCAGCCGGTGAAGCCGTCTGTTGTCGGATACAGATAGTAACGGTCTCCGAATTTAGCCAGATCCGGGTCAGCGAACTGTCCGGGCAGCACCTGGTGGCCGTCTCCGAAGGCCTGCAGCAGCAGGCTGGATTCCTCAAAGGTAACCGGCAGCACGCCGCCATGGCGCTTTTTGTTGACACCAAGGTCAAACTCGCCGTCTTCAAGCACCCGGAACTCTCCGCTGCCAAGATCTGAGGTCAGGAGCGGCAGATACCCTTTGCCTTCGGCATAACGGTCCACAATCAGGCACCACTCATCTCGGCCGTTCAGCTTAAAGATCTCCGGGCCTTCTACACCCATGATCGCTTCCAGAACAGGAGCATCTACATAGCTGAAGGCATCCTTATCCAGAGAAGCGCCTTCCTCTACCCGGATATTCTTGGTGGTCTCATCCTTGGAGTAGCGGTAATACTTGCCGCCTGCCTCAATAATTGTTGTATCTATGATGTGATTCTCACGCTCAATGTATTTCTCTGCCGGACTGAAGGAACGGAAATCCTTGGTGCGGGCGCTGTAGATTTTGTGCTTCCGTCCGCTTTCATGAGCTTCCTGTGTAGCAGAAGCCCAGAATACCAGAAATTCGTCTGCCGCTTCGTCATAAATAGCCTCCGGCGCCCACACACAGCCGGCGCCTTCCACGCCGACGGTAACCGGCCAAGGCTCTGACCACTTCACCAGGTCAGCTGATTCCCAGACGATAATATCGCGGCTTCCGCCCTCAACTGCCGTGCCCCAGCCCTTGCCGCTGGCAATGCGGAGATCGGTCGCAATCAGATAGAACTTGCCTTCCTTGGGCGAACGGACGATAAAGGGATCTCTCGCTCCCTTTTCTCCAAGCTCCGAGCGCAGAACCGGCCGGCCCCCGTTCAGGTCTTTCCAGTGCAGGCCGTTCTCGCTGTATGAGAAGTATACCTGTTCACCGTCCGGCTGCTCCCCGATAAAATGAACTAAAAGATAGCCGGTGTACGTTAATTTGGATTGGGACAAGATAAGCCCTCCTTACAGGAATGTTGGATTATTTAGCTTGGATTCGGAATACAGTAACGGAATGTCCCGGGAATTCATAAGCAAAGCTGCTGCCTTCAAAAGCAATCGTCCCGCTGGACGGGCTGACCTTCAGCGGCTCCTCAAAGCTGTTCTCGGCATCCAGACTGACTCCGGACAGCTCATGAATCTCAGCCAGGTATGAAGCAGCTGCCAGCTCCTGCAGCTCTACCGTAACCGGAAGCGGAGTATCAAGGACATTTACCGCCTTGACGATCACATCACCGGTACTATCCTCCACACTTGCCGTATAATACAGCGGCTGGATGTCCGGCTGGCGGTCTTCCGCCGAGTTGATCACAGCACCGTCAATCGAGGCTGTGATCTGCCGGCCGCTGACATGCAGCTCCAGCTCATAATCGGTATCATTCTCCACCGTGAACAGGCTCTGGGTCAGGCAGGAGCCCCGGCCTTCAGTTACCGCACTCAGCGTACTGTCCTGATTCTGCCAGCCGCCCAGCTCCCAGTTGAGCCTGTTCTTAGTATCCTGCATGCCATAGAAGATCAGGAAGGCGCGGACGCCGCCGGTTTTGCGGGCAGTCAGTCTGAGCGTGTAGTCACTCCAGTCCGTTTCTCCCAGTGTGAAGGAGCGCAGCTCCTCCTCTTTGCTTACTGTTCCTTCTGTGTCATTGAGCTCCACCGGTGCTTCTATCACCTTTTGCTCGCCTGTCAGATTGTTGGTCAGCGTAATGTTGCTGTACGTTACAGCCGATTTCTCGGCAGCCAGGACAATACTTCCCTTCACCGGCTCTTGAACAGGCTCCGGCTGCTCCGGCAGATTCTCGGCAGCAATCTGCAGCAGCCGGTCTCCCTGATGGTTCATGAACAGCTTCTGGACATAGTAATTCGGTGTGCCGAATACCTCATGATTATTGAACCAGATCATATCCGGCTTCCAGTTAACATAGTCGACATTGCACAGCATCGGCGCATAACAGGCGAGACCGATGGCATGGGCATTGCGTTCCAGCCGGGTCATAAATGCGGCTTCCACCAGGGCATTATAGTAGGTATTGCCCCAGGATGCATATTCACCCAGGAACACCTTAGGCTCATCAGCCTTGAAGCTGTCGTACCGGTCCATATTGGCCAGGAACCACTCCGGGGACTGGTAGTAATGCTCGTCAACAAGATCAGAGCCGTGTTCTCTGGCCGAAGCCCAGCCCCGCTCATACTCGCCGCCGGCAGCGAACGGACCGCTGCTGTTAATCACTTGCATATCCGGGTACTGCTCTTTAATCGCCTTATGGAAATACGGGTACCGCTCAAAGAACGGCTCGCCGACCTCCTCGTTGCCGATTGCAATATATTCCAGCCCGAACGGCTCGGGATGGCCAAGGGAGCTGCGGATTGCGCCCCACTCTGTGGAGGCATCGCCAATGGCGAATTCAATAACGTCCAGGGCATCCTGAATCCACGGCCCCAGCTCGTCCAGCGGAACGATGCGCTTGTGGTGCGGGTCATAGCCGCCCGGCAATACGGGAATAGCCTTGGCACCGATGTCTTCGCAGAACTGGAAGTACTCATAGTAGCCGAGGCCCAGTGTCTGATTATACTGCCAGTTATTACGTCTTGCCGGACGGGCAGCCAGCTCTCCGATCGTATTCTTCCAGCGGTACATTGAATTCCGGTCATCCGGATTCAGCGAGCCGTCATGAACAAGGCAGCCGCCGGGGAATCTCATGAATTTCGGCTTCATATCCGCCAGCAGGACGGCAATGTCCTCACGCAGTCCGTTGCGGCGTCCAAGATAGGTCTTCTCAGGGAACAGGGATACCAGATCAAGCTCCAGCCTGCCCTGCCCGCCGGTGAGAATAACCAGTCTGCAAGCGTTATCAGTGCAGTCTGAGGTCAATACCGCTTCATATTTCCCCCAGTCAGCAGAATCCACAGCAAGCTCAGCCGATGCGCATACCGCGCCGTTCCGGTCCTCAATAAGAACACGTACAGGCACATTGAAGCTATCCGTGCGCCGGGCATAGACAGAGAAGAGGTATTTCCCGCCTTCCTTTACAGGAATACCGGTGTTAAAGCCAGCATTAGACAAGCCGACACCCTCACCCGGCTCGTTAATTTCAATAACCGCATAATGCGGGTTTTTGGAGTGGAACGGCGATTCGCTCTCTACCGTCAGCTGCGCCCGCCCGCCGCCGCGTTCCACCTTGTCCCAGGCAGTCAACGCATGGTAGCCGGGATGGTCAATCGGGTCGAATTCGAACGAGCGGTTCTGGACCAGCTCAGCATACAATCCCCCGTCGGCCGCATGATTAAGGTCCTCAAAGAAAATACCGAACATATCGCCCAGCGCTGCTCCAGTCTTTTGCGTGTACACCTTCAGCTTGGTCTGGTTATTCATTGATCCTGTTCCTCTCTTATAAAGCCTTTATTTAGTTAATATATATATTAATACATTTATAATTACAAAAATATTATAGTCAGATGAATGGTATGGAGTCAATCCATAGTTATAGAAATGATTGAACTATTTAAAGAATAAATGGTTAACAGGGGCCTATTCACCCCATTCAATTAACATATACATTAATTAAATTTCATACTACTCTTAACAGACTCCAGTGACCTTTTGTACAAATCTTTGACCGAGCAGCAAACAGATCAAGGGAATCGCAGTAAAACCGCAACTAAAAAAGACCCGCCTTCCGGCAGATCTCCCCCTCCCTCTTTCTCCTATCTATCGCACATCCTGCTTACTCCTACAGGACAGGCTCATTCATGTAGACCGGGTCGTTTACCAAGGGCAGGCTGACCCTCACCGTTGTACCCACCTTAATCTCGGAGTCGACCCTGATCTGTCCGCCATACGTTTCGATCAACTGCTTGCAGATGGATAACCCGATCCCCGTCCCCTTTTGCTTCGTGGTAAAGAAGGGGTCAAATATCCGGTCCAGCTTATCCCTCGGAATTCCTGCGCCATTGTCGGCAAAAATCAGCACAATCAGGTTTGGCTCCGCCTGTGCCGTAATCGTAACGTCAATTCTGCCGCTGAAGGCCGTGAAGGAGTCGATGCTATTTTTTAAAATATTCAGGAAAACCTGCTCCAGCTGGGAGGCGCTTCCCAGTGTCAGCACTTGCTCTGCGGAGTAGTCTACATTGAGAATGATATTATCGCTGAGGATCAGCTGATTCACGATATTGATCACTCTGTGTACAACCTCGATAACGTTAAAAATCTCACCGTCACTCTTTACGATATCCCCTTTGCGGGACAGCACCAGAAAATCGGTAACCAGCTTATTCAGATTGTCGATTTCCTTAATTGTAATATCCATGTAGGTGCGAAGCTCTGCCGCCTTGATTACAGGCTCCTTCAGCCGGTTGTTGACCAGCTGGGCGAAGCCTTTTATAGAAGCTAACGGATTACGGATTTCATGAGCCATGCCTGCTGCCATCTGCCCCATAACGGCTATCTTTTGTTCATGCAGGCTGTCAATCTCCTGGTTCTTGTTGGATAGATAGCCTTGGGCGAAACCGGTAAACCGGACCCAGTTGCATTCCATCAGACGGCCGTTAATATGCAGTCGTTCCGCTGAATCGCCCACCCCGTCCTCAATCACCCGGAACATCACATTCTGGGCTGTCAGATTCAGATCCTTGCTCATTTCCAGCATCAGATCAAAGTGCTTACCGAATATATCCGCCATGAACACCCCCTGCTGGGCGCCTTCGTGCCGCTGCACCTCAAGATACTGCGTATAATTCCCGGGATTCATGAACAAGGCCCCGATCATATGTAAAAGGATCTCCTTGAAGCTTGAATCCAGTATTTCCTTATTCGCTGCAATAAACATGGCAAAATCTGAACTTCTGCCGGTTATAGACCGATAATGCCTGTCCAGAATGACAGGAACCGTAGAAATTAATGATGCACGCAATTCATTTTCATTGTATGCCATTTTTATCCACCTTCATGTTATTGGAACCCTATTTGAACTGTACGACGTATAGTCATTTTTGTAAATATTGGATTTATGGAAGTTTCAGGGCTGTAAGCCTTTTCGTCAAAAAAATGAATGAATTCCGTCAATGCATGATAAAATCATTAACAATGGCTAGACAATCCACTACTGTAAGAAACGGAGCGTACACTGTGAATAACCAGCAACTGATCCGGATGTATATGGAGAATGTGGAGGTACATGTAACGGCTGCCGGATACAATCAGGTATGGACCGATTGGCGGGAGCTGGACTACACGCCTGACTACAACAAGTTCTACCTGATCTGCGAAGGGGAGGGCTGGCTGAAAATCGGTGATACGGAATTCACTCCGCAGCCTGGTGAGTGGTTCCTGATGCCGGAGGGGGTCAAGCAGTCTTTTTCATATACTTCCGGGCCGCGGTACACCAAGTACTGGTGCCATTTCACCGCACGGATCGGGGAACGTAATCTGTTTGATCTGCTGCACACGCCGGTATGGATCGGCAAGGAGCAGGACAGCACGCCCATTGAGCTTTTCCGTGAGCTGCTGAAATACCATAGGGATTCTTCTATCACCGGTCCCCTGCTGGTCAAATCCGCTATGCTGAGGCTTATCTCATACTATCTGGAACGGAGCGCGGTAACCCCGCAAGGCCTCAGTACGGCAGCAGTATCTGAGCCGCTTCAGCAGGTCATCTCGCATATTCAGCGCTTCTACCACCGGAATCTGACGATCGAAGAACTGGCGGAGCAGGCACACCTGCAGCCCAACTACTTCATCCGTGTATTTAAAAGACAGTTCGGAACCTCTCCGATCCAGTACATCAACAAAAAAAGACTCGAGGAAGCCAAGCTGCTGCTTGTGACCACGAATCTTATGCTCGCAGAAATCGGCGAACGGGTAGGGATTCCCGACATCTCTTACCTGTCAAGAACATTCAAAACCGCTACAGGCTTTTCGCCGACAGCCTACCGGCTGACCTTCAGTCCGGAGCAGCGGCTTGAACACGCAAAAAAACCTCAGCAATGAGGTTTTTTTGCATGTGTCTGACTATTTCTTAACAGAGATAATATACCGCGTGCCAGCCTCAGCCGTAAATTCGGTTATCCCTTCCTTAACAACAGCCTTCACTGCCGCATTCCCCGCTCCGGTAATTCTAATATTACAGCGGGTAAGCACGCCGCAGGTCCGGGTAACCGAAGCTGTAACAGCCGCGCCTGACAGGCTTCCGTTATTCCAGTCGATATCGACTTCAAATCCGCCTCTGCCCCGCAGCCCTTTCACGAACCCTTCAGGCCAGGAATCCGGCAGCGCCGGCAGCAGCTCCAGGAAGCCCTGATGGGACTGAAGCAGCATCTCGGCTATACCGGAGGTCGCCGCAAAATTCCCGTCAATCTGAAATGGCGGATGGGCATCGAACAGGTTCGCATAGACGCCGCCCTCAGCAGCGCGGTGATGATCCGTCTCATTTTCCCTGACCAGATTCAGCAGATTGGAGACCAGACGTTCCGCCCGGTTGCCGTCCTTAAAACGGGCCCACAGGCTAATTTTCCAGCCCAGGCTCCAGCCCGTTCCGCCGTCCCCCCTAATCTCAAGCGCGGTTCTTGCAGCCTGGAACAGCTCCGGTGATGACTTCTCGGAGATTAACCGGCCCGGATACACGCCGACTAGATGGGAGACATGGCGGTGATGGACATCCTCCTCCCGGTAATCCTCCGACCATTCCTGCAGCCGGCCCTGCTCTCCGATGCGCAGCGGCTGCAGATGCTCCTTCGTACGCTGCAGCAGGGCTGCGAACTCCTCATCAGTCTCCAGCAGCAGAGCTGCCTCCTGGCAGTTGCCGAACAATTCGGCAATCAGTGACAGATCCATCGCGGGGGCGGCTGTTACAGCATGCAGCCCTCCTCCGGCATGGAACTTGTGCTCAGGTGAGGTGGACGGCGAAGTTATCAGTTCACCAGCTTCGTTCTCAATCAGATAGTCCAGGCAGAACAGTGCAGCATCCTTCATAACCGGATAAGCCGTATTGCGCAGATAATCCCCGTCACCGCCGAACAGATAGTGCTCCCATAAATGCTGGGTCAGCCATACCGCCCCCATCGGCCAGAATGCCCATACCGGATCTCCATCCCCGTAAGCGCCGGCCGGTCCCGTCTGGGCCCACAGATCGGAATTGTGATGGGCTACCCAGCCTCTGGCGCCGTAGTTAACCTCCGCTGTCTTGCGTCCGTTAACAGCAAGCGCGCCGATATAATCGATAAACGGCTCGTGCAGCTCCGCCAGGTTGCAGACCTCTGCCGGCCAGTAATTCATCTCGGCGTTAATGTTCAGCGTATAATTGGAGCTCCATGGCGCTCTCGTCTCCTCGTTCCAGATCCCCTGCAGATTGGCCGGCTGTGTACCCGGGCGGGAGCTGGCAATAAGCAGGTATCGGCCATAGTGGAACAGCAGCTCCACTAGTCCCGGATCACTGCTTCCATATTCAGCAATTCTCCGGTCAGTCGGCAGATCAGCCGGGGCTGTGCTTGCTCCCAGATGCAGCTTCACTCTATCAAAAAGCGAGCGGTGATCAAGCACATGGCCTTCCAGAACCCCGGCATATGCCTTCCTGCAGACAGCCCGGATTATCCCGGCCGTCACTTCCCCGGGATTCCGGTCCGGGCTGCCGGCCCGCAGCAGCGGATCGAAGCTTGTCGCTGCACTGAAGTACAGGGTAACCGAGGTTGCCCCGCTTACATGCAGCCCTGCTGCTCCAGCCCGCAGGCTTCCGCCGTCAAGCACGGCGGCCAGTCTTCCATGGAACCGCAGGCTTTTGGCTGTTTCAGGTTCGCCGTAATGCACGGGTTCAGCACTGTCATAATAATTCGGATCCACATGCTCCGGTGCATATCCTGATATGGTGTACTCATCCTGCTCCGGCAGAGCCCTGTAACGGAGCTGGCTGTCAAGCCCCGCACGGAAGCTCAGCGCCCCTTCCCGGCTGGCGGTCAGCCTGACAGCAATGACCTGATCCGGGTGCGAAGCAAATACCTCACGCGTATACCGGACACCGCCGATTTCATATTTAATGCTTATTACACCAGACGACAGATCCAGCTTGCGGCTGTAGCTTCCCCGGCGAACCGGCTTACCGTGCTCCATCATAATGTTCAGGTTACCGAGCGGCAAATACGACTGGGTGTAGGGCCCGAGCATTTTCCGGCAGAGCCGGTCCGCTTCACTGTAGCGCCCCTCTGCAATCAATGCCCGTACCTCCGGCAATACCTCCTTCGCCTCCGGATTATTCCATTCACGGGGATATCCTGACCAGAGCGTATCTTCGTTTAAAGCAATCTTTTCCTGTTCAATTCCGCCGAATACCATAGCGCCAAGGTTACCATTACCAGCAGGCAGTGCTTCTGTCCAATATACAGCAGGGGTAGCAAATTGAATGTTCACTTGTTACAGACCTCCATTATGCGGCTGATGTTACTGCTCTCACCGTTTAATCGTAGCAGCAGCGGACAGCCGGATGAATGTCCGATCTTATCTTTCTTTTGGATAAAACTATCATTCACCAAAAGTGCGGAAATCCGAAGATCCAGATCACTGCACCAATAATCATCAGCACAACACCGGCAATCCGGGAGAGGATCAGCGGAAAGCCCTTCGTATACTTTCGGGTCTCCGCTGTGCCGGGCCTGGCAATATTCACGGTCACCGTACTCTGTACAAGGTATAACAGCCCTGATATAAACAGGGCCAATCCTGCCAATATCCGGAGAATAAGCATGCTTCAGCCTCCTTGTTCTTTCTATTATCAGTACATATTACTGTTCATTACCCTCTGGCCCCTTGCCTGAAATAATACTGCCCGGTCCATTCGCTTATGCTATTATGTATCCAGACGATTCCGGGAGGATGAAAAGATGAAGCTAGTCATTATATTCGGCCCGCAGGCATCCGGGAAAATGACAATCGGGCATGCACTGGAAAAAACCACGGAGCTGAAGCTGTTCCACAACCATATTACAATCGAGCTGCTGGCTCCTTATTTCGGATTTAGTGCGGAGATGTGGAGGCTTGCCACCAAGTTTCGCCAGGAGATATTCGTAGCGGCTGCCGATAGCGGGCTGTACGGAATGATTTTTACCTACGTATGGGCCTTTGACCTGCAGAATGATTGGGACTATATAGATTCCGTCTCTACAATCATCGAGGAACGCGGCGGGGAAGTGTACTTTGTGGAGCTTGAGACTGCCCTTGAAGAGCGGCTTGAACGGAACAAAACACCGCACCGGCTTCAGCACAAGCCTTCCAAACGGGATACCGCACGCTCTGAGCAGAATTTGTTAACCACAATGGAGCAGCACCGGCTGAACTCACATGAAGGGGAGATCACCAGAGAGCGTTACATAAGAATTGATAACACCAATCTGTCTGCGGATGAGACAGCACAGAGAATTAAAGAGGAATTTCAATTGTAAGGGAGAAGTGAGCATGAACAACGGGCTCGTCAACGCTATTATCGCTTATATTATGTGGGGTGTCCTGCCGCTATACTGGAAGCTGTTCAATGATGTGCCTGCGGGCGAGATTCTGTCACACCGGGTTGTCTGGTCGTTTGTATTCATGGCTGTTCTAGTTGCCATCCAGCACCGCTGGAGCGACATGAAGCGGATTGCGGCCAACCGCTCACAGCTGTTATCGCTCACAGCCAGCGGACTGCTGATTGCAGCGAATTGGCTCATCTTCATCTGGGCGGTGAACAACGGGCATGTCGTCGAGACAAGTCTCGGCTATTATTTAAATCCTTTGTTTAACGTGTTACTGGCAGTCGTCTTTCTCCGTGAAAAGCCAAACCGCGGCCAATGGCTCGCCATTGCGATTGCCGGCGCCGCAGTGCTGCTCATCGCCGTCAACTACGGACGTTTTCCATGGATCGCAATCTCGCTCGCTGCGTCATTTGGCTTGTACGGCCTTGCCAAGAAAAAGACCAGGCAAGAGGCTTCTGTAGGCCTGCTGTCGGAGACGGCTGTCGTTCTGCCTATTGCGCTAATCTACTGGATCTATCTGGCAGCCACAGGAGAGTCCACAGCCTGGACACTGTCCTGGCCTATGGTTACCGGATTGCTTCTCTCCGGTGCGGTGACGGCCCTGCCGCTGCTCTTCTTTGCACGGGCTGCCGCCCGGATGCCGCTGACCACACTCGGCTTCGTGCAATATATCGGGCCGACAATCATGCTGATATTGAGCGTATTTGTGTTCAAAGAAACGGTATCGCCGGTTCTGCTCACCGGCTTTGCGCTCATCTGGACAGCACTAGCGGTCTACGCCGCCTCTTCGGTTCGCGGCGCGAAGCTCGCCAAAGCAGGTTAGATCAAAAAAGGCAGCTGCAGACTACATCTCTAGTCCTCAGCTGCCGCTTTTTTTACTGTTTGTAAGGTCAGTCTATTCCATTATAGAGTGTGAACCGGTAGACTCCCGATCCCACGGTCAGCTTCCGGTCTCCGGCATTCTCTTCCACCGTTAGAATCCCCGTCACCTGGTCCAGCCTCTCACCCTTCTCTGTAATCCGTCCCTGATAGCCGTCCGGCACAATCACCTCAGCCGTAGTATTGGCCGGGATCTCCACGTTCAGCTCCAGGGAGCCGTCCGCCTGCCTGCTCCAGCCAGACTTGATCGTCCCGTAAATGGAGCTGTATGCAGCTTCCGCCCAGGATAGCTGTTCACCCGGCTGCGGCTGGATGCGGATTTTCTTGTAGCCGGGCTCGATAAGCTCAATCCCTCCGGCAATCCGGTAGAGCCAGTCCCCGACAGCCCCGTAAGCATAATGATTATAGGAGTTCATATCGTCGCTCCAGAAGGAGCCGTCCTGCTTGATTCCGTCCCAATGCTCCCAGATCGTTGTTGCTCCCTGAAGAACAGAGTACAGCCAGGACGGATATTCCTTTTGAAGCACCAGCTCATAGGCCAGGCCGGTGTAACCGAAACGGGACAGAACCAGGCACAGATAAGGCGTTCCGACAAAACCGGTCGTCAGGTGGTTCCCGTTCTCTTGTACATGCTCAGCCAGCATCGCAGCCGTACGCGGGCGGTCTTTTTCCTCCAAAAGATCGAACATCAGCGCCACTGCGTAGGCAGTCTGTGTCGGAGAGGCGACCCGCCCGCCTGGTGTTACGAATTCCTCGCGGAATGCGCGTATAATATTGCTGTGCAGCTGGCGGTACCTCTCCGCTTCCTCCGGCTGCCCGGTTACCTCTGCCGTCTTGACCAGCAGCTCTGTCGAATAGGCAAAAAAAGCGGTAGCGATCAGATCCTTGGGCGTCGCTCCAATGTAGCTGTTCTCCTTCGCATCCAGACCGAGCCAGTCTCCAAAATGATGGCCGGTGTTCCACAGAAACTCATGATCGCCCTGGGCCCGGATGTATTCCACCCACGCCTTCATGCTTGGATATTGCTCCTTCAGCACGCGGACATCCCCATAACACTGATACAGCGTCCACGGACAGATAACGGCAGCATCCCCCCAGGCCGAGGAGCCGTAGCCCGCTGCCGGGATGTCGGGAATAACATGCGGTACTCTGCCATCCGCCTCCTGATCCGCTGCGAGATCCTTCAGCCATTTTTCAAAAAAAGGCACGACATTCATGTTAAAAGCAGCCGTGCGGATAAATACCTGGGCATCCCCCGTCCATCCCAGTCTTTCATCACGCTGCGGGCAGTCGGTCGGCACATCGAGGAAATTCCCCTTTTGCCCCCATAGAATATTATGCTGGAGCTGATTCACCAGTTCATCCGAGCAGCGGAAGCTGCCGGTCTGCTCCAGATCCGAATGGATCACACAGCCGGTGAACTGCTCCAGCAGCTGATCCTGCGGCACACCTGTTACTTGCACATAGCGGAAGCCCTGGAAGGTAAAATGCGGCTCAAACGTCTCCGGCCCGCCGCCCCGGCAGATATACGTTACGGTCTGCTTCGCCGAGCGCAGGTTGCCTGTATAGAAATTCCCGTCACGGTCCAGCACCTCGGCATGCTGCAAGGTGATTACTGTACCGGCTCCGGCGTCAACCGTGAACCTGACCCAGCCGACCATATTCTGGCCCATATCAAGCACCGTTTCGCCGGCAGGGGTGATTATAACCGCGACAGGCTGGATAGTCTCAACAATCCGTGACGGCTCGTTCTCCTGGGCGGCCAGCCCGGCTGGCGGAGCATCCGTAAGTTCAGCTGGCAGCCATTGGTGAACCGCAAAGCCCGGAGAAGACCAGCCGTCCAGCTCAAGCCGTGCATCATAGGTTTCCCCGTGATACAGCTCTGACATGAGCAGCGGTCCAGATGAGGTGCGCCAGCTGCCGTCTGAGATCAGCATTTGTTCTGTTCCGTCTGCTAGCGTCACATGCAGCTGAATGAGTACAGCGCGCTGTTTACCATAATGGTCCTTGCTTCCGTCCCAGGACAGATAACCTTTGTACCACCCGTTGCCCACGATACAGCCAAGGGCATTTTCACCCGCAGTGAGCAGCTGTGTTACATCATAAGTCTGATACTGCAGCCTTTTGTTGTAGCTCGTCCAGCCCGGGTTAAATTGAGTATCATCAGCCGGCTTCCCGTTTATATATAGACGGTACAATCCAAGGGAGGTCGCGTAGATCCGCGCTGAAACGGCTCCGGCAGGAAGCTCGAAGGCTGTGCGGAAATAATCGCAGGGGTCGCTGCCGCTGTTCTCAACGGACCGGCCCGGGGCAGAGGCTGTTATCCATTTTGCATGCCAATTGCGGGCTGAGAGCAATCCGGTTTCCCAATATGCAGCTTCACTCCAGACTGTTGCGTTATCTTCGGAATCCCATATGCGCACTCTATAATAATAACGGGTGCGCGGGCGCAAGGACCGGCCCTCGTATTCGATGTGCACACTGGCATCTGATATGACTTTCCCGGTATCCCATTCCAGCTCTGCCTCTTCCTCTGCCGCAAACGCCGGATTAGCGCTTACCTGAATCTGATACGCAGACTGCATGAATCCTCTTGCCTGCGCCTGAATCTGCCAGCTGAGCCGCGGGCTGGGATCGTCTATCCCCTCGGGATTTTTTCTGTAATTCACCATCAGGTTGTTTAACACTGTAGATTGGGTCATTTCAGCCGCTCCTTAACTTAAGATGTACACCTCGTGCCGGTACCGGACTGCCTTAACTTCCTGAACCTTCCATCACCGGCAGATCTACGTCTATTGTATGGGGCAAATCAATAGCTTATGGGGGCTATTCCGGACATTGTTGGAGGGGAATCTGGACATTCACAGTCTGATTACGTAGGATGGAGTCAGTTAACCATTGCCCCAGAGGTGAAATCCGTATGACAGTCAGACGCAGCAGCTTTGTAATGTCAGGCGAGGAGTTTTTCGCACCCGATATTCCCGTGTTTGTGAACCGCGCCTACGAAAACTTTGAGCTGCATGAGCACTCCCATGCGTTCATCGAGATTACTTATGTCAGTGAAGGCTCGGGCATGCATTATATTGATGATGAGGCCGTCCCGGTAGAGCATGGCACCCTGTTCTTTATTCCCGTCGGGCGCAGCCATGTGTTCCGGCCCGGAACAACCAAGAAGGACCGCCCGCTGGTTGTGTATAACTGCCTGTTTCCGCTCAGCTATATGTCCGGGCTTCGCGGAGCCTACCCGCAGGCTGCTGAAATCTGTGATTATTTCACTGTAGAGCAAATGTCCTGGTTCTCCGTAAAAGATACCGCCGGTACCTACCATACGCTGTTCCGGGAGCTGTACACCGAGTTCTCAGCCAGACCCCCGGGCTATTTGGCTGTAATCGCATCGCTCATCGTACGGATGCTGACCGGCCTCTACAGGCAGCAGCTGCAGTCGGGGGCGTCTGCAGGCGCCAGACCGCAATGGACCGCAGTTGATGAAGCAATCGCCTGCATACAAGGTAATTATGCAGGCGGCCTGACGCTCAGCGGGCTGGCCGCCGCTGCCAATCTCAGTGAGCGCCAGTTCAGCAGGCTGTTCCGGCAGCAGACCGGTATGAGCTTCACCGGCTACCTGCACAATACCCGCATGGCCGCTGCCTGCCGCCTGCTTGCAGACACCAGCCGCAGCGTAGCCGAGGTCGCCGCCGCCGTCGGGTACGCCGATCTGAAGTTTTTTCACCAGCTGTTCAGACGCAAGATCGGCATGGCCCCCCGCCAGTACCGCCTTAGCGGGCGGGCGGGGAGTGGGCAGAGCTAGTGCGGCTGGCATGGCGCGGGGGCCGGGAGTGGGCTGGGCTAGTGCGGCTGTATCGTGAGCGCGGGGACCGGGAGCGGGCAGGG
>NZ_CCDG010000035.1 GCF_000723885.1 Paenibacillus camerounensis
CTATAGATGGCGTAACGGTGTTTCCGGCAGCGCTGCTAAAGTCGGCGTTCGGAGCCGGGCTTGATTGGAATTCTTCTGTTCAGAGCATGACGATAACCTTCGGCAAGGCCGAAATGCAGGTACAGACGAAGCAAACCGCCCTTATCTATAAGAAAAAAGCACAGGGAAACCTGGTGAAGCTGATCGGCAAAAGCTACTGGGTCAACTTTTTTGATGTCAATTACCGGTTTCAAAAACTAACCATCGTTGATGTGCTTCCTGATTATAATGGAAGTTTCGTTCTTGCCATGAAGCTTGCTTCAGGAAAAGTACTGAAAACGTATGAGATGACCGGAGCGGAGATAATAAGTACGCTGGCTGATAAAGAAGAGTTTCTGACAGCTGATCCTTACAAAACCTATAAGTGGTCAAGTAAAGTATGGGAAGATATTAAGGCAGGATACGTGAGCATCGGTATGACTAAGCAGCAGGTCGAGTTAAGCTGGGGTACACCGTCCAGCAAGTCTGCTGCCGTAGGAGGCGGCATCCGCGTCGAGACCTGGCAGTATGCCAGCTATAATTACGTGACCTTCACCAACGGGGTAGTCTCGTTTATTTATACCAGCTGATTTAAATAGAATAAGGCCGGGAGCTGTTTCAATGCGCAATCCGCAGTTGAAGCAGCTTCCGGCTTTTTTTGTGTACGCTGATACGAATGGAATCCCGGAAAAGTTTTTTGTGTCAGGTACTTGAAATCGCTAACACATAGACTTATAATATGGTTATCGAAACGATTCGAGTAGATAAAGTAGAAATAACTTCTGTCTGGAAGCCTATAACGGAAAAATGTTGATGAAAGCGTTATTAATCTTGTTTCAACCGCCGGATTACAGGTTAATACTATCCTTGGCAGGTTATTGGGGTGGTGAACAAGATGCAGAAACTCGAATTTTTTTTCGAAATAAATCGAAACGTTTCGATGTAAGGGCTTTATTTCATAGCAAAAACAAGTTTGGCACACACTACAACAGGGGTGAAAGAACAATGACAAAGAAAAAAGGGTTAACAGCAGCAGCACTTTTACTGAGCTTCTCCATGGTTGCGGCAGGCTGCGGCAATTCAAACAATGCAGCTTCCGGAGATAACAAGACGCTGAAGGTCTGGTTCATGGGAACAGCGGATACGGTAGAGCCGATCGCAGATATGTATGAGGCTGCCAATCCCGGCATTACAGTAGATGTCCAAGCCATTCCCTGGGATACTGCACATGATAAGCTGCTGACTGCCGTAGCCTCCAAGAGCGGCCCGGACGTTGTACAGATGGGTACAACCTGGATTCCTGAATTTGCCGCTGCCGGAGCTCTAAAAGACTTGTCCCCGTATATTGAGCAGTATCCGAGCATGGCACCGGAGAATTTCTTCGACGGTGCTGTTGAAACCACTAAATATGAAGATACAACAGTAGGGATTCCATTCTATGTTGAGACCCGCGCAATGTTCTACCGGACGGATCTGCTAGGCGAGGTAGGCTACCCTGAAGGTCCCAAGACATGGGATGAGCTGAAGGATGCCAGCCGCAAGCTGGTTGAGAAAGGCGGCGCCGGCCATTACGCCCTGCCGATTGAAGGTAAAGACTCGATCTATCCTGTTATCTTTGCCTGGCAGAACGGCAGTGACATCATTGACGCAGACCGTCAGCCGCAGTTCAATCAGCCCGCCTATGTCGAAACGGTTGACTTCCTGAAAAGCTTCTACGATGAAGGGCTGTCGCCAAAAGGTACCGATCTTGATACGGTAGCAGCATTTAAAGAAGGCACAATGGCGATGTTCATCAGCGGGCCTTGGATGATCCAGACTGTAAAAGACAAAGCGCCGGAGATTGACGGTAAGTGGGCGGTAACTACCCTGCCGGCCAAAGTAACGAACACCTCCTCAATCGGCGGTGCGGATCTGTCGATTTTTAATTACAGCAAGAACCCTGATGAAGCGGCCAAGTTCATCGCTTTTATGGCGGAGCAGGAAGCACAGCTGAAATACTATGAAACTTCGAATTCCATGCCTGCAGTGAAGGCAGTCTGGTCCAATGAGGCGCTGAGCGATCCGATGATTGCCGCTTTCGGTAAGCAGCTGGAGAATTCCCGTCCTGCGCCGACTGTCAGAGAATATGAAGAGATTGCCAAGGCCGCTATGGCAGCCTTCGAACAGATCACAATCGGCGGAGCTGATACGCAGACTGAGCTGGACAAGCTGAACGATAAAGCGAATCAGCTGCTTGGCAATAAATAAATAAGACTTCACCTTCAGGCGGGCTGCCGGGATCTCTCTAGAGGCTGAGTTTCCGGCAGTCAGCTTGTTTCTCTTCCGCACGGAAGAGGGGGAAGAAAGGAAAGGGTGTGTGGCAAGTGAGCTCATTTGTAAAGCAGCTGAACAAGCATAAGGTGCCATATCTGTTTATCGCTCCGGCAGTCATTCTGCTGACGCTGTTTTCGATCATTCCGATCATTATTGCACTGGTAATCAGCTTTACGGATATGGACCTGGTCGGCCTTGCGGATTATTCGAACATCAGCGGGGTCGGCATCAGTAACTATATCGATATTTTTAAAGATCCTATTTTCCTAAAAGCGATGTATAATACCCTGATTTACGTAGTGGTCGGTGTTCCGATGGTCGTGCTTGCCTCCATGGGAGTGGCACTTCTGCTAAACTACGGTACCGGCTGGCTGTTCAAAAGCTTCCGGGTCATCTACTATATGCCTTCCATTACCAACATTGTGGCGGTAGCGGTCGTATGGGGGGATTTATATAACGGGTCTTACGGGTTACTCAACTATGTCCTTTCCTGGTTCGGTTTACCGGCGCAGCAGTGGCTTCAGGACCCGGTCCTGGCGAAGTTCTCACTGATCCTGCTGGCCTTCTGGAAATCGCTTGGTTTGAATATGATTATTTTCCTGGCGGCATTGCAGGGCATTCCCCGTTCTTATTATGAAGCTGCTGAAATAGACGGGGCAACAGGCTGGAAAAAGCTGCGCTATATCACAGTGCCGCTGCTTGGATTCGCTACTTTCTTTGTGACCATTACGACCTTGATCGGCTGGATTCAATTCTTCGAGGAGCCGCTGGTAATGACCAAGGGCGGACCGCTGAATGCGACGATGTCGATGGCGCTCTTTATATACAATAACGGGTTCCAGCTCAGCAAATTCGGTTATGCGGCCTCCGGCTCATTCGTGCTGTTCATCATCATTATCATAGCGACTCTGATTCAATTCGCGGTCAAAAAGAAAGAAGTGGAATATTAAGCACCGGCTGAAACCGCATGCTTATGAAGGAGGATACGGGCATGGCTCTCAGAATGAAGAGATTGGAAAAAACAATTATGATTACGCTGCTCGTCGTCGGGGGACTGCTGATGATGGTGCCGTTTATCTGGATGATCGGTTCATCCTTTAAACCGGAGAATGAGTTCACGGTGATTCCGCCGTCGCTGTTTCCGAGCAACCCTACATTTAATAACTACCGGGATCTGTTTGTAAAAATGGACTTTCTCATCTATTTGAAAAATACGCTGATTATCGTTCTATGCTCCTTTGCCGGACTGTTCCTTAACGCGATGGCCGGATATGCGTTCGCCAAATTCGAATTTCCGGGCAGGAATAAATTTTTCTATATTATACTGGCAACGATGATGATTCCCGGACAGGTTACCATGATTCCGACTTATCTGATTATCAATCAGATGGGGCTGGTCAACACAATGGCGGGTATCGTCCTGCCGGGTCTGGTCGGAGCCTTCGCAATCTTCCTGTTCCGCCAGTTCATGACGACCATTCCGATGGATCTGCTGGAAGCGGCAAGACTGGACGGGGCGGGTGAGCTGAGAATCTTTTTCCAGCTGATTGTGCCAATTGTTAAGCCTGTGTTTGCCGTTCAGGGGATTCTGACCTTCATCGGGGCGTGGAACAGCTTCCTCTGGCCGCTGATTATTGCCAATGATGAACGCCTTTATACGCTTTCTGTGGGATTATCGCTGCTCAAGGGGCAGTACGGAACGGAGTTTGGTCTGCAGATGGCGGGCGCTGCCTTCATGGTCATTCCGATTATTATCATATTTGTCTTCTTCCAGAAACATATCATAGAAGGATATACGATATCCGGCATGAAATAGTATAATTAACCAATTGCAGCGCTCAGGAAGGATTGAACAAAGATGGCAACAATCAAGGACGTGGCTAAGCTGGCAGGGGTTGCACTCTCTACAGCCTCCTATGCCATGAGCGGTGACAGCAGGGTCAGCGCCAAAACAAGAGAAAAGGTGCTGGAAGCAGCACGGCAGCTCAATTATCAGAAAAACGGCTTTGCCATGGATTTGAAGCGGAGCCGGACCAATACGATTGCCCTTATTCTACGGGATTTATCCGGACCTTATTATTCGGAGCTGATCCGCAGTATTCAGGACGTGGCCTTATCGAATTCCTATGATCTGATTGCCTGCAGCTCCATGGGCGGGAAAGGCTCGACAGCTGTACGTTATATGATGGAAAAGCGGGTGGACGGCGCCATTGTGCTGGCCCATAACATTTCAGATGAGATCCTGCATGCCGCTGCCGGACCGCGGTTTCCGATCATCGTCATGGACAGGCTGATTGCCGGCGAAGGGCTGATTAATGTTGTTGTTGACGGCGAGCAGGGGGGCTACAGCGCTACCCGGCACCTGATAGAGAACGGCCATAGCTCGATTGCCTATATCAGCGGGCCGGCGGATTCCTATGATAATGCGCTGCGGTATCAAGGGTATCTGCGGGCAATGAATGAAGCCGGATTGACGGAAAAAGCCAAATGGAAGCTCAGCGGCAACTTTATCCGTGAGGGCGGTTATAAAGCGACCAAAATGATGTTAATGCAGGGGGAGCTGCCGACGGCAGTTTTTTATGCAAACGATGAAATGGCAGTCGGGGGAATGAAGGCCTTTGAAGAAGCGAAGGTAACGGTGCCCGGGGATATATCAGTCATCGGATTCGACGATATCCAGCTGGCTGAATACATTCAGCCTCCGCTGACGACGATCCGCCAGCCGATGTATGAATCAGGCTCTCTGGCAGGCCATTTACTGTTCCAGATGCTGAACGGGGATGCGGTGAACGATTTCTATAAGCTTAAGATCGAGCTGATGGAGCGCAGATCGGTACAAATACAGGGATAACCGGAATGTCTGCATAAGCGGGAGTTACGCTTCCGCTTCATGCTCTACATCTGCCGGGCGGACATGAATGCAAGTATTGGAGCTGTATCGAAATAAATAGAAACGTTTATGAAATTGTTAATACGAAATTTAATTTATACCTATAAATAAAGGGTTTAGGAGAAAGAAACGATTTGAGTTAAGTCGTTTTGATGGAGGGATTACAGCAATGTCTGAGCATTTATACAACAAATACGTGAAGCAAATGACCCTTGACGAAAAAATAGCCCAGCTGCTGCAGCTGGCGGCCCCGTTCTATGATGAGCCGGGTGACGAATCAGAGATTACGGGTCCGATGGAAGAGCTGGGTATCAGCAGTGAGGCTGTCCGTAATGCCGGTTCTGTTCTGGGCATAGCGGGTGCGGATAAAATGATGGCGGTGCAGAAGGCCCATCTGGAGCATAACAGGCTGGGTATTCCGCTGTTGTTCATGGCCGACATCGTCCATGGCTTTAAGACCATCTTCCCGATTCCGCTGGCCATCGGCAGCTCCTGGAATCCGGAGCTGGCTGAGAAGAGCGCCGAGATTGCAGCAAGGGAAGCCGCTGTCTCCGGCCTGCACGTAACCTTTGCACCGATGGTCGATCTGACCCGTGATCCGCGCTGGGGCCGGGTGATGGAATCGACCGGCGAAGACCCGTACCTGAATAGTGTGTTCGCGGAGGCGTTTGTTAAGGGCTACCAGGGTGAAGACCTTTCAGGTGATTACTCCCGTGTGGCCGCATGCGTTAAGCACTTTGCCGCTTACGGCGCTGCCGAAGGCGGAAGGGATTATAACACCGTTGACCTGTCCGAACGGCAGCTGCGTGAATATTATCTCCCTGCGTATAAAGCGGCTGTAGATGCCGGAGCCGAGATGGTGATGACCTCGTTCAACATCGTGGACGGCATTCCGGCAACAGGCAACAGCAGGCTGCTTCGTGACCTGCTGCGCACAGAATGGGGCTTTGACGGGGTTATTATTTCCGACTGGGCATCCATTAAGGAGATGGTCGCGCACGGCGCGGCTGAAGATGATCAAGAAGCGGCATTTAAGGCAATCCGGGCCGGCGTGGATATCGACATGATGACAACCAGTTATCTGCATCATCTGCCTAAGCTGGTGGATGAAGGGATTGTTGATGAAGCCCTGATTGATGAAGCGGTGCTGCGCATCCTGCAGCTCAAGGAAAAGCTCGGTTTGTTCGACAACCCGATGCGCGGGGCAGATCCTGTGCTGGAGAAGGAGATCGTATTCTCCGCCGGACACCGTCAGGCGGCCCGGCAGCTGGCAGAGAAATCAAGTGTACTGCTCAAGAATAGCGGTGTATTACCGCTCCGGCCGGAGCAGCGGGTGGCCTTAATCGGACCTTTTGCGGACAGTGGCGATATTCTGGGCTGGTGGTCTTGGACCGGCTCTACGGAACATGCGGTGAAGCTCAGTGATGCCATGCGGTCAGTAATTGGCAATCCTGATCGTATAACAATAGCAGAAGGCTCTGGCATAGAGAGCATTACTGCAGAGCAGAAGGCGGCAGCTCTGAGTGCGGCTGAGGCGGCCGATGTGATTGTGCTGGCTGTCGGCGAATCGTCCGATATGAGCGGCGAAGGCGGCAGCCGCACCAATATCAGGCTGCCGGAGGCGCAGCTGGAATTGATCTCGCTGATGAAGGAGCTCGGTAAGCCCGTGGTCGCTGTGCTGTTCAACGGCCGTCCGCTTGATCTGTACGGTGTATACGACCAGGCCGATGCAGTGCTGGAAGCCTGGTTCCCGGGAAGTGAAGGCGGAGCCGCCCTGGCAGACCTGCTGTACGGCAGGGTGAATCCCTCCGGCCGGCTGACAATGTCGTTCCCTGCTTCAGCAGGCCAGATCCCGGTCTATTATAACCATTTCAATACGGGCCGGCCTAAGCCGGAGGTTGAGGACGGCAACCGGTATATCTCCAAATATATTGATGCCCCTAACGAACCTCTGCTGCCGTTCGGATATGGACTTAGCTACACTACCTTTAGTTATGATGGGCTTACGCTCTCTGCAGATACGCTGGCAGCAGATCAGCCGCTTGAGGTGAAGGTGACCCTGACCAATACCGGCAATGTATCAGGAACCGAAACGGTTCAGCTGTATATACGCGACATCTCCGGTGAGGTAGTCCGTCCGGTCAAGGAGCTGAAGGCATTCCGTCAGGTCGGGCTGGCTCCCGGCGAAAGTACGGAAGTAGTCTTTATTATCGGAGAGGAACAGCTGCGGTATCATCACAGCGATCTCAGTGTCGCCAGCGACAGCGGCAGGTTTCATGTATATGTAGGCGCGAACAGCCGTGATGTGCTGTCTGCCGGATTCACTTTACTGAAGTAACCTAACAGACATAATAGCGGTGTAGAGCCGTATCAGATAAGGAAGTGAAGAGAAATGACAACTGCAACCGGTACTAAGCAGAACCTGCAAAAAGGCGGTCTTACCTTTACGTTTCTGGAGAGCGGAGACCTGTATCAGGCATCAGGCGGCCAGATGATGATTAACCAGCTGCTGGCCAACGGTATAGACGGGGCTGCTGGCAATCTGTATATCCGCCTGTATCAGCCGGACGGCATCCGGGCTTATCCATTGCTTGGCGTAAAGTCAGGCAGTACCTTCAGCCGGGATGGGGAGCGGCTGATATGGCAGGGAGAAGTTCCTGCGGACACCGGAGCCCATGGCAGCGCAGAGAAGCTTGCCTATCAGGTGACCTTTACCCTGGCAGAAGCGGATATATGGTTCTGGGATATCCGGATTGAGGGCAAGGCGGCCATGCTGGATGTTATTTATGCCCAGGATGTCGGTATTGCCGCGCCGGGGGCAGTGACCAGCAATGAAGCTTATTTGTCCCAATATATCGATCATGCCGTTTTCATAGATCAGACAGGTGGATATGTCGTCTGTTCAAGGCAGAACCAGCCGCAGGGCGGGAAATTCCCTTATCTGCAGCAGGGACTGATCGGCGGAGCCGCCGGTTATTCCACGGACGGCTTCCAGTTCTTCGGCTTGTCCTATAAGGAAACCGACAGACCGGAAGCACTGTATCAGGATAATCTCGATAATAAGGTGTATCAATATGAATTTGCTTATACAGCACTGCAGTCGCCAAAGACTGAGCTGGACGGTGAAGCTGCATTTACCTTCTACGGCTTGTTCCGCGAGGATCATCCTGCGGCAGTGACCGGGCTGGAATATGCCGGTGAGCTGCAGACTGCCTGGAGCAGTGTGCAAAAGCTGGCGCCGGTGAAGCCGGAAGGCAACAATAACCAGGTCCCGGAACCAGCCGCTGCCCGGATAGGAACTCCGCTACAGACGCTGGCGTTGTCCATTGCCGAGCTGGACACCCTGTTCCCGCAGCGGTTCCAGGAGGAACGGCAGGATGGTGAGCTGTTAGCTTTCTTTACCGGCACCTATGAGCATATTGTCCTGAAGAGCAAGGAGCTGCTTGTGGAACGCCCGCACGGGCATATTCTGATGAGCGGAGACAATGCCCGGCTGGATGCAGAGGTGATGACTACTACCTCTTACATGTACGGAATCTTTAATTCCCAGGTCGTGGTCGGCAATACCAATTTCAATAAAATGCTGTCCAATGCCCGCAATGCGCTGAATGTTAATAAAACATCAGGCCAGCGGATCTATGTTGAGCTGGATGGGCAGTTCCGTCTGCTGACGATGCCGTCGCTGTTCGAGATCGGCTTCAACTATGCCCGGTGGCATTATAAATCGGCCGGAGACACCTTTATAATTACGAACTACACTGCGGCCAAAGCGCCTGAAATCCGTCTGCATGTCGCTTCGGCAAGCGGGAAAGCATACCGCTTCCTCGTCAGCAACCAGATTACCATGAATGTGGCTGAATATGAGCTTCCTTATCAGATGGAACCGTCTGCTGACGGCGGGCTGGTCTTCCGGGCCGATGACGAGGGATTTAGTACAGCTGTTTATCCTGAGCTGGCCTACAAAATCACTGTAGAGGGTGCTGCCTTCAGAACCGGTGATGAATCCCTGCTGGCAGCAGGAGCAGAGCCTGGCAGCGCTTCCCTGACCGTGCTTGAGCTTGATGCAAGCAGTGAATGGACGCTTACATTCCAAGGAATGCTTGACGGAGAGTCCCGTCCGGCGGCCGCTGCCGGATTTGAAGCGGAGACGAAGAATTACCGTGAATTCCTGGCAGGTGTCATGAACGGCTTCCAATTGAAGAAGGAAAGCGGAGAACAGGCAGAGCTCTTTAAGGTAAATGCCCTGGCCTGGTGGTATACCCATAATATGCTGGTCCACTATTCTGTTCCTCACGGACTGGAGCAGTATGGCGGCGCAGCCTGGGGGACGAGGGATGTGTGCCAGGGACCTGTTGAATATTTCCTGGCCACCCACAAATACGAACAGGTACGTGAGATCCTGCTGACCGTCTTTGCCCACCAGTATGAGGATGACGGCAATTGGCCGCAATGGTTCATGTTCGACAGGTATACTTCGGTCCAGCAGGAAGAGAGCCATGGTGATATTATTGTGTGGCCGCTCAAGGTATTAGGCGATTATCTGCGTGCAACCCGCGATTATGCAGTGCTGGACGAGCAGATTCCGTATACCCGCAAGCACAGCTTTGACTTCACAGAGACTGCCTTCACCTTGAGGGAACATGCACTTAAGGAGCTGGAATATATCAAAGCCCACTTCCTGCATGACACCTGCCTGTCTTCATACGGGGATGGAGACTGGGATGATACGCTGCAGCCGGCAAATGCCCAGCTGAAGCAGTATATGGTCAGCAGCTGGACAGTGGCCTTGACTTACCAGACCGTTCTGGGCCTCTCCAATGTTCTCAGGGATACAGATGCCGGCTGGTCGGAGGAGCTGAAGCAAATGGCTGAAGGCATCAAAGCCGACTTCAACCGTTATATGCTGGGCACTGAGGTAATTCCGGGCTTCCTGTACTTCGAAGATCCTGATCAGGCTAAGCTGATGCTGCATCCGGAGGACAAGGAGACCGGTATTCAGTACCGCCTGCTGCCGATGACCCGCAGCATGATCGGCGAGCTGCTTACTCCCGAGCAGATGGAGGCGCACTACACGCTGATTCAGGACCAGTTCCTGTGCCCGGACGGCGTACGGCTGATGAACCATCCGGCACAGTATGCCGGCGGTGTCAGCACGCATTTCAAACGTGCGGAGCAGGCGGCTAATTTCGGACGGGAAATCGGACTACAGTATGTGCACGCCCATATCCGTTTTGTAGAAGCAATGGCGAAGACCGGCAAGACCGATCAGGTCTGGAAGGGCCTCGCGACCATTAATCCGGTTGGAATCCGCGATGCTGTGCCGAATGCCGAGCTGCGCCAGAGCAATGCCTACTTCAGCAGCTCCGACGGCAAATTCGACAACCGGTATGAAGCACAGGAGCGTTTCCAGGAGCTGCGTGACGGCTCCGTTCCGGTCAAAGGCGGCTGGAGAATCTATTCCAGCGGTCCGGGAATTTACATGAATCAGCTCATCTCTAATGTACTGGGCATCCGCGAAGAGGGCGGAGACCTGATTCTTGACCCGGTACTGCCTGCTGAGCTGGATGGTACACGCTTTGAGTTTGAGTACGGAGGCTCACCCGTGACCTTTATATATCACTGCAAAGAGGGCGGACTGCGCTCGGCAGCTGTTAACGGCCAGGAGGTACAGGCTGTGCGGCTCGCTAATCCTTACCGTCTTGGCGGCCTCCGGATTGCGCGTGAAGAGATCCAGCGCCTTGCAGATCCTGAGAGAACAGTCATTGATATTTATATGTAACATTAGAATAAGCGGCGCAGGTCGGCTTGTATCCGGATTACGGTACAAGCGGCATGCGCCGCTTTTTTATAGAGCTGCCAGATTGCCGGGCCTGTTAAGCTGTGGAACTGAAGCGTTTATAAGCGGCCGGAAGGCTCAGTTTCTTGTGAACACAATATGATCCATTCTGCTGTTCACGAGCGCCATTAATTGTCCGGCTATGAATCCGCAGAATACTTGAAACAGCTCTCCGCCCAATAATCAATGACACCTACAGTTGCTGACAGTAAACGCTCTTTATAAAAGAAGAGATGCTATTTACAAAAGTGCCCCTTAGCGGGCACTTTTGTTATGCCGCCGCCGGCAAAAGAAGGAATGTGCTGCTTTATGTCGAATTATAAATAGTGCTAGACACTAAATACCAAATATGTTTGTAATTCTGAGGCGCCAGCTGATGAACAAAGGCAACTCCGCCGAAAGGCGGAAGACGCAAAGCCACCGGTCTAACCCGCATATACAGCGGTATGACAGCGGGGACGCTCATGTAGTTTGGTTTTTTTGCTGTCTAAATAGGCCAAAGGAGAGTTGCAGACATGCTCTAATACACAAAACAAGCCATTTTGCCTGGAGAATTTGCCGTGTGAAATGAAAACCAATGATTGTATTCTAAAATTTCTGATTGCTCGTCAACAAAACTATTAAACAGAACTGGAGTTGTACTAACATGATCGCAGAAACTACAATGCACCCTGAATCGAATACCATCTTTATCAGCCTCCACGGCTTTGCCGACCTGGATGAGACGATCAAAGAGGTTGATACGTTCGAAGCCCAAATGCCGCATTTGCCGCTTAAAGAGATGTCGCTGATTATTGACTGCTCGGATATGGCGCCCTTTAAGCCGGAAATTCTGCCGGTGCTGGAACGCTGCTATGTGCTATATAACAGCTTTAAGCATGCCGTATTGGTTAACCCGGGCAAGATTGTGGCAAAGGGACAATTACAGCGTGTAGCTCCGAAAGCCGGATTCGAAGGACAGTTCGTAGATACGGTTGATGAAGCGTGGGCTATTGTAAAAGGGTAGCCAAAGTGCGCAGAGTGCGGACGATGTGACCTGAAACGCTGAGAAAAAGACAAATACACTAACAAAGGCGGGCCGTTATGGTTAACGTTAGAATTGCAGGAACTGAAGTGTACCATCCGCCATTCAAAGTTAGCAATGAAGAATTGGCTGAACAGGCTGGCGAAGCTGCAGACAAGCTTATCGGTATTTGGGAGTATTTTGGCCGTAAGGATCGTTACTATGCAACAACCTATGAAGAAAATACGCTTTACATGGCGATTGAAGCCTCCAAAGCATTGCTGCAGAGCAGCGGGCTAAGACCCGAAGACCTTGACATGATCGTTGTCTCCTCCGGGACACATGAGTATAGTGCTCCGACAGACGCTGCGCTCTTGCATCAGGCGATTGGCGGCAAGCACTCATGTATCGTCTATGACAGCAATGCGAATTGTGTGGGGATGGTGGTAGCTGCCGATCAGGCGGCACGTGCGATGATGACCAATCCGCGGGTGAGATATGCGCTGGTTGTAGGATCGGAGCAGATTGCCCGCTTTTATAAAGAAGGAGATTTGGCTTCAAAAGGCTTATGCGGAGATGCAGCCTGCGCAGTTCTGCTGGAGCGGGTGGAGGATGGAGGTTCCGGCCTGATTGATTCCTTGTACTATACCAACACGCATAAGGCGGAAGATATGCTATTCCCGTCAGGCGGATTAACCCGGATGTTCGATGACCAGCAGACGCTTGAGGAGAAGAAGATCTATCTGCATCCGGAGTATAACGTCAACGTTGCGTTTCCAACTGCGGTTACTGGAATTGAGAGGCTGCTGGAAGAGCAGGGCTATGCCAAAAGCGAGGTTAAGCATTACATTCTGAGCCAGCTGAACCTTACCGTGATCAGAGAAATCGCCGGAATCCTGGAGGAGGATACCGCCAAATTTCCATACATCGGGGATAGGTACGGCTACACCGGAACCAGCAGCCCGTTCATCACTCTCCATCATGCGGTGAAGAACGGGACGCTTGAGCCGGGTGACCTGTTCTTCTTATGGTCGGTAGGCGCCGGAATTACCAGTTGTGCGACATTGTGGAGGCTGTAGAGGAGCCGCTATTAAATCGCCTTAATAATTGAACAGAATAAAGGGGTTGACTCAAAAGCTTGGAAAAAGCTGCCGGGTCAGCCCCTTTTTGAAAAAATAAGAATGTATATGTTATACGCTATCCATAATCCTTATCTTTCTCGCAGGAACGGTTACCGCCTTCTCCGAAGGGCGGCATAGCCGTTTCTGCTTGTATTCAGGAATGTATGCTGCCTAATCTGCAGTTCCGATCGCGATAGCAGGCGACAAGGAAGCGTCAAGCAGCTTCATCAGCTTCAGCAGATTGCTCTCCGACATGGCGATGCAGCCGGCAGTCGGCTGGCCTGCACCCTTCCACACATGCAGAAATATGGCACTGCCTTTGCCGGGAATGATGGGATCTTCGTTATATTTCAGGACAATTGCATACTTGTACAGCGGATGAAGGAGACGTTCATAAGAGCTCCAGCGCTTGTCGGGGTCACCTGTATAGGTTACCCGCTGGTTATATTCGGCTGAGGCGGAATCATCAATCCAATAATCATTGCTGCCGGTTGTGGTATAAGGTATATTCAGGCCGTCCGGGCTTGCCGCAGAACCGAATGCTTCGCCAAGCGGATATACGCCCGAGGGGGTTCGCTTGTCGCCTTCTTTGGTTTTGCCGATGCCGCCTGAACCGAGGGTTACCGGGATGCCGGACAGGACGGTAATCCATTTCCCGTCACGCTTCTCCCTCAGGGACAATACGCCTTTCTGTGAACGGGCGGAGGCTGTCGTAACAACAACCATCTGACTGGACTCCAGCCGGTCAGCTTTGTAGGGCCATGAAGCCATGAACCCGGCAGCCGATGCCCGTGGGGGATTATGGGAGAACACGGCTACCGGAAGCAGCATAAGGATCAGGAAAGCGTGCAGGATGTGTTTACGGGTACTCCGAGATAGGTGCATATGTATAACCTCCCTTAGCTCTTATTACCTCAGGGAGGGCGGAGGGAATCGGCAAAATCTGTGCTAAAGGCAGAAAAAAAGAGTCCATGCGTTATGAACGCAGGACTCCTTTAATTTTACAGGCCGAGAGAGGAGCCTTTTTCGAGCCGCTTGATCTGCTGCTCACCCTGATCGGCAAGCTCGCGGAACTGGGTGATGGTGTCGCGCATTTTGGGCAGGGCTTCCTGCTTGTAGCTGCTGATCGAGTCCAGCGCCGATAACACATCGGAGAATGCCTGCTTCAGCGTATCAGCAGAAATACTGGTTTCCAGTGACTGCTTGTGTATGGCAGCACCCTGCTCCTTAAGCATTCTTGATGTACCGCTGATCAGGTTATCGGTCGTCTGGTTCAGCAGCTCAATTTTTTTCAGGACAATCTTCTGGTTGTAAAGAGCACTCGCGACCGTGACCGAGATTTTAAGCGCGGAGACAGTCACATTTCTGGCTCTGTCCACGCCCCGGATCAGCTCTTTGTTATTGCGGATAACAACCTCAATCGCCATGATACCCTGCTGGTTCACGACCAGCATCTGCTGCAGATCCATTACCCGCTGACGGAGCGGGAAGAGCACCTCTTCGGTAATGAACCGGACTTTGTCTTCATCTTCCCCGCGTCCCTTGGCTGCTTCGATCTGTGTCTCGATCTCCTGGTCCATGAGCAGCCCGAGCTGGATTTCCTTTTGCAGCCGTTTTGTCAGCTCACGCAGGGTCTGCTGCTCAATTTCAAGTGTTGTATTATCGTTCCGAAGAACCGTCTTGCCTTTATCCAATGACACGATGATATCGGAGATAACGGCATCAGCCTTCTGATATTTGGCGAAATACTGGCGCAGCGGATTAAAGAATTTGCCGAGAAGTCCGCTTTTGGCAAAATCAACGGCACTCGGATCAAGATCCTTCAGCTGCATATGCAGCTCCGTCAAGCCTTTGGCGACCTGGCCGCCTTCATCCCCGGTTTTGGATAGATTGCCCACGGAGACCTGCAGCAGGGCGTTTTTGTCGGAAGAGGAGCGCATCGTGCCCATACCGAAGCTGTCAATGGATTGCAGAACTGCCTTGCGTTTCTCAAGCGATTCCAGGTCAAGCTCCAGAATACTGGAGACATTGCTCCTGGCCAGCTCTTTGAGCTTAGTAACCTCTTCAGGCTCCGGCTTTACCTCCTCGGCAATGACAGATCGCAGCTTCTCGGCGCTCGGAATTTCCATTGTAAATGACATGACAGACCTCCTTGTTTAAGTTGACTTCCTTACATCTGTACGTTCAGCAGATTGCTAATTTTGTAGACCACATCGTCTGTATCTGCATTTATGCTCGCTGCCTCATTAATGCCGGAAATACTCTCCAGCGCTTTGATGTTGGCGTTGTAGCCGATGGTATAGACCGGAATTTTATAAGTTTCGATTAAGCTCCGGATATCATCAAGAGAATGACCCTCATTGGTCTCCCCGTCGCTGAGCAGGAAGATTACAGGCTTTGCTCCGGGATTGGCAGCCAGCTCTTCCTGCAGCATTTTCATCGCAACCACCATCCCGTCAAACGTAGCCGTCCCTCCGGCAGCCTGCAGGCTGTTAACCGCCCCGACAAACATAGACTGCTGATTCGTGTCGTATTTGCCGATCGGCAGGTTGATCGTAACGTCACTGGAGTAGGAGACAAAGCCGATGCTGTTGTCCTTCCCGAGATTCTTCTGTCCCTTCAAAAGTGACTCCTTAAGCCGGTTAAGCGGCTCTCCGGCCATACTGCCCGAGACGTCAGCCACAAATACCGCTGCGAGCGGTGTGCTGCCGTTTTTCTTTTCCTTCCACAGTTTCTGGGCAGAGGTAAGCAGGGGACCGTCAACCGGAGCCAGCTCGGAAACATATTCATTCAAGCCGTTGAAGCCCTTCTCGGATGCCAGCTTCTGATAGCTGTCCTGTGCAGCGAATGCTGCGAACTTCTCAAGAATCTCCCGCTTCTGCTCCGGCAGATCCCCGAGTGCATATAACGGACTGTCATGCCTTACGCCGAACGGGGTGAACACATAGCCGCTTTTTAGGTCGGCAGCATTAACAAAGGTCTGATATTCCAGTACAAAGGCATCCAGCATGCCGGTCTTGGCCGCATCCCGCATTTGCAGGGTAGTTGAAGCGGTAAACGGCACATTGGCCTGAAATTTCTCAAAGCCCTGTACAGCCTGATCGCCCAGCAGATCTGAGCTGTCGAACGTCCCGAGCGCAGTAATCAGAAAGTTCAGGCCGGTCGAGCTGGCAAAAGGATCTGTATAGCCCATCGCCAGTTCATTTGCAGAGATAGCGTCCGTAATCGTTTTGATATTCAATGAACCGTACTTTTCTATAAGCTCATCATATTTCTTTTTAACTGTCACTACGCCTGCAACATTCCCGGTAATCCGGTCCGAGATAAGCTCAGTCTGAACTCCGCCTGCTTTTACCATTTCGCCCCACAGTTCATTAGACGGGGTGTAGGCATCCGGGATGTACTTGCCGGATCTTATGTAGTCGGCAGCGGTACCGGAGGCGATATTGCGGATTTTTACCGATGCAGGGGCTCCTTCCACCAGAATATCAGCTTCATTAAAAGCAGAAGCTACTTCATTAAGCCAGCCGTCATTGCCTGTGCCGGATTTTTCAGTGGAGGAGAAGATTTCAACATAATTGCTGGTTGTGTTCTCAACAGAAACCGCGAATTTGGAGATATCAGGCAACGCCTCTCCGACATCTGCAGGGTCAAGGTCAATCTGTCCCTTTAATGGCTCCGCCTGGTTGACTCTAATATCCTTGTAAAGCTTACCCAGCTTCTTATCTGCGTCCTCCGCCGTAATTTCGCCGGTGGACTTACCCAGATTGGTGGTCAGGGTAATGCCAAAATACACTAAAGCAAACACAGCAGCGGCGATAACCGCCAGTATCATAAACGTTCTGCCTTTCCTGGCCATGTGCAGCTTCCTCCTTTATTGGTAGAGCTTGGTCTGCGCGATCAGAGCACTCAGCTCCTGCATGCAGGGGATATCTTCAATGCTCTGGACGTTAGTGCTGTCGAGCTCAGATATTTCGAGCAGCAGCTGATCAAGCTTCAGCAGAATCTCTTCATTAGCGCCAAGGTAGCCCTTTACCGAAGCAAAAAAGTCATTGTAGTGCGCAGTTTTCTTTTGAATAAGCTTCTCGGAGAACTGGGATGGCTTGCGGGAACCTGTAAACAGGGAAAATTCCTCCGAATCGAATAAACTCAGCTTATTAAGAAGTCCCCTGATATTAAGGAACAGAAGCTTCTCCACTTCGGTTATTACATTGCTGAATTTCCTGTAGCTTAGCTCCTCCGGATCGAATCTTTGGCCAAGCACACGGGAGAGGACGGCTTTTTTCTTCTCCATCCGCTCCAGCTGGTCAAGGGCGAGTGCAGAGTCGCTTTTTAGTAATTTCACCTTCTGGTACTGCTCCAGCCGGGCTGCATAATCGTCAGGAGCAGCTAAGGGACGGGCAGTCCGGGCGGAAGGAGGCTTAAGCAGTAAAGTATAACTGGCATAAAGAACAATAAGCAGACTGATGAACAGCAGAGTGATGCCTGCGGCTGTCTGCAAAGCGCTATCCCCGCCGATCTCAACTGCGAGCAGTCCCGGGGACAGGACAGCAATGTTAAGAATGACAACGCCTGCTATAACGCCTAGGAGCTTCAATGGCCTGATTGGGTTCAGTAGTTACACCTCCCTCGTATGAGTATATTTAGCTATCGCACCTTTTGATTCATTTTATCAGAGAACAATCCGGAAGGCTCCATAATATTACCAAAACCGCCAAATGCGTACGGTAAAACATAGAAACTTTAGTTTTCATTACGTTGGCAGTGGAGCAGATGTTTCGTAATATTTACTCCTGCTCCGGCAAGCATATAAAAAAGGAGCTTAACAGGCTGCGTTCTGCAGCCGGAAATGCTCCTGAAGCGGTCATATCAAAAACGGGTCGAAGCAGGCATAGAACTCCACAGGATTTGACAGATGAACATTATGGTGGGGGTGTGACATCTCATAGGCAGAGCGTTCGCTCAGCAGCTCCTGCATCTTAAGGAAAGCTTCATCAGGGACAGCTTCGCTGTTGTGTGCCCTGATAATTAAGGTCTTGCACTTAATGTCCGGAAGCAGATGGTACCAGCTCACGTTATAGGCAATATTAGCACCCATGGCCTGCGGACAGAACAACATCTGATACCCTTGCGCTGTCTCGGCCAGACTGTTCATAAAGTACTGGTAGCTCAGATCCGAATCAGTAGCCTGTCGGATGCAGGCTGAGGCCTCCTTAAGGCTGGAAAAGGGCTGAGGCCAGTCTCTGGTCACCGGATCATGCAGCTCCAGCTGTTCAAGCGCGGACTTTTTTATTGAAAAATGTTTACATTTCATGTGATGTATATATACTTATAATTTAAGACACCACAATTAACCGGAAGCTTCCGGCCAGGGAGGAACAACATGAACAGACTTATTAGAGTAGGGATTGCAGGTTACGGAAACTTGGGGAAGGGTGTAGTTCAGGCGGTCAGACAGAATCCGGATATGGAGCTGGTTGCGGTGTTTACCCGCAGAGATCCGGAGGGTCTTGCCAAGGAGACAGGCCTTAAGGTGGAGCGTCTGGCTGATGCGAAGGAATACATAGATAAGATCGATGTAATGATTCTGTGCGGCGGCTCAGCGACGGATCTGCCGGAGCAGACTCCGCAGCTGGTCAAACTGTTCAATACCGTAGACAGCTTTGATACCCATGCCAAGATTCCGGAGTTTTATGAAAAAGTAAATGCAGCTGCTCTGGAGGGAGGAAAGGTCGGCGTTATCTCAACCGGCTGGGACCCCGGCTTGTTCTCTATGAACCGCCTGCTGATGCAGTCCGTACTTGCGGAAGGACATGACTACACCTTCTGGGGTAAAGGCGTCAGCCAGGGCCACTCCGATGCAATCCGCCGGGTACCGGGAGTCAAAGCAGGAGTCCAGTACACCGTTCCGGTTGAGGAAGTTATTGAGCGTATCCGTTCGGGTGAAACCCCTGAGCTGGCAACCCGGGACAAGCACAACCGTAATTGCTTTGTTGTAGCAGAAGCCGGAGCTGATCAGGCTGCCATCCGCGAGACCATTGTTACTATGCCGGATTATTTTGCTGATTACAATACTACGGTGACATTTATTACCGAAGAAGAGCTTGCCAGTGAGCATTCCGGAATGCCGCATGGCGGCTTCGTGATCCGCAGCGGAGTGACCGGTAATGGTAACAGGCAGATCGCGGAGTTCGGACTGAAGCTGGACAGCAATCCTGAATTTACCGCCAGCGTGCTAATCGCCTATACGAGAGCGGCTGCCCGTCTGAGTGCGGAAGGGGCTTCCGGAGCCAAAACGGTATTCGATATTCCACTCGGCTATCTCTCGCCGAAATCGCCGGAAGAGCTGCGCCGTGAGCTGCTGTAGACGCTGCTGAGTTATACTGATATACAATATAAAAAAACGCGCCGCAGATTTCTTAACGGCGCGTTTTTTATATTGGGGCTCAGCTGGAGGGGGCAGAGGCGCGACCGGAGCACGACCGGAGCATATAGATGGATTTTGTCCATCTAATTCCGGGAAATTCCAAATAATCAGATGATTAGTTGGATAATCGCCACCTGTTTTGGACATTTAGCCCCTTATGGGCGGAAAACGGCGGAATTAGGTTGCCTTTTTCCAACTGATTGCTATACCGGGTGATTAACATTAACAATAGCTGGAGAATTTCCACTTCATTTATCCTGCGGTGACAGTGCAGCTCCCTAACCAGTGACTGCACTGGTCAGGGAAGCTGGTTCACCTAGACCACACCCTGAGCCAGCATGGAATCCGCAACCTTCAGGAAGCCGGCGATATTCGCGCCTGCCACCAGGTTGCCCGGCAGGGCATACTCCTCGGCAGCCCGCACACTGCTGCGGTAGATATTCTTCATAATCTGCCGCAGCCGTTCATCCACTTCTTCAAAGGACCAGGAGAGCCGCATGCCGTTCTGGCTCATCTCAAGACCGGAGACAGCGACGCCGCCCGCATTAGCAGCCTTGGCCGGTGCAAAGAGAGTGCCCTGCTGCAGGAAGTAATTGATCGCCGGCAGAGTGGAGGGCATGTTAGCACCTTCGCCGACAGCCATTACGCCATTGGCTACAAGCTTGCGCGCCGCATCCTCATCGAGCTCATTTTGCGTAGCACACGGAAGGGCAATCTGGCAGGGAATTGTCCAGATACCCGTGCTGCCTTCCGAATATTGGGCATGCGGATGCTCGTTAACGTATTCGCTGATCCGGGCACGCTCCTGCTCCTTCAGCCGCTTAACCGTATCCAGATTGATACCCTGCGGATCATAGATGTATCCGCCGGAATCGCTGCAGGCTACGACAACTGCTCCAAGCTGCTGAAGCTTCTCAATGGCGTAGATGGAAACATTACCTGAGCCGGAGACGACCACTGTCTGCCCCTCGAAATCATGCCCCTCAGCCGCCAGCATCTCCTGAACGAAATAGACAAGGCCGTAGCCGGTAGCTTCCTTACGGGCCAGGCTTCCGCCGTAGAGCAGGCCTTTTCCGGTCAGCACGCCGCCCTCATGGCCGCCGCGGATACGCTTGTATTGACCGAACATATAGCCGATCTCGCGGGCACCTACGCCGATATCGCCGGCAGGGATATCCGTGTCGGGGCCGATGTGCCGATACAGCTCGGTCATGAAGCTCTGGGTGAACGCCATCACTTCACGGTCCGTTTTTCCCTTGGGATCAAAATCAGAGCCGCCCTTGCCGCCGCCGATTGGCAGGCCGGTCAGGGAGTTTTTGAATATCTGTTCAAAGCCCAGAAATTTAATAATGCCCGAATATACGGAAGGGTGGAAGCGTATGCCGCCTTTATATGGGCCGATAGCGCTGTTGAACTGTACCCGGTAACCGCGGTTAACCTGTACCTTGCCGGATTCGTCTATCCAAGGGACCCGGAAGGAGATGGTACGTTCCGGTTCAACAAGCCGCTCCAGAACAGCATTTGCCTCATATTGCGGATGGCGTGACAGCACAGGCACCAGACATTCCAGAATTTCTTTTACGGCCTGATGGAATTCCTGCTCCAGCGGATCACGGCGGACAACCTCACTGTAAACTCTCTGTACATAATCCTCGGCTGAAGCCGATACTGTTGTTGATATAGTGGACACTTGAACGAACACTCCCTGTCTATGTATGTTGTAAAGCTAGGTTGCTGCGGGTGAACCGATATTATTAAGAATTTAAAAGAATTTTACTAAAACCTGACATGGAATTACCAATCAATTCTTTTTTGATGGGCAATCAATAAATTCTATAAAACTTACAGATGGTGTTATATTTATGCATGGTTTATAGCATGAAACATACTGATTATGCCGAAATATACTCATAATTACGCTTGTTAGAAGAATAAAAAATAGAATCTCTAGAGCTTGGTCTGCATATCGAATCCCATGGCCTGATAATAAAAAATATCCCATGACACCCGCTCAGGCGCATGGGATATTGTCTTAAATCCGGTATCAGCTTATCACTTTTCAGCGCTGATGACTGTACCGCCGGCCGCCTTGCGCAGCCGGTTCATGATTGCTGAGCCCAGGCCGGATTCCGGACAGGCTTCGGCGATAATGTAGCCGGCCTTGACCTCATCGAAGTAGCGCAGCGCACTGTAAAGTGCGCGTGCAGCTTCTTCCAGCGCGTGCAGCGAGCCAAGTGAAACAATATGGTCAGCTGCAGCTTCCGGGTAGAAGGCGCGGTGTTCCTCGAACAGCAGCAGGCCGGTCTGTTCGCTGCGCCCGCGCGCTTCCAGCAGCAGCGCGGAAGCCTTGTCCGCCACGCACTGAGGCGACATGCCGCTCACGATCGAGAGCGAGCCCTGCGGCGCATAATGCGTGTACTTCATGCCCGGCGAGCGCGGCGCCGGGTTGCCGCCGCCGGCGGCATGTCCGGCTCCGCCAGCCTCCGGCGGCGGCGGAGCCGCGGCTGTGCCGGTTACTGCCGACAGCTGCTCGGCAGTAATCCCGCCCGGACGGAGCACGGCGACCGTCCCGTCCGGCAGTACCTGGACAACCGTCGACTCTACGCCGACTCCGGTTGGCCCGCCATCGAGGACCCCGCCGATGTATCCGGCGAGGTCCTCGATCACATGGGCGGCCGTCGTCGGACTCGGCCGCCCGGAGCGGTTCGCGCTCGGTGCTGCCACCGGGCAGCCGGCGCGCTCCAGCAGAGCCAGCGCCGCCGGATGATCCGGCATGCGCACGGCAACGGTGTCCAGTCCCGCGGTTACACGCGGAGACAGTACACCGGGGCGCACCGGCAGCACGATGGACAGCGGGCCGGGCCAAAAGGCCTTCATCAGCAGGCCGGCGGTTTCACTTACGCCGGCGGCAAATTCCTCAAGCTGACCCGGTGCGGCAATATGCACGATCAGCGGGTTGTCGGATGGCCGTCCCTTGGCGGCGAATACAGCCTCTACAGCGGCTGTGTTCCGTGCATCCGCGCCGAGGCCGTAGACCGTCTCGGTTGGAAAGGCGACTGTGCCGCCGCCCGCCAGAATAGCGGCAGCTTCGTCAATTGAGCGCTGATCTTCAGGGGAGTAACGCTGCCCCGGGAAGCTTCCGGCTGCTGAATCCAGCTGCCAGCAGCGGGTCTCGCTGTATGGTTGTGTCCTTTTCTGGACAGCAAAAGAGTGGGGATCGGGCTTCATTGGTGACATCACGAACTTTCTGTTGGGTTTTATCCTGTAAATAGTAACATATCTGATTTTGATATTACAGGGATATTCGGATCAGAGCCGCAGGGGAGGTCTGGAGCTGGAACAAGGCTTCAGCTGAAGCCGGACTAAATAATTAAAAATTTGAACAAAAAAGGGTTGACACCACCTGACTTGCCGTGTAACATATGAAAAGCCGTCATGCTAATAACACTAATATTTGCTCGTATAACCCCGCAGCCGTTAAGGCATGGATAGGGCGGGGGTTTCTACAGGAAGCCTATTCTTCCTAACTACGATGATAAAGACCCGCCTAAGCGGTCCTTATCCCGGAGTTAGGATTTTTTGCGTGTTCCGGCGTTCCATCAGACCTAAAGGATTCAGGAGGCATATTCAACATGAAAGACATGAAATACTTATTATCTGTTCTTATCGGAGCGATGAGCTACGGCATTTTATCAACGATAGTGGTGCTGGCTTACGGCCAGGGCTACAAGCTGGGGGAGGTTGTGGGCACTCAGCTGCTGACCGGCTGTATCCTTGCCTGGCTGCTGGCCGCGTTCACTAAGGCTAGAGCCGGCCGTAAGCTGCGCAGCGGCAGCACACCTGCTGACGGAGGGAAACCAGCCTTCCAGGCCATAACCTGGAAGCACCGGGGCCTGCTGATGATGGCCGGAGCGCCGACTGTAGTTACAGGACTGCTGTATTATCAGTCTTTGCGCTACATTCCGGCATCGCTGGCGATTATTCTGCTGTTCCAGTTTACCTGGATTAGTGTGCTGATTCAGGCTGTCAGCAAGCGGCAGCGTCCGGATAAAATCACTGTACTGACCCTGCTGATGCTGTTCGGCGGCACGCTGCTGGCTGCGGGTGTCCTGGGCCAGAGCAGCCCGCAATTTAACCTGCTGGGCATTGCACTGGGTCTGCTGTCAGCTGTCAGCTACTCCATGTTCATTATTTTCAGCGGCAAAGCTGTTCCGGCAGCGCACCCGGCCTACCGCAGCGCATGGATGGTAACCGGCGGCATGGTGCTGCTGTTCATCATGTTCCCGCCGCATTTTCTCTTTAACGGTCTGCTGTGGGGACCGCTGCTGCTGTTCGGATTTCTGCTTGGGCTGTTCGGCGCGTTCATCCCGCCGGTTATGTTCGCAATCGGTGTACCGCATATCGGCGGAGGCATGGCCGGTATTCTGGGGGCTGCAGAGCTTCCGGTAGCTGTCCTGATGTCCTCGTTTGTACTGAATGAGCATGTGAGCGGCCTGCAGTGGATCGGGGTTGTGCTTGTCCTGCTCGGCGTAGTGCTGCCCGAGCTGTATAAGCTGCGCTGGAGAAGCGCGGAGGCTGTAGCTTAATAGCTTAATCTTAATAACCAACTTAAAAAGGGTGTCTCAGCGGCCGTAAAAACGGCAGCTGAAGACACCTTTTTTTGTATCCGGACCCCGCCCGGATATAGCGATTATTGCTTGCTGCTGCACACAGCGATATAGTTCAGATCTTTACCTGTGGTATTAAAGAAGCTGTACATCTTCTTGAACTGTTCACGGTTTTCCTTTTTCATGGCATTCCTGAAGATGCGCAGGGTACCTGCCAGGCCCTCATCGCGGAGCATGCCCTTAATGCTCATCAGAGACATCTGGCCGCTTGAATGATCAACCTTATGGAAGCCGGCAGCATTGAACAGGCCTTCCCAGCTGGAGACAGGCAGCGGCTCTACGTTGACATTAATCGTTCTGCGCAGCTCAGCGAGCTCATCCGCCATGTTGTCTTTGGCAAACGTGATATCATGTGTCAGCAGTACACCGCCGGGCTTAAGCACGCGGAAGTACTCGGCTACCGCCTTTTCCTTCGCATTCTGGTTAAGCATAGTCAGCATTGCTTCATTAATGACGACGTCAAAGCTGTTGTCTTCAAAAGGCAGCTTCATCGCGTTTCCCTGCTTCACCTGAATGTACCCCTCAAGCCCGGCTGCCTGGATATTGCTTCTGGCTTTGTCCAGGGCCCGGTTATCCATATCGATTCCGGTGATCTGGCAATGATACTGCTGCGCCAGCTGAATGGAGGTTGTGCACATATTGCAGGCAACCTCAAGCACCTTGCTGTTACTGCTCAGCCCGGAATGTCCGATCAGCCAGTTGGTTGCAGCCACGCCGCCGGGGCGCAGCCTTTTTTTGCCCAGCTTGGCCAGAAAATTATGCCCGACTTCCTTTTTCACTGAGACGGACCTCCTTCTTCTCCGGCTTAACAACTGTGAGCAGCATCTGGAAGGCTTCCTCTGCATACAGGGCATGCGGAATATTGGCCGGAAGAATAATAGTCTCACCGGCTTTTACGTTATACTCTTTGTCAGCTATAGTGATGCGGGCCAGTCCTGACAGGATATTGACCATGGCATCGCCCGGTGAGGAATGTCCTCCGATAGAAGAGCCTTTGTCCAGTGACAGAAGCGTCATAGCCAGGCTGGGGCGCTGCACCAGTGTCAGGCTGGATACCTGCTGCTCTTCAACAGTGATGATTTCGCGCAGATCAATAACCTCTGCCTGCGGCAGTTTTTTGATAAGAAATTCTTGTTCCATGTATGATAAGCCCCCTGTTTAAAGTCTGATTTGCAGAAATTTGGCGCCTGCCGGAGCGGCGAACTCATGCCAGGTATCTGCCTGCACCCATAAAGAGCTTCCTTCTGTCAGGGAGCAGGCATTGCCGTCCACCAGCATGTGAAGCTCACCTTCAAGCACATATATGAGCTTGGGGAAGGGGGTGGTCTCAGAGCTGATGGTCTCATCCTGAGCCATGGCATAGAGAACCCACCCTGGAGCTGCTGCATCACCGCCGGGTAAGCCCTCAAAGCTGAGCGGCCTGCTGGCAATCCGGTATGGCCTGATGTCGATCATATCTTTTAACGAGATTACGGTACCCGCACTGATTCCGCTCATGTCGGCCTCCTGTATTGGTTGATAGTTTTGCTGCTTTTGATATAATGGAGCTTAATATGAGAATCGTTCTCATTTATTGAATTGTAGCAGAGTTTTCTCTTTAACTCTGTTGCCATGGCAACAGGAGGAAGATAAATATGCAGGAATATATGGATAAAATCCGCAGCACCGTATTGTTCAAAGGATTTCTGGAGCATGAGGTGCTGGCAGCGCTGCATTGTCTGCAGGGTACGGTTAAGGACTTCGCCAGGAAGGATGTTATATTTGAGCAGGAAGCGCTCCTGGATTCTGCCGGAATCCTCCTGTACGGCAATGTACTGCTGTGCAAGGAGAATATATCAGGCACACGGCTTATTTTCTCAGAGCTGGAGAGCGGGGACATCTTGGGTGAGACGGCGCTGCGGCTTGCGCAGGAGCCCAGCGGCTATGAAGCTGTAGCAGGCTCGGACTGCAGAATCCTGTTCATCCAGATCAGCAAAATCATCCGGCCGGGACGCCAGACCTGCCAGCTCCGGGCGCGGATTATTGAGAACATGATGGCGCTGCTGCTGGAGAACAACCGTGCGGTCTACCAGAAGCTGGATCTGGTCTCCCACAAATCCCTGCGGGAAAGAGTGCTGCATTATTTAAGCCTGCAGGCACAGAAGAACAATTCACTCAGCTTCGAGATCCCGTTCAGCCGCAGCGACCTGGCCGACTATCTGACGGTTGACCGCAGCGCTTTATCCAGAGAGCTTCAGCGAATGGCCCAGGACGGGCTGATTACGATCTCGCGCAACCGGTTTGAGCTGCTGGCTGAAGATGTGCTTATGCGTACGAACTAGACAAGCCCTTCCCCGGAACATGACCGGGGGAGGGCTTGTCTGTAAACTGTTATTGCAGCCTGGTCTGTCCGCTGGCCAGGCGCCCGGCAATATCCTCTGCCTGCAGAATCGAGGTGTACGGGTCTGAGCTGAGGTACTGGTGAATATCCAGCTCATACAGCCGGCTGTTCTTCACCGCGTCAAGCCCGTTCCATACTTCCGGAATGGTTTCGTTAGCAGCTCCTTCCGTTTTCATAATCAGCAGATAATCACCGGCGTACTGGTCAAATACCTCTGAACTGACATCGGCACTTTCTTCGCCTTTGGCTATGAGATCTTCCTGAACCTTGGGTGCAGGAGTCAGGCCAAGCAGCTCATAGACGGCTTTGCCGCCGCGGTTTGAGCTGTTTCCTACAATACCTACATTGGTTAGCCAGTTGAAGTCCGCTATAGTAAAGGTTGCACCCGGGGGGACGGCAGCAAGCGCCTTACTGCTGGCTGCGGCGGCCCGCTGGCCAAAGGATTCATTCCACTGCTCCGCTTCTTTTTCACGGTTCAGGATAGTGCCCATTGCCCTTACTTCTTCCTGCATGCTTGAGTAGTCTGCGGTATTGAAGACAACCGTCGGAGCGATTTTGGAATAAGCCTCATAAGCATCCTGATTCCAGGTGATGATCAGATCCGGATTCAATCCGATGATTTTTTCAAGTGAAACTTCATTGTGATTGCCGATATCCTCCACACCCTGCAGCGGCTCACGCAGAAATTCACCGTACTCCAGCAGACTTCCCGGAACGCCGATCGGTGTAACACCAACCGCCAGTACATGGCCGATGTTCCAGTCCACGATAACCCGGTCAGGAGTCAGAGGGACTTCAATTTCACCTTTAACTGTAGAAATCATCCGGGTTAGCGGTGTTGCTTCAGCCGCTGCAGCCTGTTCGTTGCCTGTATTCTGCTTCGTGCAGCCTGCTAGTAATACAGCTGTGATCATCATGATCAAGACAGCCAGTTGAACCGTTTTTTTACTGGTAAACATATTCGACCTTCTTTCTTAATGAGAACTATTATCACTATAGGTTCCGGGAGCGGGTTGTACCATATCCATTCAGGAACCGGAAGCATATCCGTTTCGGAACTGCCAGCCTCATCAGCATGATCAAAATGAATAAGCAAACGGAGAACCGTCATGAACATAGAGCGTTATATTGAACTTTGGGATAACCGCCCTGCGCGGCTGCTGGACATCAGATGTTGCCGACTGCCAGAGGGCTCAGCATACAAGGAACAACCGGTTCCTTCAAATACATTCCTGCTGGTGCGGGGCTGCGGCCGGCTCTGGCTGAACGAAAAGCTCCATACAGCCGGAGGCTGGTACGTGCTGCATTCAGCCAAAGGGGCAAACTTGCGTGCAGAAGCAGATTCAGCAATGGAGCTGTACCGGATTGCTTACCTGCTGCCAGAGCCTTTGCTGGAGAATGGGCCGGACCGGAAGACGGATACAGATAGGTCTGAGCTGCAATGCAATTATGGACTGAAGCCGGCTTACCCGCTTGCGCTGCTGGAACTGATGGAGGAACTGATGGAGACTTGGCAGGAGACAGCAAGGCTTGAGCGGCTGCGTGTCACCTCTGTCTTTTATCAATGGCTATATGAGCTGTTCAAACAGATGCTACATCAGCAGGCAGATTTCTCCGGTGCGGACCGGTTAAATAAAGCATTGCGCTATATGCTGGAGAATTGCAATGAGCCTCTTACTATAGAGCATGTAGCTGCTGTTGCGGATTGCAGCACACGGTTTCTGAATACTTTATTTAAAAAGCGGTTTTCAGCAAGTCCGGGACAGATCCTTGCCCGGCTGCGGCTGGAACGTGCCGGCGGGCTGCTTCTCCAGACAGAGGCTACACTGCAGGAGATTGGTGAGCAGGTAGGCTATGCCAATGCTTTTACATTCAGCCGTTTTTTTAAGAAGCATAGCGGGATAGCACCGGAGCTGTACAGAAAAGAGGCGCAGGCCGGCGGGCATACTCCGGATTACCGCATAAGAAGCCTGCTTGAGGAAGCGGCTGCTGAGACAGCAGTTCATAAAGAAAGGGTGCAGGAGCGTGGCCGGAATGGACAAGAACCACTAGGCAGCAGAAAAATAAATACCCCGCTGGGCGAAATAATCGTTCCATTCAAGCCGCAGCGGGTTGTAGTAGACTGGAGTATCGGTGAAGTTCTGGCGCTGGGACTGACCCCGCTGGGGGCGCCTCATACCCTGCTCGACAGTAACCGTCTGCTCGGGCAGTATATTAGCGCAGGTATAGAGGATATAGGTAACCACAATCTTATCTCTCACGAAAAAATTCTTGAACTTGAGCCTGACCTGATCATTACTTGGAATAGAGCGGCGTATGCTTCTTATTCACGGATTGCTCCTACTATTGTATATGAGGCTGATGAGTTCCGGAATGTGAGGGACGGCATAGCGGAGATGGGACGAATTCTTAATCGGAGTGAGCAGGCTGAACGGTGGCTTGCAGAGTACAGGCGGCGTGTAAGCCGGCTGCGTGCTGTTATGCTCCGTCAGCGCAGAGACCGGCACACCTTCACAGTAATGGACCCGAACTGGAGCGAGGACATACAGGTAGTAGGCAATACTGCCACGCGCGGCGGGAGGGCGGCTTACGGGCTGCTGGGCCTGCAGCCGGCGCGCAGAGTATGGAACGAGCTGTTCGTACAGCGGCGCGACTCTATCTGGATCAGCCGGGAGGATGTTAACAAGTATGCAGGGGATTATACGCTGGTTCTGAAGAGTGAACAGGATATGCTGAACACAAGAAAGCTGAATCCGTCAACGATTGATCATACAGGCCGGCGTAAGTGGATTGAATTGCCGTGGGAGCATTATTTTTTATCTGATCCGGTGTCAGCGCTCCTGCAGGCAGAAGAAATGATGCGGCTGATTGCCGAGGCGGATGTATAGGCGGAAGGCAACCGTTCAAAAGTTTCATTTATTCCAGAAGTGTCCAATAGTCAGGATAGGCTAAACAGTACACAACAGGAGGCTTAGACATGATACGATTCCAGAAAGCTATGGCGAAAACAGGCAGAGCAATCCTCCTGGGCACAGCGCTTACACTTGCGGGTGGTGCAGCAGCTGTTGGGACCTTTGTACAGCCTGTCTCTGCGGCATCGGCAGCTGAAGCCCAGGCCGTGTATAATCAGTTCCATAAATATCTGAAAAATCCGTCAGGCCTGGCTCAGGCACGCAAATATCTGATCAATCACATCGGCAATGCCGGCTCCTGGTATGCAACCGTGATGACGCTGCAGCTGGAAAATGCCCAGAAGGCCGAACTGTCACGCTTCTCGGAGAAAATCTACCCGGAGCATGTGCAGCAGGTGCTGATGGATGCACAGGCTACCAATGATCTCACCTATACGGAGCTGTTGAAGAGGGTCAAGGACTCAGGTGTACGCAAGCTTATTGAAGAGACCTGGGATAAGGGCTACAAGCTGGAAACGAGCGAGGGAATGTATTATCCGGTAATGCATTATGAGGGCTTCAAGGTATTTAAGCCGCATATCGGCAAGGATATTGCCTACTATATCGATATCATGGCTACGGAGAGCAACAAGCCGGCTGATTTTGATGCTGCAATTATCATTACATGGGATGAGCTGATCGGCAGAGCGGCCATCATGAGTGATTTTGTAGACCAATATCCGAAATCAAACCGTGCAGCAGCTGTGCGTGAGGAGCTTTCCTATATCGTTCCCAAAATCCTGATCGGGGCAGACAACACACCTGCTTACGATTATGATACCAATGAGCTCGACCCTGAGCTCCGCAGAGCCTATGATGATGTTCTGCTGGAGGGGCCGGGAGACAATACAGTGTTAAATATGCTGGCTAAGCTGATTCCGCTGCTGGACGCTTCCGGAAATAAGCATACAGAAGAGGTTTCAGCTTATCTGGAGCAAGTGATAGACGGCTTCACTGAACACTGACGCTTTAAAACGGCTAGAAAAGGGCAGCCCGTTAACGGGTTGCCCTTTTGAATGGAACATGCGGAAGCTGGGTTCCGCTTCTTGCCTACTTGTATGCGGAATTGTTTCAGCCAGCCGTGACGAGGGTATAAGATTACTTATTGTCTGTCAGAAGATTTAGAATAACAGCAACAGGAGGTATTGGTCTGTGTCAGTACATAATTCTTTACGTAAAGCAGGACAACCGTTTCTCGCCGGAATTCTGATTTTAACACTTACTGCCTGCGGTTCTGCCGCTAATGAACCGGGGCAGTCCAGTTTAGATACCCTGCAGAACCGCACGGATGTCCTGGAACAGGAGCTTGCCATGCAAAAGCAGCAGATTGCGGAACTGGAGCAGCGGATTGCTGCGCTGCAGTCAGAGGGTAGCACAGCCCCGCAGCCTTCTTCTGCAAACAGTCCAACCGCCGGAAATGGGCCGGCAGGTCAAGGTGATGGGGTAAGGATTACTTTTGCGCAATATCAGCAGCTCACTATAGGAATGACCTATGATGAGGTGCATGCGATTATCGGCGGAGACGGTCAGGCGCTGAGTGAATCAGAAGGAATGATTGTATACACTTATACGGGTGCAACGGATACGGGAGGCAATGCCGTGCTCACCTTTTCTGACGGCAAGCTGTTGAATAAGGCGCAGAGCGGCCTGAAATAAACAGAAGGGTAGCGATATTGTTTATTAGAATGAAATCACAGGAAAAAGGACTGAACCACATGCCCTGGTGAGCATGCGGTTCAGTCCTTTTCTATATGAAAAATATCTTAATATATGACGAAAATGTGAAATTAACAAATTTTATAACTCTATTATACCATATTATGTAATAAAAATCAAGTATTGTTTGTTCGGCTGGCCGGATGGTACAACTGAACTGAGGTGAATATTAATGAAAAATAAAAGTTTAACAGCACTTGTCAGCGCGTTTGCAAGAGCCTATCACGCAGAGCATAACCGGCAGCCCGTTTTTGATGACAGCCTGGCACGCGCGATGCTGAGCGATGAGGAATACTTCAGCATCGGTCAGCATATGTCGCAGGGAGCCGGGTTCTTTCTGCCGGATTTCAGCGGCACACAGGACGAGGCCCTGCGCGCTGTCGTTGATTACCAGCTGTCCCCGACTCCGCTTGGCCGGGCAGCCTTCACCGAGCAGGCGCTGTACGTGGCTGTGATGCAGGGAGCCGGCCAATATCTTATCCTGGCAGCCGGCTATGACAGCTTTGCCTGCCGCCAGCCCCGGTGGGCCCGGCAGCTGCAGATCTATGAGGTTGATCATCCGGCAACAGCGGCTGACAAGCAGCGGCGGATTGCCGCAATGCTCCCGGTCAAGCCGGACAATGTACATTATATTCCGGCTGATCTGGCTGAACCCGCCTGGCTGCAGCTTCTTCAGGCGGCTCCGGGGTTTAACCGGGAAGTCATCAGCTTCATCAGTCTGCTTGGCATCAGCTATTATCTGCCTAAGGCTGTCTTCAGGCAATTGCTGTCTGACCTTGCAGCCCTGCTTCCGGCCGGAAGCAGCTTTGTCTTTGATTATCCTGATGAGCATACCTTTACCCCCTCGGCGGGTGAACGGGCGCAGAAGCAGGTGGTACTGGCTGCGCAGTCAGGCGAGCCGATGCAGGCAAGCTATGCTTATGACGAGCTGGAGCAGCTGCTGGAAGCATGCGGACTCTTAATCTACCGCCATCTCACCCCGTCAGAGATAAACAGCGAGTTTTTCAAAGCTTATAATGACAGTCATCCTGGACATCATATAAGCGCGTTTGACAACGTGAATTATTGCCTGGCTGTTAAAAGATAATACCGCCCAAAGAAACTTTGGCAGTTCGTCCATGTTATTTGCCCGAATAGTCCATGTTCAAAGGCTGCAGATTTCTCTATCATAACTACTATGATAATGATTCTCATTATTAACAAAATACAGTTTGGAGAGTGGTAGTAGGCTATGAAAAAGAGAATGATGGGTTTGGTGCTTGCCGGAGTTATGGCGCTGAGTATCGGTTCGGCAGCAAGTGTGAATGCGGCTCCAGTCAACGTTGCAAAAGCCACAACGGCCACGCAAAAGATTACTTATAAAGGCAAGGTGTATACTGTTCCGGCCAAGACTGACAATATTGTTATCGCCGGTGCGCTGGAAGCAATGGAAGATGCACTGGTGCTGAATTTTAAACCTAAGGGTATGATTACAGTCGGGGGAAAATTCCCGGCATTGTTCTCTAAAATTTCAACCGGAGTGAAGGGGATCGGCGAAAAAACGGAGCCTGACTTTGAAGCCATTCTGAAGCTCAAGCCTGATGTTATTCTGGGCACCACCAAATTCCCGGCTGAAACGACCGAGAAGCTGTCGAAGATTGCTACTACTATTCCTGTATCCCATATCGCTACAGACTGGATGGACAACCTGAAGCTGCTTGCGAAGCTGACCGGTAAAGAAAAGGAATCAACCGCAGCGATCGTGAAATACCAGAGTGAATTGAAGGTGGCCAAGGCTAAGCTCGCACCTAAATTCAAAGACAAGACAGTAGTTGCAGTTCGCATCCGCAGCGGTAACCTGTTCCTGTATCCTAAGGATGTGTTTTTCAACCGTTCCATCTATGCTGATCTTGGTGCAGCTGTACCAAAAGAAATCCAGTCCGTGAAAGCCCAGCAGAACATTTCTCTGGAAGCCTTCGCCGCAATCAATCCGGATTATCTGTTTGTCCAATTCTCGGCAGATGAGAATAAGGACAACCCTAAGGCACTGGAAGACCTGCAGAAGAATGCGATCTGGAAGAGCCTGAAGGCTGTAAAGAGCGGCAACGTGTATGTGAACCTGGTAGATCCGCTGGCTCAGGGCGGAACAGCCTTCAGTAAATTTTCGTTCCTAGAAGCTTTAATGAAGACCAAGCTGTACACAGCCAAATAAAGAGAATTCATATATAATTTTCATAAAAATGCAGGGAGCCGTAATTCGGCTCTCTATTTTTTGCGCTTTTCAATAAATAAATCGGATAACAATGTGTTTTTTACAAAAAAGGAGTATTCGATAAAGGTTTTCTATGGTACAATTTAACTAATTTGTCGAAAAAGCTCGCATAAGGGCGTATTGTAACAGAGCGGGGATGCTGCCGCTTCATTACCGGATTCCAGGAGGAGGCTTGCCGGATCATTTTCCGGCCTGCGGATTCCTGGATTCAAACGGCAAAGACAGCAAATTACAACTAGAAAGCGGTGTTTAGATGAGTAGCAGATTTAATGGGAAAGTAGCAATCGTAACCGGAGCAGGAAGCGGGATCGGACGGGCTACAGCACTCAAGCTTGCCAGTGAAGGGGCATCAGTTGTCTGCGTGACCATTTCCGAATCGGGAAAAGCTACGGTCCGTGAAATCACTGAACAAGGCGGCGAGGCGCTCTTCATCCAGGGCGACGTTTCTAAAGAGCCTGTTGTACAGGGCATAATCAAAGAAACCATTGAACGCTACGGTAAAATTGACTGCCTGTATAACAACGCAGCCATCACCGGTGACAACACGCTTGTAGTAGATTACCCAGTGGAAACATTCAGCCGGGTTATCGAAACGAACCTAAACAGCCAGTTTATGATGATGAAATACGCGCTTCCGCATATGACGTCAGGTTCATCCATTCTGAACTGCGCCTCCCTGCACGGCACAATCGGTATGGCAGGCGATGCAGCTTACTCCGCAAGCAAACATGCAATTATCGGTTTGACCAAGTCGGTTGCGGCTGAGGTGGGTCCGCTTAACATCCGTGCTAACGTACTGGCCCCGGGTCCGGTTCCGACAGTAATGATGGGCCGTTACGAGCGTCTGCTGTCTGATGACGTGGAAGGCCTGCAGGCTGCAATTGCTTCCGGTACTGCACTTAAACGGTATGGAACTCCGGAAGAGGTCGCGAATTTCGTCTGCTTCCTGCTGAGTGATGAGGCCGCATTCATTACAGGTACTGTTCATCTGATTGATGGTGGCTATTCAGCTACCAAATAATAGCGTTTCCTGACAGGGAACTGTATATTATTAAATACATTAATTATATTCCTATTTCTCTCAACAAACCGTAAATCAAAACCGATATAAATCATATGTACATATGATTTAATACTATACTTGGAGGAATCAACATGCCGTTCACAATGGAAGTTAACTCTCAGAAAAATCAAGTGGTTGTAAAAGCAATGGGCCTGACTGAAGCAGATGTGCCTTCTTACATCGCTGAGTTCGAAAAAGCTATGAAGCAGCTGAAGCCGGGCTTCACCGGGATTACAGATGTAACCGGCTCCCCGACGATCCTGTCTCCTGAGGTTGCTGCAATGCTTGCGCCTACAGGCGAAATGGCAGTTGCCAACGGCCTTGGCGGCTGGGCATATGTAGCTAACTCTCCAATCTGGAAAATGCAGATGAAGAGACTCTTCGGAAGCTTTGCTGTTCACTACCCGACCTACGAGGAAGCAGATGCTTACCTGCAGGGCTTGAAGAAATAATTCGGTTTTCACAGGGAAGGTCCTACGGGGCCTTCTTTTTTTGTCGCCGGAATGTATCCGTCCGTACCGGATGCGTAACCAACCTGCTCAAAGCCCGTATAAGGATAAAAAGCCGTACCGAATTCCTTCAATGGAAGAAATGCAGCTGATTTATCACAAATAAGAGCCGAGGGTTGTGCATCGTATGAATGAGAATTTCAAAACAATGGCGGAAGCGGAGTATCAGCATGCAGAACAGAAGGCTGTCCGGTACTTTACTGCACTCTATAACCAGGTTATAGACAAATCGTATACATCACATCTGACCCATGACATTCAGTTGTGGAAAAAAAACCATTTAAAGCGCTGGAACGGGCTGTCCCTATTCTCACGCGGCAGCCGGAAGCAGGAAGACAAGGATTTCTACCGGTATATCCAGTGGCTCAACGTTACAGGCAAGCTGGAGGGGTATCTGGACCGCAGCATTTCGTACATTTACATGCGGGATCTGGGAAAGGATCTGCAGGCAGATGAAACACAAAAGCGGATCAGGAAAACAGCAGAGGATGTCAGCCGACTTCTGCTTAAGCCGCCAAGCCGTAACCAGGCGGTCCAACCGGAATTTATGAATCTGGCAGGAGCCTACCGGTGGGCGCAAAAGGAAGGCATAGAAGCGGCAATCATCTGGCTGTTCGAAAAATTGCGGGCTGTAGCCGGCCATATTCCTGAAGGAATGAGTGCCGAGCACGCACAGCGCAAGCTGATTAAGATTATCGTTGGAGTTGTCATGCATGTTACAGAGGAGTTGGGAGAGGATGCTGCGCCTGAGGAGCGGTCCCGCAGGCTGGATGCTGCCGTCCGGCTTGGTTATTCCTACGGGCTTACCTATCCGTTCGTAGATGATCTGCTGGATTCACAAATTCTGACCTCAGCTGAAAAGGAGCAGTATTCCGCATTGATCCGTACTGCGCTGCTAAGCGGGGAGGTTCCTGAGCTGGGTGTATGGTCCGGGGAGAACACGGAGCTTATCCGGTATATCCATGCTGAACTGTCAGAGGCCTTCCTCTATATCAGCGGGTACCGGGAGACGGACATCAGGCAGCGTTTTTTTGCGCAGTCGTATGTTTTTTTTCAGGCACAGGATATTGACCGGGTGAAGGCGCTTGATTACGGCGGATATACGAATGAAGAGCTGTATGTGCCTGTTATTCTGAAATCCTCCTCATCCCGGCTGATTGCCAGATCGGTGATCGGTGCGCCTGAGGATGAGGGGTTTGAAGCACGTACCTTTTATTTCGGCATTTACAATCAGCTGGCTGATGATTTTGCCGATATGGAGCAGGATCTTAAGGACGGTGCAGTAACACCCTATACTTATTATTTACAATATCACCGGCAAAGGCCTGATCTGATTAATCCCTTTGAGGTCTACTGGGCGGTGATATCGAATTTAATCCACACTGTATATCATTCCGACCCCAGAGCGCGCGAGGTTATATTGGACCGGGCAATTAACGGGCTTAAGCGTTACAGGGAACGTGCCGGGGCAGTCAAATATAATGAGACGATGAAGATTTTTGCCGGCGGGATCCCGGAGTTTAACCGTGTATTGCAGAGAATGGTGCGGAAGGCAGATGATGTAGACTTTTTTGATAAGCTGCTGCGCGACGGAATGATTGAACAGCTAAGGAAGGATGCGGCAGATCAGGAGGCATTCTCGCACAGCTTCAACCATGTGCGCACGCTGATCAACAATGAACTTCTGTTCTCCGCAGAGGCTGGGATTCCGGCCGTACAGGACCGGCTGATCCATGCGGCCAATTACAGCCTGGAGGGGGACGGAAAAAGGGTCAGGCCGGTCCTGACCTGGGTCATGGGTGTAAATGAATACGGTCTGGACGGACAGGCGATCTTGCCGCTGCTGCGGTCGCTGGAGTATATGCATACGGCTTCACTGATCTTTGATGATCTGCCTTCGCAGGATAATGCCGCGACCCGGAGAGGGAGGGAGACGCTGCACCAGGTACACAGCAGCGCGGTTGCTGAGCTGACCGGTCTGTACATGATCCAGCAGGCTACCTTCCAGCAGGCCTCTCTGAACCTGTTCAAGCCGGAAACCGTGCTTGCATTGATCCGCTACTCGGCCGAAAAGGCGGCGGATATGTGTATGGGCCAGATGATGGATCTGGACGCCAAGGGTCAGGCGCTCACGCTGGAGCAGCTGGACCGGATCAGCTTTTACAAAACAGGGATTGCCTTTGAGGCTTGTCTGGTGATGCCTGCGATGCTGGCTGAGGTGGAGGAACAGGAGATTGCTGCGCTCAAACGATATGCCTATCACATGGGGATCGCTTTTCAAATCAGGGATGATCTGCTTGATGTGGAAGGGGATACTGAGGTGCTCGGGAAGCCTGCCGGTAATGATGCCGCCAATAACCAGTCCAATTTTGTCTCGATTCTGGGCGTGGAGGGTGCCGGTAAGGAGATGTGGAAGCATTATTGTCAGGCAAGTGATGCGTTACAGGTGATCCCCCGTGACATACCTTTTCTGAAGCATCTGCTCCATTATGTGGTACACCGGGAACGTTAACAGCTAAAGCTATTGTAAAAGCGAAAGCCCGCACCGGATGCGGGCTTTTGCATGCGCTTTTGGATCAGTGCCCGCTACAGAAGCATCCGCTTAATCTCATCCACAATCAGCTGCGGCTCGGTGTACATAATCATGTGACCGGACAGCGGAGCCTCAACAAGGCGGCTGCCCGGATGAGCCTCTGCCGTCTTCCGGTGTGCAGCATGCAGCACGGGTCTGGTCTTCTTCTCCATCCGTGAGATATGGGTGCCGGAGATAAGGGTCAAAGGTAGGTTGCCAAGCTGAACCGGCCGGTCATGCAGTGTCTTCAGGTCCTGCAGGAAATCTCTACCCTCGGCAAGCATTGTCTTAGCCGCCTGCATCGTAAAGTCCTCACGCTTATGATCGGCATAGACATCAGCAGGCTGAACCTTACCCGGTCTGCTCCCGATCAGCTTGTAGAGGCCGGTTCTCATCATGAACGGAATGATATAATCCATTCTGCCGTAATGCTTCGCCGTCGCCTCCTCAAAATACAGATTACAGTTCTCGTCGGTCGGATCGACCAGAAGGATTCCGAGGATCTGTGAAGAGCCCAGCAGGGCTGCGACAGTCCGGACGATGGGCCCTCCCCAGCTGTGGCCGACAAGGATGAACGGTCCGCTGCCAAGCTGCCGGAGCAGGAAGACTAGGTCCCCGGCGATCCGGGACAGCGTCCGGGGAGCAGAATCCGGCTCACTCCTGCCGCTGCCGGCCCGGTCGTAGACGACGGAGCGGGTATGCTCTGCGACCGGCGGCTGCACCAGTCCCCAGCAGGAGCGCGACATGCCCATGCCGGATTCAAACACTACGGTCACCGGACCGTCTCCCTTCACCATGTAATGAAGCTTGCGGCCGTCAGGAGTCTGTATGTAGTGGCTGTTTCCGAAAGTATGTGAATGGGTAGCGGGCATGTTTATCTCTCCAGTCAATTAAGAATAATTATCAATTGATTCAATTGTAAGCGAGAGTAAGGAATTGGACAAGCAGATTAAAAAATGGAAATTAGCTCCTTTGTATATGGATGCCTGTCCTCAGCAAACATCATTTGCCTGCTGAAGCTGTCGACAAATGTTCCTTCGCGCATAACAAGCATTCTGCTGCACATCCGGCTGACTGCTGCCAGGTCATGGGATATAAACAGATACGCCAGCTTCAGATTGCGCTGCAGGTGCTCCAGCAGGGTCAGGATTGCGCCCTGGGACAGAACATCCAGGCTCGCCGTCGGCTCATCCAGTACGATCAGAGCCGGCTCGATGCTGACCGCCCTGGCAATCGTTACCCGCTGCTTCTGTCCCCCGCTCAGCTCATGGGGATAGCAGCCGGAGAGCGAAGGAGACAGCTCTACCGCTTCCAGAAGCTCGGTTACAAAGGCGGAGCGGGAAGTGCAGCTGAAATAGGAATGCTGCATTTGGCTGCTGTATTGTTTGTAAGGGTCCAGAAGAGAATCTCTGATGCGCAGCCGAGGGTTCAGTGCTGCTGCTGGATTCTGAAAAACCATCTGCATATCCCGGCGGTACGGGTTCAGCTGCTTCTCGGTAAGCTGCTGAACCGGCTGGCCTTTGAAGATGATGGTACCGCTGCTTACCGGCTCAAGGCGCAGCAGACAGCGTGCCAGCGTGCTTTTTCCGCAGCCGCTCTCCCCGACCAGACCCAGGCTCTCCCCCCGCCCTAATTGAAAGCTAACCTCGTCTATGGCAAGTTTGCCGCTGGCATAACGCTTGGACAGCTGTTCTACGCACAGTAAAGGATTACTCATGGCTGCGCCTCCTGCAGACCGGAAGGAAGACGTGAGAGCACCGGAGCGGCGGCGATTAGCCGTCTTGTGTACTCATGCCTCGGGTGGTCAAGGACTCGGTGTGTGCCGCCGGATTCGACAATCCGGCCGTCCTTCATGACCGCTATCCGGTCAGTATAACGTCTGACATGCCGCCAGTCATGGGTGATAAACAGAATAGAACAGCCGGTTTCAAGCCGCAGCCGGTTCAATAGGCTCAGCACACGATGGCCGCTGACACTGTCCAATGCGGTCGTTACTTCATCTGCAATCAGCACATCCGGCGAGAACAGCAGGGCGAGGGCGATGGAGGCCCTCTGCAGCTGGCCCCCGCTTAGCTGAAACGGATAGCGTGATGCGAGACTGCCTTCAAGGCCCACGGATTCCAGCGCAGCTGAAGTTCGGTCCGGAGCTTCACGCAGGCGCTGCTTGTCATGGGTTGCAATCGCCTCCCTGAAATGCTGCCCGATGGTGCGGAAGGGAGCGAAAGCAGCCTGATAATCCTGGAAAATGTAAGACATCCGGCGGCCTAGCAGACTTCGGAGGTTGCTGCGTTTCAGCCCGAGCAGATCAGTACCTTCAAGCAGGATGCTGCCTTCGGCAGACAGGCCGGGCGGAAGCAGCTGGCCGGCGCTGCGGGAGAGCAGGCTTTTTCCGCTGCCGCTCTGTCCGACCAGGGCATGCCATTCACCGGGCTGGACGTTCAGGGATACCTTGTCAACCAGTGTCCGGGAAGAGGTGCGTATGGTAATTTCATCGAAATGCAGCATTAGACGCGCACCTCCTTCTTAACATCAAAATAATCTCTGAGATAATCGCCGAGCATATTCACGGACAGCACCAGCAGCACAATCGCCAGGCCCGGATAGAGCATCAGCTGCGGTGCAAGCTGGAAGTAGGGGCGTGAGTCATTGAGCATGGCTCCCCATTCCGGGGTCGGGGGCTGTACCCCAAGCCCGATGTAGGATAGTGAGGAGATCAGCAGAATAACCTTGCCCAGGTCAAGGCTTGCCAGGACCAGCACCTGTCCGGCAACATGCGGCAGGAGATGCCTGCTGAGCATGTTGGCCGGGGACAAGCCGTTAATCCGGGCCGCCAGCATGTAATCCTGCCGGGACTCGGTAATTACTGTGGTACGCACTACCCGGGCATAGCTGACCCATTTGACCATAACAATGGCGGTAATCATGCTGTGAAGACCGGGACCCAGCAATCCGCTGAGCACGATAACAACGATCATGTCGGGAAAAGCCAGGAAGCCGTCGGCAATGCGCATAAAGATGCGGTCCAGCCAGCCGCCCTTGAAGCCGGCAATCATACCGGACGCTGTGCCGATAAGCAGAGCGGCGGCCAGGGCGAGCAGACTATAGCCGACGGTCTGCCTTCCGCCGAGCATCAGCCTGGTCAGCACGTCACGGCCCAGATGATCTGTCCCCAGCGGATGCATAAGACTTGATCCCTGCAGGCGGATACTGAGGTTAGTCAGGGTGGAGTCATGACGGAGAACAAAAGCTGTATAAATGTAAAGGAACAGAAGGAGAGCAGCGGTAAGAACCGCCGTGCCAAGCTGAAGTTTGTAGCGCATGGCGGTCTGCGGCTGCTTGAATAAGCGTATCATATCCCGGTCTCCTTCCCTTTTAATCTGATTTCAGGCTTCAAATAACGGTTAAGCAAATCCACTCCGGTGTTGACGGCAAATACAGTAAGCGCCATGACGAGTATGTAGCCCTGAATAACAGGATAATCACGCTGGCGGATGGAATCCACAATCAGTTTGCCGATGCCGGGATAAGCGAACAGCACCTCAATGACCACGACTCCGCCGATTAGGCTTCCAAGGCTTACCCCGAACACTGTAATAACCGGCGGCAGGCTGTGACGGAAGGCATAGGACCAGAAGATCCGCCGCTCCGGAATGCCGCGGGCCCTCCCGGAGACGATAAATTCCTCGCTCAGCGAATCCAGCAGACTGGAGCGGAGCAGACGGAGATATACGCTGGAGATGGCCAGCCCCAGTGTAAGCGAAGGCAGAACCATTGAAGGGATGCCGCCCCGTCCCATCGTTGGCAGCCAGCCCAGCTGAACGGCGAACAGATCCATTAATATCAGCCCCAGCCAGAAGCTGGGTACGGCAGCACCAATCACAGACAGGGCACGGCTGAGCTTATCCAGCCAGCTGTCCCGGTAAAGTGCAGACAAGGAAGCTAACGGCAGTGTAACAATCAGCATGACAGCAAGTGAGCCTAGTGTCAGCTCCAGTGTAGCCGGCAGGCTGGAAGCAATCAGCTTGAAAGCTGGTTCACCGGTGGCATAGGAATTTCCGAAATCCAGCCGCACAAACTTGGCCAGCCACTGTCCATACTGGACAGCAAGCGGATCATTGAAGCCCATTTCCTCACGCAGCGCCTCAATCTGCTCCTGGCTGACGGAGAGCTCGTCAACATTCAGGATGGTCAGCGCGGGATCACCGGGAGCCAGGCGGATGAACAGAAAGCTGATAAAGGTAATAAACAGCACAAACAGGACGACCTCAAGAAACTTGCGGGTGATAAGCCGCAGCATTATTCCAGAGTATCCAGTTCATTTGTAATCATGTAGTACTCACTCCGGGCAGTCACCCAGTTCTTAACCTTATCCTTGTTGTAAGCGACAATGGTGGATGGATGAAGAATAAAGGAATTGATCATCTGCTCATGTACATAGCCGGCAGCCTGTTCCGCTAAGACAGCACGTTCATCGGCGCCTACTGTCCGGTTAAGCTTGTCAATAATGGCAGTAAGCTCCGGCTGCTCAGCACCGCTAAAGTTCAGTGCACCGTCCGGATGATAGGTGGCATTCAGATAGTACCCTGCATCCCCGCGCGGTGCGGTCAGGTTGCTGTAGGTAGCCAGATCCCAATCCCGGTTAGAGGCCATGTAATCCTCCGGCGTATCAATCTGGCGGATTTCCACCTGTATTCCGATCCGCTTTGCATCGGACTGGAACACCTGGGCGATCAGCGGCAGATCAGCGCGGGAGCTGTATGTAAGCAGGACAAGCTGAAGCGGTTCACCGTTTTTTTGCATAACTCCATCCTGCAGCGTATAGCCCGCTTCATTCAGGTATTGAACGGCTGCGGCTTCACCGCCTGGAGCTGTTTCAAACGAAGGAGCGAACGGCAGGGAGGGCAGGAACGGGCCTATGGCAGCTTCTCCGTAGCCGAGCAGAATGGTATCGACAATCTCCTGCCGGTTAATCAGCGCGTCTACCGCCCGGCGGACCCGGACATCCTGCATGCTGGCACGCTGCATATTCATCGTCATCTGATGTACACGGAAGGTCGAGGTTGCTTGCACTTCTATTCCTTTCTGGGCACGCAGCACTTCCAGGCTCTCTACCTCCGGACGATAGACAATATCCACCTGATCCGACTGCAGGGCGAGTGTCCGGGCGTTGGCATCCTCATTGAAGGAGAAGGTGACAGAATCAAGCCTGGAAGCGCCGTCCCAGTATGCATCATAACGCTCAAGCTCCAGCTTGCTGCCAGGAGCGAAGGAGATAAGCCTGAACGGTCCGGTTCCGGTCAGCTTCGAGTTGAAATCACCTTCTGTTACATCAATGATGGATACGTTCGGATTGACCAGCTCGCTGATGAACTCCGGAAAAGGCCGGGTTGTCGTGATCTGCAGCTGCTGTCCCTCTGCTGTAATTTCTCCAATATTGAGAGCATTTCGGATGGCGACATTTTCGGTCATTGCCCGCTCCAGGGATGCTTTTACAGCCGGACCATCCATTGCTTTGCCATTGTGGAAGGTGATGCCTTCACGCAGGTTAAGGGTCCAGTGGACACCGTCCTCGCCTGCCCATGACTCAGCAAGCCAAGGAACCACCTTTAACTGCTCCTCATCCAGCTTGACCAGTGTTTCAGTAATACCGGCACGCAGCGGGACATAGCTGGAATCGACATGCGGATCGAGTGAACGGGTTGAGAAATTATACAGGAAGTGAATATGCTTGTTATCTCCACTCCCGTTAGATGCACGCTGTGAAGTCTCTGAACAGGCGCTTAATAGAGCCAATACAATAAGCATCGGCAGAGCCAGGCAGAGCCGCAGGGCTGTACGGGGGGAGAAAAAACGCAGGGATGAGGGTTGAGTACTCTTTTTCATAATGCACCTTCTTAATTAGTAATAGTTACGATTAAAGATATTATCGTAAAGATTACGAATAATCAAGGATTTATTTTAAAATTGCAAGTATTTACAAATTTCAATAAATCAGATATATTGTACTGGTACAATAAGTACACTAGGCCGCAAGGAGGGGGAGCCGTTTGGAAATTATTATTAGCAATAACCGCAGTAAGCCCATTTATGAACAGATTACCTCACAGATCAAAGCAATGATTATGAGCGGTGAGCTGCAGGCGGGAGCCAGTATTCCTTCAATGCGGGCGTTAGCCAAGTCTATCCAGGTCAGTGTCATTACAGTACAGAAGGCTTATGAGGATCTGCAGCGTGAGGGCTTCATTGAGACGACAATCGGACGAGGAAGCTTCGTATCGGCATTGAATAAAACTCTTGTCCAGGAGGAGCAGCAGAAGAAGATCGAAGAGCATCTGATCACGGCCGTTGATATTGCCAGAAGCAGCGGGATAGGGCGGGAGAAGCTGGTGGATTTGCTTAATCTTTTTTACGGGGAGGGGACTTCATAATGCACAGTTTAGAGATAGACGGCCTGACCAAAACATATCCCGGTTCCGGATTCAGCCTGGATAAGGTGACCTTCTCGATTCCAAGCGGAACGATCATGGGCTTTGTTGGAGAGAACGGCGCAGGTAAGACGACCACCATCAAGTCCATTTTGAACACGGTGAAAATTGACAGCGGTACAATAAAGCTGCTCGGCACAATCATGACAGATAAGGATACTGCAATCCGTGAAGATATTGGAGTGGTACTGGATGCGGCGAATTTCTCAGGTGTGCTTACGCCGGCCAGACTGTCAAAAGTGATGAACGGGATTTACAGGCAATGGGATCAGCAGGAATACATAAGGCTTACGGAAAAGTTTGGCCTGCCGATGCACCGGAAGTTGAAGGATTTTTCATGGGGATGTCGATGAAGCTGGCAATTGCCGCGGCGCTGTCCCACCGTCCCAAGCTGCTGATTCTGGATGAAGCCACTTCCGGCCTTGACCCGGTTACCCGGGAGGAGATCCTGGAGGTGTTTCAGGAATTTGTGGAGGATGAGAGCCGCTCCATTCTGATGTCCTCGCATATTACTAGTGATCTGGAAAAAATCGCTGATTTCATCACCTTCATCCACCAGGGTAAAATTATCCTCACTGCGCAGAAGGACGAGCTGATCTATGACTATGGTATTGCCCGCTGCAGACAGGAGCAGTTTGCCCGGATTGAGGCATCGGACCGGCTGGCATACAGGAAGAAGGATTTTCAGACCGATGTGCTGGTGAAGGACAGGCAGGCTTTTGCGCAAAAATATGACGGAATCATTATTGACAACGTATCAATAGATGAGATTCTGCTGTTTCTGGTGAAGGGGGAGAAATAAATGAAGGGTCTGCTCTTGAACAATTTCTATTCTATGCAAAGCAATTTAAAGGTTTCTCTGGGTATATCGTTATGTCTGCTGCTTGTATCTCTTTTCTCCAGTGATATTACAGCTCTTAATGCGGTGATAGCGGGTCAGATAATGGTGTTTTCGGTCAGCATCGGTGCTTCGCAGCAGGTTGATGAGGCGGCTAACTGGAACAGAATGGAGATTACCCTTCCGGTAAAACGCAGTACGGTAATCCATGCCAAATATCTTTCTTTTATTATGCTGATGGTTATGGGGCTTGCAGTCAGCCTCTGTACTCCCTTGCTTAACATGTTTAAAGCGGCAGAGCCGGCCGGATATATGCAGCTGTGGAGCGGGTATACCTTCGGTCTGTCCCTCTCTATCTCTACCATTTCGCTTTGTTTTCCGGCTATCCTGAAATTCGGCGTAGAAAAAAATGAAATGATGCTGTTTCTGTCGGCGGGGATGTCGGTAGGCCTGCGGATCGGGGTGTGGGCGCTTATGAATCTTTCCGGGGAAAGTGTTAATTTTAACGGCAGCGAGGTCGGCGCGGGCTTCCTGATGCTCTCACTGGTAATGTTTGCAGCATCCTATCTTGTGTCGGTACGGATTCAGCGCAATAAAGAGTTTTGATCTACCCGGGTCAAAAGTATGGAATATTACAGCAGCGGATAATTCCGCTGTTTTTTTGTGCTTGCTTATCGACAAACTGGTCTACAAGTTGTAAACTGGTAAAAAATGCGGTCTACAGATTGTAAACCCTGAGGAGCTGAATAGATTGAAAGCAGTAAAGCTGACAGAAACAGAGGCCAGGCTGGCAGAGCTGATCTGGAGTGGTGAGCCGCTTCCCTCCGGGGAGCTTGTAAAGCTGTGCGAAGCTGCGCTGGGCTGGAAGAAATCGACGACCTATACCATGCTGAAGCGGCTCGAGGCTAAAGGTCTGTTTCACAACGGAGACGGCACGGTAGTGTCACTCATCAGTAAGGAGGACTTTCACGCCGAGCAGAGCAAACAGTTCGTGGAAGAGACATTCGGGGGATCGCTGCCGCGCTTCCTGGCAGCGTTCACGCGCAGCCGTAAGCTGGAGGACAAGGAGATTAACGAGCTGCTGAAGCTGATTAATGAGAAGGAGGAGGAATAGGCATGTCAGCCTTTTTTCAAACCGTTCTGCAAATGAGCCTTACAGGCAGTTATGTCATTATCGTTGTACTGCTTGCCCGGCTGCTGCTCAGACAAGCGCCTAAGCTGCTGTCTTACCTATTATGGTTCGCGGTGCTGATCCGGCTGCTGCTCCCGCTGAACTTTGAAAGTCCCTATAGTGTGATTCCGGCGCTGATGCCGGGTGGAGGAGATTTGCAGTCGGGCGGGCAGCTGCAGACAGCGGATAACGGAGGGCTTGAGGGAAGGGAGACCCAAGTATATCCCGAATCAAATCCGGCTGCTCCGTCAGACAATAACACTGTTAACATTACAGATACAGATCTTGCAGGCGGAGGGATGGCGGGAACGGAGCCAGGTTATCCGGTTAAAGATAAGGAGGCATCAGCAGCTCCTGCATCACCGGCAGAACAGCTAATAAGTAAGGCTGCATACCTCTGGCTTGCGGGAACGGCCGTTATGCTGGGCTGGGGAATGATCTCAGCACTGCGGCTGAACCGGCGTTTAGGCAAGGCGCGGCATGAAGGCGCAGGCATCTATGAATGGAGCGGGGCGCAGACACCGTTTGTATACGGTCTGCTGAGACCGCGTATCATTCTGCCGGCCGGGCTTGGCATGCATGAACGGGGATACATCATCCGGCATGAACAGATTCATATCAGGCGGCTTGACCCTATTGTGAAGCTGGTGTCCTATGCCGCGCTTTGCCTGCACTGGTTCAACCCGTTAGTCTGGCTTGCCGTTTACCTGATGGATGAGGATATGGAGAAATCCTGTGATGAGGCAGTGATCAGGGAGCTGGGCAGCGGCATCAAGAAGGAGTACTCCACCTCGCTGCTCTCACTGTCCACCGGCAGGACGTTCACTGGGCGGACTCCGCTTGCTTTTGGAGAGAGCAGCACAAAGGGACGGATTAAGAACATTCTGAAGTACAAAAAGCCGTCTTTCCGGGCGGTCACCTCTGCCATATTATTAGTGATTATAGCCGTTGCTGCTGCCGGGCTTACCGGAAACCTCCGTTCACACAAGATAACTGAAGAAGACTACGCCATGCAATATATGGCGGAGCAGATAGCCAGGATTGAAGGCGGGGCAAGCGGTGTGATTATTGTAGACAGTGACCTCACTGTTTTTGAGCAGGCAGGCAGGGTTGAAGGACTGCTGCCTGAGCCGGTGGAGCTGTGGCGGCTTGAATACCGGCTGGAGCCGGATGACTTCAGCAAGCTGCCGCTTGCGGGCGGGATGAACGCAGTTGACGGTAAAATTACTGAAGACAACAGTATGGGGAAGCCGGTGCTGGTGTTTGCTTATGAAGGAGATACGCCCCGTTACGAAGGGGTGATCTGGAGCGCGGAATATGACCTTGGTACAGCGGCTGGGCGGGAGACGGCCTTGCAGGTGTTTTTTGAGGGCAAGGGATTGCTGGAACCTGAGACATACCGCGGTAATCATGCCATTGCGAAATTTGTGATGTCGGACGGAATGACGGCCCATCTGCTGCTGTTCCAGCCGGCTGTGCAGGGCAGTTCAGGCATCTGGGTTGTCGAGCGCTGGAAAGATGGCAACGGATATGAATATTACGAAACGCCGGATACATCCTCTCCTTCCACAGCGTATTTTGCCGGGCTGCAGGCGGAGGCAGACCAGGGCCAGCAGGCAGCAGAGCTGCTGGACCCTCTGCAGGCAGCAGCTGCATTCGTAAGAGGGGAGCTTGGCTGGAATCTTACCAAAGAGCAGATTGACCTGCAGATACCTGCAGCCGCAGCGGACTTTGATATTTCTCCCGTAAGTGAGCTCTTGGGCTACGTTAGCGGTGTGACTCTGGAGGAAGCCGGATTAAAGTTTGATAATGCGGAGTGGCTGACGTCTGACGAAGATCCGGCCCGGCTGCGGAGACTTGGCATAGTACCCGAGCGTGATATGCCCGGAGGCTTCTACGTCCTGAATAAGCTTGCAATCAAGGATCCGCTTGAGCTTGCGGATGCAGCGGAATATGGCATTATTGACGGTGCTGCATTAAAGGAAGTCAGCAAGGCGGAGTATGTGCAGCGGCTGGATATCATGGGTGAAGCCGGGATGCTCAGCACGGTTACAATGCAGGACGGCAAGGTGATCCGCATCCAGGAGAGGTATCTTCCGTAGACCCTTTGCTGCTTCACACCAGCCGGTAGCCTGCCGGCAAGCTTCCGGTACGCTGAATGGCGCGGACCTGTGCCAGTGTCAGCCGCTGATCGGTTGCGATCAGCGATTCTACATCCCCGCGCCGCAGAATATCATCAAGCTCCCGGATACTGCGGTTACCGCGCAGAATGACGAAGTTGTCGCGGAACGCAGAGCGGTCAAACAGCACCAGCGTTGCACCAGGATTAGTGGAGAAGAAGCGCAGGCTTTCAATTCCGGTAATAACAGTGTCTACATCGGCAAAGCCGAGGTTTCCGCGGTAGATGCGGCGCAGCCCGCGGAAGTTCTCCTCACTGTACACCGTTAACCGGGGATACACTGCCATTATTTTCTTTTGCTGCATAACGTCCTCCTGTCTGAATGATGAATATAAACGGGAATATCCATCTATCATATGCAGCGGAGCAGTATCCCGGCAGGGAGGAAAGTCTACTCACCAGGAATTACGATAGTCGCGGGGGGCTTCACCCATCACTTTTTTGAACATGCGTGAGAACTGGAACGGGTCATTGTAGCCGACGCTGCAGGCGATTTCACTCATGGTAAGCGCAGACTTGCGGATTAACTCGCCGGCCCGGTTCATCCGGTACAATATGATATATTGCTGAGGCGTAATGCCTGTGGCGTCCTTGAATATTTTGGACAGATATTTACGGTTAATCTTCAGACGTTCAGCCAGCTGCCCGACTGTCAGATCCGTTGCATATTCCTGCTCGATGAAGGCAATCGTCTGCTCTACATATTGGCCCTTGGCTCCGGTAGAGCCAGCCGGTACAGACGCAGGGTCCAGTATGACGGAGAGGAAGGAATAGAGAGCGCCTAGCAGCCGCAGCTCATCCGTCAGCGTATGCTGTGTTGCTTTGAACATCTCGAGAAAGCAGGCTTGAATATATTCGTCCCGGCCCGAACTGAAGACCGGCTGTTCATCCGATAAAAGCGACCGCTTGAGATAGTATTCCACCTGCATACCGTTGAAAGCCACCCAGGAGTAAGTCCAGGGATCATCCCCGTCAGCCCGGTAATAGGACAGCTTCTCCGGAGTGATCAGAAATCCTTGACCCTTTCCCAGCCTGTACGATTTGCCTCCGGTCCGGAACTCTCCTTTTCCGCTATGAATGTAATGGATTTTGTAATAATTACGAACCATCGGACCTACCTCATGGCCGGCCTGGCATTGCTCGGTTCCGCAATAATATAGTTTCAGATCGACATTATGAATGCTGGAAAAATTAGAGAACTGGTATTGTACAATATCCACTTAAGCTGCACCTTCACTCTCTCCGGGACGACATGCATGGTGACATGATGTCATGAATTGGCGTTATTATGTCATTCAGATGTAGCGCTTACAAGCCTATAATGAAGATAGACTCTTAGCTATTATACCAGGAAGCTGCCTTCCCTGAGAATGGGAACGGCCAGCTGTGAGGAGGCATTGTGTTGGACAACTGCTTATTGCCGGGCGGTGTGTGGCCGGTTATGCTAACACCGTTCACGAAGGATAATGAGATAGACTATACGGCTTTGGAAGAGCTGATTGAATGGTATCTGGACAAGGGTGTCCATGGTTTATTCGCAGTCTGTCTTTCGAGTGAGATGCTCTATCTGTCACTTGAAGAGCGAACAGAACTGGCCCGCTTTGTTGCTGAAAAAACCGCCGGCAGAGTTCCGGTTGTTGCTTCCGGACACAATTCGGATGATCTGGAGGAGCAGATCACTGAATTGTCGGCAATGGCCAAGACCGGAGTGGATGCTGTTGTACTGGTAACCAGCCGGATCGCCGGACCTGAGGATGATGATGAAGTGTGGAAGCGCAATCTGAGCACGATCATGGAACAGATTCCTGATGTAAAGCTGGGATTGTATGAATGTCCGGTTCCTTACCACAGGCTGCTATCCCCGGAGCTTCTGCAATGGTGCGCTCAGACCGGGCGCTTCTTCTTTCTCAAGGAGACGAGCTGTGATCTGGAACAGATCAGGCTGAAGGCCGCTGCTGTTCAAGGAACGGCGCTCAAAATCTATAATGCGAACGGCACCTCCTACCTGGGCTCATTGCAGGCCGGAGCGCATGGCTACAGCGGGATATTGACCAACTTTCATCTAGATTTATATGTATGGATTGCCCGCAACTGGCAGCAGGACCCTGTGCGTGCAGAGCAGCTGCAGACCTTGCTCGGTCCGCTTCATTTATTTGAGGGTCGCCATTATCCGGTCAATGCCAAATATCTGCTGCAGCAGGAAGGCCTCAAGCTGACCCTTCATTCAAGGGCTAGAAGCAGTGAGGAGCTCAAGCCGGTTCACCGGCTGGAGATTGAGCAGTTCCTGAAGCTTAGCAGCCTGTTCCGGCAAACCTTCCTTGCTGACGGATAGGCAGCAGAGGGTGAGAGGTTGAGCTATACCGTCAACAACCAGAGCCGGCTCTAACTGCAGGCTCTGGTTGTTTTATGAAAGCTGCGCTTCTGCCGCCAGCATAAGCTGGTAGATCTTGCGGGTAGTATTCACATTACGTACGGTCATGAGCTTATACACACTGCTGCCGATCAGCTTGGCCATTCCGCTTCTGGTGACATTCTCACGCTCCACAGAATACAGCACTGCACCGGGAATATACAGAAGCGTGCCGACACCGGGCTTAAGCGGAAGCTTGTCCAGGACGGATTCCATATCCGTCTCCTGCCACAGGAACATGACATCACTTCTCAGCCGGTCGTCATTGGTCCATGTATCCGGCAATGCATCGTTAACAGTTCGGATATCCTCCATGCTGCGGATCAGAACCTTTATGCTCAGGCTGAAATCTTTTAATATGGCCTGTTCGAGCCGTTCAGACAAATTCTCCTGCAACTGATCCGCTGCGGAGAAGATAATATTTCCGGAATTAATATAGGTGGTTACAGCGGTCATTCCGGCATGCTCAAATGTCTGTTTAAGCAGCTTCATACTGATAATATTATTCCCGCCTACATTGATTCCCCGCAGTAATGCAACATAGATCATATAAATTCCTGCTTTCTTTGTTTGTCTTTTTCGTGTCCGTAAACTTTACAAACAGTACTTGAATAGATATACTTTAAATATAACATTTAAGGGTTTAGAACAACAGAAAGGGGCCTTACGCCAGTAGGCTCCTTTTGTATTTCTTACCCATTTCACACAGGAGGGCGAAGGTCATTCATAAGGAAAAGATTATGGTATGTGTTCATTACGGTCCGCACGGAGAGCGGTTAATCCGGCGCGGTGTCCAGCTGTCTGAGCTTATCGGGGCACCACTATTTGTGCTTAACGTCGATAGTTCGGACAGTGATGAATATAATCAGAGCAAGGAAATGTTTATGGCTGTCTGGAAACGTCTGGCTGAAGAGGCCGGAGCAGAGTTTATGGTCCGCAAGCGGCGGGGCCGTAAGACTACAGATGTTATCGTTGAAGCAGCAGAAGAAAAAGAAGTAACCCAGATCATTATCGGCCAGTCTGCGCAGACGCTCTGGCAGGAGCTCACCAAACGTAATTTTGTTAATGAGCTGATCAGCAAGATGAAAATGATGGATTTGCATGTGGTTGCTGTCCAGCGGATGCGTGCAGGTCTGGAAGAGACACATGAGGAAGGCGTCATCTCTTATCTGGTGAAGAATGGCGGCGTGTATCAGCTCAGTGATGAGCCGGAAGGAACGGACTTCATCAAGGGTAAATATTTTCATGAGCTGCATACCGAATTTGAGAATGGCTTGTTCAGAATTGAGCAAGATGGTAAAGCAAGGTATTTGCATATCTGTGAAGGAACTTTGACTGATCCGCTGTAGCCTGCTTTTTCTTCTGGGAGTAAGTACCAATGTTCACAACCTAAATAAATAAGGTGGAAAAGGAGGCTTGCCTTTGCTGCATATAACCGTTCTTGTTCCGTTTCTGCTGGCCCTAATGATAGCGCTTCTACGCGGGAAGCTGCCCGGACTCCATAGAGGATGGCTCGTGTTTGCCGGACCGCTGGCGTTGTTCGTTTATTTTTTGACCCGCATACCGGTCATCAAGGGAGGGGATTCCGGATATGATATCATCTCATGGATTCCATCCCTTGGCATTGATCTGGTGTTCCACCTGGACGGTTTAAGTCTGCTGTTCACATTGTTAATTACAGGAATGGGTACGCTTGTCGTCCTCTATTCCATTTACTATCTGGACAAACGCAAGGAAGAGCTTACCCCATTTTATGTATATCTGCTGTTGTTCATGGGGGCCATGCTGGGAGTAGTGCTGTCCGATAACCTGATGGTACTGTACGGTTTCTGGGAGCTTACCAGTGTATCGTCATTCCTCCTGATTGCCTTCTGGCACCGCAGACAAAAGTCGCGGTACGGCGCGCTGAAGTCGATGCTGATTACGGTGTTTGGCGGCTTGGCAATGTTTGCCGGCTTCCTGATGCTGTATGTCATGACAGGCACGTTCAGTATCCGTGAAATCTGGAGCCAGGCCGAATCAATCAGCGGCCAGGCGCTGTTTATTCCTGCCATGCTGCTGATTCTGCTGGGCGCCTTCACCAAATCGGCCCAGTTTCCGTTTCATATCTGGCTGCCTGATGCGATGGAAGCACCGACTCCGGTCAGTGCCTACCTGCACTCGGCAACCATGGTCAAAGCCGGCCTGTATCTGGTCGCACGCTTCAGCCCGGTGTTTGCGGGGCAATATGAGTGGTTTTGGATTGTGTCGGGTGTCGGCCTGATCACCTTGATCTATGGATCGATCCAGGCGATGAAGCAGACGGACCTGAAGGCTCTGTTAGCCTATTCTACAATCAGTCAGCTTGGACTGATTATGGGATTACTCGGTATGGGATCAGCAGCTTCATTCTATACGGGTGAAGAGGCTGTGTTCTTTACCGCCGCAACAACGGCTGCGTTGTTCCATTTGTTCAATCACGCTATATTCAAAGGCTCCCTGTTTATGGTTGTCGGAATTGTCGACCATGAGACGAACACCCGTGACCTGCGCAAGCTGGGCGGTCTGGTCTCACTGATGCCGGTGACCTTTACAGTCGCGCTGATCGGCAGCTTCTCGATGGCAGGCCTGCCGCCGTTCGCCGGCTTCCTGAGCAAGGAGATGTTCTTTACTGCCGTTCTGAATATCCGGGAGCTGGATTTTCTGAGTATGCAATCCCTGTTTACGATTGTTCCGGTTGTAGCCTGGATAGCCAGTATATTTACCTTTGCATACAGCATGATTATGGTCTTCCATACCTTTTTCGGCAAATATCAGCCCGAGAAGCTGGATAAGAAACCGCATGAGGCACCGTTCGGGCTGCTGCTGTCACCCATTGTGCTGGCGCTGCTTGCCGTTGTCACCGGATTCTTCCCCAATATACTGTCGAAGACGCTCATTGTGCCGGGGATGAATGCAATTCATCCGCAAATTGCGGCGAGCTCCCCTTTTTACGTCAATATCTATTTCTGGCACGGGTTTAACACTGAGGTGTGGATGACGCTTGGTGTAATTATTCTGGGTGTTGTTGTGTACCGGGTTTACGGCCGGTTCAGTCTCGTTGACAGAGAATGGGGCAGGGGCAGAGGCATTACGCTGAACCAGGTCTATGACGGCAGTATCCGGCTGGTTGAACGGTCATCCCGTTCATTAACCGGGCTGTATATGACGGGCTCCATGCGGCATTATCTGATGTATATCTTTACTTTAATCATTATAATTGTTGGCGGCACTCTGCTGTACACAGACGGCATTACGCTCGGGCAAGGCGAGTATGCGCCGATTTCCTTCTTTGAAGTTGTTGCCGTGCTGGTCATGCTGACCGGCGCGCTGGCTATTCCGTTCGCCAAATCGAGAGTATCGGCGATTCTGCTGACGGGTATGGTTGGGTACATGGTGACGCTGCTGTTTGTCCTGTTCCGGGCACCTGATCTGGCGCTTACCCAGATGATTGTTGAAGTGGTGTCGGTTACCCTGTTCCTGCTCTGCTTCCGCCATCTTCCGCGGCTGGGGCGCGAGAAGGTCAAATTCCGGCTGAAGCTTCCGAAGCTGATCATTTCCATCGGATTCGGCGCTACTATGACAATGGTGGCACTGGCAGCTCTTGATAGCAGCCCGTTTGAATCGATCTCAAGCTTCTATACCGAGAACAGCTACAAGCTGGGCGGCGGCAAAAATATCGTCAACGTGCTGCTCGTAGATTTCCGCGGGTTCGATACCATGTTTGAAATTACGGTGCTGGGTCTTGCCTCGCTGGCAATCTACTCCATGATCAAGCTGAAGATTGAGCCGGACAACAAGCCCGCTGCCGTAAAAAGCATGTTCGACGATGTTAAGCCCCGCTATTCCCGCAGCAACGACGTGCTGCTGCAGTCCGTAGCCAAGGTGGCCTTCGTCATTATTATTACCTTTTCCCTGTATCTGTTCTTTGCGGGCCATAACAATCCGGGCGGGGGCTTTATCGGAGCCTTAATGGCTGCAGCGGCGCTTGTGCTGCTGGCCATTGCATTCGGGATGGACTTCGTAGAGAAGGTGCTGCCTGTCAATTACCGCATATTAATTGCGGTGGGCATTCTGATGGCGTTCCTCACCGGGATAGGCTCCTTTATCTTTGATGTGCCTTTCCTAAGCCAGGCGTTTGCTTACTTCGAGCTGCCGGTGATGGGTAAGACCGAGCTGACTACGGCGATGCTGTTCGATCTGGGCGTATATCTGTCCGTCATCGGTGTCACCATGAATATTATCTTTACGATCGGGAGGGATGACTGATGGAACTCCTTATTGCCCTGGCGATCGGTGTCCTGTTTACTGTTGGTGTGTACCTTGTCCTGTCTAAAAGCCTGCTCCGCATCCTGCTGGGCACAACATTGATTACGCACGGCGTCCATCTGCTGCTGCTGACTATGGCCGGACTGAAGACAGGTGCGTCCCCGCTGCTTGGCGAGAATGCCGATTCCTATGTCGATCCTTTGCCTCAGGCGCTTATCTTAACCTCGATTGTCATCAGCTTCGGGGTATCCGCGTTCTTCATCGTGCTGGCTTACCGGGCTTACCGCTCAGCCGGCATGGATGATGTAGAAGGAAGCAGGGGGGAGAGAGAATGAATAATCTGCTTGTAATGCCTCTGCTGATCCCTGCCTTAACGGCGGTAATCCTTATTTTTCTGAAGGATAGAATCGGCCTGCAGCGCGTAATCAGTGCTGTAAGCGGGTTTATAAATATTGCAGTAGCTGCCTTAATCGTCTACCAGGTGCATACAGATGGCATTCAGACGCTGTATATGGGCGGCTGGATGCCGCCATACGGGATCGTCTTTGTCGCTGACATGTTTGCAGCGCTGCTGGTTCTGACAACTTCAATAGTCGGAGCAGCCTGCCTGTTCTTTTCCTTTGCCAGCATCGGTGAAGAGCGGGAGCGTTATTACTACTATGTGTTCTTTCATTTTCTGCTGACCGGCGTATCCGGGTCTTTCCTTACCGGTGACCTGTTTAACCTGTTTGTATGCTTCGAGGTGCTGCTGGTCGCCTCCTATTCCATGATTGTGCTGGGGGGCACCAGGGTTCAGCTGCGTGAGACGTTAAAATACATTCTGGTTAATGTTCTGTCGTCCAGCCTGTTTGTAGCCGCCATTGCCTATCTGTATGCGGCGACCGGCACGCTTAATATGGCTCATCTGGCTGTGCGGGTGGCGGAAGCAGGTCAGGGCGGCATAATGAACGTTATCGCCGTGCTGCTGCTGCTGGTATTCTCACTCAAAGCCGGGCTGCTGCTGTTCTTCTGGCTTCCGGATTCCTACAGTGCCCCTCCGCTGGCAGTAAGGGCATTGTTCGGAGCTTTGCTTACCAAAGTAGGGCTATACGCCATTACACGCACGTTCACGCTTATCTTTATCCATGATACGGGGCTTACCCATTCCCTGATGGGCTGGATGGCCGGAGCGACGATGATTCTCGGGGCGGTTGGAGCGCTGGCATACAGCGATCTAAGCCGGATTTTCAACTATAACATTATTATCAGTGTAGGCTTTCTTGCTTTTGGCATATCTGTGCTGACCCAGGATTCGCTTAACGGGGTTGTGTTCTATCTGATGCATGACATGATTGCTAAGGCACTGCTGTTCTTCCTTGGAGGCATGATCCTTGCAGCCTCGGGAACCGAGCAGCTTAAGCTGATGGGCGGTCTGATCCGCAGGTATCCGTGGACCGGGTGGATGTTCTTTATTCTGACGCTTGCACTGGTCGGCGTACCGCCGCTTAGCGGCTTTGCCGGCAAGGTTATGATGATCCGCAGCGGTTTCGGCGGGATGCATGTAGCTCTTGCCCTTATCGCACTTGCATCAAGCTTTGTGGTCCTGTATTCGCTGATTAAAGTGTTCCAGGGAGTGTTCTGGGGCGGTGAACGTAGCGAAGAAGAGATTCGACCGCTGCATTATAAGGCTATGATGGCGCCGGCTGCCGTGTTGTTTGTACTCATAATTCTGATGGGAATCGGTGCCGAGACGGTGAACGGATTTGTAATGCAGGCTGGAGCCGTGCTTGCTGATCCGGCACAATACATTAACGCTGTCATGAAAGGAGTAGATCCAGATGGCCTTTCAAATATTATTGAACTTCATGATAGCGTTTCTGTGGATGTTCCTCAATAATGACTGGACAGCTTCCGGCTTCATCGTCGGTTATGTACTCGGCATTCTTGTTCTGTTCGGACTGCGGCGCTTCTTCGAAGGACGGCTGTATCTCGGCAAAGGCTGGGCTATCATTAAGCTGGCAGCCCTGCTTCTGCGGGAGCTGGTCGTATCCAGTTATATCGTGGTTAAGGCGGTACTGAGGCCGAATCTGGATATCCGCCCGGCCATTCTGATGTATACTACAGAGCTGAAGTCCGACTGGGAGGTCGCTGTACTCATCACACTGCTCTGTCTGACTCCCGGCTCGGTTGTGCTGGAGGTTTCCAAGGACAACCGTACCCTGTACATTCATGCAATGGACATTAAGGATGCAGAGCAGTTCAGAGACAATATCCGCAACACGTTCGAACGCGCGATTCTGGAGGTGTCCCGCTCATGATTCATTCTATACTCATGCTGTCTGTTTCGATTATGGTTATCTCCATCGGCATTTGTGCCTGGAGGCTGGTCAAGGGGCCGTCACTGCCTGACCGGGTTGCCGCACTGGACACCATCGGCATCAATCTGCTGGCTATGGTTGCCGTTCTGTCGGTGCTGTTCAGAACACAGTCCTTTATAGAATATATTCTGCTGATCGGGATTCTCTCTTTTATCGGAACCATGGCTTTTGCCAGATATATCGAAAGGAGAGTGGTGTTCGAGCATGGAGACAATCAAGACCGTGATTGAGCTGCTGTTTGCCCTGCTTATTCTGACAGGGGCGCTGCTAAGCGCCGTCAGCTCGTTTGGGCTGATCCGTCTGCCTGACGTTTATCTGAGATCGCATGCGGCAGCCAAAAGCGCTACGCTGGGTGTCCTGTGTGTACTAAGCGGCGCATTTCTCTACTTTGCTGTGTTTCTCGATTTCATCAGCGCGAAGCTGCTGCTTGGAATTGTCTTCGTCTTTATGACTTCGCCGTTGTCAGCCCACCTGACCGGGCGGGCGGCTTACCGGACTGGAGTACCGCTGTGGAACAAGCGCATTCAAGATGATCTGAAAGAGGTGCTGGAGAAGGAACGGCTCAAATCTGATCCTACTTCCTAGCCTCCTGAACAAAACAGGGATGTCTTCACGCCATAATCCGGCAGAGAAGCATCCCTGTTTTGTTGCGGAGAATATTTGTGCAATTGCTGTGATCAGCGGATTCGTTTTTCAGAGCGCAGTGACGTTGCTTTTGCTCCCGGTACGTTTCTGGTATAGGTGCAGCAGCATGTAGGAAACGACAAAGGCGGCTGTTACGAGCCATAGGGGAATCCGCGGGTCGAGCTTGTAAGCCCAGCCGCCGATGATGCCCGCAGGTGCGGTGAACAGCAGAATCAGCACGGACAGCATGGAGAATACCTTGGCCCGCTTGTCATCGTCTATGGCGTTCTGCACTGCAGCCTCCAGATAAGGCGAGCTAATCATCAGTCCTACAGCAGCCAGAACAGTGCTGAGCCCGATCCACAGCAGGCTGGAGGAAGGATAGAGTACCAGCATAACATTGGATGCTGCAGAAAGTCCAAAGCCGGCCATCATCGCGCGGTGAGCGGCCTGATCCGGAATTTTGGGCATAAGGAGCCAGAGCGTCACCAGCATAATGATGGAGGAAACCGCCGGGAACAGAGAGATGATGCCGCCGTTAAGCCGTAAATAGTCTGCCATATAGAGTGAGAGATACGTCGTCTTCAAGGTTGCCTGGAAGTTGAACAGGATGTACACACCAAAGACAAGCAGCAGGTTGCGGTCCGTTCCCAGCTCCCGGAAAGCGCCGCCATATATGGCCATGCTCTCCCTCAGTCCCAGCTCACGGGTCTCCTGCCGTTTACGGATACCTGCCTCAGTCTCACGTGTAGTCAGATGACGGCCGGTAAACTGAAAGGTCATGAAAAGAAAAGCAATTACATACATAATCCGCATGCCTGTAACCATACCGTACTGATTCACCAGCAGGCCGCCCAGCGGGGCGAACAGTCCTCCGATAACCCCGATGATCTGCAGCAGGGTGAATACATAAGTCCGGTCAGACGGTTTGGTGTCCTCTACGATAAGGCAGTAAAAGGCAATATGCGGCACACGCTGAAAGCCGTTGATGATGGCTGCAGCAACGAAAAACCACAGGTTCTGTGAAAAAGCCCATAACAATGTAGCTAAACTCCAGCTGAGCAGGTCGAAATACAGAATGGCGCGTTTGCGTCCCATGCGGTCGGTTAAATATCCGCTTAGCAGGGAAGAGAATACCTGCACGATCAGTCCGATGGTCGTAATCCAGCCGATGTTCAGCTCGGTCAGTCCCAGCTCGTACATATATAGGGTAGCGTAGGTGGAGAACATGCTGAACGGGATCAGAAAAAACGGTTCAAAGGTCAAGCAGCCCCGGCTGTTCCCATGCAGCCGCGGAAAAATAGTCTTTGCCATGAAGTCCTCCGGATAGTAGTAAGAGAGTAAGGTCCAAACTAGTAAACGATAATTAAAGAATATTGTCAACAGAGCAGCGGTTAGAATACAGGGCTGTATCCGCGGAAGTTGCAGGAGGGCTCGCAGTTACTGTAGACTTGATGAGGACGGCTGTTAAGTATGCTTTTAAAGCAGATATCACTCTAATTAGTAAGGTGGTTAACATGTTTATTATTCTCGGAATCGTATTCATTCTTTTGTACGCCGCAATCGTATTCTACATCGGGTGGAGCGGCTGGAGCTGGATTAAGCCCGTCGTATCAGCCAGATTCCGCCTGGTCTATATCATTCTGCTCGTCTTTTTGGCAAGCTCACTTATTCTATCCAGAGTAGTGGCCGGCTCAGCGGTGTTAAGTGTAATCGGCAGCTATTGGCTGGCCCTGTTCAGCTTGTCGGTACTGCTGCTGCCGATTATCCATCTTATTGTCTGGCTAACCAAGCTGTCACGTCTGCCGCGCCATACCGTCCAGAAATGGTCGGGGATAATCACTTTGCTGCTGCTGGTAGTATTGATAGGCTTCGGCAGCTTTAACGCCTTCAGTCCGGTTACACGCTCCTATGATATCAAGATTGACAAGCCTGGTCCGGAGAGCGGTCAGCTGCATATTGTAATGGCTTCTGATATGCATTTCGGGTATCTGTCCGGAGCAGGACATGCCCGGCGGATGGTTAAAGAGATTAACGCGTTGAAGCCCGATATTGTACTGCTGCCAGGTGATATTATAGATGATGATATCGTACCTTATAAGAATAAAGGGATAGGGGATATTCTGTCGGGGATTAATGCACCGCTGGGAGTCTATGCCTCACTGGGGAATCACGACCGGTTCAACGGGGAGATTCAAGAGCTGATCAGCCTGCTTGAGGAGAGCGGGATGAAGGTGCTCTATGACGAGGCAGTACAGGTTGGTGACTGGCTGACGCTGGTTGGCCGGAAGGATTACAGTGATGATGAGCGGGCAGACCTGGCTGCTCTGACGCAGGAAATAGACCGGTCACAGCCGGTAGTGATGCTGGAGCACCAGCCGGTCGAATTGGGTACCGCAGAGGAGCAGGGCATGGATCTGATGCTGTCGGGCCACACCCACCGCGGTCAGATCGCACCGGCTAACCTGATAACCTCACGGATATTTGAAAATGACTGGGGTTACCTGCAGAAGGGGCAGATGCACTCCATCGTATCTTCAGGATATGGGTTCTGGGGACCTCCGATCCGGATTGGGTCACGCTCAGAGATTGTATCCATACATGTGACGTTTGCTGAATAACAAGAACAGGAGGCAACTGAGAGCTGCCTCCTGTTGTTTTTTCACTGTCCATCATTTGTAGTAGGGTGTTTCCATCACATTGAGCTCATACTCTGATGTCAATCCTCCAGCAAGCGCATTGTGACGCAGATCCAGATACAGCTCTGCTTTGGTCGCATTGATATAGGGCTGCACAAACAAGACACCGACCCCCAGTGCCAATAATCCCAGCAGAACCCAGCCAAGGAAGCTTAAATCAAGGACGAACATGCGGAACTTATGACCGTGAGTCATTTGTCTGCTTAAGTCGACTGCACGGCTGTACCCGATATGCGGATTGTCTGCGAGAATGTACGGTACCTGACTGTACGAATATGATTTTATGATACCTGGAATGATCAGCAGCAGGAACCACAGGAATAGTAAAAAGTTTCTCCAGAGCATCGTGGCCACAACCGCCCAGTAGCGGTCCTTGTTAAATGCGTAACCAACATTCCGCATGCTGACTTCACCTTCGGCTGACCGCTTAAAATAGCGCTGTGCACCGACTATCAGGGGAGAACTGATCAGGATGCCAAAGGCGATGCCGACCAGAACAATGATAATAATAAAGAACAGCGCGATTAGCAGGAAGGGGGCGAGAAACCCCCAATCAATGCTGTTAACAGAGTTATGCCATTCATACCGGTCTGATGATCTCAGATTTTGGCTGGCACTTGGAATACCTGAACCTTCCCCGAGAACAATCAGGATTAAGCTCACTACAAATGCCTTCCAATAAGAGGTGCGGAGGACATTCTTAGCCCTTCGTTTTAGATCTGCACGTTCCCACATAATAAAACCTCACTTTGTATGTATAATATTCTTCGTCCTACCATTGTTACCATAAAATATATTCCAACACAAATTTAAAAGTACAGTGAGCGCTGCTGCATATGCGGCATTCTGTGTTCATACCGGGCTAATATACTGAATCTCAGGATTGTTGTGGTGAATTTATCTTCTTCAGATGAAAAAAGTAATGAAAATATCAGAAAATCCGATATATTAAGTGATGAAAAAGATTGTAAAAGGGGAATGTATGTGAATCTGAAGACGAAAGTGATCATCCTTGTAACATCGATTTGTATTATTCTGGCGGCTCCGCTAAGTACCTTTTCATTGTTTCTGCTTCAAAAGCAGACACATGATGCCATTGATGAACAGCTCAAAAGCACTGTGCAAAAAGCCGTTGCCGAGATAGAAGGCTGGGCGCAGATCAATGCTAAAGTGATTGAAACGCTCGGCACAGTCATTGAACAGACAGTACCGCTGGAAGACATCGGCATGGAGCATTTGCAGGCCTTTCAGCTGCCGGAGAACAAACAAGATATCGCTACCATTTATTTTGGCCTGGAGGACGGAACCTATATGGATGGTGCAGGATTTATTCCTGACGCCTCCTTTGATGCGCGTGAGCGTCCCTGGTATTTGGCCATTAAGGCAGCTGATAAGCTGACCATAAGCGATGCTTATACAACAAAAGCCGGAATTCAGTCTATATACATAGGGGTTCCGCTTCATGATCAGAACGGCGGGTTTAAAGGGGCTATGGCGGAGAATATCTCCCTTGATTCCATTAAGACGCGGATCAGCTCCATAGAGACGGACAACGGCTTTACTTTTTTGCTGGACCGAACGGGAGTCGTTCTTTCCCACCCGGAGCAGGAGCTGCTGAATAAGCCGCTGGCTGAACAGCCCGGTTATGCCGGTCTTGCCGAGCAAATGCTCAAGCAGCCTTCAGGGCATTCTGAATATGTGTATAACAAGAATGACCAATTAATCTATTATGAACAGATTCCGAGTACCGGCTGGGTTATAGGAACCTCTATTTCCGAAAAAGAGGCATTTGCCGAGCTTGTATCCACCCGGAAGCTTTTGATTAGTTTAGTCGTCCTGTTCAGTGTCGTATTAGCTGCAGGCGCCTATTTATTCGCCCTAAAAGCGTTAAAGCCGTTGCTTAATATGAAAAAAAGTGCTGAGCATCTTGCGGCCGGTGATCTGACTGTACGGGTACCGGTGAAGGGGAAGGATGAGATCGCCCAGCTCGGATTATCCTTTAATGCAATGGCAGGCTCCCTGCGGAATCTCATAGCTCAAGTGAATCAATCGGCGCAGGTTGTCCAGGATTCTTCCAAAATCATGTATAAGGATGCTCTGGGCAGTAATGAAATTGCCGGACAAATCTCGGCAGTAATTGACGATATTGCAAATGGGGCTTCAGAGCAAGCCGAGTCGATCCAGTCCGGTGCAGAAATGGTAGCGGATATCAACGAGGTTATTGATCAGATTGTGGAAGAGGCCAGACATGCTAGTTCTAATATTATGGATGTAAATCAGGCAATGGAGAGCGGTGTCGGGGCAATATCCCGGCAGAATGATCTGGTACAAGCCGGACAGCAGAACACCGGGCGGGTTGAAGCCGCTAACGGGCTGCTCCTGGACAAAATCAATGAAATATCCTTCATCACGAATAGCATTCAGGCGATCGCAGCCCAGACAAATTTGCTTGCGCTGAATGCTTCCATTGAGGCAGCACGGGCCGGAGAGCATGGCAGGGGCTTTGCCGTCGTCGCCGGTGAAGTCCGCAAGCTGGCTGAACAGTCCTCCCATTCGGTAACCGGTATTGATCAGCTGCTTAAGGATCTCAATGAGGCCGGACGGCAAAGCGCCGGCGAGCTGGAACAGCTCCGCGTAAACAGCGAGTCTCAGCTGAGCTCAATGGAAGAGACATCAGAATCATTTGACCGCATACGCAAATCCGTTGAGGACATCATTGCCAAGCTGGGCTTTATAGCGGACGGCATGACCGAGCTGAAATCCGGATCAGGCCAGGTATCCGACGTGATTACAGGTCTGGCCGCTGTTGCCGAGCAGAGCGCAGCCTCTACAGAAGAGGCGGCTTCCTCAACAACAGAGCAGACTGCAACAATAAGCGCCATTTCAGACACCGCTAAGGAGCTGACCATAAATGCGGAGCAGCTCATTCAGGAAATAAATAAGTTTAAGACACAATAATAGATGAGAAATATGTAAAGCAGCTGACCCGGTTAACGGAATCAGCTGCTTTTGCTGTTTAACTAGGTTTATTAGCAGGTACTGCGGTCAAGGTCATTATTTATAGCAGAGCAGGCTGTAAATTTCGTCTTTACTAACTAACACCCGTTAGTTATACTAGGGACAATAGGATTAATTTAGCAAAATATAGAAATGGGAGATTTATTTTATGAATACGGTTGATGTATCGGGGATATTTGTTGATACGACAGGAGTGTTGATCGGGAATCAGAATAAAAATTTGATTCTAAAAGTTGCTATAGATCTCTTTTCTCAAAAGGGATATAATGCCGTTTCGATTCGTGATATTACCAGAGAGGTCGGGATTAAGGAAAGCTCTCTGTACAACCATTTTAAGAGTAAAGCATTCATTCTGGAGACGATTTATTACAACTTTAGGATGGACATAGCAAAAATTATACCGCCGCAGGATAGGCTTGATTATATTACGGGTGCTATGAATATAGAGTTATTTTTGACACAGGGGTTTCATAATTTTCTGGAGCATATCCAAAATCCGGAGACGGAGAAAATATGGCGGATTATCTATCTGGAACAAGTCAGGGATGATGTTGCGAGGGCAATCTATCTGAACAATATTGTTGCAGGTATAACGGATAGTATGACAGAGGTGTTTGAAAAATATATCGCTCTTGGTCAAGTCAAGCCGTACGACCCCCGAATGCTCTCCATTCAGTATCAGTATCCTTTGCTTCAAATGGTTAACTCCTTTATTCTATGCAGAATTGACGGACAGGAAACTGCAGGAGTTGAACAAATGATGGTGAAGCATATTCATTTTTTTCTAAGCATGTTCCGCAAGGATATAGAAGAGGGAGGGTTGCTGAGTGTATGAAGATCATCAAGTAATTTCAATCTACAGGAAGGCAGGCAAGCCTGATAGAGTGATGGAGGCTTACGATAATACGCTGCAGCTGTGGAAAGTTCAAGTTGAGTCTAAATATATTTCCACCTCTTTTGGTAATATCCATGTTCTTGTGGCGGGACCGGAAGATGGCGAACCAATGGTTCTTCTGCATGGTTTTGGATTCAGTTCGACAGTCTGGCTGGATACTATTGAAGCAGTATGCACTTGTTACCGGGTGTATGCAATTGATTTTCCCGGTGATATTAACAAAAGCATTTCAACCCGGCCGATTAAGAGCAAAGAGGAATGTGCAGCATGGTTTGCTGAGGTACTTGATGGGCTGGACATAGATAGGGTTCATGTATGCGGACATTCTTTTGGCGGATTTATAGCTTTGGTGCTTGCAGCCCGGTTATTCTCACGTATTCAAAAGATAATTGCCTTAGCCCCGGGCGCAAGCCTGCAGCCGCAGAGTAAAGAATTCTTCATACGCTCCTTATTTGCAGGATTAATGCCCACAACAACAAGGTTAACGAAATTTATGGATTATATGACGGGGAAAGGGAACAGCGTAAATGAGACAATCAAAAACCAGTTCATAACGGGTATGCAGCATGCGCTGCCCCGGACCAGATTATTTGTATCCTGCCTTAACGATGATGAATTACAGTTAATTAGCAATCCTGTCTTACTGATAATAGGGGATCAGGATATCCAGTATAATGTAAATAGAGCCGTTGAACGGGCTAACAAGCTGATACATAACATTGAAGCCTCGATTATTCCCCGTACCGGGCATGGGCTTCCGCTAGAAAGACCTGAATTAGTGAATGATCTAATACTGGAATTCTTGGGGCGGAAGCCGTAATGCAACAGTACTATGTCCAATTATATGATGCTATTGCGCATCCAGCAGCTGATCCAGAATATCAGTCCGGGCCAGCATCAGCTCCTGATCCTTCAGGGAGCGGCTGCGCTGCGGCGTGTTAATCTCAATGCGTTTTACAATTCTGCCGGGATGCCGGGACAGAATCAGAATTTCATCGCCCAGCAGCAGGGCTTCGTCGATGTCGTGAGTTACAAATACGATGGCGCATTGCCTTCGTTCCCACAGCACAATCAGCTTGTGCACCAGATCAAACCGCAGATGATAGTCCAGGGAATGAAACGGTTCATCCATCAGCAGTGCATTGCCTCCATGATAAAAGGCGCGGGCAATTGAACAGCGCTGGCGCATCCCGCCGGACAGCTGATGGGGATAATGATCCTTGTAGCCGGAAAGGCCGACCTCATCCAAAAAGCTGCTGATTTCCGCCCGGGCAGCAGCGGGCTCGTTATCCCTCACAAAACCAATATTCTCGCTTACCGTAGACCATGGCAGCAAACAATCCTCCTGAAAAACATAGGAGAGCTTCAGCTTGGGGCTGGTAAGGACGCTGCCGGAATCGGCGGCTTCCGTCTGCGAGAGGATATTTAGCAGTGTTGATTTGCCTGCCCCTGACGGACCGAGCAGGCATATTATTTTGGACGGCAGCAGGGTAAGGTTAATCTTCTCAAGGACCGGTACTCCGGAATAGCATTTGGATACATCTTGCAGTGTTATAAGCATAAGACCCATCCTTATTTGTTCAACTGAGCGGGCAGACTCACTCTGCTGCGGAACAGATACATAATGCACCGCTTGATTACATTCCAGAAAACAGCCATGAACAACGCCAGGGCAAATACACGGCTCGTTTCCAGATTCGTTCTGGCATCGGACAGCAGGCTGCCGATGCCGTCGGTGGAGGTTAGCAGCTCAGCCATCACGGCGAGCTTCCAGCCCAGACCGGCTGCTGTTATCATCCCGGACTTCAGATGGCTGCTGAGTGAAGGCAGAATGATATGCCGCAAGACCTTCTGACGGGGAATGTGGTATACCTGGGCCATCCGCAATAATTTGCTGTCGATGGAGGCAAAACCTTCGTGCAGATTAACAACCAGAACAGGTGTAGTAGACAGTACAATAATAAAAATAGACGGGACATCCGTAAGACCGAACCAGATAATAGCGATGCCCAGCCAGGCGATTGGCGGGATGGACTGCATCATATCGATTACAGGCTCCAAATAGGGCTTACAGCTCTTACGGAGTCCAATCAGCAGACCCAGGCTCCCGCCCAGCAGCAGCACACAGATCATTCCGATAATCAGTTTCTTAAGAGTCCGGTAAACAGCGTAATAGAATTCCGGGTCACCCAAATAATGCAGGAAGGTCCGGATAGTCTCCAGCGGCCCGGGCAGGACGAAGGGGTCCATCTGCATAGCGGCTATTTGCCACAGCAGGCAGATGGCGAGCAGGGACAGTCCCTTTTTGCTAAGGCTGGTAATAGAACTGTTCATCGGGAAGCTTGCCTCCAATGCTGTCCTTGCTGTAATTCATAAGGGTCTGATAATAAGTGGCCAGAACCTCCTTGCTGTCAGAAGCGGATGCGAAGGCCAGGGCCATGTGGGGGATTGCCTGTTCAACAACAGCTGCATCCAGCTTGAAGTATTTGTTGGCTAGTGCACCTGCTTCCTTGGGATTATCGAGTGTCCATTCCAGCGCTTTCTGATATTCCTCCTGGAAACGGGCAACCAGCTCAGGCTGGCTTGTAAGGACGGATTGTTTAGTGGCAAGGCCGGCGTTAGGCAGATCCGTGCTTAAACCGGTGACCTGCTGCCATTCTTTTTTATAATCCACGATGGAGCGCACCTGGTCATTTTTCATTTGAATCGCGGTAATCTGCGGCTGGATACTAACGATTGTAGAGGCTTTTCCAGACAGCAATAATTGGGCACCCTCGGCAAGCTGGGTATACTGCAGGTCTATATCTATTCCGGGTTCAAGCCCGTTCTGCTTCAAAAAGGTCTGTGTAATATAATCAACCGGTGAGGATTTCATCGGTACATAGAGCGTTGTTCCTTTGAGGTCAGCCCAGCCCTGCACAGCAGGATCTGTAGTAACCATGTCCATTACAGACCATGTGTTAATATTCATCAGAGACAGGTCCATCCCTTTATTGTACATAACCACGGCATTATTCAGCGGCAGGGCGAGGAAGCTGACTTTCGTATCGTTTGCCAGGGCAGTAAGCGTATCGATAGATTCCCAGGCCTGAAAATTGATGCTGACGGAATCGCCCAGTGCTTTGGATTCAATCATTCGTAGTATCGGTAAGGAAGGGGGAGAAGGCGGGCCGGCGACTGTAATGCTCATTTGTTCTATGGGAGCGGCCGTAGGTACGGCAGCAGATTCGGCTGTTTGAGGTTCCTTTTGCCCGGCACAGGCACTCAAAATAAAAGTTAAGCTTAACAGGAGACTGAAAATAATAGTGCATGAAGATTTACGGTTCATAGTGGAATTCCTTTCAAATCATTATTTTGGCTGAAAAAGGGTTGTTGTCCCTTTCAGATTATGCACAGGGTAGAGCAACTGTAGCCTCCTTGTTTCATCAATATGATAATGAGAATCAATATCATTTGTATTAGTATAGCAGAGTGAGTAGTGTGACTCCGTTGCTATGGCAACAGAAGACAGGAAATATTGTCAACACAAAAAAGCCGCCGGGAACGATCACGGACAGCTTCGCAAAATAATTACAACATTGTTTGCGATAATTCGACATCGCATAATATCTCGATCATAAATCTCCGTTACAATTGATGGATTCGCCTCATTATTGGAAGCCAGGCCGGCTCAATACTTAGGCAGCTTAATAACCGGTGACAATATCCACTTTAGAGGCTTGCGGAGCCAGTAGGACAGTACGGTAGCAGCGGTCCATGAGCTGCGTTTATCCTGGATGTATTGGTCATTGATAATATAAGTCCGGGTGGAGGGGGGACTCATCAAGCCGAGCTTTTCCCAATCTGCCGGATCATTCGAGCCTCCAAGTTTAGCAAGCATTTTAGCTGACGCCTTATCGATTTTAGCATGAAGCTGCTCGAAGGCTTGGCTGGTCTGGTGATGAAATTCGTCAATCGGATTGCGGCTGGCAAGGCTCTCCAGATGAATGCTTTCGCGCAGGTAAGAGATGTAGGCCAAATGCTCAGCCCAAAACTCGTCAATATAATAGAGCCGGACCCGCTGCTCCGAAGGGCTCAGCCCTTGTCTGTCTCTCAGAATATCCAGCCGTTCACTGTAGAGAATCCGCCTCTGATCCTCTACCATATCGGAATAACCGTTCAGCTCCTGGTGGATTTCAAAGTTCTGGCCCATAATAACGCGCTGTATATGTGTGATTGTGCTGCGGAGTGCCGGATCTTCGAGAGCGTCATCCTGCCGTGGTGTACGAACGGCCTTATCATTGCCGAAGCGCAGCATCAGCTCATCCTCCAGACTTACAAAAAATACAGATGAACCCGGGTCGCCCTGGCGCCCGGAACGCCCGCGCAGCTGATTGTCAATCCGCACACTTTCGTTCACATGTGTACCGATTACATATAGTCCTCCCAGCTTGGCAACAGCGTCAGCCTGCCGGGAATCGCCGCCGCCGAGCCGGATATCGACACCGCGTCCTGCCATATTCGTCGATACGGTCACGGCACCGAGCACACCCGCTTTGGCGATAATTCCGGCTTCCTCTGCGTCGTTCCTGGCATTCAGAACATGGCAGGGTACACCGGCGGCTGTCAGTGCCCCGGCCAGCTGGTCTGATTCCTCGACGCTTGAAGTCCCTATGAGAATTGGGCGTCCTGTGGCATGGACTGAGGATATATCCTTAACAAGCGCATGAAGTTTGGCTGCTTTATCGGTATAGATCCGGTACGGATGGTCTATCCGATTGTTGGGACGGTTAGGCGGAATTTGCACGACCTGCAGGCTATAGGTCTTATCGAACTCCATAGCTGATGCACGGGCTGTTGCCGTCATGCCGCAAATCTTCGGATACAGGCTGATAAAGTGCTGGACGGTGATCGTTCCTAGGATTTTACCGCCGGCTAAGGAAGTTAGTCCTTCTTTGGCAACAAGCGCGGCCTGCAATCCTTCCGGTAAATACCGGTTCTCCGCGACGCGCCCGGTGTATTCTTCGATTAACTCGATTTTACCGTCCCGGACGATGTAATCGATGTCTTTTTTCATCAATGCTTCCACATGCAGCGCACAATTCAGAGACGTTAATAAATCGCTGTTATGGCTGTCATATAAATTGCCGCATCCCAGCAGCAGCTCTGCTTGTACAGCACCTGCTTCATTCAGATAGACATTGCGCTTAAAGTCGTCAAAGTCGTAATGTTCAGCCGCTTGAAGCTGCCGGGCCACTTCTGAGAACCGCAGGTCCTCATTCGTTGAAGTGCTTGTGTCGCCGCTGATGACGAGTGGCACCCTGGCTTCGTCAAGAAGCAGTGAATCCGCTTCGTCTACAATGACATAGTGGAAGGGACGGTGTACGGTATCGGCTTCGTTTAATACGATGGAGTCGCGCAAATAATCGAATCCCGCTTCTTTTGCCGTAACATAGGTTATATCACTGGCATACGCTTCCCTTTTCAGAGACAGACTCATGCCTGCTTGAACCGCATTGACGGATAACCCCAGGAAACGATAGACCGGTCCCATCCACTGTGCATCCCGATCAGCCAGATAATCATTAAAGGTCAGCACATGTACACCTTGTCCGGTCAACGCGTTGAGATAAGCGGGCATAACGGCAGACAAAGTTTTACCTTCGCCGGTGTGCTGTTCGATCAAATGACGCTCGTGCAGGGCAATGGCGGCCATAATCTGGACCTTGTAAGGCTGTAACCCGAGGGTCCGCTTCGCCGCTTCACAGACTACAGCATAAGCATCCACCAGCAGCTCGTCCACAGCCGTGCCGGATTTTGCAGCCATCTGCAGCCGGAGAGATTCCTTCTGAAGCTGTTCATCGTCCCAAGCTGCCAGATTTCTGGCTCTGATAAGCTCTGCTTTGTGCTGAAGGTTTTTTAATTTATTCTGATTATCATAGTCTTTAAAGGAACGGAGTAACCGGCCGGCTATATTCATTGGATTAAATCCCCTCTCGATCGAATACCGCTAGTTGTTATTCAGCTTCTTCTTTCAGATAAAATACATCTTCGACATTCAGATGGAAGGCGGCGGCGATTTTTAGAGCGAGGGTAACAGAAGGGGAGTAGTCTCCTTTTTCTATCAGCCCTATGGTCTGGCGTGTGGCTCCGATTGCATCAGCCAGGTCCTGCTGCGACCATCTGAAGCGTGCCCTGAGTTCACGGACGTTGTTAGCAAGCATGCTGCAGTTCCTTTCCAGATAATGTATTAGGGATAATTGTAGCCTTTCGAGAGAGAAATGTAAATGATCTATTGCATTTTGGAAGGTATATTAGACATTATTGGGGAAAAGAGTGGATCATCTCACCGATAGCGGGGATTCTGACGAGTGCGTTATATGTAGGGGCCGGACTGATCCTTCGCAGTAGAAGATTGCGGAAGTCCAGTCCGGCCGGTGTTTATCCAGGTGTTTAACCAGTAGTCTGATTAATCCGTAGAACCGGATTCCTGACGTTTAATGGCTTTCTCATCGCTTACCGCGTTCAATTCATACTCGTTCTGATGGAATTCCTTAAGCATATTACGGTAAATATGAGCCTCCTGATGGTTCAGGCCATCACGGTTTTCTTTTAAGACCCAATTCTCAACGGTTTTTTTCAAAAGTTCGCTTTTCCGCTCCAGCAGTTCTGTATAACTCAAATTACTTCATCCTTTCCGGTATAGGTGATCGGTAAGTATAACGTTACACCCGGCGTAATGTTTCTCATTATACAGGAAAGCCTGAACGTTCCCAATTCGCGTCAGCAGTCCTTATATAGACTGAGCACGGCGCTGACAGGAACAGCAGGCCTCAGCAGGCTTCTTCGTAAAAGTCCGGCCGGATGCTCCGGTATGCTGGCTGATGCATCATCGGTACTATTTTAGATTATTAGGCTATATGGAAGGTATTTTGATAGAATAGGGGGGACTGCAGTAATTTACCTGACAACAAGGAGAGGTTTCATTGTTAAGAAGAGGAATGATACTTGTATTATCGGTCCTATTGCTATTATCCGGCAGTGTGACAGTATTTGCAGCTGAGAAGACAGGAGAGGGAGTGACACCTTCCGGTATTCCGCTGGCCGGCCTGGAAGCCTTTGTCGACAATTATGTACAAGAATACATAGGACAAAAGACGGTAGGCGCATCCGTTGTTATGGTGAAGGATGGCCGGATCGTTCTGTCCAAGGGTTACGGCTTCGCCGACGTAGAGCGGCAGATCCCTGTCTCCCCGGATACGGTGATGGAGTGGGGCTCCATCAGCAAGCTGGCAGTCTGGACTTCAGTGATGCAGCTGGCTGAACAGGGGAAGCTTGATCTGAATCAGGATATCCGCAGCTATCTGCCGCCGGATTTCCTGACCAGGCTGAAATACAGCGAGCCGGTTACGATGCTCAACCTGATGAACCATAATGCCGGATTTGAAGAGTATATGTTCGATATGGCCTATCAGTCCCCTGAGGAGGTACAGTCACTGGAAGCAGGGCTGCGGCTTGCCCAGCCGGCACAGATTTTCAGACCCGGGGAGGTGGTGGCTTACTCGAACTACGGGAATTCACTTGCTGCTTATATTGTGGAGTTAATCAGCGGCCAGCCCTATCATGATTATGTGCAGGAGCATATTTTTGAGCCGCTGGGCATGCAGGATTCCATTGCGTATTCCGTTGTCGAAGACCGTCCCGAGCTGCTTGAGCATAAGGCTAGGGGATATTTCTTCGAAGAAGAGGGCTCCTTCACGCAAGGATCATGGAATTATATGTCCATGTATCCTAACGGCGGCAATAACGGGACTGCAGAGGATCTCGCTAAGTTTGCAATGGCATTTATGCCTGCAGCAGGAGAACAATCTCCACTGTTTGAGAAGCCGGAGACGCTGGAGACGATGCTGGCCCGCAGCTATTCCAGCGCTGAAGGGATGCCGGGCATTGCCCATGGCTTCTGGGAATATCCGGGTACGCTGCGGACGCTGGGGCATGGCGGAAATACGATTGCTTTTGCTACGAATCTGCAGCTTGTGCCTGAAGACCGGTTTGCAGTTATTATTATGACCAATCAGGCCGGTGAATCCAATATCGTGCATGGCCTCACCAAAGAGATCGTAGGCATGCGCGGGCTGACAGAGGCTGTGGATCTGCCCGATACTTCTGCGGTGCAGGGCGAGTTCATGGCTGCGCGGCGCCCGGGGTATGGCTTCATGAATCTATTTCCATATCTGACGCTGATGAAGCTTAAGCCGCAGGGTGAGAATCAGCTTCAGGTATCTCTTGCAGGCATGACTGGAAGCTATCAGCAGGTTGAGCCGTACCTTTACCAGAAGGTGGGCGGAGATTCGGCACTTGATGTCTGGCCGATGCTGTACGCTAAGATGGGGGATGGCAAGGTGGAGGCAATCTCAGTCTACACCTCCGATTATTTACCGCTGCCGGCCGGCAGAACAATGCCTGTGCTTATTATCAATGCCTTACTTGCAGTGCTGGCTGTCGTCTATTTCATTATCTCCCCGTTTGTATTGCTGGTGCAGGCTGTTTTGAAAAAACGCAGAGCCAGCAGACACTCTGTGTCAGGCGCCGGGAGCCGCAGACTGCTGACCTGCCTTACCCTCACAGGGACAGGCATTGTGGCAAACAATCTGATATTGGCTCTAAGGATGCTCAGCAACAATGAGCGTGCATATTCCGAAGTCTATCCGCAGCTTGTAATTAACTACGTCCTGACCGGACTGGCGGTGCTATTTGCTGCGGTGCTGTTAATATCCTGGACATCAAAACGTTCTGCATTAACCGTCCGTGATAAGCGGGCAGCCATACTGCCCGTCGTAATGATTGCTGTACTGGCAGGGCTGCTGGTTTTCTGGCAATTCTACAGTTAAGCAAGTTTATCGTAACACCCATACAAAAGGCCTGCGCTAAGCGCAGGCCTTTTGTATTCATTAGCTTGACTGTAGGGCAGTCCCTATAATTGTCCCGTCACTCAACCTTAAATTGTTTTAATTCCTCCTCCAGCCTTTGGGAGATTTGACTCAATTGTCTGGATAATTCGGCGACCTGCTCGATGCTGCTTAATTGCTCCTGTGTATTGGCGCTCACCTCTTGTGTGGAGGCGGAATTCTCCTCGGTTGTGGAAGAGATGATCTCAATAGCCTGTAGAATCTCATCCTTGTGCTTATGGACAATGGAGGTGTTATTGCTGATCTGAATCATCCGTAGCTTCAATTCCTCCAGATCCCTGTTCAGATCAAAGAAGACCTGCTTCGCATTCTCTACGGACCGGGCATTTTCCTCAGCAATCTTCAAGCCATTATTAGTGTGCTCTACTGAGATTACTGTTTTTTCTTCAATGGCGCTGACTTTTTTGTAGATTTCCTGCGTCGCTAATGCCGTTTGTTCAGCGAGCTTCCGGACTTCTCCGGCTACCACCGCAAATCCCCGGCCATGTTCACCTGCACGTGCAGCCTCTATAGAAGCGTTGAGCGCCAGCAGGTTGGTCTGGGTGGCGATCTGATTAACGGTGCCCACAATGCCCGTAATCTCGTGCCGGCTGGTATCAATTGCCTCTATAATAGACGACACTGCCTGAGTTGATCTGTGATTGTCTTCAGCGGATTGGGATAGCTGTTCTACCAAGGCAAGACCTGTTTCGCTCAGCTGCACAGAGATTTGCGCCATCGATTCCACAGCCTGCGCATCACTGGTAATTTCGTTAATCTGATCCGACAGAGCCCCTGTTTTGCGCAGGATACTTTCTGATTCTGTTGACTGGTAATTTGTGGCGTTGGCAATCTCATTGATGGCTGTCGCCGTTTCGTTCATCGTTACGGCAGTGCCGGCAGAAATACTTTGCAGGTTATGGGAAGACTGGCTCAACACCTGGGTAGTATTGCTGATGACTTGGATCATGCCTTGAATCTTCAGGACCATGCTGGAGATACCTTGGGCAATCTGTCCGATTTCGTTGTCTGAATGTTCTTTGAACTGAACCGTCAGATCACCGTCTTCAATCCGTTTGATTGCAGTAAGCAGCCTTGGTATAGCCCGCAGCAGGTACCGGAGTGTGACATAACAGATTACCACCAAAAGAAGGGCAGCTGCTGAAAAACCGGCAATTGTGCTGCGGGTAAAGGATTTTAATTCGCTTAGCGCTTCTTGCTGAGTAATGGTCAAGCCGACAGACCACCCTGTATCCTTGCTGGTAGCGTACCCGATATAACGAGATTCACCATTATCATTTATCAGCTCTACGCCGGATTCGCCATTAACCATTTTTTTGCCGATTAAGCCGAGGTCACCAGAGCTATCATTAATTTTTTCATTCATGACTTTGTCTTTGTCGGGGTGATACAGCAGGTCACCGGAGCGGGTGGCCAGGATGGAATAACCGGTGCTTCCCAGCGAGTAGCTCTGCATGATGGACGGAATATCATCGAAGGCAATGTCTGCGGCAATAAAGCCGATCAGCTGATTACTGTCATTTTTAATCGGATAAAAGATACCCATCAGCAAAGTGCCGGTGTTGACATCAGCATAGGGCTCTGAATAATACAGGCCGTCAGCGTCGGATGCAGGCTTGAAGTAGGGACGTGAACGGATATCAAAATCAGACTTGGAGGCCACTCCGTCATTTTGCAGGAAATAGCCCTTTCCGGAAAATCCGGCAACCCAGGCATCGGCAAAGGACGGCTCTGATTTAACAATTTCTGCCAAGGTCGCTATGGTGTCAGCAGCATGCGGGGATGTGGTCACCTGATCTGGTGTTGTACTCTCAATATATTGCCTGAAAAGATCGTTCGTGGACATTTGCTTGACGAGTGAGCCCTTTTCCTTAAATAAGGCATCGAATTGGCTGACAATCCCCTGTGTTTGGGTCATGAGTATAGACTCCTGCTGGTCAACCAGAATGCTTTTGGTGTTCGAAAAAAAGAAGGTACCGAGAATCGAGAAGACGACAACGATGATGACTAGCAGGACGAGGGCCAAAGTGTTTGCAATGCTCGATGAACGAAAAGCCCGTTTTTTGATAAGCTGTGACATAAGTCATCCCCCGAAAGTATTATTGAGCGAAAGCTCTTAAATAATATGTCGGAATATGGGCGATAATCTTTTAGATATCATGCAAAACCGGTTTGGAGCATTGCTCCAAACCGGTTTTGCACAAGAATGCAGGCATCAGGCACTATTTCAAAATATATTTTGTCAAAGTATTATTGAACCAATAGTCTGATAGATAAAGCTCGCCTTTTCCGGCGTAGATGTATTGGTGTCCGGCGTGATAGTCGGTCCATAGCGTGGAGAGATGGTATTTAATCTGCAAATTCCCCGGATCAAGCACGTAAAAATCCTCTCTGGCTACATCCCCTTCAAAAGTCTCCGGATCAATTACTGCCGGACGTTCCTGCCACTGGTACTGCTTCTCTACAGTAATTTCGCCCGAAGGCGTTATGCGGGAATTCCAGCCGGTATCACCAAGCTCGCCGATTTGCTGCTTGCCGAGCAGCTTGTTGTCTTTGCTGTACAGCCGGTACACGGCACTGTTGCTCTGGACCAGATAGTTATTGCCGGTAATGCCGAGGACACGGTCTTTAGGGTTAAGCGTGTGTACCCAATTCTTTTTGCCATCCGCACCGAATCCGATTAGCTTGTAGTCAGTCTTGCTGTATAAGGAGACTAATACGGACCCGCCGCTGAAGGGCTGTACCCCCACATTGACGTCAACCATTTCTTTAGGGGCGGTGTATTTGACGAAAGGCGTTTTGAGGGAATCCAGACTCCGGTAGACATTCACGCTGGACTGGTCAGAATTATGCACAATATAGCCGTTCGGGAGTATCTCCAATGTACCTGTTGTTAGTGCACCTTTGGTTACTGCCAGTTTTCGGACCTGCTTCCCGTCACTGCTGAACTCCTCGAAGTGGCGGGTAGAGGTCTTGCTTGAATAGCTATAGGTAGTGTAATACAGCAGAAGATTTCCGGTATCCAGCACAACCAGATCGAACGTAGTATTGAACGTTTTGGTCCATTTCAGCTTGCCGTTCTCATTGACTGCGGAGAGGAGGACCTTTGTTCCATTATCGTTCCTTTTATAAAAATAGCTGTTGCCATCCTTGCTGTAGTAAGGGTACGATCCGCTGAAAATTTGGTCATTGGCAATATCATAGTAGTCATAGACCCAGTTGGCAGTGCCTGTTTTGCGGTCTGCGGCTGCGTAGGCTAAGAGGGTGGACTTGGTTTTGGATGCTGAGACAGCCACTTTCTTGCGCAGCTGGAAGAACACGCGGTTCTTGCTCTGTAAACTGTCATAGGTGTTAAAAGTGGTGTAGCCCTCGGGCAGCTTGTAGCTCCATTCCGGCTCCGGCAGCTGCTGGGTTTTGTAAGCTGCGGAGGTTCTGCCTGGTGTCAGCAGCTGGGCGGCAAGCAAAATAGCCAGCGCAGCTGCAGATAATTTGAATCGTTTTGTACTCATGCTCCTATACCTCTTTTTCTATGTATTGGACTTTCCTTCATTCCGTTTCCTATTGTAATAGCTCGGACCCGAAAAGAACAAGGAAAGCAATGTCAGAAATAGAGCCGGGAGGAGGCTTGGTATTACGTTCAAGCGCAAGACAGCGTATCTTTTCTTTAATTTCGGGCGGCTTTAACCTTCATCTTTTGCTGCAGCCCTTCGGATGTTCCCTGTGACGGTTGACCGGTTTGTTTGATAAACAAGGATAATAGTAAGCCAATGATGCTGATACCGACAATTACGAGGTAGGCGTCATTGATGCCCTGGATAGAAGCTTCGAGCATCATTTGCTCCCGGGTTCCGCCTCCGGCGATCATATCCTGCATATGAGTCTTGGTGCTGCTGGCCATAACGGTGACTAGCAGTGAAGTACCCACAGCGCCGGCTACCTGCTTAACCGTATTGGAGATGGCTGTGCCATGCGCATTAAGCTTGGCTGGCAGCTGATTCAGACCCGCAGTTTGTATAGGCATAAGAATCATGGCTAATCCAATCCGCCGGCCGGTTGACATGAGAGCCATATACAGGTAGCCGGTAGAGTCTGTCAAGTTAGTAAAGCTTATGGTGGTAGCAATCAGAATCAGCAAACCGATGATGGCCAGCCATTTGGCCCCGTACTTATCAAATAGCTTGCCGGTCACCGGCATCAGGATACCCATCACAAGGGAGCCGGGCAGCAGCAGAAATCCTGATTCCATTGCCGTGTACCCGCGGGCATTCTGCAGATAGAGCGGCAGCAGGATCATATCGGCATACATCACAATAGTTACGGCCATATTGATAACGGTGGTTAAAGAGAACATCTTGTACTGGAACGCCCGGAGATCAAGAAGCGGGCTCTTGGACACCAGCTGCCGCCAAGTGAATAATCCAAGTGAAAGGATACCGGCACCAAGAGATATGAGCACTTCGGTACTTAACCAGCCTGCACTGCCTGCCCGGCTGAAGCCGTACAATAAAGTCCCGAAGCCAATCGTGGAGATTGTGACACTTAGCAGGTCAAGCCGGGAAGAGGAACGTGCCGATACATTCTTCAGATAGATAAAGCCGCCGATGATGATAAGGGAAACCAAAGGGATCATGCCGTAGAACATGGTCTCCCAGCGGTAATGTTCCAGAATGTATCCGGCCAGGGTAGGTCCGACCGCGGGAGCAAAAATGACTGCTAACCCGACCATGCCCATAGCGGCGCCTCTTTTTTCTGGAGGATAGAGGGTTAGAATTACATTCATGAGCAGCGGCATGATAATGCCTGAGCCAACGGCCTGAATCAGTCGTCCCGTTAAGAGCACCGGGAAGCCTGTTGCGATTGCTGAAATGACCGTTCCTGCTAAAAAGATGATCATCGAAGTCTGAAAAAGCTCGCGTGTCGTAAATCTTTGCATTAAATAGCCTGTAATCGGAATCAGTACACCGCTAACCAGCATATAGCCCGTCGTTAACCACTGGGCGGTTGAAGCCGTTATACTGAAATCGATCATTAATTCAGGCAAAACCACACTCATAATCGTCTGATTCAGTGTCGCAAGAAAAGCTCCCAGAATCATAATGATAACAATGGGTACCTTTCTGACGGAACGGATATCTGCTGCTACATCTTTACTCATTTTTCTTCATCCTTTCAAATTGTACCGTTATTTGTCGGGTTTATCTTGCTAGCAGGGCATTAGCCGTCTGACACAGCTCATAGATTTCGTCATATTTCTGATCAATAAGAGGTGCTACCATGCCTGTCTTCTTCTTGCTGATATTGGAGTAGAGGAGGTAGGGGATGATCCAGCCTGCGAAACCAGGGATGGCCAGAAGGATAGAAAGAGTCTGACGGTCATCCTGGTTAGCGAACACAGAGGCAGCCACAAAGGCAGTCCCAATAACACCGGCAACATAGGCAATAGCAGAAGCACGGATAACCTTAGAGTTTTCCAGTGATACGATTTCTGCAACGGTGGCGTCAAACTGGCGCTGAAGACGGGTCAGTTCGGCTTTGTTGCGGATCTTGCGGTCCCGCTTGAACTTCATCGTTACGGAGTTCACATTCTGTACGGAGTTCGAAGTGCTGTCCAGTGCCCAGCCGAAATTATGATATCCGTCGATATACACCGACTCCATTTTGCGCTTTACCGTAACGTCTTTGTACTCATAACCTACAAAATCAGCTTTGTTTCCTGTAATCTCATTCATCCTTTATTCTCCTTTAACTGATAAAGTTTATTTGGTGAACCGTCTGCTTCACCTGATAGGATCATTGTAGAGGCAAGATATTTAAGAATTGCTTACGCCATGTTTGAGATATATTAATTGAAATCTATGAATTGAAAGTTCATACGGGGCTGGTCTTGAGTATAAAAAAACAGCCCGAATTCGTTGTTGAATTCGGACTGCTTCTATAATCTGGCGTATCTATAGTAGAGGGAACTAATCAGCTGAGCCTGTAGTTTGAATTAATCCTTGCAATTGGACACTTGAGTGGCTAATCCTCTCAATCGAGGTATAGATAATATCAATGCTGTCATCCTGCACCTTATTAGCACTGAGCAGTTCATTTGTGGCTATCAGATTCTTACCGGCAATAGCAGAGCTTGTCTCAGATTGCTCACGGATCTGCGAGAACACTTCGCTGACATGATTGATTTTATCAAGCTCAGCTTCGATATAACGGTCAATCGTTTCAAAAGCAGAGCTGATTTGTGCAAAGCTGCCAATGACTTGCTTCGTAATCACTTCTCCTTTTTTCACAGCTGCTTCCTCATCGGTCGCTTTCTGCAAAACGGCATTTGTTTTCGCTTTGATGTCCTGTACAATATCATTAATATCCTCGACGGTTCCGGCGCTTTGTTCTGCAAGCTTCTTAATCTGCAGCGCGACAACACTAAATCCTGCCCCGGATTCTCCTGCCCTTGCAGCTTCAATTCTTGCATTAAGCGCCAGCAGGTTGGTTTCACCGGCGATTTGGCTAATGGCAGCGAGGAAACCGTTCACCTGCTCTATGCTCTTGTTGAGGGCGCCGACAGTAGAGAAGGATTCCTGCACGGCTAACTTGATAATGCTCATCTGCTCGTCCATTTGACGGAACTGCTCCGCGCTTTGCGCCAGGGTATGGCTGGCGTCCTCAGAGGTTTTTGACAAGGCGGTTGACATCCTATTGATTTCCGTCATCTCTGTATCCGCACTGTTCATCATTCTATTCATTTGGACCAGGCTGTCCGTTTGCTGTGCAACATCCTCTGACACCTCATTCATTTGGGCCGACATCGTGCTGCTGATGTTTCGGAGTACATGAATATCCTTGTTGCAATGATCAATATTTTTATGGAGCTGAACCGTATTTTCACCAATTACACGAACCATATTTTGGGCTTCCGCTGCATTGCTCTGAGCTTCCGCCTCATTATAATTAGAGAGCTCTATTAAATCTGCACTCCGCTTGCATACAAAATACAGGACCATAACCAGTAGCACTAAAAACCCCATGTTTATAAAGTAGTAATTGAAATCTTTGCTATTCTGGTCTACAAAGTGCATTACGGTAAAGGTTATGGTGTATAAGCCGCCAAAGCTGAATAGCAGGGCTTTATTCAAATATAAAGAAACCAGGCACAGAACGGTTGCAATAATCATACCTGTATAAGCCCCGCCCACATAGTTAACAGTACAAGTAAGAATCGCCATAAATAAAACAGCCATCGTTAATGTATGCTTTTTTGTTTTGAGGATTAATATAGTAGCCGTACACAGCTCAATTAAGAGCGAACCAACAATGGCGCCGGGTACATTGTCCGTATAATACAGGAAGGCTGCCCCGATCAGGATGACCCATAATATAACGGTTAAAATCTTATTTACCTTGGCCCTGTTTGTAACTATAAAATGACTCTCCATATTCATTCCTCCAGCGGTTCAACTGTTTATTTTCTTGTGATGTGAGTGATTGTATTACCGGAATGTTTATGTTGTGCTTGTGAAATGTTTCTATTGTATTAATCCTGGGCTCTATCACGAAACCAATGTCATTTAATTAATAATTTATAAACAAAACGCAAACAAACTATAAATGCGAAGACAGTAATGTAGGACAAGATGCAGGATTTAGAGGAGGATAAGAGTATGATTCATATTTTGGTGGTTGAGGACGATATTAAGCTGAATCAGATCGTCTGCACCTATTTAAACGATAGCGGCTATAATGCCAAAGGATGTCTGAATCCGCGCGAGGCTTATGATTTAATGTATAACCATTTGTACGATATGATTATTTCAGATATTATGATGCCGGAAATCGACGGATTTGAGTTTGCAGATAACGTTCGCCAATTGAACAAAACCATTCCCATTCTTTTTATGACAGCCAAGGATGACATTATTTCTAAGCAAAAGGGCTTTAAAATCGGCATTGATGATTATATGGTTAAGCCTATTAACCTGGATGAGCTGATTATGCGGGTGGGGGCTCTGCTGCGCCGGGCTAATATTATGGAGGAACGCAAGATGACCGCCGGCAACCTTAAGCTGGATGCAGATGCAATGACCGCGTCGATCGACGATGAAGAGGTTCCCCTCACCCTGAGAGAGTTCAATATTCTGTATAAGCTGCTCTCTTACCCGAAAAAAACCTTTACGCGCGCACAGCTGATGGATGAGTTTTGGGGTGTAGAATCAGAGACCAGCCTGCGGGCTGTCGATGTCTATGTAACCAAGCTGCGGGATAAGCTGTCTTCCTGTACCGGTTTTCAAATCGTGACTGTGCGCGGATTGGGGTATAAGGCGGTGCTGCTGTGAGCGTAAAGGACCCAAGAGTTAAAGCGCCAATATTTCCCCTTTACAGCTTTGTTCTTTCTTTTTTGGTGCTCGGAGCACTCACTACAGGCCAGATGCTGATTCTACAGAACTATCTTGATTTTAAGAATGTATCCCAGGGGTATGTCGTTTCTGTTCTAATGTACTGGGTATTGGTCGCTGCCGCGTTCACCCTGTTAACCCGGTACCAGTTCATCCGGCGCTACCACAAACCAATGGAAGAGTTTGCAGCGGCCACCAGAAAAGTGGCAAGAGGTGATTTCTCGGTCTACGTTTCTCCAAGGCATCTTAAAGATAAAATGGATTATCTGGATGCGATATGCATCGACTTCAATGTAATGGTAGAGGAGCTCGGCAGTATCGAAACACTGAAAACTGATTTTTTCTCCAATGTATCCCACGAGATTAAAACTCCGCTGTCGGTTATTCAAAATTATGCGCAGGCGCTAAAAAATGAAAAGCTGACTCCCGAGCTAAGAGCAGGCTACATTGATACCATCCTTGACTCTTCCTCCAGGCTAAGCGGACTTATTACCAATATTCTTAAGCTGAATAAGCTGGAAAAACAAAATTTGCCGCAGATTTCGGAATCCTATGATCTTTGTGCTCAGCTATGCGAATGCGCTCTGGGATTTGAGGAGCTGTGGATGAGCAAGAACATTGAATTTATCGCAGACATCGAGGACCGAGCCATGATTGAGGCTGATGCCAGCCTTGTAGAGCTTATATGGAATAATCTTCTATCCAATGCCATCAAGTTTACTGAGCCTGGCGGCACCGTGATTCTCCAGCAGAGCTCAACAGATACCGAGGTGATTGTCTCTATAACCGATACCGGCTGCGGGATGAGCGAGGAAACCATGAAGTACATTTTCGATAAATTTTATCAGGGCGATACCTCCCACTCCACAGAAGGAAACGGATTAGGGCTCGCTCTTGTTCTCCGTATTTTACAGCTGATAGGCGGAAGTATTACCGTTGCAAGCATACCCTCGGACAAGACTTCCTTCACCGTTCGTATTCCTGTCCGTCCCGCAGCTGCAGCGGAGTATTAATGCAATGTGAACATATCTTAAGCAATCCTGCAATATTCGCTTGTTATTCTTAGGCCAGTAAAGGAGTTGATCTTATGAATGAAATCACAAGAAGCGGGAGCAGCTTTGTCGGCTATGATTATAAAGAAGTATTGATAGACCCGGAAAGAACCTCTATGTATGTTGACGGCTATGCAAATTTCGGATGGGTTCTGGAGGAAAAAATTCAGCCTGCAAGCTATACAGGTAAAGGCCCTATGGGCAAAGTGAAGCTCAAACTCAAGCGGGACCGCAAAATTTTGAACAAAACGGAACTGACCCGTCTGGAGCGTCATTTCGAAGCCTGCATGAGAGAACTGGAAAGGATTAATTATGCCAAAACCTCCTTCGCTATGATGTGGGCGCTGATTATTGGGATAATGGGTACGGCTTTTATGGCAGGCTCTGTATTTGCAGTTACACATGATCCGCCGAGAATTCTGCTATGCATTGTGCTGGCAATACCGGCATTTACGGGCTGGATTGTGCCCCCTGTTATCTATAAGACGCTGGTTCATAAAAAAGCAAAAAAGACCGATCCGTTAATGGAGCAGAAGGTAGATGAGCTTTATGAAATCTGTGAAAAAGGGAATAAATTGCTGATCTAGTGACACTAAGAAAAGGCTGGAGCGGGTGAAGCCCCGAATCCAGCCTTTTCTATTTAATTTGCATCAGTCTGCTAGAAGGTTTCATATTCAGCCTGTGGCGCCTGTTTTTTATGGAGCATGCAGAACCCTAAGATAATGAATAAAAGACTACAGCCCATCCCGAGTAAAGCGCTGCTCTTTAAGGCGCTTGGGGATTGCTGCATGGTCAGTAGCGTATACTGGGTTACTACAATCGACACCAATGCGTCGGTAAAACTGAATATTTTCAGCGTGGATACAATGGGGCCTTTACGTCCCCGGTTGCCCAGTATCCCATACAGGCCCAGTCCCAGCTTGGTGAAAGAAATAGTGGCGACAAGAAGAACAAGGGTTCCTTCAATGATTACAGCGTCTCCTAACAGATACATGCGCACAGAAATAAGCAGATAAGAGAGACCCAGCAGGCAAAGGAAAAAGCCGCTGCGCCTGAACACGGCATGTTCCATCCGGGCTCTTTCTGCGGGCTGCTCTATTAGTCGGGCTGCAGTATATTTATGAAGCGCCTGGCCTCTTGCTGCGCTGAGAAGCAGATAATAGACAGCATTAGTCATAAACCAGCCTGACAGAAGATACACACCAAGGATCAGCTTACCTGCGCCAATCAGCATATTGATTAGAAGTGAACCGGTGTTGACCAGTGCAGCCCGGTCTTGATAATCACTGCGGTAAAGCTTCAGTAACTCCTTAATGAATATCCATCCTTTCGGCCGGCCGGCGGTTTGCTTTTCGGCGTATTGTGATGAAGCAATCCTATCAGCACAATGTTGAAGAGATGCTTCTGAATTGTTAAAGAATTATTAATTCAGCAGCTGCATACAGGCAGATCATCTATAATGGAGTCCTTTGACGCTCACAGCAACAGCAGGTAGACTGGTAGAATGACATCGCAGAAAGGGTGACAGCATGGCAAGTGAAGAATGGGTAGCGGAATGGATCTCAACGAAGCCATTAACGGGGCGATGGATGGTTGCCGGGGAGGTTCATCACTTTCAGAATCCGGCTTTGTTATTTATTACGGATGGACAATCTGCCTGGGACATTAACAGTCAGAAGGTTCAGATCTCCTGCGGTCAGCTGATCGCTGTAGAGACCGGTACAGTCATTAAGCTTACTGAGGGCGGAACACCGGACTTATCGGGCTGGGAGCTTCAGTTCAATCTATATACGTTGTTTAGCGGAGAGGAAAGAAAAGAAGTGGACTGGAAAGTTCCCGCCGGAAATTCCTTTCAGCAGGTACAGTTATCGGAGCTGACCCTGGCAGGCTTGGGACATTATTTCAGAGCAGAGAATGCGCAGGAGCTGATTCAGATCCGGATTAGTAATCAATCGCTTCTATACGAATTGCTGAAACATATTTACCGGAAGCAGCCGCGCGCTGTGCAGACCATTGAGGAAGGGCTGCAGCGGTCCGTTTCTTATATGCAGGAATACTATGGAGAAGTGATTACCCGCAATCAGCTGGCGCAGATTACCGGGGTCAGCCCATGGCATTATTCAAGGAAATTTAGTGAGCGGTATGGGGTATCGCCACTGAGCTATCTGTCACAATACCGGGTGTTCCGGGCGCAGGAGCAGCTATTGCTGACCGAATCTTCCTCCCAGGATATTTCCAGGCAAGCAGGCTTTGAGGATGCCCATTATTTCAGCCGCCGCTTCAAGCAGCTCACAGGCGTATCGCCGCGGAATTATGTACAGTCACTGGGCCAGCGCAAAATCATGGCATTATCACCCCTTATCGCAGAAACGATGATTATGCTGGACATAATTCCCCATAGTGTGGCAGTGTCTCCCATTCTTCTGGCAGACCATCAACACAAGCTATTTGCAAGCCATCATATAGAGATTATAGAAACGGCCCAATTCGATCTGGATGTTGAACGGATTGCCGTTGTACAGCCTGAGTTAATTATAGGACCATATATTTTGGAGGAGAAAAAGCAAAAGCTGCGTACCGTTGCGCCAGTCATTGGTGATTTGCAGCTGGATCTGGAGGAGCTTCTTCAGTCTTTAGGAGCGTTGTTTCAGAAGGATGCGGAAGTGCGGAGTATTCTGATGGATCTGGAGAACAAGCGGGCAGAGGCAAGGAATCAGCTGGAGCGCGTGATACGGAGCGGGGCAACGGTGATGGTGCTAAGAATTGAACCCTTCGGCTACCGCTATCTGGGCGGCCGCTCTGCCAAGATATCCAGATTACTGTACGGACAGCTTCAGTTGACTCTTCCCGAGCCGTTAAAGTCTGGTGAAGGCTGGTTTAATCCCTGCTCTGTCGAGCTGCTGGAGCTGGCGAATCCCGATTATTTGTTTGTTGAGCCGCGTGTAATGGAGCATTTTGATGCCTTAGAACGCTGGAGAGAATTAATGGAGAGCCGGCAGTGGGGTCGCCTGAAGGCCGTTCAAAACAATAAGGTGTTCAATGTTGACACGCGTCTTTGGGTGGACGGATTCGGCAGCGCAGGTTTTCCCCTGATACTGGATCAGATTACCAGCTGTATAAGTGAACATGAAGAATACTGCACACAATAATCCAAGTGAATACGCACAATTCACTATGGAAAGGCTGCCCCTTATTTGATAACCTTTGATAATGATTATCATTAACAATCATTAACAACAAAAGGGGCGAAACAACATGTCTAAAATAGGTTTCAAAATGTCAGGATTTCTGCTGCTGGCGCTAATGCTGGTGCTTGGGGCCTGCTCGAATGCTTCAAGTACAGCAGATGTATCTACTACTTCAAATACATCTGCTGAAGTAAAGGAATCCGGGAATGACACTGCTGCTAATGCTACTAAGATAGTAAAGGATATCTTTGGTGAGGTGGAAATTCCGACCGAGCCCCACAACCTGCTTGTAACAAATTCAAGCTATGCGGAGTATCTGATCGAAATCGGAATTGTGCCGCAAATGGTGCTTTTAACTGCAGAGATAGAACCGGATTACCGTAAGCCTTATTTTGAGCAGCATGGGGTTAAGATGATTGAAACCGTGCAGTATCAGTATAATTATGAGCAGCTGCTGGCCCTTTCACCGGATCTGATTATATCCCAGGGATCAGGGATGGAGCAGACTGTGTATGACGATTTGAACAAAGTAGCTCCAACAGTGGCGATGGATACCACCGGCGATATGGAGGATGCGATACCGAAATTTGGAGAACTGTTCGGTAAAACAGCTGAAGCTACACAGGTGCTTGAGGTCTTCAACGGCAAGGTCGATCAGGCTAGAACTGAAATTGCCCAGGCCATTGGAGATAAGACGGTGCTGGTCCTGCGTGTGGAGAGTGACAGATACCGCTATATGGGGGCACAGGCAGCGAACAGCAGCAGCAGATTTTTTTATGAGAAGCTCGGATTACATATTCCTGAGATCTTTAAGGATTCCAAGGACTGGTTTACGCCGTTCTCATTAGAAATTCTGCCGGAGATTAAGCCGGATTACATTTTTCTGGAGCAACGGATGCTGCAAGGATCAGATGCTTCACAATCGATGAAGGATCTGGAAGCCAATCCTTTATGGAAAAGCATGGAGGCGGTTAAAAACGGACAGGTCTTCCCGCTGAAAACCAGTGATTTCGTACAGGGAGTGGGTCCGGTCGGATCTGCCCTGCTGATTGATTATATTGTTGAAAAGCTGGTGCCGTGATGAACCCTGAGCAGCTGGATATATACGACGTTACGATTGTGGGAGGCGGGCCTGCGGGGATGTATGCAGCTTTTTATAGCGGTCTGCGGGCTATGCGTACCAAGCTTATTGAGGCAAAAATGGAACTGGGCGGATTCATGCGCACCTATCCGGAAAAGCTGATCTGGGATGTCGGCGGAATTGAGCCGGTACGCTGTGAGAAATTGATAGAATCCCTGGAACGGCAAGCACGTACATTCGATCCGACTCTTATCTTCGGGCAGGAAATCGCAGATATGGAGCGGCGCGAGGATAATATACTTGTATTGACCTCCAGGACAGGAGAGCTTCATTACACCCGTACGGTGCTGCTGTGTGCCGGAAGAGGGATGACGCATATTCAGAAACTGGATATACAGGGAGCCAGCCGTTATGAATTAACGAACCTGCATTATACAATAACGGATTACTCCCGGTTTAGGGATAAGCATGTGCTGATCTCCGGCGGAGGGAATGCTGCCGTTGACTGGGCCAATGAATTAGCTGATGTGGCCAGGCAGGTCACGGTGGTTCACAGACGTCATGAATTTGGCGGGCATGAGCAGCCGGTAGAACAGATGAGGGCTGTCTGTAAAGTGATGACTCCTTATAGTCTTACCAGGTTATACGGGGCCGGTGAACGAATCGAACACGTCGAGCTTGTTCATACCGGAACAGGGGAAGCCCTGCAAGCCGATGTGGATGAAGTCGTGGTAAGTCATGGCTATGACCGTGATTTCGGCAACCTTACAAGCTGGGAACTTCACGGCGGTGACTACGGGGTAACGGTTGATGCGCAGATGCGGACGAGTGAGCCGGGGGTTTTTGGAGCGGGTGATTTCATCACCTATGACAGTAAGGTTCGTCTGATCGCAGGGGCCTTTAATGATGCCGTACTGGCTGTCAACAGCGCAAAAAAGTATCTTGATCCGGGAGCGGCAAAAATGGCGGGTGTATCCTCCCACAATCCCCGGTTCTTGGAGAAAAACAAAAAGATAAACCAGCGCAGCAAGAGCTAAGATAATAAAATCTGGTGTAATAAACATACAATGGACTGAAACGGGCGTGTTGCTTAAACCCTGGATCAGTCCATTGTGCTGATTACTGTGCTATTTATCGTGCTATTTATTCAAGTGACGGTGATTTTACGCTGCGCCTGTTGTCACAGGATTCCACTTACAGCTGATCCAGCAGCTCCAGCTTGCAGCGCTGTTTGAAACTGCTAGCGCTCGCTCAGCCTCTGGGGAGCGACGCTTAGTGCCGGTGGAGATAATATTAGTATAGTAAGTTGATATTTATGTATTGTATTAGCTGACCAATAGTGGCACACTAAGTATAGATACCAGTTAACGCGGCAAAGCATGCCCCGTCTCCTTATCCATTTGGAAGGAGGCGGGGTTTTGTGCATTCAGACAACACATTTTGTTGAAAGTGAGGAATGGGAATGGGTTTTACAAGTGAACATGATCAATGGTTGTCCAATCATTTGAAACAAAGAAGGGGGGAGCGGCTTGATGCCCTAAAACGGGGTCATGGGTACGGTAACCGCTTGTTTGTTGAACAGGTGTGGTGGCCGCTTGCCGGACATTTTCAGGGACTGCACCCGGAATACGAAGTGAAGGACTGGCGCGGCAGATCCTATTTTATCGATCTCTTATGGGAGGTCGGGTCGTCGCGGATTGCATTTGAGGTTATGGATTTTGGCTCGCACGGCAAGGACCGGAGCAAATACCGAATGGACCTGAACCGCGGGCTTTTTTTGCAGTCACAGGACTGTGCGGTGCTCTATATCTCGTTGGATGAGCTGAAGGAAAATCCCTTGTTCATCCTATCCGCGCTGCGGAACATCCTGTATCCTTATTTATCGGCGGGAAAGTCTGCAAATGCATGGGCTGAGCGTTCCTATTCAAAAATCGAACGTAACTTGATGCGCTCGGCCATCCGTCATCATCGTGTTCTTCGTCCGGTTGATGCCGCAAGAGAGCTGGAGCTGCATACAATGACAGTCATAAAATACTGCCGCATACTGGTGGAAAAGGGAAAGTTCCGCCCTGTGGCAAGAGGGGCATCTCAGCGGATTATTTGCTATGAGTATATAGGTACGCTACACAGTCCAGATCTGGTCTGAGGATTAGTGCGTCCTGCGAATGTATGTGAACAAGCGAATAAAATGAGCTGCTGTGGGGGGAACGAGCCCGAGGTATGTGAAAAAGCGAATATATTTGGCTTGTGTGAGGGGAATGAGCCGTATGTATGTGGAAAAGTGAGTACATGGTATTGGTGTAAGGGGGATGAGCCGTATGTATGTGAAAAAGTGAGTACATTCGGCTTATGTGGGGTAAACGAGGCGAATGTATGCGGAAAATCGAATACATAGTGCTTGTGTGGGGATAAACGAGCCAAATGTATGTGAAAAAGTGAGTACATGGTGCTGGAGTGGGGGGAAATGTGGCGAATGTATGCGGAAAATCGAATACATAGTGCTTGTGTGGAGATAAACGAGCCAGATGTATGTGAAAAAGCGAATACATGGCACTGGTGTGAGGGAAAACGAGCCGAATGTGTATGAAAAAGCGAATACAATGTGTGTTTGCGGAGGTAAATAGCTCCTTTAATTGTTGGCTATGTTAGATTCTATGTTGATATTTGAGCATAAGAAAACCACCTTCGTTGATAAGGCGGTTTATTGCTATCTTGACCCGTTAGCGCAACGACTTACACTGTTGAATTTCGTGTTCCTCAACATAAAGCGGCATCAGAGAAGGCGGATCGTACCTTATCGCGGACTTTAAATGACAAAATGATGCCGATAGCCATAGCCCCATAGCCGAAAGGAAATAATGAGCCTAATCCGACAGTGCCCGCATGATGTTGGATTTCGCCTCTGATGCAATCGCTTCATTCCGGTCATCGACCGCTTGCATTAAGATCAGCATGGGGATGTATACCGCGATCAGCCGCGCCAGCAGCTTCGTTTCCTCGTCCGCTCCTCCGTACGTTTCAAAAAACACGCCGCGAGCGAAGGGTGGTAAAAAGCTATAGGCAATGCTCAAATCGCAAGCCGGATGGCCTATGCTCAGATCGCCCCAATCAATGATGCCGGAAACGATCCCGTTCTCATTCACAAGCATATTTTTGAAATGAAGATCGCCATGTAGCAGTGCATTCACCGGCTCGACACGGTCCTTTTGCAGCCTGCTAATATACGCTTCGATCACACCGGACTCCTCCGGTGACAAGTGTTCAACCACCTTCGATAGAAAGCCCTCCATTTTCACTTTTCGCGATGTTATGTCCGTCAAGTTTCGATGATCTTGCCGAACTCCGAATTTCAGCGCCGCCTGCACCGGAAACTCATGTAATCTCCGCAAAAAATTTGCCAGCGTCTCTGCCGATAAAGCCCGGCGTTCTTCCGTCAAACCGATTGGGAAATCTCCTGGCACGTGGGCATAGCCAAGAAATGGTGCCGGGTATTCGTCACTTGCTTCGCCATAAAACAACGGTTTCGGGTAAGGGATGGTCAAATATGCCTCCAGCCTTGGCAGCAGCTTCCCTTCCATACGAATGGAGCCAACTGCAATCGTTCTTCTTGGAAACCGGAACACGTACTCGTCACCGATCAGAAAAACCGTATTGTCCCAGCCCCAGCCCATTCGCTTCACTTGCTTCGATGACAGCTGAGGGAATTGTCTGCCGATTAGCATCCGCGCTTCCTCTTCGTTTACCTCCCACTCCGCATCCCATACATTCGTTCCTCCCATGAAATGTCTGCCTCCTCGCTCCTTACGTTATTTAGATGATATCTATGTGCTTCTGCTCTTAAATTTCATCAATCGCTCGAACTGGAAGTGCTACTCCCTTGGTTCTGGAATGCAAAAAGTAGATAAGTTCTCGCTTACCATTATCGTCCAGCGTATCAGCAAGCTGTTTCAGTTCCTTTAATCTATGGGCAGATCATCTCCGAACAGTTATATTGCCCTTATTATAGAACGATTGTTCTTAATTATCGTATATCAACAACAAAGTTTAACATAGCCTAATTGTTAGAAAGTAACATTAGCCCGCGCTAGACGCGGGCTAATCATAAAACTAATCATGTAGCTATTCCCCAGTAGCCACCGGATTCTCCTCATAACTAATCCAATCGCTCCAGCTCCCTGCATACAGCCGTACTTTCTTAAATCCGGCCTTCTCCAGCGCCAGCACATTCGGGCAGGCGGTTACGCCGGAGCCGCAGTAAACGATGATCTCACGGTCCTTGTCGAGTCCGGCAAAATGCTCTTCAAGCTGCTCAGCGCTTTTGTAGCTGCCGTCAGCATTCTGCGTGTTCTTCCAGAAGTAGTTAAGCGCGCCGGGGATATGGCCGGCTTTCTTATCCATAGTCTCGTTCTTTCCCTGGTAGCGGTCATTGGCTCTGGAGTCAATCAGAATAGGGCCGGCAGAGGAGATAGCGGAAAGTTCGCTTTCAGTACAAGCATTAGTCTCAGCCCCAGTATCTGCGCCATCACCAGCAGCGGCACCAACCAGCTTTTCTGATACCGCCCGGACCTCATCCACACCCGCCAGCATCTGCGGCTGCACATTTGCAGTGAAGGTGCTAGGTACCCGCACAGGCTGGTGATCGGTCACCGGATATTTAGCCTCTTTCCATGTACTGAAGCTGTCCTCCAGAATAAAGACCTGCTCATGCCCCAGGTAACGCAGTAGCCACCAGAGCCGGGCCGCATTCATGCCGCTCTCGTCATCGTAGGCAACAATGCGTGTATCATTGCTGATGCCCAGCCTAGAGAGACGGGCTGAAAGCACCTGCGGGTCGGGCAGCGGATGGCGTCCGCCGTGCTCTGTGACCGGGCCGGACAGGTCCAGCTCCAGGTCGAGATAGACCGCTCCCGGGATATGCTCTAGCTCAAAGCTTTCCCGGCCGGCCTGAGGCTTGCCTAGTGTGAACCGGCAATCCACAATCGTCTGTTCCGGGTCATACAATCTGGCCAGCAGCCAGCGTTTGGATACAGTTGCTTCCATTCATGATCCCATCCTTTATATGATTCAATATGAAACTTATTATAGCGGAAAAACCGGAAATCCGCAGGTGCTCTGCTGTGAACGCTGCACATTGGAGAATTTGACAGAGCTGTGTGCTGATTTTACAATTGCTGATGAACAGTTGATTATTCTCATTGTATTGACGAATGTAACCTGTGTAATTATCACCATACATATTTGAACATCTAGGAAAGGGGTGTAAGCCTGTGGAAACTATTGTAAGCAAGGTCTGGCCGCAATGGGACGGAACCCTGGAGAAACGCAGCGGGGGCTGGAATAACACGACCTATATTGTGAGCGGAAACGGCCGTAAGGGCGTATTGCGTATTTATGATACACACCGTGACAGGGGTAAAATCGAATTTGAACATGCTGTGCTGCTGGAGCTGCATAAGCTGTCATTACCGTTTGGTACACCGTTGCCGGTTCAGGCGGTGGATGGAGCTACAATGGTACAGCTTGAGGAGGTGGGCGGCAAATTCGCCTGTCTGTTCCGTTATATGGAGGGGGATTCGCCAACTAAGCAGGATACCCGTTACTATGAATCCTTCGGTATGGCGGCTGGACAGCTCACTTCCGTATTGGCCGGAATTGATCCGGTGCTGCAGCCGGTTTACCGTCCCTACTATGAGCTGCGTCAGGCCTATCCGCTTTGTACCGAAGAGACGGTCCGGCAGCTATGCCATAACCCGCCCGAGGTGCTGGGAGATTTGAAAGCAGAGCTTAACAGCCTGTATCAGGCGTATGTAAATATTGCAGACTCGCTAAAAGAACTGGAGACGCTGCCCCATCAGCTGGTCCACGGCGATCTCAATGCCTCTAATCTGCTGGTGGATACGGAGGATCACAGCAGGGTAGCGGCGCTGCTTGATTTTGAATTCTGTACATATGATCTGCGCGCAATGGACGCCGCGGTAATCCTGTCGGGTCTGCTGGGCCTTCCTGAAGAGCAGCGGATCATCCGTGAATTCTGCCTGGGGTTCAGCCGCAGTGTAACGCTGACTGATGATGAGCTGACAGCCATTCCGACTCTGATGCTGCTGCGCAAGGTGGATGTATTTCTGCATTTTGCCTCACGTTATCTGGAAGGAACGGACGGGGCAGAAGTGTTGCAGGAGCAGACAAGAATGCTGGCTGCTGATCTGATTCAGCTGTCGGCGGGCACAGCGGATATTCTGGATATTTTGCGGGAGGAGCAGAATAAGGTTGGCCGCGGATAGTAAGCCAGGTGGATAACTGTATTCCGTGCAACTAAAAGCAGGAAAAACGAACCCCAGTGGCATATAGCTGCACTTGGTACAGCTAAAACGGTTCCAAATCGCTAAATCCGGCGTTTAGCAGACTTTTAAGTGTACAGAGTGCAGCTAAAGGTGTATTCAACCAGAAATCCGGTGTTTTAGTTGTATCAAGTACACTTATACCAAACATTCATCCTTCACATCAAAACAGCTGCAGCACCAATCCCTGAAAAAGCTTCTTCAGGCACATTGATGCTGCAGCTGTTCCTATTTCTGCTCTTTTAAGCCTACTTCTGCTCACCCTCCAAGCCTCATAACTGCCACTATTTCTTCAACCGCTCAGCCGCTGTTCACAGCCTGCTTGCTTCTTAATATCTCTTTATAGACATCTATCGCAAGCGCCCTTGAGCGCTTCAAATCGACAATCGCCTCCGGGCGTGGCAGGTGAATCTCCTTGTCGGACAGCTTGGACAGCTCTGGCATCCAGGTGCGGATGTAAGTGCCGACCGGATCATGAGTCTGCGACTGCGTGACCGGATTCATTACTCTGAAATAAGGGGAGGCATCATATCCGAGCGAGGAGCTCCACAGCCAGCCGCCGCGGTTCAGCACGTTATCGTAATCCGTAAGCTTCAGCCGGAAATAGCGTTCCCCGTAGATGAACGGGCAGCCGAGGTTTTTGGTCAGGAACATGGCGGTAATCATCCGCAGCCGGTTCGGCATCCAGCCGGTCTCGTTCAGCTGGCGCATAGCGGCGTCGATGATGGGGATGCCGGTAGCGCCGCTGGACCACGCTTCAAAGTGGTCTGTGCTAAGCAGCGACAGATCATAGGCCTTTTCATAGCTGAAAAAATCCGGGTCCAGCCGGGCCTGATACAGATAGAAATCCCTCCAGGCCAGCTGCCTCAGCCAATCCTCACCGCTCCTGCCGTCCTCCGTCAGCCGGCTATAGACGGTCCGTACCGAAACAGCTCCGGTATTCAGGTGTCTGCTTACCATGCTTGTCCCCTGCAGGGCGTATTGGTCACGTGTCCGTGTATACTGCTGCAGCCCGTCCTCAAAAAAATCATCCAGTATGAGGTCAGGGCTTATACTGCGGGCTGATAAGGCCAGCAAATCAAGCTGCCGGACAATCTCCACAGGCAGACTGAATTCCCGGACCGTCTCCTCGTCTATCGCGGCTGTATCCAGCTGCTGCAAGGATGCTGCGTAAGGAGGGCGGTAACGTTCGGCGAGAAAGCTGCGCCAGCGGCGGTAAAACGGTGTGAATACCTTATAGGGTTCGCTCCGGCCACTCCATTCCATGAAATCATTCAGGTCACAGAGCATACTGTCCTGACAGGAGAGCAGCCGTATGCCAAGCCGTTCTGCAGTCCTACTTAGCTGAGCCTCTCTTTTTAGCGCATAGGGGGTATAGTCGGCATGAGTCAGTACGAGATCTACCGGATGGACCTGCGCCAGCTTGGTAACTATAGCATCAGGCTCGCCGTACAGGATATGCAGCAGCTTGCCGTTCTGCGTATATTCTTCTTTTAATCTTGATACATGAGTAAGGAAGTTGATCCCGCTGTGTTCAAGATGCCGTCCGTTGCGCAGCAAAAATGGCTCAAGGATCAGCACATGCAGTGAACGGTCCCCGGCAGCCTGGATAAGATCAAAGGCCGGGAGATCATGGGTCCGCAGATCCTTGCGGTGAATGAATAGAATCATAGAGTCGGGTTCCTTTCCGGTGAAAAAAGAGATGAACAAGGTTCATTATCTATTAAACCATGATCTCAAAAATGAACAAGAGGCAGATCAGCGCAACCTTCTGCGCGATCCGCCTCAGCTTGTTGAATCTGGTTAAATTAAACGGTAGCCCGAGGGCAGATCTCCGGTTCTGCGGATATCACGGATCTGCTGGAGAGTCAGCCGCTGGTTGGTCGAGATGAGGGATTCGACATCGTTGCCGCGGATATAATCGTCCAGGTCACGGATGTTACGGTTGCCGCGGATTACCAGGAAGCTGCCTCTGAATCTTGTTCTGCTGAACAGGACGAGTGTGGCGTTGCTGCTGGTGGAGAAGAAACGCAGGCTCTCGATACCGTCAAGGATATTGTCCGTATTGCGGATGCCCAGGTTTCCGGTGTAAGTTCTTCTGCGGCCCAGGTAGTTCTCTTCCTCATAGACTCTCAGCCGCGGATAGGTCTGGGATATATGGACTGCTGGCTTCATTGTCATTCCTCCTAAGGTTATCGTCTTTAGATGCAATTCTATTCTATGTACCGCTGGCTTATCGGTGTGGTTGATAGACTACAGGGCGGACAATTAGGTGAACTGGCGGAAAGTAACACAACCAGGTCTGGTCAATTTTTTTATTTACAGGCTTTACTTGGCTAACTTCCTAGTGTACTATGTAACTAACACACCGATACATTAATTAAGAATTCAAGCGTTATAGGATAAAGGGAGGAAATTATGGAGCGGATAACAGCTAATCAGGGACAGTCGGAGATAAAAGGCGGCGTACCGGTTCTGCAGATGAACAAAGTCACGAAGATGATCAAAGGGAAGGCGATTGTGAATCAGCTGTCCTTTGAGATCGGTAGAGGGGAGATTGTCGGGCTGCTCGGGCCTAATGGTGCCGGTAAGACAACAACCATCCGTATGATGACCGGATTAATCAAAATGACTGAAGGGGATGTGCTGGTTCAAGGCCATAGCATCCGTAACGATTTTAAGCAGGCGATTGCCCATATCGGAGCCATTATCGAGAACCCGGAATTTTATTCCCATATGACCGGGCTGGATAATCTGCTGCAATACGTGCGGATGAGTGACGGTATCTCGAAATCACGGATAACAGAGGTTGTGGAGCTGGTGGGGCTTCAGGAAGCAATGAACAAGAAAGTAAAAGCCTACTCGCTGGGTATGCGCCAGCGGCTGGGGATTGCCCAGGCATTGCTGCATTCACCGAAGCTGCTCATTCTGGATGAGCCGACCAACGGCCTCGATCCGGCAGGCATCCGTGAGATGCGTGATTATATGCGGAAGATTGCTGAAGTGGAAGGAATCTCAATCCTGATCTCCAGCCATATGCTGGGTGAAATTGAGCAGATTTGCCACCGGGCGGTTGTGATCCAGAACGGTACACTGGTCAGAGTTACCCGGCTGGGAGCAGAGGCACAGACTGAAGGCGAAGTGGCGCTGACCGTTCGGGTTGATAACATTGCAGCTGCACAGGCCGTAATACAGGCAGAAGACGGAGTAAAGCTTACAGGTGCGGACGAACTTCACTCTGAGCTGAACATCAGGCTGTATGACCATAAGGTGCCGGAGCTGGTTGCTGCACTTGGTGCAGCCAAGGTCGGGGTATACCGCATCACAGAGCATAAGCAAAGTCTCGAGGAAGATTTCCTGAACTGGACGGGAGGAAACCGAATTGCGTAAATTTAATCTGCTGGTACTCAACGAATGGCTGAAAATATTCAAAAAGCGCTCCTTTTTTATCCCCTACCTGATTGCTGTGCTGTTCCAGGCGATGATCGCGTATATCAGCCATTCTTTTTCACCGGATTCATTCCCTTCTGCTGCTGCCTTCATCAAGGAAATGCTGCTGCCCACCGGATTGGGCCAGATCATAGCCATACTCGCGATCATTGGAACAGCGGGAATCGTCAGTAAGGAGCATAGTCAGGGTACAGTGAAATTTTTGCTGATCCGCGCCCGCAGCCGCACGGCCATTTTGGCCTCCAAATATGTAACGGTTCTGCTGTACGCCCTTAGTCTGACAGTTGTCACTGCTGCTTCAATCGTCATCTCAGGTATACTGTTGTTTCAAACAGGCGGCGGGGAGACAGGTATAGCAGATATTCTGCAGTCATTGCTGTACGGCTATGTATATACGGTGGTGTACGTAACCTTTGTCTTTATGGTTGGTGTACTGACCAATTCCACAGGTGTTACCATCGGGATCTCGATGTTTGCAGTTATGATGGACAAAGTTGTAATCTACCGCGATTTCTATAAGTACTTTTTGTTTCCCAACCTTGATTTGTCCATCTATCGGGGCGGGACTCCGCCGTTGCCCGGCATGACACTTGGCTTCTCCATTCTCATGCTGGCGGTTTACATGGCTGTCTTTCTGCTGGCAGGCTTCTTGGTGTTCAGACGAAGGGACGTTGCTTGATGACGATTGAATTTGACAACAATCAGCCGATATATCTTCAGATCATGAACTACCTCAAAGGCGAGATTATTACTGGCAAGCTGAAGCCTGGCGACAAAATCCCCTCAGTACGTGAGCTTGCCACTGAACTGCAGATTAATCCGAACACCGTGCAAAGAACCTTTCAGGAACTGGAGCGTGAAGAGATTGTGGAGACAAGGCGCGGCATGGGCAGATATGTAACCGGGAGGGAAGAGACGATTATGAAGATTAAACGGGAAATGGCTCAGGATATTCTGGACCGGTTCGTCCGCGGCATGCAGGAGCTCGGCTTCCAGAGTGAAGAGATTGTAAAGGCCGTTGCTGATAATATCGCTGCCAAAGAAAGCAGAGGGGTGTAAGGGTGGACAGCATACTTCAGGTACAGCAGGTTTCGAAAAAATACGGCTTCAAGCAGGCGCTGAATCAGGTTTCCTTTGAGCTCGGTGCCGGTAAAATTGTCGGACTGCTCGGCAGCAACGGCAGCGGTAAAAGCACAATCATGAAACTGATTGCCGGACTTCTCCGCCCTGGCTCAGGCAGCATTTCTGTGCTGGGGCTTCCGGTTGGCGAAGCGAGTAAGGCCCTTGTATCCTTCATGCCGGACCGGCCGCTGACAGAGAAATGGATGAAGGTAGGCGATGCGCTGAAGTTCATGGAGGATTTCTACGCGGATTTTGACCGGATTAAGGCACGCCGGATGCTGGAGTTCATGAAGCTCAGTGAAAAGGAGCGCGTGACCTCCCTGTCTAAAGGAATGAGCGAGCGCCTGCAGCTTACTCTTGCCCTTTCACGGAAAGCCCGGCTGTATATGCTTGACGAACCGATTGGCGGCGTGGACCCGGTAGCCCGGACCAAAATCCTCAATGCCCTGATGGAGTTTTATGAAGAAGACAGCACAATTCTGCTCTCGACCCACCTGGTTTCGGATATCGAACGGATTTTTGATGAGGTAATCTTTATAAAAGAAGGAGAAATTGTCTTGCACAGTGATGCTGAGAAATTACGGCTGCAGCGCGGCATAAGCATTGATGAGCTGTTTAAAGAGGTGTATGCGGAATGCTGAAGCTGATTCGTTATGATTTTCGGCGCAGCCGTGACAGGATATTGGCGGCAATGGTCATCTTAGTGCTGTTTCATATCGGGATCTGGTTATCCTCTGATTCTTCAGTTAGTGACACTGTATCCGCACACCTGGTTGCCTATTTCTCTATCGGTGCAGTTTTTCTGTTCTTCGCATCATTTAATTATAACCGTAATCTGAAATCCTATCAGCGGCAGCTCCTTCCGGTAAAAGCTTTGTACACCGTGCTTTCTCCGCTGTTGCTATACTGGCTGCTTCTTGTCTGCCTGCTGATCATCGGGCTGCTTCAGCTCGGCCTGTATATCCTGTTTTATTCGGCGGATTTTCTGCCGGCGAATTTTTGGACGGTGGCAGCGCGCAGTGTGCTGCAATGCACCTGGTCAGCCGGATTCGTTCTGCTTATGATCATGTTTGCCAGTACAGTAGCCAGAAGTATTCCGCTTAATAAAAAAATATGGGTTACCCTTATCATCGTGTTTGGTCTGCAGAGCGCAGTCGGCTATCTCGAGGAGCTGCTGTTCAGCAATTATTTTATGGGCATTGATAGTGCTTTCCGGTTCGAGATTGTAAAAGCTTCGGATATTCCGAGCGGGCTTGAAATGCTTTATGCAGGCTCCGGTCCGTGGCCTTTTTTCTTTGAAGCCGGTATTGCATTGCTGCTGATCTATGGGATGACCGTGCTTATTCAGAAAAAAACAGAGGTCTAAATATAGCAGGAACATAAAAGAGAGCAGGGCATATAACAGCGCTGCTCTCTTTTATGCACACAAATATTATTGAGCTTTCAGCCTGTTCGTCCATAGCTCCAGCTCACGCGCCAGCTGTTCATCCTCGGCCTCGCTGAGCTCAAGCCGCACCCCGTATTGAAACTGTCCGATCCCGAACATCCAGCCCCAGCGTACACTGCCTTCAAACTGCAGATTCTCTTCAGCCAGCCGGAAATGAATGATCAGCTTGGTATCGCCTGAAGTAAAGCGGAGGTTCAGCGAGGTGCGAACCTTACAGCCTGAGCGGCTGAGATCTAGCAGCACACCCTCGGTTAATTTGCCGGCGCCCGGACCGTTATTTCCTGCTGGAACCTCAAGCCAGCACTGGATCGGCTGGTTCATCACATATCGGAATGGTTCTTTTCTGCTGGAGTCGTCCATCATTTACCTCCGCCTGTTTTTTTGCTATTATAGCGGAATGGCAGATTGAGAACAATCTACTATAGTGCCATTTTTAAAAGATTCTTTCTAAAATTATTTTAACGGGAACAAAAGGGGCGTACGGATCATGTATCAGTATGATAATGAAAGCTTCCTCGAGCACAAATTTGATTATGCTGCTTTGCAGGACGGGGAGCTGAACAGCTGTACCTTTGAGCGCTGTTCATTTAAGGGGGCATCGATGGAGGAAGTGGCCACCAGCGGCTGCAGATTCATCGATTGTGATTTCTCGGGGGCACAGCTGAATGCTTCACTGCATAAGGGGGCGGCTTTTACAAACTGCAAATTTACAGGGGCTAATCTGTTCGTTGCCCGGTTTGTGGACTGTAAAATGACCGGCTCCGACTTCGCCAATGCTTCCATGGACGGCATTACGCTGGACGGCGGGGACTGGTCTTATACTAACCTCCGTCACGTTAATCTGACACGGCAGGATTTGCGGGGCATCCGGTTCACAGAGGCGGATATGCTGGGCTGCAATCTGCAGAAAAGCGATCTGCGCGGCGCTGATCTGAGCAGAGTACGGCTGAGCCAGTGCAAGCTTGACGGGGCAGATCTGCGGGATGCCAAGCTAGAGGGCATTGATCTGAAGAGCCTGGATCTCAAAAACGTGCGGATGGATGTCGAGCAGGCAGTGCTCCTGGCCCGATCTTTAGGAGCTAAGGTAGACTGAGAAGGTTAAGCGGAATAAGGCAGCAGCCCCGCTCTTTAAGGAGAGGAGGGAGCTGCTTTTTTTGTGTGATTAGAATCAGCAAAGGGATAAAATACATAATAGTACGCTTACTGCTGTACCTGTTTTATCCGATATATAATTAACGACTCATTTCGACAAGGGGACATGTCTATGTCATTTAACCTGCGGACTTTTTTTTCAGGCGCCTTCGCCGTCATTATTATTCTCCTTACAGCCCTGCTTATCTGGATTATCGGTAGCCAATCTACAAAATCTGTAGAACGGGGCATTGGCGGATCGCTCGCAGAAGAAGCTTATCAGATGGCTGAGAAGCTGGATCATTTCATGTGGTCACGCTCCGGTGAGGTGCAGGTGCTCAGCAAGCTTAACGCTTTTCAGGAGCCGTATGACAAGGAAGAAATCAGCGGCCTGCTTAACCAGTTGAAGAGCAGTCTGCCCGTATTCACCTGGGTGGGCTTTCTGGATACAGAAGGAAATGTGCTCTCATCCACAGATGATATTCTGGCCGGACAGAATATCAGCCAGAGGCCTGTATTTCAGGAAGGAATTAAAGACTTGTTCGTGGGGGATGTCCACGATGCTGTACTGCTGTCGAAGCTGCTGCCCAATCCCGGCGGTGAAGACTTGCAGTTCGTCGATGTCAGTGTTCCGGTATATAACAAACAGAATCAAACGACGGGTGTTCTGGCGGCACATCTCAGCTGGGAATGGTCACGTGAAGTCGAGCAATCTATCATGGCACCGCTGAAGGACAGGCTGAGCAATGTTGAGGTGCTTGTAGTCAGCCGCAAGGATGACACTGTGCTGCTGGGTCCGGACAGTCTGATCGGGACAAAGCTGTCAGATACAGCACTGCAAAGAGCACGTGAGGGTGAGAACTCATGGATAGTAGAGCAGACGAAGGGCAAAGACACTTATCTGACAGGATATTCTATCGGTGACGGATATCTTAACTACCCCGGCCTTGGCTGGACGGTCATTATCCGGCAGCCGGCAGACATTGCCTTCGCTTCGGTGCATCAATTTGAACGGTTTATTATATTGATCGGCCTTGCGGCGGCTGTGGTCTTCGGGATCATCGGATGGCTCCTGGCCGGCTGGATTTCCCGGCCGCTCCATGACATTTCCCGCACAGCAGATATGCTGAGCTCGGGCGCCTATGTGGAGATTCCTACCTCGGCCAGAATTAAAGATGTGGCTGTCCTCTCCGCATCTCTGCAGAATCTGGTTGATAATTTGACCAAAACAGAGAGCAAGCTCAGTTATATGTCTAATAAGGCTATGCATGATGCGTTGACCGGACTGCCTAACCGTACAGCGCTGAATGAATTTATGTCTCATGCGGTCAGCAAGGCTAAGCAGAACCAGTCTACACTAAGTATCCTGTATCTTGATCTGGACGGCTTCAAGAAGGTAAATGACTCATTTGGTCATGCTACAGGTGACGTTCTGCTGCAGCAGGTGGCGGGGAGGCTGCTCGAATCTACCCGTGATCATGAGATTGTAGCACGGCTTGGCGGAGATGAGTTCGTTGTCATCCTGCATACTTCAGCAGGTAAGCCGATGCAGGAAGCGGAGGTTGTTGCTACCCGAATAATCAAGAAGCTGAATCAGCCGTTCCTGATTGGTGGCGAGAACCTTCATATCGGCTGCAGTGTTGGAGCCGCTGTATGGTCACCGGATGCCGGGGAGCCTGACGACACGATGCGCCTGGCGGACGAAGCGCTGTATATCTCCAAGCGCAGCGGCAAAAACCGGATTACCTTTGAGGCGGCGAGCTGATTTTATGCACGAATTCGCCTGAACAGTAGAAAGCTCTTTTGGCCTGCAGCATGCTAGACCTGCCGCAGCTCAAAAGAGCTTTTATATTTGTGCAAAAGTGTATATAGGACGATTAGCGCAGTTTTTTACGCGGGTTAGACCACCATTTAATCCATAGGTTCTCCTCGTCGTCATGAAAGAACTTGATTCCAATCCATTTTAGAGGTGTCCACACCTCTTTAAAATAATATGAAGGCATAGTCTTTTATACCCTCCTTATAGTTAATTTTTACTATATATTACGCCTGAATTTATAGATTAACAAGACATGTCAAAAAAAAATAAAAATTTATATTAAATCAGAGTGTTCGCTATAAGCACAAGCCATCTTTCAAAAAGTGCATTTAATATAGGGAAAGGATGTGAGAGTATGACTAATGCCGAGTTTATTGCCCGGATTGTTCCTTTTGCGGTAGCGGATATGCAGCGCAGCCACATTGCCGCTTCGCTTACCATAGCCCAGGCTGCACTGGAATCCGGCTGGGGCAAGAGCGGACTGACGGAGAAGGCCAACAACCTGTTCGGCATAAAGGGCAGCGGACCGGCAGGAAGCGTAGCTGTCAGGACTACGGAATACATGAACGGCAAGCCTGTGCAGGTTACTGCAGCCTTCCGTGCTTATAACAACTGGGGTGAGTCGGTAGCTGACCATTCTGCGCTTATTATCGGCGGTGTATCATGGAACCGTAATCTTTACAGCAGAGTAATCGGTGTGGACGGACGGGCAGCGGCCAGGGAAATAGCTGCGGCGGGTTATGCCACTGACCCGAACTATTCGGCTAAACTGATTCAGATCATGAATACTTACAATTTATACCAATATGACGAAATCAAGGAGGATGATGAGATGTCGGCTGAAGACAGACAAAAGCTTGCCAGCCTGGAAACGGAGCTTAAAGACCTGCGTGTGTTGCTTGCCGCGCTTACAGTCAGCCGGGATACACTCAAAACCGGTGTGCAGGAGCAGGGGCAGTCGATTAAAAATGCAGCGGACCGGCTTACCGTGATCGAAGGGCGGGCGGTAATGAATGTACCGGCCTGGGCAGAGCCGGCAGTTAATGCTGCTGTTGCTGCCGGGCTGCTGGATACGCCGACAGGCGGAAGCTACGACTTCTACCGTCTGCTCACCGTACTTCACAGAGCGGGACTGCTGGTGACCGGGAGGTGAATGCCATGGTTAATGAGGCGCTTAACAATGTGTTAGCTTTCGCATCCGTACTGGCTGTGTTTGTTATGGCGCTTGTCCAGCTGGTGAAGAACAGTGTCAATCTTCCCAAGCAGCTTGTTCCGGCAGTAGGCCTGGCGGTCGGTCTTATTGTCGGAGCTGTTTCTTATCCGTTTACGGATATGCCGCTGGTGCTCCGGCTGTGGGCCGGCGGGCTGGCTGGCCTGTCGGCTACCGGTTTGTTCGAGCTTGCTTTTAACAAAAGAGACGGAACAACGAAGGACAAGTGATATACCCGGTAGTCGCCAGTGGCAGTAAGGTTGTACTTTTGCCTGCTGGTGATAAGAACAAGCCATCAAAGGCTGAAGTTAATATGATAAATTATGCCTGAGAAAAAAGGAGGTGCTCTTGATGGGAACTTATCTTGATGCCAGAACATCACAGAATGCCAGTACGGCGAACTCTATTGCCATTCCGATCCTGGTTATTAATACGCCGCAGCTATTTGGCCAGATCGGCCTGCTTACCGGGGGAGTTACGACGAATCCGCGTGCATTGCTGAAAGGCACAATCTCTGTGCAGGTTCCGCTCGCGCTTGTCGGAATAACCATTACCATCGTGAGGGGAACCGATCCGACCGATCCAGTTGTCTACTCTGCTACTTCTACCTTTAGCCTGAGTCTGCTGGCTCCGCAGGTTATCGCATTTTCAGCTGCTGACTTTAATCCTCCGGTGACGCCGCAGCTGACTTATACTGCATTCGTGTCTTCTAACCTGCTTGGAACAGTTCGTGTAGGTCCGGAGAGCTTTGACGGAATCCTGGTTTCTGACTAACTGCTGCCGACAGCGCAGCTTGCCATGCTTATACAGTATGGCAGGCTGCATCCAGGCTGTTTTCCCAAAAAAAGTCTGATTTGCCCAGTCTGCGCAGAGCCGTTATACATACTCTATCCTGTAGTCATCATTTTGAAGGAGGTTATCTCATGGGTGCAGATTGCGGATACGGCGGTAATGTTGGTGGCGCTAATGTAGGTCCTGTAGGTCCTTGGACATCTACTGGTGCGATTCTGGTTCTTTATATCCTGCTTGTTATTATCTTGAGTGCCTGCTTCATCTAATGGGGGTCCCCTATGCATGTTCCCGTTACAGCGGGAGCATGCTTTTTTTTTTGTTGCGACCTGCGGGTGCAGTTAGGGTATACTGGAGAAAAATGGCTGGAGGTATTGCAGCAAGATGATTATAAGAAGACTGGCTGAGCATGAGCATCCGCTGATAGAATTGCTGCTCTCAGCAGACCCTTGCCGTAAGAAAGTCGAGGCTTACCTGAAAAGAGGAGAGTGTTTTGCAGGATTCATAGATGACGAGCCTGCAGGTGTATTTGTGCTTCTTCCGACGAGACCGGACACAATTGAGCTGGTGAATGTGGCTGTGGAGGCTAAACATCAGGGCAGAGGAATCGGTAAACAACTGATTTTACATGCGGTTCAATACGCTGCGCTGCTTGGATACCGGACAATGGAGTTAGGAACCGGTAATTCGAGCGTGAATCAGCTGGCTTTATATCAAAAATGCGGTTTTCGTATTGTCGGGGTTGACCTCGATTTTTTTACAAGACATTATCCTGAGGTTATTTACGAGAACGGGATGATCTGCAGGGATATGCTGCGTCTGTCTAAGAATCTTTAACTCACAAACAACTATTTAAATAAAATGAACGATAATTGAGAGTTAAACGTATTACAAGAATAAAATTCAAAGCAGGGAGAGGTTGTTTATGAGAAAAAAAGCTGTGTTGATATCGGTCTGCGGTCTGCTGCTGCTTGGGGCAGGAGGAGTAACGCCTTTGGCACATGGTGCTAATATTCGGGCAGGAATTACCCTTAATAATGAGCCGTTCATTCTTCCGGAGGGAATGGACACCTTCTTGCACGGTTCAGAAATCATGGTTCCGGTTCGTCCTCTGGGAGAAGCTTTCGGTTATGAGGTCAAGTACATAAAAGGGCAGAACAGTCTGGAGCTCAATGGAAATAACCATTCTTTTGTTATAAAGCTTGATGAGACAACAGTTTACGTGGATGGAGAGGCTGGGCAGGATATTTTCGTTCAGCCGGAACTGAGAAACAGCCGGATTTATGTTCCAGTCTCCTTTTTCAGAGTGTTAGGGCTGATTACAACCAGCAATGCAGGCTCAGCCCAAGCCGCTGTCACTACTCCGCACAAGTATGCTGAGAACATTACAGTATTGCTTAGCGGCGGCAAGTATATGGAGCTGTGGCAGCAGACCTTCAGCAAAGACGTCCAGCTGGCATTTCCGGTATTAAAGCTGCAAGCCTTCTGGGAAACGCTTACGGGTACTCACGGTTCCTTTGTCCGGCTGGATTCAGTTAAAGCGACTCAGGAAGCAGATTATACTGTCATTCAGGCACCTCTTGTGTTTGCAGAAGGACGGCTGACCATGAACCTGAAGGTGGACAGCTCCGGCCGCCTGGCCGGTATTCTGTTCGGACCAGCATCAACAGCACCGGAGCTTTCGCTCCCGGCAGGACTCATTGAAGAGGAGACCGTTGTTGGTGCCGGAACTGCTTATCCGCTGGAAGGTGTGCTGACTCTGCCGGAGCATGCATCGGGTCCGCTTCCGTCAGTTGTCCTGGTGCACGGCTCCGGCTCCGCTGACCGTGACGAAACGGCTCTGGGCTACAAGGCATTCCGTGATCTTGCCTGGGGACTTGCCCGCCAGGGGATTGCAGTCCTCCGTTATGACAAACGGACGTTTACTTACGGACATCAATATGCAGGCGACAAGGCGGCAAGCCTGACTGTGAAAGAAGAAACCGTGGAGGATGCCGTACTGGCAGCCAAGCTGCTCAGACAAGACAACCGTTTGAATCCGGATCAGGTATACATCGCCGGACATAGCCTGGGCGGTATGCTGGCCCCGCGGATCGACGCTGCTGGCGGCGATTTTGCCGGACTGATTCTGCTGGCAGGCTCGCCGCGTAAGCTTTGGGAAATCGTCTATGACCAGAACATGGCGTTAATCCGGTCTATGAATGAAGGTGATCCGCTTAAAGCCCAGTCTGCTGCACTTATTGATGCTGAGGCTCAAAAGGCTAAAGCGCTGGATTCCTTGACCGCAGAGCAGGCGAAGCAGGCACCGCCGGTGTTCGGGATGCCGGCGAATTATCTGCTGGAAATGCAGCAGCATGATACGGCAGAGCTTGCCCGCAAACTGACCAAGCCGGTACTCGTGCTGCAGGGGGCGGATGATTTTCAGGTATATGCGGATAAGGATTATCTGCTGTGGAAAGAGGTGCTGAGCAATAATCAGGCAGCCGAGTTCAAGCTGTATTCCGGTCTGAACCATTTCTTTGTGAATTATGACGGGGCTGGTGCTGGAACAACCGATGAATACAATGTGCCGGGGGTTGTGGATGAGCAGGTCATTTCGGATATTGGAGGGTGGATCAGCAAATATAACAATAAAAATTAGAAGGATTCCAATTTAAATTTTATCTATACGAATATAGGTCTAAAGATATATTATAGAGTTAAAATGGTTACTAATTGATTTTTAGGCCGGGCGGTGTATGTGTTGTTGCGGGAAGTTGCAGGATTCATGTTTTTCTCAGCAGTTGAAGGGTTAGCTTTGTATTACTTAATCATGTGTTTATTCCGGTTTAAATGGAAAGGGCATATATGGCCGGCGATGTTCGTCATTCTGCTCAATAATCTTCAAAGCTATCTGGTGCGCAATGAGCTGAACATGGACAATGTTTCACCGCTGATTACCATTATTGTGTTTATTTTGTTTTTTGCTGCTGTTGTACGGATGCCTGTTGTTTTGTCGGTTATAGCGACGGTTTCCGGGTATGTTATTTTTGCGGCGGTGCAGACGGCACTGGTCTTTCTCCTGTTTGGATCACTTACTGCCGTCAATGAGAACCTGTATAGGGGGTATCTGCTGCAGACAGCGACCGCCATTGTGATTGTGGCAAGCTTCTGGCTGCTGTACCGCAAAGGCAAAGGCTTCACGTTTGATCTCGATAAGCTCAGGCTCAAGCTGGAGGATATTGTGCTTACGGTGCTGATCGTCGTCTTTTTACTGGCAATTTCGGTGCTCCTGCTATTTAATAATCTGCTGGTTAATATCGTGTTCTTCCTCGTAATGTCGGCGTTTCTGCTGTATTACTCTACTAAGAAGGAGCAAGAGGATGCTTGAACAGATGTCCGGATGGATCGCGGCCCGAATCAAACAAATCGTTCCGGAACATCCGGCATCCCATGCTGTTCTTAAATTTGCGCTTGCTGTTATTCTCAATATAGTATCTGTAATCGGCTTGACATTATTAATCTCGCTGGCAACAGGACGAACTTCGGAAGCTGTACAGATCCTGATAGCCTTTGCATTATTGCGGCAGGTCTCGGGCGGTATACATCTGAAGTCCGGAATGGCGTGTATCCTGTTTACAACGGTTTTGTTTACCATTCTATCCTATGTGCAGGCCGGGCAGCCCGGTGTCCATCTCATGAACGTACTAAGCCTGCTGCTCGTCCTGCTGCTTGCGCCTGTAGGCATCGACAAACAGACCCGTATTCCGGGTCAATACTGGTCCAGGCTTAAATGGATCGGCGCAGTGCTCATAGCTGTTAATTTCATTATTGCATCTCCGGTTATTGCGGCCGCTTATACGGCCCAGTCCTTAAGCTTAATCCTTGCATGGAGAAAGGGGAGCCGAAAGCATGAGAACATTTCAGCGCAAAGCCGTCTATAAACTGGCGTCAGTCCTGTTTGCCGTTGCTGCGTTTGTAGCAGATGCTGTACCGAGTATACTTTACATCCACCAGCCGGAGATTCCGGAAGAATTACTGAAATAGCATTGGAGCTGGTTCTATTGAGCAGTATATCTGTAACCCGTGATCCCAAGGGCAGCACCGGACTGTCCGCACTCGACATCACTGAAATCACCTACATGGAATTTGAACAGAGCCTGTACCGGATCATGGTCCACACGAAGGACGAGGTGTTCTACACGGTCGGGACGCTGAAATATTGGGTAACCACCCTCAAGAGCTCCGGCTATAACTTTGTACTGGCAGACCGCAATACTCTGATTAACGTGAAAAATATCATTCAGCTGGACAAAACCTTCCACGTTGCCTATTTCGGAGAAAACCGCAAGGGCATAGAGCAGAAGTGCTTCCTGTCGGAGAAGGGATATAAAGAAGTCGTCAAGGACGTCAAAATCTCGCAGCCGAATATTGCGTTTATTGAGCTGCCGCTTTGGTAGTTCTTTTTTTGTTTTTGGGAATGATCAGCTAGTGTATGTATTCTTGACCCGCTTCGACAGGAGGAAATAAGGCAGCCATACCACCGTATAGAGGGTGGATTTTAAAACACCTTCGTAGATGTTTGTTCCTTCGAAGACCTCATCAGCAAAGCCGCTGGTTATGCGCAACACGAGAGCAAGATCAAGGTATGTGAATACTGCGGAAACAATAATGACAGCTATAGCGAGATATTTGAATTGTTTTCTGTGTTTTATACACATGAAGACCATAATTATAATGAATACAGCGATTAAGGCTTCAATAATTGTTTCGAAATATACAGTTGGCAGCCATAGAGGGCTGTAATAGTCGTTAGAAGAATCAACCAGTAACCGAAAGTCTGCCATTCTAAGTGTTATATAGTTGTCGTAAACACTTGTGATGTGCAGATACAATTGTCTGATCATTCCGAGTGCAAATAAAATAAGCCAGCCGCCAAAGCCGTACGGCCCTGTTCTCTGTGGATATGTAAAAGGAACAGATTCTGCTGCCGCTGCCGATTCTATATTTCCGGAAATCTGATTGTCTAACCTCTCAGCGCGGAGCTGTCTGCGCACCTTATCGAAGGAGTGGCCCACCAGTCCGAAGCAAAAGGCAAAGATTATGCCGTTCAATAACATGCCCGGGAACCCGAAATCATAACGGATCAGAGCCAAATAATAGAAAACAAAGCTGAAAAACAAACCTGTTATAGAAAAAACGCCTGTCACAATATTCACCTACATCATATCTGCATCGGATGCAGTATTTGCTAGATCGTATGCAGGGTTAAGAATACAATACATGCGGATGTTATGAAATAACATAATTCTCATATTTAGCAAAAGTTTGTGAAAGGGCCTTGGAGGACTGTTTACCAGGCGGATGGTACCGGGAAGAACCGGCTCCAAATGGTCACCTAATTGACTAGGGTTGGATTAGTGGAGAAATTTATGCCTGAATCCATTAAACTATCCGGGTCGTTTTGATGCGACAACGTTTTGAAATTTGAGCAGAACTAGCCCGTCAACCTTAACTGGTTGGCGGGCTCTTTTGCATAAATTAAGATCCGCATATTTCCTCTATTAACTCTTAAGTCTATTGTAAATAAATGTCGAATAACAGACTATTTGTTCCCCTTTTTTTAGTGTAGTCTTGATGCATACATATTAAAGGAGATGGATTTTTTGAAGAAGAAAATAGCTGGATTTTTAGTTTTGTGCATACTATTCTTTATCCTGATGCCAGGAGCAACAAAAGCAGCAGAACAACCTGTTGGGTTATTGGATGGAGTTAAAATGTTAACAGGGACCAGCGTTACCAATGAACTGGGCTCAACATTAAAGGTAACAGATAATGATGTTTCAACTGTTTTTAGTCTGCCTTATGAAAGATCTGGTAATGTAGAAGATACAATTTTTTATAATTTCCCAAAAGCAGTGACTATTAATGCATATAAAATGCATATTACTAATTATGATAACGGACCTGTTTACTTGGCATATTGGAACAGTTCTGGTACATTGGTGTCACGTATTCCATTACAGCCGAATGCTGGAACAGATCAAATATATTTTTTTCCCGAAGCAATAACTGGTGTAACGAGAATATCAGTTTACCAGACTAGCACAATTACATATAAACTTGCTGAGATGAACGTTTATAATATTTTATCAGAACCAACATCTGCACCCACTGCAGAGCCAACACCGGAAATTACTGCTACTCCAGAACCAACTGTAGAACCAACACCAACTCCATTGCCGTCACCAACACCGGAAATTCCAGCGGGAAATCGTGCAATCTTGGTTGTAACGATGAATACTGGACTGGAAAAAGAATTTGATTTAAGCATGCAAGAAGTAAATGCTTTTATTGCTTGGTATGAGAACAAACAGGCAGGTTCAGGTACAGCATCTTATGCTATAGATAAGCATGATAATAATAAGGGGCCATTCACCAGTCGGAAAGACTATGTGATTTTTGATAAAATCCTAACTTTTAGTGTTGACGAATATTCTGCTGAGTAAAGATTATTAAAATAACCCGCCGGGCTTATGCCTGACGGGTTTGTTTTTTTATTATGCGTTTGGTAGGTAATCTGGATTGCTCAGGATTTGATCCACAATATAAAGTAAATCATCGTCATTGTTGTATTCATCTCCAGCTTGCTGCGCGTTGTATTTAATTGAATCGACATCAGCTGCAAAATACTAGAAGCATCTTTCATCAATTGTAATATCAGGAAGAGTAAAGGTGCCTGATTTGTTGACGTCAGTCGCCTCTATTATGATACTGTCCTCTAAGCAATTCTCTGTTTCCAGATCATACTCATCTCCGGTATCAGCGATTCTCGCCTTAGTGGAATCGACCACTGCGGTACCTATAGCTCGAGCTTAAAATTAAGTTTGAGAATAACAGTATTCTCGTTGATTCCGTATTCCTGGCCTCGGCTGGCTACGATAAAGCGAACGGCACCATTTAGATCGACCGGCTTATTGTATACTTTGATTTAAACGGCTGGCTTTGGCAGGAAGAAATTTGCAGGAGTTTGCTCCCATTTGCCGAATTATGGTTGTGGAGGTGATTTCATGACAAAGGTAAAGTTGTTCGCGGCAGACAGCGTGGTAACATTAGAAGAAAATATTAATTATTTTCTGGAGTCTGAGGTTGAGCAGGTCATTGGTATTAATTACAGTACAAGTGCTGCTGCTATTCCAGACGGGTACGGTAGAGCAGAAGCTTATTGCAATTTCTCAGCACTAGTTCATTATGAAGCTAAGAAAGCGGATGACAATGAAAAAACTGGTGTTGCAGTAGAACATGTATTTTCTTAAATCTTCAAAAAATATAATTGCAGAAGCAGCCATCCACCTCGGGTGGCTTTTTCATGCCAATTCATTATGAGTATTCACACACAATATACAGCGTATATGAATGCTGAGGGAGAGAATTAGCCCCCAAAGAAAGGAAACTTAAAGAAATATATAAAGAGATATATAACACTGTTTTTCATCTGCATAAACTATTGAATAAATCCAAGCATACAGGCTGCTCATAACAGAGAAGCCTATTTGCTTTTCAGAGAAAGAAGGTGAACCGGTTTAAAAAACGGCACCCAATCGGCACCCAATAACAAGATTCTGACACCATATGGACACGAGTCGCGAACCGAAAGACCTTTTACATCAGGGTTCAGACAAAAAAATCGGGCGCCCCTTTCGGAGCGCCCTTTCATGGGAGAGGAGAAACCGGACGAAGAGCTTATGGGGAAACGTAAGCCTGCTCCGCGGTTGTCTACGACATTTTGTGATGTCGATAATTACATGATGTCCGGAAATGAATGGTTCTATACATAGCAGCAGAAACTTTTCTGCTTCATTATAAAGTGACAGAGACAGACAATCTTTTTATTTAACCTGGCAATTGTGGTACTATAGGCTTGGACTTATGCCCTATGCGGCATAACAAACAGAGACATAGAGCAGGTGAATCGGTGAGAGTTGTATCGGGAAGTGCCAAGGGGAGACCCTTGAAGAGTGTGCCGGGTAACGGGACGCGTCCAACGACCGACAAGGTGAAGGAAGCACTGTTCAGTATGATCGGCCCTTATTTTGACGGCGGTATTGCACTGGATTTGTTCGCAGGCACCGGTGGTCTTGGGATTGAAGCGCTGAGCAGAGGAATGGAACATGCCGTGTTTGTGGACATGGAGCAGAAAAGCATTGATACAGTCCGTGCAAATCTGAAGGCGGCCAGGCTGGAGGATAAGGCGGAGGTGTACCGTAATGATGCGGGAAGAGCGATTGGTGCGCTTGAGAAACGGGGGCGTGCTTTTGATCTTGTGTTCCTGGATCCGCCGTACCGGCTGAAGCACGGGGATGAGCTGATGCTGACTCTAGCCGGCAAAGGATTGCTGAAACCGGATGCGGTAATTGTACTGGAGCATGAGTCAGGCTACGCCTATACCGAAGAAATTACGGGTTTTTTCCGGACGCGGCAGGCTATATACGGGGAGACGGCAATCTCCATTTATCAGTATGAAGCTGCTTCAGAAGAAGCCGGCTTGAGCAGTGAGGAGGGTAACGATGAGTCTGCAAATTAGAAAAGAACGAGTTGCCATCTATCCGGGGAGCTTTGATCCGGTAACGATGGGGCATATCGATATTATCCGGCGCGCTGCCAAACAGTTCGACAGGCTGATTGTTACCGTGCTTAATAACCTCAGTAAAAAGCCGATGTTCAGCGTGGAAGAGCGCACTGAGCTGCTGCGGCAGGCAACGGCGGATCTTCCTAACGTGGAGATAGACAGCTTCAGGGATCTTCTGGTGAATTACCTCCGCCAAAAAAATGCCCAGGTTATTGTTCGCGGTATCCGTACGGTTACCGATTTTGAATATGAGCTGCAGACCGCTTCGATTAATCACAGCCTGGACCCTGAGGTGGAAACCATCTTCATGATGACCAATCCGAAATATTCGTACCTCAGTTCGAGTGTAGTGAAGGAGCTGGCGCATTTTGGCGGCAATGTATCGGAATTCGTTACTCCTGAAGTCGAGCAGGCAATGAAGCTTAAATTCAGCCAGCTGGACGCCTGAACCAGGCTAAGAAACCGATCAATCCGGATAATACGGCCAAAAACAGCATTATAACGGCCTGTAAGCTAAGGAGCTGGGGCACCATGTTCCAGACTACAGGCAGAGCGGCTGCATCTGCTGAGCCTGACGGATCTATGCTGCTGATTGCCGGCAGGGAAGCAGCAACATGCCGCAGCGGCTGCCACATGATTAAGGTCAGGCCAAAAGCGTAGAAACCGTGCAGCAGCCTTCCGGCGGCAAACGGGAGAAAACGGGCCTTGGCCTGTTTCAGTGCGGTTAACGCCTGAAGCTGTCCGCAAATTCCGCTCCATCCCAGCAATGCAGAGAGCAGAGCAAGGCTGGTTACACCCATTGCGCCAAAAGAAAACGGCTCTGTAACCTGTGAAGTCACAGCACTGGCACCCAGATGGATCTCGAGGATACCGGCAGCCAAGGCTGGAGACAGATGCGGGAGCCGGACCGCAATAATGTTGATGACAACAGAGAACATAATCATATATCCCCCGATGACCATCAGGCTCTGCACTGCGGTTGACACGGATTCGCCCAGCAGCCTGCCGAAGCTGCGGCCGTCCTGTTCACGGGCTTCTGTTACGGCTTGCCGGACTCTTGACGGGAGTGAGCCCGGCTTAGCCTGCTGAAGCTTTACGGGGCCGTTAGCCCGGCTGCCTGTGGCAGTGAACAAAACGGAAGTTAAGCCGGCGCCGAGTCCCGACAGCCAGTGAATGGCAAGCAGAATATACCCTGCGGACGGACTGTGCAGAAAAGCCGCCCCGACAACGATAATTATCGTGACCGGGCTAGCAAAATGGGCCAGTGAAGCGAGTCTTCCGGCATCCTTGTCCGAAATCCCGCCCTGCTTATGAAGCTGCTGTACGCCTCCGGCGCCTGCCGGAAATCCTGCTGTCATACCAAGGGCGAGTGTCCAGCCTGCGGCTCCGGGCAGCCGGAATACCCTTGTCATCAGCGGTCCCAGCAGCACGCCGAACCCGTGCACGAAGCCTGAGGCAGTCAGCATTTCCGAGAGGATCAGAAAAGGCAGCAGCGCCGGGAATATCAGTGTCCACCAGAGCTTGAGGCCCTGCAGCGAAGCCGCGAACGAGGATTCAGGAGCAGCGATAATCGCCGCTGCCAGCAGAATGGCTGCTGCCCCGGACAGAAAAGGTGCGGAAGCTGAGGTCATTCTCCGTATTTTAACGTTATTCATTTTAAGCATCACCTCTTCATAGGTTAAGACAAGGCTTACGGGCTGTTATCAATTTATGCACAGCAGACAATCATCATGCCACAGCAGGAGAAAGCGCAGCAGTGGGCAGGCTGCCTGATCCGTTACAGAGCCCCAAGAAAGAAGGGAATGTCATTGAGGCAACAGAAACGCCGGGTAGGATTCCGTACAATCGCCTACCTGTTTACTTTTGTGGTCATACTCTATGTTACTGTTTTTATGAATACGCCTTATATTGTGTACCAGCCTGGCAGAGCCTCTGAGGTCGCGCCGATGATCAAGGTGGAGAACGCCGACAAGGATGAAAAAGGCACCTTCATGATGACAACGGTATCAGCCAGCTATGCTAATGTGGCCCTGCTGATTGCTTCTATTTTTAATTCGAATAGTGAGGTTGTGCTGAAGGAGACACGGCTGGGTGATAAAACAGAGCAGGAATATGCGGCAGAGCAGGTCTACTATATGAACAGCTCACAGTCGTTCGCAGTTCAGGCTGCTTATCATGCGGCAGATATCCCTTATGAGGACGTTGTGGATTATCTCTATGTCTTCTCTGTTCCTGATACAAGCAATCCGGGGCAGTTCCGTCCGGGAGACCGGATTATTACGGTTGAGGGACAGCATATCCCCGATCCGCAGGCTTTGTCGGCGCTGCTGTCTTCCAGAAAGATCGGCGACCGTGTAGAGGCTGTTCTACAGCGCGGAGGTAAGGAGATCAAGGAAGAAGTCACCCTGGTTGAGGTGAAAAATGCTGATAACGGTGCGGTTAAGCCGGGGTTCGGGGTTGTCATAGGGGCGGTCCAGAAGGTGGAGCCCAAGGTTGCCGGCAAAGCAGTCAGCTTTACTGACACGGATGTCGGCGGGCCGTCAGCCGGGCTGATGTTCACGATGGAGATCTATAACCAGCTGACCCCGGGGGATCTGACTGCAGGTCACCGGATAGCCGGTACGGGAACCATTACTGCAGAGGGTACCGTTGGTGCGATTGGCGGAGTGAAACATAAAATTGTTGCTGCAGACCGCGAGGGGGCAGAGGTGTTTTTTGTTCCCGTCAAAAACTATGACGAAGCCAAAGCAAAGGCAGACCAGATAGGCACCGCCATGAAGCTGGTGCCTGTGTCAACGCTGGATGAGGCGCTGGAGTATATGGAGAAGCTGCCGGCTACAGCATCACCGGCGGCATGAGATAGTCAGCATAGAGATCCTTGTTCTGCGGGGCTGTGAAGGCGCCGGCATATGCGGCAGCAGCCCGGAGATCACGCTCAAGTCCGGGATGGCTGAACTGTGCCGGGGAGAGGACCACAGGCCATGCAGCAGTCTGCTTCATCTGCTTCAGCAGCCTGCGTCCGCTCTCACGGAAGCCGAGCACCCGGATGTAACCGGGTCCTTGGGCTAACGCAGACGGGGCCAGCTCTGCTTTGCTGTGATTCAGTAAGGTGTGCACAAGCAGGCGCTGCAGGCGGGTATGCGTGTAGCGCTTGCTTTTTAGTGCTCCCAGGAGTCCGCTGACAGTGAACTGTCCCAGCTGCGGAAGCACCTTGAGCAGCCGGTTCTCCAGCCCTTCATTCATGTCCTGGAGCAGCCGCAGCTCGTCCGGTGTCCGGGTAACAAGGACGTGACGCAGCTGGCTGCTGAAGTCCTCCAGACTTACCGGACCCCTGCCTGCCGCATGCTCCCGTTCCAGAATGGATATGCTATATTCCGGCATGTATGCCGCCGGAGAACCGCCCTCCTGCAGCAGCCGGCGGATTGCCGTCGCGCTGGCAATGGACGACCCGCGCTGCAGCGGGTCGTGGAACCCCGCGCCGGTGCGCGGCACGGTGAGGGGCCTGATGTCGCTGCCGAGCCGGCGCAGCGCGATCAGGTAGTGCAGGCCGAGGCTGTTGTTGGGCTGCCGCAGCAGCGCCTCGGCCTTTAGGGGACTCCCCGGTCCGCCGGGAGTCCCGGACCAGACGGCCGCCGCAGCAGCGCTGAAGGCGGCCGGAAAGCTCGCTCCGAGCGCCAGGCGGCGGCGGAGCTCATCCTGCAGCTCGCTGCTCTCATCGGCCAGGAACTCCGCCAGTCCGAGCAGCCCGCCAAGACTGCCGGCTTCGGAGCCGAAGCACAGGCTGTCCGCTACTCCGGTTGCTTCCAGCAGGGAAACCGCTCCGAAGGCGAACCATTCCGCCGGCTGCAGCGCATAGCCGGCGGGCAGCTCAAGCACAAGATCGGCGCCCATATGCAGCGCCATTTCCGTACGGGCCTGCTTGCTCACCGCCGCCGGCTCGCCGCGCTGGGTGAACGGGCCGCTCATCACGACGATGCAGGTGTCCGCACCGGACAGTCTTTTGGCCTCATTAAAATGATGGACATGGCCGTTATGCAAAGGATTATATTCAGCGATTATGCCGACTGTAGTCACTGCTCGTGTCACTCCAAATCGTATTTGATATATTGGGCTAATAGTTATATCATAAGTTGTCCCGGTTATCGAAACAATATAAAGGAATAATGGTTGACAAACTTCGGTAATTCTAGGTATAATAATTTTTGTTTGTTTGGAGTGATGAATATGAAGATTCACTTTCGCAAATTGGCAAATGCCGACGAGCCTCTGCTAATCCATGAAACACTGGATATCAGCGAGCTTGTCAAAGGGCGGAAGGATATACTTTCTGTTGCACCGCTTACAGTGAACCTTAAAGCGCTGCCCGCGGGAACCGATAGTGTGAACGTGGTGGGAACATTGGAAGGGAATGTGGACATGTTATGTGCACGTTGCCTCAGCGAGGTTAACAGCAAATTGAACATTCCTTTTGCTGAGACTTTCAAATGGCTTAAGCAGCCGCTTCTTCCTGAAGACGAAGATGACGAACTCATCTACGCCCCGGACGAGATTGTGGATCTTGTTCCTTATGCGGAAGAAAACTTCGTACTGCACTTACCGGATTCGGTATTGTGCAAGGCAGACTGTCTTGGTCTTTGTCAGACATGTGGACAAAATTTGAACGAAGGCACCTGCAGTTGCGACAACACAGTAGTCGATCCCCGGCTTGCTGCGTTGAAAGGATTCTTTACCAAGCAAGATGATTAAGAACAAATCCCGGGTTACACCGGGTCAACAACAAATTCCGGAGGTTGATAATCATGGCAGTACCACAACGCAGAACGTCTAAGACCCGCCGCGACAAACGTCGCACCCACTTCAAATTGGCAGTACCGGGTATGGTGAAATGTGAACAATGCGGAGAGCTGAAACTGGCTCACCACGTATGCAAAGTTTGCGGAACTTACAAAGCTAGAGAAATCATCAAACAATAGTTTGTGATAAGAGATAGCACTTCATCTTAGGGTGGGGTGCTATTTTTTTGTGGCCAAAACTGCACGCGCCTGTTAACCGTCAAGGCCGAATTATCATTCGTGCCTGCTGTTAGTGCAATTTCCTGTGTGAACGGAATTAGTGTAAATTAGACTATACTTGGATTAAAAGAAGCAAACACTGCCTGAGCGTACAAGCTTGTTGACGTAACTTTCATGTCAATGCTTTATTTTTGACGGCTGATGCATTATACTACATATTAGTACCTGGTTCTAAAATGAAATTTTAACCATACAAGTTATGATGACAGCGGCCTTCCGCGGCCGGATGCTTTGATCAGATATAAGAATACTACAGGCATTTTGCCAAATATCACTTATATTAACTGTTGGAGCGGTAACCCGGCTATTGTGCAGGGCTCAGCCGCTTCACACCCGGAGCATATGCCAGGAGGTGAGCCGCCATAGAGCGGATGTCCAAGAAAGAGCGCCAGCAGAAGCTGCTTCAGACTATAGACGGCAACCCTTTTGTGACCGACCGGGAGCTGACCCGGCAGCTAAAGGTCAGCATCCAGACCATCCGGCTGGACAGGCTGGAGCTGGGAATCCCTGAGCTCCGTGAACGGATGAAGCTGATGGCGGAGCATTCCTACGATCAGGTCCGCTCATTGCCGCCAGATGAAATCGTTGGTGACATTGTCGATCTGCAGCTGGATAAGAGCGGTATTTCCATATTTGAAATCCGTGAGGAGCATGTCTTCTCCCGGAACGGAATTGCACGCGGCCATTATGTGTTCGCCCAGGCCAATTCGCTGGCGGTTGCCGTTATCAATGACGAGATTGCCCTGACGGCGTCTGCTGATATCCGTTTTGTGCGGATGGTGCGGCTCGGAGAGAAATGTATTGCCAAAGCGCAGGTGCGTTCACTTGCCGGCCGGGGCGGAAAGGCCGAAGTGGACGTGTTTACATATGTCGTGGAAGAATTAGTGTTCCAGGGACATTTCGTAGTGTACCGCTCTGCAGTTGAAGAATAAGGCGAAGGGGGAAACGGCAATGCTGATCGCCATTGATGCGATGGGCGGAGATAATGCACCTGAATGTAATGTGGAAGGTGCGTTAGCTGCGGCCGCAGAATGGAGCGATACCCAGCTGGTACTGGTCGGCGACGAAGCCAGACTCGCACCGCTGCTAAAGAATAGGCCGTCTAACCTGACGGTGCGTCATGCGGGCGAGGTTATCAGCTCCGATGAGGAGCCTGTGAAGGCGGTCCGCCGCAAAAAGGATTCATCGATGGTTGTGGCCGGACGGATGGTACGTGAAGGCGAAGCAGATGCCATGATTTCTTCGGGAAATACGGGGGCCCTGATGACTACCGGGCTGCTGGTTGTGGGAAGAATGAACGGTATTGAACGTCCCGCGCTCGCCCCGATGATTCCGACCCTGGATGATGTCGGCGTGCTGGCTCTGGACCTTGGTGCGAACATGGATGCAAAGCCGCAGCATCTGGCGCAGTACGCGCTGATGGGCAGCATCTACCGCAGCAAGGTGCACGGGATTGCGAAGCCCCGGGTAGGTCTTTTGAATGTCGGAACAGAACCCGGTAAAGGCAATGAGCTGACCAAGGAAGCATATCCGCTGCTGGAAGCACAGCCGGGCATTCATTTTGTCGGCAATGTGGAAGCACGCGATGTGCTCACAGGAGCCTGTGATGTTCTCGTCTGCGACGGCTTTGCCGGAAATATTCTGCTTAAGACGCTGGAGGGAACGGCAGGCGCAATGTTCTCTCTGCTTAAGGAGCAGTTCAGCAAGTCTCTAAAAACCAAGCTCGGTGCAGCAATCCTGATGCCTGAGCTGAGAAGCCTCAAGGGTAAAATGGATTATAAAGAGCATGGCGGCGCACCGCTGCTGGGCCTCAGCGGCCTGGTAGTAAAGGGCCACGGCTCATCGGACGGCAATGCGGTCAAGAATGCGGTCAGACAGGCGCGGATCGCACTGCAGGCAGGGCTTGTGCCCGGCATATCCAAGGAAATTAGCGGGAAGTGAGTGACGAAATGAATCAGATGCGTTCGGTAGGGGTTATCGGTACAGGGAAATATGTGCCTGAGAAAATATTGACTAACAGCGATCTTGAAAAGATCGTAGAAACCAATGATGAATGGATTGTCAGCCGTACAGGCATCCGTGAGCGGCATATTGCGGCACCGCATGAGGCGACCTCGGACCTGGCTTATGAGGCTGCACTGAAGGCGCTGGCATCCGCCGGGATGAAGGCAGAGGATCTTGACCTCATTATTGTTGCGACCATAACACCTGACACCTCGTTCCCTTCCACTGCCTGCATCCTGCAGGATAAGCTGGGAGCAAAAGGTGCAGCGGCGTTTGACTTGTCGGCTGCATGCTCGGGTTTTGTCTACAGTCTGGCAACAGCAACAAGCTTCATCAAGACAGGAATGTATAATAATGCGCTTGTTATCGGGGCGGATACGCTTTCCCGCATTACCGACTACACAGACCGTAATACCTGTGTGTTGTTCGGAGACGGGGCTGGCGCCGTAATTATAGGTGAGGTTCCGGAAGGACGCGGATTCCAGTCGTTTGACCTGGGCGCAGAAGGGGCGGGCGGAAGCCTGCTGAAGCTGGAAGCAGGGGGCTCGCGCCTGCCGGCCTCTAACCAGACGATTGAAGACAAGAAGCATTATATTTACATGAACGGCCGTGAGGTATTCAAATTTGCAGTACGGGTGATGGGTACAGCTACAGAACGCGTGCTCACCAAAGCAGGACTGACTAAGGAAAATATTGATCTGTTTGTACCGCATCAGGCGAACATCCGGATCATTCAGTCAGCCATGCAGCGTCTTGATCTGCCCGAAGAAAAATGCGTGATTAATGTAGACCGTTACGCTAATACTTCCGCAGCTTCTATACCGCTCGCGCTGGTGGAAGCGGCAGAGGAAGGTCGGATGAAGGAAGGCGACACGGTACTTATGGTCGGCTTTGGCGGCGGACTTACCTGGGGCGCTTCCGTATTGATCTGGTAAACGAATAATGAATCCTGTGTATCAGTTGGCTGATCCGCTTATACACAGGTACTTGAAGGAGTTTCTACAATGGGTAAAATTGCATTTGTCTTTCCCGGACAGGGTGCGCAGGCTGTCGGGATGGGTAAGGATATTTATGACGCAGTGCCGCAGAGCCGTGCGGTGTTTGAACAAGGTAATAAGGCACTCGGATTTGACCTGAGCCACCTTGTGTTCGAAGGACCTGACAGCGAGCTTAAGCAGACGGTGAACACCCAGCCTGCACTTCTAACAACTAGTGTGGCCTATCTTGCAGCGCTTAGCGATAGAAACATCAAGCCTGATTTTGTTGCCGGTCATAGTCTGGGTGAGTACAGCGCGCTTGTAGCCGCAGGCGTACTTTCCTATGAGGATGCTGTGCAGCTGGTACGGCTGCGCGGACGCTTCATGGAAGAAGCGGTGCCGGGCGGACAAGGCGCAATGGCTGCTGTGCTGGGTGCAGAGCGCGGGGCACTTGCTGAATTGTGCCGCAGTATCTCTGAAAAAGGCAATGTAGTAGAACTTGCTAACGTCAACTGCCCCGGCCAGATTGTAGTCTCCGGCTCACAGACTGGTGTTGCAGCTGTAGTGGAGCGGGTTAAGGAAGCCGGCGGCAAACGGGCAATTCCGCTGGAGGTCAGCGGACCGTTTCATTCGTCAATGATGAAAGCAGCTGCTGAGCGCCTGTCCGCAGAGCTTGCGCGTGTAACCTTTAATGCTCCGGCTGTGCCGGTGATTGTTAATGTCACTGCCCAGCCGGTAAGTAATCCGGAAGAAATCCGGGAGCTGCTGGTGCAGCAGGTATATACACCTGTACTCTGGCAGGACAGCGTGGAATGGCTGATTGCAGCTGGTGTAGATACCTTTATTGAGATTGGCTCCGGCAGCGTATTGGCCGGGCTGATCCGCAAAATCGACAAAACGGTCAAGGTTGTCGGTATTAACAGTCTGGAAAGCGTTCAGGCTGAGCTGTAGCTGCCTGGACATATTACCGGTCATATGATGGAAAGGGGATATACAATGTTCTCAGCATTAAAAGGCCAGACGGCTCTGGTTACCGGCGGATCACGCGGAATCGGCCGCAGTATTGCACTTGCTCTCGCAGAGCAGGGCGTTAAGGTAGCCGTTAACTATTCCGGCAGTGAAGCTGCAGCCCAGGAGACAGTTGCGCGTATTGCCGAGCTGGGCTCTGAGGGCATTGCCCTTAAGGGGAATGTCGGCAGCAGTGAACAGGCAGAGAACCTTGTCAAGGAGGTAATCAACACCTGGGGCAGAATCGACATTCTGGTCAACAATGCCGGAATTACCCGGGATAACCTGATTATGCGCATGAAGGAAGAAGAGTTCGATCAGGTCATTGAGACAAATCTCAAAGGTGTGTTCAACTGCCTGAAGGCTGTTACCCGCCCTATGATGAAACAGCGCTACGGCCGGATCATCAATATTTCTTCTGTAGTGGGTGTAACAGGTAATCCGGGTCAGATCAACTATACCGCCGCCAAGGCGGGAGTAATCGGGATGACCAAATCAGCGGCACGGGAGCTGGCTTCCCGCGGAATTACGGTGAACTGTATTGCACCGGGGTTCATTGATACTGATATGACCCGTGAGCTGTCCGATGAAGTCCGCAGCGAGCTGGTGAAGGGGATTCCCCTTGCCCAGCTCGGTCGGCCGGAGGACATTGCTAACACGGCTGTATTTTTGGTCTCGCAAGGGGCAGCTTATATGACAGGCCAGACACTTCACGTGGACGGCGGCATGTACATGTAAGGCTAAATCAAGCTTTGAACAGCTATGGAGGGAACGGGAAGAGGCAGCCGGAAAGCGTTTTTTATGCTCTATGGTATTTTGACTTCATATCTCGTATAATACCAAAAGAGGAGGTGAACCGGATGTCCGATGTATTGGAGCGTGTAAAACGCATTGTCATCGACCGCTTAGGTGCCGATGAAGCAGAGGTAACATTAGAAGCGTCTTTCAAAGATGATTTGGGTGCTGATTCTCTTGATGTAGTAGAATTGGTTATGGAATTGGAAGATGAATTCGATATGGAAATCTCTGATGAAGATGCAGAGAAGATTACGACCGTGGGTGAAGTTGTGAAGTACATACAATCTCATACCTAGAGTCATATGATTGAGGGTCCCGTCCCCAGGGGGGCGGGACTTCTCCTCATTTTACACGTATACAGCATTACAACAGGCCGTTGGCCTTCTTAATATGGGGAAAATAACAGAACCGCAGGCAGAAAGCCTTGGCGGTACTGAAGTTTATATATAGAGTTCAGAAAGCACAGCTTCATAACAAATGAAGTATACAGCTTACAGATGGGGTGATTGCGTTTGAGTCATAGAGTGGTTATTACAGGAATGGGCGTAATAACGTCCCTGGGCAAGGATCTGGATACCTTCTGGGAGAGCCTGATGAGCGGCAAATCCGGAGTTTCTACAGTTGATGCCTTTGATGTCAGTGATTACACTACGAAAATTGCAGCTTCGGTTAAGGATTTTGATGCGGAGGAGCGTTTTGGCCGCAAGGAAGCCCGCAAGATGGACCGTTTTGTGCAGTTTGCAGTAGCCGCCGGTGAGGAAGCGCTGAAAGACAGCGGACTTAAGATCGGTGAAGATATTGATGCAGAACGGATCGGCGTATCAGTCGGCTCCGGTATTGGCGGACTGGGAACATGGGAGGACAATCACAACCTGCTGCTCGAAAAGGGGCCGAAGCGAGTGAGTCCGTTCTTCATCCCGATGATGATCGCCAATATGGGCTCCGGCCAGCTGTCGATTAACCTCGGCGCCAAAGGACCTAACACTACTACTGTTACTGCCTGTGCGACAGGAAGCCACTCCATTGGAGAATCCTTCCGTCTGATCCAGCGCGGTGATGCGGATGCAATGATCTGCGGCGGTTCGGAAGCGACAATCCGTCCTACAGGTATGGCCGGCTTCTGTGCGATGAGAGCCATGTCAACGCGTAATGATGAGCCTGAAAAGGCAAGCCGCCCGTTTGATGTTGACCGTGACGGTTTCGTTATGGGTGAAGGGGCCGGTATTCTGATTCTGGAATCACTGGAGCATGCCGAGAAGCGCGGGGCAAAGATCTATGCCGAGGTGATCGGTTACGGCCTGAGTGCGGACGCACATCACATGACTGATCCGGACCCTGACGGCGCAGCACGCTGCATAAAGATGGCGATCCGTGATGCCGGAATTAATCCGGAAGATATTGATTACATCAATGCGCACGGAACCTCCACGCCTGCCGGCGACAAGTCGGAAACGACTGCCGTGAAGAAGGCGCTTGGAGACCACGCTTATAAGGTAGCTATCAGCTCGACAAAGTCGATGACCGGCCATTTGCTTGGTGCAGCCGGCGGTGTTGAAGCGATCATCTGCGGGCTTTCCCTGCAGAAGAACAGAATTGCGCCTACAATTAACCTGGACAATCAGGACCCGGAATGTGATCTGGATTATGTTCCGAATGTACCGCGTGATGCCGATCTTAACATTGTTATGTCCAACTCATTCGGATTTGGAGGACATAACGCTACCGTTATTCTCAAAAAATATAAACAGTAAGGGGAGAACAGTGCAGTGAAAGGAGACCTGAAGCAGTTACAGAGCCAACTTCAAATCCAATTTCACGATCCTGTACTTCTGAAGCAGGCCTTTACCCATGCATCTTATGTGAACGAACACCGGTTCAACCAGCATCAGGATAATGAGCGTCTGGAATTTCTGGGCGATGCTGTGCTGGAGCTGACGGTTTCTGAATATTTGTACAACCTGCTGCCCGACAGGCCGGAAGGTGAGCTGACCAAGCTGAGAGCAGCAATCGTATGTGAGCCTTCACTGGTCAAGTTTGCCGAAAGTCTCGGCTTCGGGCGGTTTGTATTGCTGGGCAAAGGGGAAGAGCTTACGGGCGGGCGAACCCGCCCGGCCTTGCTGGCTGATGTGTTTGAATCCTTCGTGGGAGCGCTCTATCTTGATCAGGGGCTGGAGACTGTACGCCGCTTTCTGGATAATCACGTATTTCCGCTGGTGGAGACAGACGGCAAGCTGCAAATGCAGATGAGCGATTTCAAGACTGAGCTTCAGGAGCTGATCCAGCACCACGGATTAGGTACGCTGGAATACCGGATTATTGAAGAGCGGGGACCGGCGCATGAGCGTGAATTTGTGTCTGAGGTCTACATGTCCAGCCAATCACTTGGCAGAGGTAACGGCCGTTCCAAGAAGGAAGCGGAACAGCAGGCTGCAGCAGCAGCACTTTTGCGGCTGAAGGAAGATGGCGCTTGAATACAGCAATTGCAATTGTAAATGTACAAGCTGAGGCTACCCGAGGCAATTAGCGGAGGAGAGCAGCAATGGTCTGAATGCCGGCGTTAAGGCGGAGGTCAGACTTTTGCTGCTCTTTTTCGTCTCAGGGTCCCCGCAAAGTACCTGATTCAGCATCGATGGAGAGAGCCACTTTGTGGGGTTATTTCGAGAACGCTATGTTATAATAGTTCAGAGGTGATAGGCGAGTTATGTTTTTGAAACGGATTGAATTGGCTGGCTTTAAATCTTTTGCCGACAAAACAGAAATGGAATTCGTGCGCGGCATTACGGCTGTAGTAGGGCCGAATGGCAGCGGCAAAAGTAATATTTCTGACGGTATCCGCTGGGTGCTTGGTGAACAGAGCGCCAAGTCGCTGCGCGGCGGCAAGATGGAGGATATTATCTTCGCGGGCAGTGATGCGCGGAAAGCAGTGAACTATGGCGAGGTTTCGCTTACTCTGGATAATGAGGATCATGTGCTGCCGCTGGATTTCAGTGAAGTAACTGTAACCCGGAGGGTACACCGCAGCGGAGACAGTGAATATCTGATCAACAAGCAATCCTGCCGGCTGAAGGACATCACAGAGCTGTTCATGGATACCGGTATCGGCCGTGAGGCTTATTCCATTATCGGGCAGGGTCGGATTGAGGAAATTTTAAGCACCCGTTCCGAGGACCGGCGGGGGATATTTGAAGAAGCATCCGGTATTGTTAAATATAAATCGCGCAAAAAGGAAGCCGGACGCAAGCTGGACGATACGGAGCAGAATCTGCTGCGCATTCACGATCTGCTCAGCGAGCTGGAGGATCAGATCGGTCCGCTGAAGGAGCAGTCTGAGAAGGCGATCCGGTATAAAGAGCTGCGTGAGCAGCTGAAGCAGCTGGAAATTTCGGTCTACGTTCATCAGATCGAAGGGATTCATACCGCATGGAAGGAAGGCAATGCACGTCTTGAGGTACTGGGCAAGGAACAGCTGGAGCTATCGACCGTTGTATCCGCCCATGATGCCAAGCTTGAAAGCGGACGTGCTGAGCTGCGCTCACTGGAAGAGCTGGTAGAGAAGCTGCAGGAGCAGCTGCTCCGCTACAGTGAGGCGTATGAGAAGAATGAGGGCTATGGTGAAGTCCTGAAGGAACGAAAAAAAAACCTTGAAGCCAACCGGGAGCAGCTGATGGCTAATCTTGGGTCTGTTGGTGAACGCTCTGCAGACCGGCAGCGGGAGCTGGCTGAGCTGGAGCTGAAGCTGGAGAAGGCCCGTCAGGCGCTTGAGGACTTACGCAGTCAGCTTTCCGCTGAAGAGACCCGGCTGGAGGGCGTTGCCGTCGGTATCAGCCAGAGCAAGGAAGAGCAGCTGAAGAGTGCTTTGCTTGAGCTGATGAATCTGATGGCCCAGGCCAGGAATGAGATCCGTTATGCGGACCAGCAGAAGGAAAGTCTGGAGCGGCGGATGAGCCGCAGCGCTGAAGAAAGCGGCAAATGGACTGCCCGGCTGGAGGAGCTGTCCGTTTCACAGAAGACGCTTAAGGACCGGATTACCGCACTCGGCAAGGAGATCGGGAATCTGCGGAATAGCTATATTACCGAGAGTGAGCAGACCAACAAACGGCATAAGCTGATTGAAGAGACGCAGTCAGGACTTCGTAAATGGGAGCAGAAGCGCGAAGCGCAGGTGTCCAGGCATGAGACGATGAAGGAGATGCAGGATGACTTCGACGGCTTTATGCTCGGAGTCAAGGAAGTGCTGAAGGGGGCCCGTAAAGGACAGCTGAATGGTGTGCACGGTGCGGTCGCTGAGCTGATTTCTGTGCCGGAGCGCCTGGAAATGGCCGTGGAAACAGCGCTTGGCGCTTCGCTTCAGCACGTCGTTATGGACAATGAAGCAGTCTCCCGTCAGGCGATAGCCTTTCTGAAGCAGCGCCAATTAGGCCGGGCGACTTTTCTGCCGCTGGATGTTATCCGTCCGCGCCAGATAACCGGAAGTGACCGCAGCATGGTAGAGGGTGCTGAAGGATTTGTCGGTATCGGCTCTGAGCTGGTGGGATTTGAAGACAAATACAGCAGCATTATAGGCAGTCTGCTGGGTAATGTGGTCATTGCGGAGAATCTGGAGCAGGCTAACAAGATTGCCGCCAGATGCCAGTACCGCTACAGGGTTGTAACGCTTGAAGGCGATGTTGTGAACGCCGGGGGTTCAATGACCGGGGGGAGCCAGCACAAAAAAAATAACAGTCTGCTGAGCCGCAAGCGGCAGCTGGACCAGCTGTTCAGCGGGATTGAAGAAAGTGAGCGCCAGATCGCCAAGCTGAAGCAGGGCATCGGCCGGCTCAGGGATGAGCAGGAGAATGCCTCGCGTAAGCTGGAGCAGCTGCGTCACGACGGTGACGAGAAACGGCTGGAAGAGCAGCGCGTAGCCGGCGACCTGAAACAGCTGGAGCAGGAGCTGCGCCATGTGCAGGAGCAGGTAGAAGGTGCCGGTGCAGAGCGCAGCGGCTTCGAGGCAGAGGTCAAGGGACTGGAGGAAAGCCGGGTACAGGCGGTAACTGAGCTTGCCCGCCTGGAGCAGGAGGAAAAGGCTGCCCATGAAGCGATCCGAAATGCCGAGTCTGAGCGTAAAGCGAGCGAATCCGCCAAGGAAGAGCTTCAGGGCAAGCTGACCGGTATGAAGGTGTCAGAAGGCAAGCTGGACCAGGAGATTTTCTCACTGGAGGAGCAGCTGCGCCGGATGCGCCAGGATGCCGGATCCCAGGATAAAGAGCTGAAGCAGAGCCGCAGCCTCCTTATGACGATTGAGCAGGATCTGGAAGAGAATGTCCGTGAAGCGGTGAAGCAGCAGGAGAACCTGAACAGCTACCGGCTGAAGCGGGACGAAAGTGCGGCAGCGCTTGATCTTGCCCGTGCAGACCGTGCAGTCCTGACCCGCAAGCTGGAGCTGGCTGAAGGCGAGACCAAAGATCAGCGGCAGGCGCTCCGCGCTGTGGAGGACAAGCTCCGCACGACCGAGGTGTCGGTCGGCCGGCTTGATGTGGAGCTGGACAACATACTGCGCAAGCTGAGTGAGGATTATGAGCTGAGTTATGAGCTGGCTAAGCAGCGTTACCCGGTTCCTGAGGATGTTCCGGCAGCCCAGATGGAAGTACAGCGGCTGAAGCGCAGTATTTCTGCCCTCGGAGAAGTCAGTCTGGGAGCCATTGAGGAATATCAGCGTGTGCATGAGCGTTATACCTTCCTCAGCAGCCAGAAGGATGATCTGGTAGAGGCTAAGACAACGCTGTATCATGTGATACATGAGATGGAAGAGGAAATGTCCAAACGCTTCAAACAGACCTTTGATGCCATCCGCCGGGAATTCGGAACGGTGTTCTCGAAGCTGTTCGGCGGCGGCCGGGCCGATCTGCAGCTGCTGAACCCGGAGAATATGCTGGAGACCGGCATTGATATCGTAGCCCAGCCGCCCGGCAAAAAGCTGCAGAACCTGCAGCTCCTCTCCGGCGGTGAGCGCGCGCTGACGGCGATGGCTCTCCTGTTTGCCATTTTGCAGGTTAAGCCGGTTCCGTTCTGCGTGCTCGATGAGGTCGAGGCGGCGCTGGATGAAGCCAACGTCGTCCGCTTCGCCCAGTACCTGCGTGAGTTCTCGGAGCAGACCCAGTTCATCGTCGTAACCCACCGCAAGGGCACAATGGAGGAAGCAGATGTGCTCTACGGCGTCACGATGGAGGAGGGCGGCGTATCCAAGCTCGTCTCCGTGAAGCTGGAGGATGAAGAAGCGATTATTGCATAGTAAATTGACAACAACAAAGGGAAAAGTGACGGCTGGAAATTCTGTCAAGGCTAATCCCGTAATTGAGGGGGACCATAATGAGCTTTTTTAAGAAACTGAAGGACAGTATTTCCGGCAAAACAGAAAGTGTAACAAAAAGCTTCCGCGACGGGCTGGAGAAAACACGTAAGGGCTTCGTCGAGAAGGTCTCTGACCTGATCATCCGCCGTAAAAAGATTGATGAGGAGTTCTATGAAGAGCTCGAAGAGATTCTGATCGGTGCGGATGTAGGTGTTAACACGGTAATGACACTTGTAGAAGAGCTGCGTGCAGAGGTTAAGCAAAAGCGGATTGAGGATGCAGCGGAGCTGCAGCCGATCCTCTCACGTAAGCTGATGGAGCTGCTGCGCGGTGATGATGACAACAGCCTTAATGAAAATCCGGACGGCATCACCGTGATCCTGTTTGTCGGCGTTAACGGTGTCGGCAAAACAACAACGATCGGCAAGCTGGCCCACCGTTACAAGCAAGAGGGCAAGAAGGTTCTCCTGGCAGCAGGCGATACATTCCGCGCCGGAGCCATTGAGCAGCTTGAGGTGTGGGGCCAGCGTGCCGGAGTGGACGTAATCAAGCAGCAGGCGGGATCAGATCCGGCGGCGGTTATGTTCGATGCCGTGCAGGCTGCCAAGCAGCGGAATGTCGATGTGCTGATCTGTGATACGGCCGGCCGTCTGCAGAACAAATCGAACCTGATGGAAGAGCTGAACAAGATTTTCCGGGTTATCCAGCGTGAGATTCCAAGTGCTCCGCACGAAGTACTGATGGTGCTTGATGCGACAACCGGACAGAATGCGCTCAGCCAGGCCAAGCTGTTTGGTGAAAAAAGCGGAGTCACCGGTCTGGTGCTGACCAAGCTGGACGGCACAGCTAAGGGCGGTATCGTTGTGGCCATCCGCCAGGAAATGAACCTGCCGGTGAAGCTGGTCGGGCTTGGCGAGAAGATGGACGATCTGCAGGCCTTTGACTCCACCCAGTTTGTACATGCCTTGTTTGCCGGCTTGATCAGTGAGGAAGAGGCTGACCCGGACAAAGAGAACGAATAACAAATCTAAGAGAATCTGCTTCACTCTGATAAGATCCGTTTACCGGCAATGGCTGGTGGGCGGGTCTTTTTTGAAATATAATCTATATGTTTTGCGCTATCCATAATCTTTATATTTCTCGCAGGAACGGTTACCGCCTTCTCTGAAGGACGGCATAGCCGTTTCTATTTGTATGAAGAGCAGCAGTCATTGTAACGGTACTTTCACATCGCACCATATACATAATAATTTCAACATATGAAAAATTCAAAATAGTACTGCTTGTCAGCCCTCCCGCATACAATTCATTGTATCCTCAGCATTACAGCACCCGGAAAATACGCTCAGGAGAAAGGAAGCGATTCCAAGGATGCGAAATGGTTCATAAACTCCATTTTGCTGTTATATATATTGACATCAAGATTATCATTTACGTATTATGAAAGTAGAATTAAAGTTTTTCGTGATTAAATCTATAAATTTAAATTAGTTTGTAAACAAACATAACACATTTGAACATCCGAAAGGAGTCGGGCTCATGTCCAAATTAGATCCTTTGCCCGGTATCTCTCCGTATCCGCTGGAGCATTTTTACGACGAAATGTATGCCGATGAACGGAGTATCCGGCCTCATTACAAGCATGTGAGCCGCATGTTTAACGGGATGAGCCCCGAAGAGCTGCAAGCTAAGCAGAAATTGATGCAGCGGCGGATGATGGAAGAAGGAATAACATTTACACTGTACAACCCGGCGCAGGATCAGCCGATGGAACGGACGATTCCCTTCGACATGATCCCCCGGATTATCCCCAAGGGTGAATGGGAGCGGCTTGAGGCAGGAATCATTCAGCGGATTACAGCACTTAATCTATTTATTCACGACATTTATCATGAGCAATACATTGTCAAGGATGGAATTGTACCGCGGCGGATGATTATCAGCAACGTGTATTTCCGTCCCGAAATGGCGGGCCTCAGAGTACCCGGAGGGGCTTATGTGACGACCTCTGGCATCGATCTGATCCGCCATCATGACGGCGAGTATTATGTGCTTGAGGATAATCTGCGCACGCCGTCGGGGTTTTCTTACCTTTTTAAAGGCAGATCACTAATGAACCAGTTATTTCCTGAACTTGCCTTCGCCAGCTCCATCCGGGATGTGGATCACAGCCTTAACCGGTTTCTGTCAGTGCTGCGGAGCCTGTCTCCGTCCAGAACCAAAGATCCGGTAATTGCCCTGCTGACGCCGGGTGAATATAATTCAGCTTACTACGAGCATGCTTTTCTGGCCCAGCAGATGGGCATTCATCTGGTTGAAGGGCGCGACCTGGTAGCCCAGGATCACAAGATTTATTTAAAGGAAATGAACAGCCTGCGCAAAGTAGATGTGCTCTACCGCCGCCTGGACGATGATTATATCGATCCGCTGGCGTTTCAGCCGAATTCGCTGCTGGGCGTGGCCGGACTTATGAATGCATACCGGGCAGGCAATATCGCAATCGCCAACGCTCCGGGCACAGGGGTCGCAGATGATAAGGCCATGTACGTCTATGTTCCGGATTTGATCCGCTATTATCTGAACGAGGAGCCGATACTGGGCAATGTACCGACGTACTTGCTCTCACGGCCGCAGGAGCGCCAATATGTGCTGGATAACCTGTCTGAAATGGTGGTCAAAGAGACATCACTCTCCGGCGGGTACGGTATGCTGATCGGCAGTGAAGCGACGAGGGATGAGCTGATAGATTTCCGGCTGAAGATTCTGGCTGACCCCGCCCGCTATATTGCCCAGCCGATCATGTCGCTGTCACGGGCGCCAGTCTTATCCGGTGCATCCATGGTGCCGCGCCATATCGATTTGCGGGCATTTGTACTGATGGGTGCAGACCGCAAGCCTCATGTCATCCCCGGCGGCCTGACTCGGGTGGCGATGAAGGAGAATTCACTGGTCGTGAACTCTTCCCAGGGAGGCGGAGTGAAGGATACCTGGGTTATGGCCTGATGCCGGCCGCTTAAGCCGGATAGGAGGAACAAAGTGCAGCATCAAAATGTGGAAGCGGAGGAGTGGTGACGATGCTGAATCGCAACGCGGAAGCTTTGTTTTGGATTGGACGGTATATTGAACGGGCGGAGAATCATGCGCGGCTGATCGATGTCCATTATCATATTCAGCAGGAAGAGGATTTTCAGTCGGAGGGCCATAAGTGGTCCAGGCTAATTGATGCGTTAGGAGTCAGAAATGAGTATCTCAAGCAGTTTGACAGCTTTTGTGAGCAGGATGTGCTGTCTTTTATAACCCTTGACTTAGGCAATGCCAATTCCTTATTCTCCTGTGTGCATCAGGCGCGGAATAATCTGCGTACCTTGCGTCAGCATCTGCCGAGCGAGCTGTGGGATATTGTCAACGGCTTTAATCTCTGGCTCGGTGAGCAGTCAGTAGCAGATATTATGAGCGGCCCGCATCAATTCTATCAGCAGATTAAAGAGCGTGCGGCCATGTTCCTCGGTGCAGAACAGTCCGTGATGCTGCGCGGCAACGAATGGCATTTTATAGAAAGCGGACGGTTTCTGGAGCGTGCCGAGAACACGACGCGGATTCTGCAGGCTGTTACCGTATCATGCAAATCCAAGGAGAACAGCACCATCTATACCCAGCTGCAGGCTGTGCTGAAATCTGTGAGCGGCTATCAGTCGTTCAGACGCTATTATGCGGATGATATGACGCCGGAGTGCATCCTGGAATTTCTGATTGTGAATGCGCGCTTCCCGCGTTCGGTTCGCTTCTCCTTCCATAAGCTGGAGGAGCATCTGGCCAGGCTGGAGCTGGATTCCTCCGAGAAGGGCTCAGGACATGAGAAGGTTATCCGTCAGGCCGGCAAGATTAAGGCTGAACTGGATTATATGGAAAAAGAAGAGATGGCCGGTGATCACGTCGATGATGTTCTGGATTCCCTGATGATTTCCTGCCAGCGTCTAGGAAAGACGATGGAAGGCGCCTTTTTTCGCCGCGAAGGAGCCTATGTATGAAGATACAGATCAACCACACGACAACCTATTCCTATCCCGAGCCGGTTACGGACAGTGTCAATGAAATCAGGCTGACTCCGCGCACGAACTACCGGCAGTCCTGCTATCATCACGAGGTGGAGGTTACTCCGGCTGCCAATCTGCTGACCTATGAGGATTTTTTCGGCAACCGGGTGCACGCCTATTCGGTGAACAAGCCGCATACAGAGATGGTGATTCATACTAAGGCGACCGTAGTGACGCTGGATAAAGCGCAGGGCGCGGACCTTCCGCATATCCCGCTCGAAGATCAGGTTAAGCTGCTGAATGATGAAAAATTCCAGAACCGCTACATTGAATTCGTTCTGCCGACCCGTTACACGGAGGTTACACCGGAGCTGGTGGAGTTCGCGTCGCTGCATCCTTTTGAGGAAGCCGATGATATGTATGCGTGGACAAAAAAGTTGTCTTCTACCATCTACGAACAGTTCACCTATGATCCCGAAGCGACGAGTGTGAATACTACGGTCAAAAAAGCGCTCAAGCTTAAGCGCGGCGTCTGCCAGGACTATGCACATCTGATGATTGCCGTCTGCCGGAGTGTCGGGTTACCTTCGCGTTACGTCAGCGGATACCATTTTGTCGGTGATCTCCAGGGCGGAAATGCCGATTTCGAACAGGCCTCCCATGCCTGGGTCGAAACACATATCCCCGGAACGGGCTGGCTCGGCTTTGATCCGACTAATAATGCGGAAGTGAACTGGCGGTACATCAAGCTGGGCCACGGCCGGGATTATAAGGATATTGTTCCGGTCAAAGGCGTATACCGCGGCGGAGCCGGGACGCTCAGCGTCAAGGTGGATGTCCGTAAGCTGGATAATTGAGCGGAAGAGGATGGTCATCATTTATAGAAGGACTTAATAGTAAGAAGGTAATGTGCAGAGAGAAGGATAGTGCTGGCGAGTTAATGTACCAAAATAAAGCTGCTGTGGAGTGTATTTAGATAGACTGAAGATTGACTGAAGAGAAACTGAAGAGTAACCATAGAGTTATTGCAGAGAAACTATAAAGCTGTGCTAGAGCTATGCAGAGTTCTGTTGTAATGACACTAGATGCTGCTATAGAGCTGTAAGGTTAATATACAGCCACTATAGCTACATAAATTTGCTAACCTTGTAAAGGCCTCACGTTGTGGGGTCTTTATGGATTTTTAGGAGGTCAAGCTACGCAACTTTTAATACGCCAAAGTCGGCGGAATGGACGAAATGAAGGGCACAAATGCCTTTGATTACGCCAAAGCCGGCAGAAGGGATGATATGATGGAGGCAATGAGCCGGCTTTTAGTGCCTTCCTTAGTAAAGTTGCACAAATCTTGCACATATATTTGCACAAGGTGATTATAATCGAGGGGCATTTGGGTAATCTTGAAACAGAGTCACGAATATGGATGATGTGGAAGGAGAGTGTACATATGAGCCCCAATATAGCGAAAAAACAACGGTTTATCGGTAAAACGGCGATTATAACAGGTGCGGGCTCGGGGATCGGCCGGGCAGCGGCGATCCAGATGGCGCGGGAAGGCGCCAATGTAGCTCTTTTTGACCTGGTTAATGAACGCACCTCGGTGCTGGAGCAGAAGCTGAACAAGCTGCGCAAGGATTGCGCACTGGCTATTGATGTCGATACCTCTGATGCTGAACGGATGGAGGAGGCGGTGCGCAGAACGATTGAGCATTTTGGAAGCCTCGATATTGTGTTTGCCAATGCGGGCATCAACGGTGTAGTCGGGCCGATTGAAGAGCTGAGCCTCAGTGATTGGGAGCATACGATCAATGTCAATCTGACGGGGACGTTCCTGACACTCAAATACACCATTCCACATCTTAAGGCAAAAGGAAAAGGCAGCATCATTATCACCAGCTCGATTAACGGTAATACCCGGTTTACGAGCTTTGGCTGGTCGCCATACAGCACGACCAAAGCAGGACAGGTCGCTTTTGCCAAAATGGCTGCGCTGGAGCTTGCTAAGTTCAAAATCCGCGTAAACGTAATCTGTCCGGGGGCTATCTCGACGAATATTGACGAGTCCACAGAGTTTAATGAGGATGTAGAAGAGATTGTTATCCCGATCGAGTTCCCGGAAGGAGCCCAGCCGCTGGCAGACGGACCGGGTAAGCCTGAGAATGTTGCTGATCTGGTGTCGTTCCTTGCTTCCGATGATTCGATTCATATTACCGGGGCGCAAATTGTAATTGACGGTGCAGAGTCGCTGTTAAGCTAACACTGAATCATTGTCCGGTTAAATGTAAAAGGATTTACCGCAGCCTTACTCCTGTATTGGTAACCGGGGGTAAGGCTGTTTGCAGTGTACGGGGTTGTAAAGTATGCAGGTTATGGTAGAATCTGTGCATATACAGCAGCATATTTTAGCAGAAAAAGGTGATTGTGTGAATCAGGAAGTTACAGATTTTATCAACAGTGTCAAGCAGCCGTGGCAAATTGAGATCTGCAATGCACTGCGCCAGATGATTCATGACTCGGTTCCGGATGTGCAGGAGCGGATACAGTACGGCAAGCCCCATTTTCTCAAAAACGGCAAATATGCCGCGGTTATCACTACTGCGAAGGGCTGGGTGACCTTTACGATTTTTAATGCGGACGGACTTGAGGTGCCTGAGGGAGTATTTGAGCCCGGCAAGCCGGAGCGGATTACAGCAAAGCTGCTGGAAGGAAAGGCTGTGCGGTACGATTTGTTCGCAGACCTGCTGAAGCAGGCTTCTGCCGGATTATAAGGTTAATGGAAGGGGAAGAGACAATGCTGGCATGGCTCGCAGAGCAACGGATTCAGGAAGCAATGAGAAACGGTGAGTTTGCAGATCTTCCCGGACACGGCAAGCCGCTGGAGCTGGAGGACTTGTCCGGTGTACCGGAGGAGCTGCGGATGTCGTTCAAGATCATGAAGAATGCCGGGGTTGTGCCGGAAGAGCTGACCCTGCGTGCGGAATGCATCACCTTGGAAGAATTGCTTGCAGCCTGCCTGAGCAGCGGGACTTCCGATTCTGCCGGGCGGAAGTCACTTGAGTCCCGGTTAACTTTAAAAAGAATGCGGCTGGAGCAGCTTTTACGGGAACGGGGAATCGGGGGCAGCAGTGCCTTTACTCAGTACGGCGATGAAATCCGCCGGCGGCTGGCGGACCAAGAGAAATAAGGATACATCATACGGAGGTAAGCTAATGTTAGAGCGAAAATCTACGTACAGCATCGGAAATGTGCCTGCAGGCTTTCAAACAGAGGTTGAGCGCTTAAAGGCTCAGGCTGTTATGGGTTGGGACAAGGAGTTCCGCAACCTGCAGTGGTATGGCTTACGCAACGGAATGCGTGTGCTTGAAGCGGGGAGCGGCCCGGGGTTTATTACCGAACAACTGGTCAACAGTCTGCCTGATTGCCAGATTACTGCACTGGAATATGATAAAGCCTTATTGGATGAAGCAGAGCGGCGGATTGCTGCTCCTCCTTCATCAAGGCTGGAATTTGTGCACGGCTCGGTCTATGAGACCGGGCTGGCGGATAATACATATGATTTTGTAATAGCGAGGCTGCTGTTTCTTCATCTGCATAACCCGTCAGATGCGGCAAAAGAGATCTACAGAGTGCTCAAGCCGGGCGGAAAGCTCGTTATTATTGATATAGATGACGGGATATTTGGAGCGGTCAATCCGGACAGTGCAGTTCTGCCTTCCGTAATCCGCAAGCTGGCAGCCCATCAGGCGGCCAAAGGCGGTAACCGCTATGTCGGAAGGACGCTGCCGCGGCTGCTGACGGAGTCCGGCTACTGTGATGTGGATATGGATGCCGTCGTTCAGCACAGCGATCTGCACGGCATTGAAGGCTTCCGGCAGCAGTTTAACCTAAACAGATACACCCCCTTCTATAAAAAGGGAATAATCAGCGAGGAAGAATACGGGCAGATCAGCCGGGTATCCGAGGCGCTTAACAGCTCTCCGGAAGCCTATGCAATGATGACATTTCTGATGGCCTGCGGCCGCAAGCCCGGAGAAATTTGAACATGCCGCTTGAAATAATGCGTTGTATCGTCCAAGATAAAGTGAACTATAAACAGTAACAGTAATGGAGAACAACAATGAGACAGCTTCCGATTATGCAGGTGCTTCCTGACCTGACAAGAATACTCCGCAGCAGCACAGCCGCAGTGCTGATTGCCGAGCCCGGTGCCGGAAAGACGACGGGAACGCCGCCGGCTTTTCTGGACGAGCCGTGGATGACAGGTAAAACGATACTGATGCTGGAGCCGAGACGGCTGGCCGCCCGCTCAGCAGCTGTCTATATGGCGGCTTGCCTGGGTGAACAGGTGGGACAGACGGTCGGCTACCGGATGAGAATGGACAGCAAGGTAAGCAGGCAGACACGGATTACTGTGGTCACCGAAGGTGTTCTGACACGGATGCTGCAGAGTGACCCGTCGCTCGGTGACGTCGGGCTGGTGATTTTTGACGAGTTCCATGAGCGGAGCCTGCATGCTGATCTGGGCCTGGCCCTGGCGCTTGAGGCGCAGTCTGTGCTGCGGGATGATCTGCGTATCCTGATTATGTCTGCAACGCTGGATGCGGAGCGGGTATCTGCGCTGCTTGGCGGAGCGGCGGTAGTGAATTGTCCGGGGCGGACATATCCGGTTGAGACCATCTATGCCCCCTCTGCTAATAATACTATGCTTGAACAGTCCGCTGCCCAGGCTGTCCGCCGCGCGCTGGCGGAGCAGCCGGGAGATTGCCTGGTATTTCTCCCGGGAGAACGGGAGATCCGCCGGACGCAGCGCGAGCTGGAAGGCGGCAGCCTGCCGGCTGACACCGTGATCCGGCCGCTGTACGGCCAGCTCCCGCAGGCGATGCAGGATGCTGCGGTAGCTGCTGCAGTACCGGGCCAGCGCAAGGTTGTACTGGCCACCTCAATTGCCGAGACCAGCCTGACGATCGAAGGGGTACGTACCGTGATCGATACGGGCCTACGGCGCACGCAGGTGTTCTCGCCGCGGACCGGCATGCCGCGGCTCACAACCGTGCCTGTATCCAAGGCATCCGCCGACCAGCGGCGCGGCCGGGCAGGCCGGACGGCACCGGGGGTCTGCTACAGGCTCTGGAGCAGCGAAGAGCATGCCCGGCTTCCGGACGACAATGTGCCGGAAATGCTGGAAGCCGACCTGGCGCAGCTATCCCTGGAGCTGGCGCTATGGGGCGTGCGCGAGCCCGCCGCGCTGCCCTGGCTGGACCCGCCGCCCGCTGCGCCCTACGCGCAGGGAACGGCGCTGCTGCGCCAGCTCGGTGCGCTTGACGCCGGCGGCGCCATAACGCCGCACGGCCGCAGCATGGCCGCGCTTGGCGCACACCCGCGCGCCGCGCATATGCTGCTGCGCGCGGCTCTGCTTGGCGAAGCGCCGCTGGCCTGCCGGCTGGCGGCGCTGCTGCAGGAGCGGGACCTGTTCAAGGGTCCCGCGGATCAGGGCAGCGACATCACGCTCCGCGTGGAGGCGCTGCTTGCATTTGAGCGCTCCGGCAGCAGCGGGAGCGCAGACCCGGCGGTCTTGCGCGCGGTGCAGCGCGAGAGCCGTAGTCTCCTGGCGCAGCTGCAGCTGGCGCCGGGGGCAGGGCCGGAAGACAGCAGCGCCACCGGCCTGCTGCTGTCTTTTGCCTACCCCGACCGGGTAGGGCAAAAACGCGGCGACGGCGCGTTTCTGCTGTCCGGAGGCCGGGGGGCGGCCATGCGCGAGGGGCAGCCGCTGGCCCGCTCGCCTTACATCGTTGCCGCCGGCGTGGATGACCGTGCCGGCCAGGGCAGGATTCTGCTGGCGGCGGAGCTCGCTGAAGCAGAGCTGCTGCAGCACCATGCAGACAGCCTCACCGAGGAGAGGGCAGTCTTCTGGGACAAAGAAAGCGGAAGCGTCAAAGCCTCCCGCCGGACGATGCTCGGCGCACTGGTCCTGAAGGAAACAACGCATGAACGGCCTTCCTCTGAGGAGATTGAGGACGTGCTGCTGTCCGTTATTGCTTCGGAAGGGCTGGAACTCCTGCCCTGGGACAAAGGTACAATTCAGCTCCGGCAGCGGATGGCCTTCATGCAGGCAGTCCGTAGTGACTGGCCTGATGTATCAGATGCGGCTTTGCTTGGAGCAATGGACAGCTGGCTTCGCCCTTATCTGCAGGGAATACGCAATCTGCGGGAGCTGCAGCGTCTGCCGCTGGCCAGGGCGCTGGAAGGAATGCTGGACTGGAACAGTCGTCAGACGCTGGACCGGGAAGCGCCGACACATCTTACAGTGCCCAGCGGGTCGCGCGTATCGCTTGACTACGGTAACTCAGGAGCCCCTGTTCTTGCGGTGAGGCTGCAGGAAATGTTCGGGCAGGCGGATACACCGCGGATCGGAATGGGGAAGGTTCCTGTACTGCTGCATCTGCTGTCTCCGGCCAGAAGGCCAATGCAAGTGACCGCCGATTTGGGCAGCTTCTGGCGGAGTACCTATTTCGAGGTCAAGAAGGATCTTAAAGGACGTTATCCGAAGCATTATTGGCCGGATGATCCGCTGCAGGCAGTACCTACCAGCCGTACACGTCCAAACCATAAATAATCGGTGTAAACAGCCGCCAGCCTGCTAATGCCCGACAATTGAATATGGCTGGAATCTTGCAGCGGCTTCCCGATTGTATGAATAATACCTGCCCTACGGATAATCTGAGAGCCCGGCTGCTGTTTGACAAAACGTTATTGGGGTAATAATACTGCGAACGACAATTACTAAGGAGGGCTTCAAGTGACTACCAAAAAAATCGTAGGAATCTTTGATACGGAACAAGAAGCAACCAGAGCAATTGAAGATCTGCAGAACCGGGGAATCAGCAATGACGAGATCTCCATTATTACCAGAGACCGTGATGAATTAAAGAGCATTTCTGAAGATACAGGAACAATGGCGCCGGAAGGTGTAGCAACCGGGGCGGCGACAGGCGGTGTAGTCGGCGGGGTAGCCGGACTGCTTGCCGGAATAGGAGCTCTGGCTATACCGGGCATCGGACCGATCCTGGCTGCAGGACCAATCGTGGCAACGCTGACTGGTGCAGCTATCGGTGCAGGTGCAGGCGGACTGGTCGGCGGTCTGATCGGCCTTGGCATTCCGGAGGAAGAGGCCCGTGAATATGAGGGTTATGTCGACAACGGCAAAATTCTCGTCCTGGTCGATGACAACGGCAGAGGGAATTCCATTCACGATGTCTTCCGCGGCAACCATTCTTTGAATGCCAGCCGTTACGGCACCCTCGATACAGCCGGCGGCAGCCTGGCAGACAGGGGACCCACCAATCCTAACCTTACTCTTGAAGACACTACAGTAGGGAACGCTAGAGGCAACAGAGGTTCACTGAACGCCGACCGCGATCCGGATCTTTATAACCGTGACCGGATGTAAATAACATCATGACATGCAGAATACGGCAATCCGATTCTGCAGTATTAATACCGGCAAATATCAAGACTGCAATTCCGGCTGGAAGGCCGGAATTGCAGTTTTTTTGTTGTATAGGAAATTATACAATGCAAACAAAGGTGGATAACTCCGATGAAAAATAAAGGAGGGGTGGACGTGAAGAATCAGGAGACATGGAAGAAACGACCTGATACCAACCCCCACTTTGTATTCGTTATTTCGCATACAATGTGCCAT
>NZ_CCDG010000036.1 GCF_000723885.1 Paenibacillus camerounensis
GCTAAGCTTACCCCGAAGGATAAGCTCCGCTCGACTTGCATGTATTAGGCACGCCGCCAGCGTTCGTCCTGAGCCAGGATCAAACTCTCCAATAAGGTTTTTCCGAGCGATCACTTCACCCGAATCACTTCGAGGAAATAACCTTCCGAAAACTATCGAAAAGAGCGATTGCTCATTTTGAAACATCTGACGAGAATTTACATTCTCTACTTTTGGATCTCACCGAAGTGATCTCCAGATACTCACTCGTTGTTCAGTTTTCAAAGATCAAGCTCGCCATTGCCTTATATATTCTCGTCAGCAGCGACCTTTATAATATATCATGCTTCCCTCGTTTTTGTCAACATCTTTTTTTGATTTCTTTTTTCCGTTGATCCCCTTCTGCTTCTCAGCTTTAAGGTGTGTCGGAGGGACGAGTTATAATTTAACATAGAATTAACAACCGAGTCAACAGTTAAATTTTCAGTTCATTTATTGGTATCGTTGTTTAACTTTCACACCTAAAAACCAACAAAAAAAGAGAGTACATTTCCTCTCCTTAGCTTGACCTATTCAGCTTCACAGCATGCATGCCGGTGATCTTTTTGTATCTATAGTGTGTAGCGGACTGCGCGGCCTTCAGCAGCATCATCGGCCCAGGCCGTTATCTCTCTAATCTGTGAACGGGACACCAGCTTGCGCAGTACAAGCGGTAATTCAGCACCAAGCGGACTTAGACCGGAATGCTGTAATAATTCTTTAATGCTCCAGGACTCTTTGCGGCTTCCCAGAATATCCAGCAGCAGGCTGCAGCAGTCAGACATTTTGGACATAAGAGCAAACTCACAGGCGAGCAGAATAAGCTCAACTCTCTGATCAAGCGTTTCGGTGCTCACTGTCAGCTCCTCATACAGCTTGTGAACCGGGGTATTCAGACTTTTCACCTGCTCCCACACTGCGGGACTTGGAAAGAACCCCGCCTCGCTAACCTCAATCCGTGCCCAGTGATATAAAGCAATAAGTACACAATTATATGCATCCATCGTGCAGTCGGCTTCAAGGTAGCGCTTGGATTTTACATACATGTGCAGGAAACGGGCAAATTCCATAAACAAAACCCGCTCTTTAAGCGGTCCCTGAAACCGGACTATTTCACGCCGCATCTCTCCCAGAATCCCCTTAGGGTCCCAGATAACCTCACCCGCTACCAGACTGGTAAGCAGTTCGTTGTTATCCCCTGCCAATACAGCCCGTTCAAGTGCAGGCAAACCTACATGCACTGTCTGCGTCCGCCGCTCACCTGCAACGGTGTGAGTCAGAACCCGTTCCTTTTCCTGCTCCTCATGCAGCATCAGTACCACCATATCAAAATCGTGAAGCAGAGCGCTCTCAAACGGAGCATTGCCCTGTTGCCGCAGTGCTATAGCGCCCAGGACAGTCTCGTCAAACGTTTCTCCACTCAATAAGGTCAAATTGGATAGTTCCATGCTTCCCTCCATCAAATTTGGCGATTTTGCATCACGTCAGTTATAATTCTTATAAAGAATAATATTCTACATAGTCATGTCAGTTCCTTCCGGAAGTCCCAACTATATTTTAGTTAGGAGCTAAGCGATATGAAGATGAAGTCGGCTAAAATCAATGCTTTTCGCACTTGGGGACTGCTGCTCACTATGGTTGGTATGGGCCTGATGATTGCCGGAACGGCAGGCATTGTATTCTGGGGATCCGCAGGGAAAATAGCTGCCGCTATCGGACTTGTTATCGGACTGATCTCGATGACAGCCAGTCTGGCCATCTATTTCTGGGCAGGTATGCTGTCTACAAGCGCTGTCCAGCTGGAGTGTCCGGAATGCGGAAAGCTTACCAAAATGCTCGGTAAAACCGACCGCTGCATGTTCTGTCACACCCTGCTTACCCTGGATCCTGCACAAGCAACCCTGACTTCCGAGCAGCTTGAAAGTCAAAAGCTTCAGCATCCCTAGAATGCCCGGCGTGCAATTCTCTTCTTATTATCCACTCCCCCACTGAAAAATCACTGAAACATTGATGTAAACAAAGAAAGGTGCCCCAAACAGGGCACCTTTCTTCTATATACCGGATCGTCTACTTACTTATTTCCTGAAGTGTCTGCCAAGCCTCCAGCGTTCCGAAGCTACGGGTCCAGGAAGCAACTCCGCCAAGTCCGAACGATTTGGCAAGCTCAACCCGTGATTTCAGGGAAACCTTGTCCTCAATCCAGATTTTGTTAAGCACACCGTCTACTTTGTATTCCACATAATTCTGACCTGCCTTGTTATCGAAGGACGGGGTCAGTTTCTTTTCCGCCAAAAGCTCCTGAACCGTCTTCATGCCTACCGCCTTGGAGCTTACCTTCTTCTCCCCGTTCTCCATTGTCTCAGTCCAGATGCGGGTATAGAGCGGAACACCGAGAATCAGCTTCTCGGCCGGCACATCGTCCTCCTCAATAATCCGGCTTATCGAGTTCTTAACCCATGGCAATGAGGCTACCGAGCCTGCTGTGGGGCTGGACGCCCAATGCTCGTCATACGCCATAACAATTAAAAAGTCCGCTGCTGAGCCAAGCGCTCTCCGGTCCAGAAACAGCGACCACATCTCACTATTTGATTTCGGGGTAACATCTATAGAAGTAATCAGATTTTTGGCCTGAGCCATCGGTTTTAGCTCCCGCATAAACTGCGTGACATTCTCCCCGTCCTTGGTGTACACATTCTCAAAATCAATATTAATTCCGTCAAGATCATATAAATCAGCATATTCCAGCATTTGAACAATTGTATTCATCCGCTTTTCATAGCTCGATAACGCTTCGGTGGTCAGATCTGCGTCAAAGCTGTTACTGAGCAAGCCCCATACCTCCATGCCTTGCTTATGAGCCCAATCCACATAGGCACTATCAGCCTTACTGCGTACATTACCGTCAACATCCACAATACTGAACCAGGTTGGACTGACCACGTTCACTCCGGGCAGCTCTCCAAAATTAGCCGGATTAGGCTTTCGTTCATAGACAGCCTCCCAGAACAGGTTCACAGCCTTCCCTTTCCAGCTGCGTTCCGCACGCGTAGGCACATACTCCTTCTGCTCCACTGTCTTTTCTCCGTCAGCAGTAATATCAGCAGTCTTTATATATCCGGTATAGCCGTTATCCATCTGTACATACAGCCATTCCTCATTCTCGTTCTCTGTATTCCAGATCCGTACCATTGTACCGGGAGGCAGGTCCGCAATAATGGGCGCATGAATAGTCGGCTCATTGCGCAATGCCTTCGTGCGGCCGCCTGACTCCCCTTTAACCGTGCCGGTCGGCACGCTCTCTCCGGCAGTCATCAGCAGAACAGCACCGGTGACGCTGTCCTCCTCTACCTCCAGCCCGTACAGATCTTCCAGAGCATCGGCCGGAAGATAGGTCACTCCATCCTTCTCTTCAGGAGCAAGCCGGAGCTGGACCGGCTCATTATTCAGGCTGGCCGATGTTGAATCCTCCTGCATATATAGCAAATCATTATCTGTAGAAAGAATAACGGACTTGGTAGCTTCTTCATAACGGATAGCCGGATCAACATAATCCTGCAGCAAAGGGAGCGGCAAAAGTAAACCGTCACCGGTACCGCTGGCAGAGTATCCCGTTAACTGGCCTTTTACAAAAACCGGCTGCTTCATGCCTTCCCAGTCCGGCTCGGTATGTTCACGGTTAGGCAATACATAGAAAGCGATCCAATAGGCGGCTGCGGCGATAATAACAAGTACTGCGAAAAGGCTAAAACGGCTTCCACGCTTGCGGGTACGTCCTTGTCTCATTCTGCTCTCCAAAATATATCCTCCAAAACTATCAATAGATTTAAGTGCAGTTTTCCAGTCTTAAGTATACGCTATGTTCAATGCATTGGTTGCGCAAATCTGCTGGAAGGACAGGGATTAAATGGCCTCTACGCTCCGGTATAACAAAAAACGCGTGATACCCGTTGCCGGATCCCACACGTTATAAATTCTCGCTCTTCACTTAAATTCCTTTACTGCTTAATGCTTGTTATCACTGCAGCATTTGCAGACTCCGTACATTTCCATACGCAATCCGTGAACCTTGAAACCTGTTGCGAGTTCTGCCGCATGCTCTACCTCATGAAGCGACGGATAGCTGAAGTCTTCGATTTTACCGCATTCCTGGCAGATGACATGATAATGATCGGATACATTGGCATCAAAACGGCTGGAGTTATCACCGTAGGTCAATTCACGCACCATTCCGGCTTCCATGAACATTTTCAGATTGTTGTATACTGTCGCCACGCTCATACTTGGAAACTGCGGCTCCAGCGCACGATAAATATCGTCTGCCGTAGGATGATTCAATGCCTCCATCAGATACGTCAAAATAGCATGACGCTGGGGTGTAATACGGACACCGGTAGTCTTTAATTGTTCCAATGCATGCTGTACGCCACTACCCATCAATTCCACCGCCTTTAAATTAAACCCGTAATGTAAGAAGTTAAAAACCTATACTGCAATTGTAAAACCAGAATTTGAATGTTGTCAACGCGCCAGATACATTATATTCATTATTATATAATAAAAATTACTTTTTTCAATATTCCTTCACAATTAAACTGCTGTTTCCTTCTACATGCACCTTATATTCACCTGTGCCTATTTCGCCGGAAATAGTTTTCTTGTCAATCATCAGTCCGCTAATTTCAGAATTAATATTTCCGTAACCGCTCGAACCTGCCATTGTATAATTTGCTTCAGCTGGCAGGTAAAGATTAATATCACCAACAGCGCTATAGACCTCCCAGTCCCCGCCGACAGCCTCTGACCGGACATTAATTGTGCCGTTCAGCGATTCCGCATGCAGCTCTGCCCTTACACCGTCAACTGTGAGGTTGCCGTTTTTACTGGACAGGCTTACTTCATCCCCGCTGCCTGTAGCTGAGATATTACCGACAACCGTGGAGAGCTTCAGCGCACCTGCAACATCCCAGGCATCCATGCTTCCTCCTCCTGTTGAGAGATCAACTCCGCCTTGAACGGTGCGGGCGCGGACTGCGCCGTTCAACGTTTTTCCTTTTACATTTCCAAAAATACGATGCAGAATCAGCTCACCGTTACCAGTCTCAAGAGTGATATCTTTAATGGCCTCAACGTTCTGCAGTGTTATGCCTCCGTTCATCGTCCGGATATCGAGATTGAAGCGCCGGTCTTCCGGGAGCGAAATGTCAAGGTCCATGCGCGGCTGGCGTTTGCCGGAATCGCCGTACGTTTTGTATTGAGGAGTGATTTTAATAGTGGGACCTTCTTCTACCTGGACAAAGGACTGCTCTGAAACGGCCTCTGCCTGTGGTCCTTCCAGCTGATCTACCCACACGGTGGCTGTAATTTCTATATCCTCCACTGCAGCGCGGTGGATCAGAATATCCCCGTTGATACCATCGACCGTGATCTTGGAGGTATTAAGCTCGACGGGTACAATTAGCGGCGCCTTCTCGTAACGGTTCCCTTCCGCCTCCCCGTAATCTACTGCAGCCGCAGTCAGATTAAGACTGACTTTGTTCCACAGATGCAAATAGTGCGCCTGTTCAGCCACAATAAACACACTGGCTCCCAGTACTATTGCCGACAGCAGGCCGCGCAGGTCCATCCGGGGTCTCGGGGCTTTGGTTACATTCCCCCTGCGGCGCGAAATCAGGGAAATGAGCAGATACTCCGCGCCCCACAGCACCGGGATCAGCGGCCACCATTTGAGCAATAACAGCATGCTGTCGGTTCCGTTCACCCAATCCAGCAGCAGGAGACTGCCAACGGACGCAAGTAGTGCAGCAGCTGTATAGCGGCCTACACGGCGGGGGCGGCGTTCGCCGCTTTTGCGTACCAGCATACCCTTGGCAATCTCGCGTCCCCCCAGCCATAAACCGCCAAGAATCAGAACGCCCGCAACAGCAGCAGCTGCATAGTTCTCAATAGTGTACTGAAGCCAGACCGGCTTTTGGCGGAAAAGGAACATAAGCGTTCCCCCGAAAAGCAGCATCAGACCAAAGACAATCCCCGGCTCACTGATCCAGGCACGGCGCCTGGCTGTCTTGCCCGCTGTTATCGGCAGCTCCGGCTCGGATTCCTCCGGCAGCCGGAGAATACGGTCTGCAGACTGCAGCGCATCAAATACATTGTAAAAATACACGGCAGGAATCAGAAGTGCCAGCAAAATAAGCAGAGGAACATTAATCTGCATGCCTAAAGATGAAAAATAGAGCATAGCCGCAATATCCAGCAAAATAATGAACAGGAAAGAAATCCCCTTGCGCAGAAGCCCAAAATAGAGATGTCCGCTTCCGGGAATCACGGCCGCCAATAGCCCTGCTATAAATTTGCGTTTGCGGGGGCGTTTTTTCTGGCGCGGCGGAATTACAGGTGGCTTAGGCTGGATAACAGATTCATCCTGCTGTTCGGAATTCATATCTGGACTCTTCCTTTCCCGAAAAGTATATTTCATCCTGCTCAAAGCTGCCCACCCCGGTAAAATTCAATCAGCTCCACTCCCGGAGCCACTTCCTCTATACCCGCAGGAACAAACCCGTGCTTAGTATACAGTGTTACCGCAGGGTAATTCAGTTTTCCTGTAGATACTATAAACCGCTCTATTTCAGAATAATGCCCGAAAATATAATCCAGCAGGCTTCCGGCTATGCCTTGGCGAAAATGTCCAGGATTCACCATCATCCGGGTAACCGTCAGCCTGCCCGGTGTTTCCTCAAGGACAGCTACGGCTCCCAGCAGGTCTCCGCTGTCATCAAACCGGCCGTAGAACTCCTCTTTCGCAGCAGACAGCATCTCTCTTGTCTCAAGCAGCGGGGGAATCTCATTGAAGCCGATCATCTCCGCTTCCAGCCTGTAGGCTTTGTGCTGGAGGCTCCAGAGCTCACTTAGAGTGTAATCATCCTGCAGATTCAGCCTGATTATTGTATTCATCCGCCCATTCCCCTTATATGCCGCACAGGGCCTGCCGTTGCCGACAAGCCCTGTGCATAAGATCCTATAATGAATTACCCAAACCCGGTCTTATCCGTTCAGCACTTCTGCCAAAAGGTTGTTTACCAGCCCCGGATTAGCTTTACCTTTGCTTTCTTTCATTACCTGGCCTACGAGGAAGCCGATTGCCTTCTGCTTGCCGGCTTTGTAATCCTCAACGGATTGCGGATTGGCAGCCACAACAGCTTCAACAATCTGCTTGATTGCACCTTCATCGCTGATCTGTACAAGCCCCTTTTCTTCAACGATTACAGCAGGCAGCTTGCCGCTTTCCAGCATTTCTTTAAACACGGTTTTGGCGATTTTACTGCTGATGGTTCCGCCGGCAATCAGACCGATCATCTCCCCAAGTCCCTGCGGGGTAATCTTTACCTGGGATAATTCAAGGCTGTTGCTGTTCAGATACCCGAGCAGATCCCCCATCATCCAGTTCGCAACGGCTTTGGCATCCTTTGTAAAGGCAAGACTGCCCTCAAAGAAATCAGCCAGCGGCTTGGAAGAGGTCAGTACGCCTGCATCGTAGGCTGTCAGCCCATATTCTTCGCTGTAACGGGCCTGGCGGGCATCCGGCAGTTCCGGAATGGTCTCGCGGATGGATTCCTTCCAGGCATCGTCAATATGCAGGACAATCAGATCCGGGTCCGGGAAATAACGGTAGTCATGTGCTTCCTCTTTGCCGCGCATGGACAGGGTTTTGCCCTGTGCCTCGTCCCAGCGGCGGGTTTCCTGTACGACCACACCGCCGTCATCAAGGATTTCTCCCTGGCGGAACTGTTCATATTCAAGGCCGCGCAGTACACCGCGGAAGGAGTTCATATTCTTCAGCTCGGCGCGGATACCAAATTCGTCCTGTCCCACAGGGCGCAGGCTGATGTTGGCATCACAGCGCATGGAGCCTTCCTCCATCTTCACATCGGAAACATCGCAGTACTGCATGACTGCACGGATCTTCTCCAGATAAGCACGCGCCTCTTCCGGCGAACGCAGATCCGGTTCAGAAACGATCTCTATCAGCGGAGTTCCCACCCGGTTGAAGTCAACCAGTGAAGCAAATCCGCCGTCCACGTGGGTCAGCTTGCCTGCATCTTCCTCCAGGTGAAGGCGGGTAATGCCGATCCGCTTTGTCTCTCCGTTCACCTCAATATCAATCCAGCCGTTCAGGCCGATCGGCTGGTCGAACTGCGAAATCTGGTAGGCTTTCGGCGAATCTGGATAAAAGTAGTTTTTGCGGTCGAACTTGCTGACATCACCAATAGTGCAGTTCAGCGCCATAGCCGCTTTCATAGCATAATCCACCGCCTGGCGGTTCAGCACAGGCAGCACGCCGGGATGCCCCAGGCAGACCGGACAGGTATGGGTATTAGGCGGAGCACCGAATTCCGTCGAGCAGCCGCAGAAAATTTTGGACTTGGTATGAAGCTCCACATGAACTTCCAGCCCGATGACCGTTTCGTATTTAGACATAAATGATCTCATCCCTTAAAAGTTTTGTGAGCCTGTTCCCTGTACAGCGTATTATCCGGCGGAGCTTACAGCTGTGGCCGCTCTTTGTGGAAATCTGTATGTTGTTCAAAGGCGTGCGCAACGCGCAGCACGGTGCTCTCGTCAAATTCCTTCCCGATAATCTGCAGTCCGACCGGCAGACCGCCGGCAAAGCCGCAAGGAATGCTGACCGCAGGAATGCCGGCCAGATTGACCGGAATGGTCAGTATATCGTTTAAATACATCGTCAGCGGATTTTCCGTCTGTGAGCCCAGCTTGAAAGCAGTAGTCGGCGCTGTAGGGCCGATTACCACATCATAATTCTTGAAGACTTCATCGAAGTCTTGCTTAATCAGGGTGCGCACCTTCTGCGCTTTCAGATAATAAGCATCATAATAACCGGAGCTCAGCGCATATGTGCCCAGCATAATCCGGCGCTTCACCTCTGGACCGAAGCCCCGGCTGCGGGAATTGTGGTACAGATCAAGCAGTCCGCCGCCCTCATCCACACGCACACCATAACGGACGCCGTCAAAGCGGGCCAGGTTAGAAGAGGCTTCCGATGAAGCGAGCAGATAATATGCTGCTACTGCATATTCCGTATGCGGCAGGGAAACTTCTTCCCATACTGCGCCGAGGCTTTCCAGTACTTTAAGTGCGGACATTACCTGTTCGCGCACCGATGGATCTACACCTTCGCCGATATATTCCTTCGGCACGGCAATGCGAAGTCCGGAAACATCGCCGGTCAAAGCGCTCAAATAGTCGGGGATGTCCACTTTTGCAGAGGTGGAATCCTGGGCATCGTAGCCTGCGATCGCCTGCAGCACATATGCGGAATCCTCCACATTACGGGTTACCGGGCCGATCTGATCAAGCGAGGAAGCGAAAGCCACCAGACCGTAACGGGACACCAGACCATAGGTCGGCTTCAGGCCGACTACACCGCAATAAGATGCTGGCTGGCGGATCGAGCCGCCGGTATCCGAGCCAAGCGCGAACAACACTTCACCGGCGGCAACAGCCGCTGCCGAACCGCCGCTTGATCCTCCGGGAACATGCTCCAGATTCCATGGGTTACGCACAGCACCGTAAGCGGAGTTTTCATTAGAGCCGCCCATAGCGAACTCGTCCATGTTCAGCTTACCGACCGTTACCGCATCCGCCTGACGCAGCTTAGAGACAACGGTCGCATCATAAATCGGCTGGAAATTGTCCAGGAACTTACTCGCACAGGTAGTGCGCAGCCCCTTGGTAACAATGTTGTCCTTTATCCCGGCAGGCAGACCGAACAGCAGGCCGCGCGCCGCTCCTGAAGCCAGCTTGTCGTCCAGCGCACGTGCAGACTGGCGTGCCCCTTCCTCATTCAGCGTTAAAAATGCATGTACCTTACTGTCACGATCAGCAATAGCAGCCAAAGATTGCTCCGTCAGCTCACTGACGGAAATTTCCTTGCTCTGCAGCATGTTATGTAGTTCTGGCAATCGATATTGAAACAGGCTCAACATTCTTCCTCCTTTTCGGTATGGTTATTCCAGTACAGCGGGAACCTTAAAGTGGCCGTCTTCATCCTCCGGCGCGTTAAGCAGAGCTTCGTCCTGGGACAGGCTCTCCTTCACGACATCCTCACGCATAACGTTACTGACCTGCAGCACATGTGTAGTCGGCTTTACATTTTCTGTATCCAGCTCATTCAATTTCTCGGCATATTGTAAGATAGCATTCATTTGTTCAGTAAAAACAGCCTCTTCCTCCGGGCTTAGCTGCAGTCTGGCCAGCTTGGCCACATGCTGCACATCTTTGACAGTAATGCTCATAAAGAATATCCCTCCTGTTTAAAGGGCTAAAGCGCCCGGATAACGTTTTTAATTATATTGTAGAAGCCTGGACAATTCAATGTACTTGTCATTCCGCCCTTTATCTGGATAACAAAAAGACCGGCTTGCGCCGGTCTTCATTAAATCCAAGCCCGGAGATTCACCTGTTTGATGAATTCCGCCTGGGACATGCTCTCTTTAGGTGCTGCTTCCGCTTCTTCCGCTTCAGCATCCTCGCCGTTCATCAAATGATGAAACAGCTTCTCGTTATACGTCGATAAAGCATAGTCGATCAAGGCCTCATGCGTCGCTCTTTCGGCTTCCGCCTCCAACAGCTGATCTTCCGCCTCAATGTCCTCTGCAGTAACATAAAAATTCCTGTTAGCCTGAGGGACCCGGATGACGTAATCAAACGCATTGTCAGGATTGCGGTCATAAGCAATCAGGTAGCCGTAGTCTCCGATAGGAAGACTCTGTTCAAACGCGTCAGCAACAATGACAATCTTCTCTCCCAACCGCAGCATCGCCTTACCTCCTGCTCCAAAATCTATCATGGTTCTACTTGTTTCAACAGTCTACTAGAAAAAGCTAGAGCTGTCCAGCAGCAGCAGGAGTGTTAAATGAAAGTTCACAATAATTTTCTGAAAACAAACATTGTGTAATTTTGATTCAGCGTTTCTGTCCGGTTGTCCGGCGGCGTTCCGGCAGTACAACAAACAGCAGGTAAACAACCAGCGGCGTGGGAAATCCGGTCATCCCCCATAATCCCCAGAACCAGGCTGCCCTGCCTTTATCCCTGCTGCGGGCATCATGGAAAAGCCATGTCCCCTGAACCAGCAATATGGCTGCAATAACAGCCCATAGCCAATAAGGCACATCACGCAGTTCCTTCATTGCCCCCTCTCCTCCCGTCGCTGCCTGACCTTTACCGCGGCCAGCCCCCCAAGTACAGCAAGCGGAATTACCGCTTGGATAACCCAATAAACAGCAGGCGCAAAACCAAGAACAGTCAGAACAATACTTAAGAGGAGTATTGCAGCCAGTAAAAACAGCAGCAGCTCCCGGCGGCTCTGGCTCCGTCTGCGGTCAGCCTCTGCGGCCAGAAACTGCTGCATCGCCGGTAAGGACGGTGCCGGGATGTCATCATACTGCGCATCCAGCCGTTCCAGCTCAGCAGACAGCTTGTTCAAAAGCTTCTGGTCCTCGGCATCATTATTCATCCTCTTTGAGCTCCTTTCTCAGCTGCTGCAGACCTTTAGACACACGTGATTTAACGGTTCCGGAAGGGACCTCCATAATGCTCCCGATCTCTTCATAGCTGTAGCCGTAGTAATGCTTCAGAAGTACAGCTACACGCTGGGGCAGCGGCAGCCTGGACAATGCATCAAGTACATCGCTCCATTCCATATTGCGGCTCTCGAACCGCCAGCGGATAGCCGCCGCTCCCCGCTCCCGGCGCAGCCATTCTGACTCCCTCTTCCATCGCCGTTTACGGTCAATGTACAGCCGGGTTGCAATCGTGATCAGCCATGAGGAGAAGGCTGAGGTCCCATTGTAATTGCCGATCTTCTCCATAGCCCGCACCATAGTGTCCTGGGCAAGCTCTTCCGCCAGGGAAGGGTCCATAGTAGCTTTGATTAAATATTTGAACAAGAAGTTGTAGTGCTCCCGCAGAAGCCCGGCCAGCGCCGGGGCATCCCCCTGCTGTGCCTGCCTGATTAACTCCAGCGTCCCTTCGTCCATCAGCTTCCTGTTCCCTCCTTCATTTGTGCACAGCTGTAATACGTCCGTAGCTGCCGGATCGTTCATTCCCGGTCCCGGTTATTTTGCAGCTCCCATAATCTGCGTCTCCAGGGCTGATAGCGCCCCCGGCCGGCCGGAAATCCCCAAAAACATAAAAGGCTCCGTGTCTCTCCGGCCGTCTGAGTTTCCTTTGCCTGTGGATGATGTAGCGCCGGCCTCTCTATACTTTCAGCCTTTAAATCAGCTTCACTTAAGCTGGAGCAAACATATAAATCAATACTATCGTTCTTCAATGAACTTCCTCCCATACAAATAAACCCGTCTAAACAGACAAAAAAAGAACGCAAACCGGGATTAATTCCGCAGTCTGCGTGCTTCGCGAGGTAAATGTTACATTTAATTAACGTTATTGTAGCAACTTTGTATCCTTCTGTCTATCTCTATTTTCTCGCTTTTTGTCGCCTGGTCAGGAATGCCGTCACTGCATGGGGACGTAAGGATTGTTCCGGCGCTCAAAGCCAATGGTCGTCCGCGGGCCGTGCCCCGGATAAACCTTCACTTCTTCATCCAGACGGTATAGCTTGCCGCGCAAGGAATCAACCAGATCCCGCTCTCTGCCTCCAGGGAGGTCAGTACGTCCTACACCAAGCTTAAACAGGACATCTCCGGAAAAAAGATCATTCCCGCACAGGAAGCTGACGCTGCCCGGCGAGTGACCCGGAGTATGAAAAACTTTGAAGGTAAGCCCTAGCAGCTGCAAAATCTGGCCCTCGGCCAGATCATATTCCGCAGGCTCCGTACTGATCGGAGGTGAGGCCTCCGGCCACATCAGAGAGCCGTTCAGCTTGGGACTGACCAGCCACTCACTCTCCAGGGCATGTACATAAACAGGGCAGTTTTTGGCTTTGCGCAGTTCATCCACACCGCCAATATGGTCGAAATGGGCATGGGTCAGCAGAATCGCTTCAATCTCCATATCTTGAACAGCGCGCAGCAGTGCAGCAGGATTCATGCCGGGGTCGATGATGACACCCCGCTGCGGATCTGCTCCGGTAAGCAGATAGGCATTGGTCTGGAGCGGGCCCAGATTATAGGAGCGGATATTTAACATTGATCAGAGACCCGAAATCAGAGTGCGAAGCTCACTGGCAATAACCGCGTGCGACTCTGTTCCTTCTCCGTAGGCCTGCCCCATAGCCTTGCGCACTTCCGCAATTTTGCTGTCGTAATCAGCAGCTTCACGGTCAGGATTCTCCTGTTTGAAGGCACGCATCAGTGTCTGTACATGCTCTGGACGCGGTCCCCAGTGCCCCAGCACATATCCGCCTGTATCGGCAAAGATTACAACTGGCACTGATCTTCCGCCCATCGTAAGAAAATCATCCATAAGATCCTGATTCTCTTCAAGAATCAGCACTTCAGTCTTGATCCCTGCGGTCTCCAGAATCCGGAATACAACCGGCACATTGCGCACAACATCACCGCACCAGTCCGCAGCCAAAATCAGCACGCGCAGATCATCACGATGATTCAGGCTTTCAAAAAATTCACGGTCGTCCCCGTTATCCCATGCAAACTTCTCATACCAGGATTCAAACGCCTGCTGGTTTTTGGTCATGCTCTCCACGAACTGGCGGGGGGTCAGGCCTTGGCCAAACTTATGGGCTACATTCTGCTTCATGCTGCACTACCCTTCTTTTTGGATTTATACCATTTGAACAGAAAATAGATAATAATAACGGCAATTGCAACCAGAAGAATCTCACGGGTATACTTACCCGCAACCTCATCAATAGTCTCCCATTTGTCACCCAGGGTGTATCCCAGGTATACAAACAGCGCACTCCATGGAATCACAGCAAGTGTAGTAAGCAGAGTAAATTTACCCAGCGGCATACGTGATATACCTGCAGGCACTGAGATGGCATGACGGACGACCGGAATGAACCTTGCGGTGAAAATAACACCGGTACCATACTTTTTAAACCATTCCTCTGAGTGGTCGATATGCTTCTTGTTAATCAGAATATACTTTCCGTATTTCTCCAGCACCGGTCTTCCGCCGTAGCGGCCGATCCAGTACACAAAAATCTGTGCAATTACACCGCCAATTGTACCAAAAATAATGGCTCCGAAGAAATTAATGTCGCCCTGTGAAACCAGATAGCCGCCAAATGCGAGCACGATTTCACTTGGAATGACCTCCAGCATCAGCCCGATCATAATCCCGAAATAACCAAGACTCTGAATCCATTCAAACAAATGTGAGATCAGATCAGATATAACATGCAACTGCAGCCCTCCTCCCTTTGAATGCAAAATGTAAACTGCCGGAAATCCCGGCATTTTTCTGCTCTATGTACCCGGCTTCTACTAGCTTATTCTAGCATATGCCGGCTTACAACTTCTAGTTAAGGCACACAGCTGAATAACCGCCAATGACAATTACAGGAATTAGCGCGATTATATATTTAGACAATTATCTAAATATTGAAAGGTCGGACAGAACATGAATGAATCCTTTAAAGCGCTGGCCGATCCAACCCGGAGGCAGATCATCCGGCTGCTGCGCGAGAAAGACCGGACCGCAGGCGAGATTGCCGATTACTTCCGGATGACCAAACCCAGCATCTCCCATCACCTAAGCGCCCTGAAGCATGCCGGGCTGGTACAGGATGAGCGCAAGGGGCAGTTTATTGTGTACTCACTCAATACAACTGTGCTTGAGGAGGTCCTGGGATGGTTTCTGGAACTGACCGGTGCCGGTAACAGCAATGAGGCTGAACCGCCTGCAGCCAAGGATCAGCCCCGCGGGAAGCTCCAATCTGACAAGGAGGAAATATGATGGAGGATTTTAAATGGAAATGGCAGGACACGCTGATCGTTATATTCGGTATGCTTGCGCTCGGGTACGCTCTGGCTAACTATAGCAGACTGCCGGACCTGCTCCCTGCCCAGTTCAGCATTACAGGAGAAGTGAACAGGTATTGGCCCAAAAGCTCAATTATTATTCAAGGCGCCTTTCTGGGCCTCATTCTTCCGTTAGCAATGCAGTTCATCCGCCGGGCCGACCCCAAGAAGGATAATTACAGGAAATTTGAAGCTGCCTATAAAATGATCCGTCTGGCTATAGCCGTCGTGATGGATGCTATGCTGGTGCTCGCTGTGGCCAAAGGGCTGAATCCCGGTTTTGCTGCAGGCAAGCTTGCCATTGCCGTCATCGGTGTGCTGTTCATCGCGCTGGGCAACTATATGCCGCAGATAAAAGACAACTATTTCACCGGCATTAAGACACCCTGGACGCTTGCGAGTCCTGAAGTCTGGCGCAAAACACACCGTTTCTCCGGGTACATGTGGGTAGCCAGCGGAGTATTATTGATGCTTGCTGCATTTCTGCCTGCAACGCTGTCGATCAGCCTGATTATCACCGCTCTGCTGATTGCTGTCATTGTACCTTATGTTTACTCCTGGCTTATTTCACAGCGGATGAAGGCGTAGGGATGGTGCAGGAGCGGGCAGGAGCCAGCAAAATACTGTAGGCTGGGCGATCTAGGGATAGCCTGAACCCCGCATAAGCTCCAATGAATCTTGCCCGTTTGCCTCCACTGTCCGCACCCGGACGGCTGCTGCGATCAGCTGATCCAGCTTCACACCCAGCTCTTCAGCTTCAGCTGAAAATGCAAAACCCCGGTCATTATGTGCCTGACCTTTATTATGTTCAGAAAGTGCCAGCAGCCGGTATCCCCTCGTCAGCTCGTGTCCGGCATACGCCATTGCCGCCGCGCTACTCCGGTCGCCCTTGGCTAAAAAATGCTGTCCCATCTGCAGCAGCCCCTTTGCTGCGCTCTCCCACTTGACGGCATTATACCGGTCCAAATCCAAGCTCCTTCTCATCCAGTACAACGCTCTGCCCGGATCATTGCCATTCAAATATGACTCTGCCAGCAGCCAGTGCAATTCGGCATCGCCTGGGGAATACCTAAGACTGCTGTGCAGCAGCTCTATCTTCTCCCGCTCCGGAAGCAGAACGGCAAGGTTAATGGCTGTACGCGGAGCATACGGATTGTAACGCAGCGATTTCCGGAGCAGTATGCTTTGTTCTTCAGGTGCAGCAGAACCTGAAGCTTGCTTGAATAAGACCTCCCCCCTCCACAGCTTGAAGGAAATTCCGGTACATATCAGACAGAAGCAGACCGTTGCGATCAGCAGTTCCCGTACTCCTGACCGCTGTGCTGAACTGCTGCGGGTCATCTGCCCCTGGCGGGCAGAGCTCCGCCGTGATAGGGTGTTCAACACCAATTTCGTTGCGGAAGCTGTAAGTCCAGGGACAGACTTGGCTGCCGGCACTAATGCAACTGCGGGTACAGAGACCGGTTTAAGCACATCGGCCGTGTCCGAATTGCATCCGGCGTCCTTAGCCCGGCTGACCGGCCTGTGCAGCGGCGATCCGGCCAGCGCCCGTGCTGTCAGCAGAAACAGCAGCAGCCAGAACAGCCCGTAGCTCCAGCTGAAATCCACCGCCCCGTGCAGGAGGATTATGAGCATTGGAGGCAGCAGCCCGGGGGCGTTCCTGCCGGCTATATATAGTGCTGCGAGCAGCATGAGCAGCAGAACGGCACCTCCGGCGATGCCGAGATTCAGCAGGAAATCGAGGTAGCCGCTGTGTACCTGGCTGCCGACATAGGGGCGGGACTGGACGGCGAGGTACGCGCTGCGCCAGGTCTCGCCCCCCTGCCCCAGCCAGGGCGCTTCCCCCGCGAGGCGCAGAGCGTCGCGGTAGAACAGCCCGCGGGCGGCGGCCGTCGGGGACGGCCCGCTGATCCGCCCGCGCAGCAGTGCCAGGACGGCGCTGCCCGCCGCCGTCCAGAGCCCCGCCGCCAGCAGCATGGCGGCGGGGTCCCTGCCCGCCGCACGCCTGCTGCGGCGGCACAGCCACAGGCCGGCGAGCAGCGCGCCGGCCCAGCACCCGGCCAGCAGCAGCAGGCCGGGCAAGGGCTCTGCCGCCAGCCCGGTGCGGGCCAGCTGGCGGTAGAGCAGCGCCGCTGCAGCCGCAGGCGCGGCGGCGCAGATAAGCAGCGGCGCGGCAAGCTGCCGCTGCAGGAGCAGTGCCGCTGCGGCGGCGCAGGCCGCAGCGAGCATGGCGCCGCGCGACTCGCTGAGCAGCAGCGCGGCGGCGTAAGGGAACAGAGGCAGCATGCGCAGCAGCTGCCTCGCGGTGTCCGGCGCGCGGAGCCGGCCTTGCGCCGATGCGCCGGCCTGCCGCTCCCCGGCGGCGGCTATGACCCGCTCCAGAAGAAAGACTGCCATCGCCGCGCCGAAGGCATTAGGATACTGGAGCAGGCCGCCCAGTCTCGCTCCGGCAACACTTACAGCCGGAGAAGCTGTATAGGCAACCGCAAAGGGAACCGGCAAGCCGCCGCAGACAGCCAGCAAGCCGCTTAAGCAGATTGTCATCCCAAGCATTGTCCACAGGGCTTCAAGAAACCGGGTTCCCCGGCGGCTGCCTGCACAAACAACAGCACAACAAGCAAAGCCCGCATATAGACCCCAGCGCAGAAGCTCATTAAGCGTACCCAGCACTGATAACGGCTCCCGCAGCTGAACGGCATACAACGCCAAAATCAGCAGCAGACAGCCCGCAGCAACGATAACCGCTTTACCGGCCCCGCGCGTCATACCAGCCTTACCCGGCTGACCTTCCATGCCGCTCCCGGCATTACATACCCGCTTGTTCAAGCCTGGAGCGGGCAGAACAAAGCTGGAAGACGGCATCCGGAGCTTCGCAGGAAGTTTACGCATGGCGGACTTTGCAGGGAATGCGGGTATTGCGGCCTGGTGCCAGCCCACAAACAGGCAAGCAGCGGCAGCAGCGGTACATAGGCCGAACCATACGGCCATAAGCCCGTACATTTCTCTGGCAAAAAATAAGCCGCGCAGCAGACAGGCCGCAGCCGCTGCAGCAGTAACCATGCCCGCACTTCCCCATACCGCTATAATCTGCAGCCTGCGCTTCCCTTTAACTGCGCTCATCCCATCACTCCAGGCACTTAAGATATCTGTAAGTATTTCCAGATTCCCTCTTGCGCAACGGACACAAAGCAATCGTTACAAAAAAAACAGCAGGACGGCTTGCTCCTTCCGGAGACAGCCGTCCTGCCAGTTATCATACTTTAGTCTTCTCTCATAAGGCAGCTTCAGCCCTGGGCCGGAGTTTCCGCGGGCAGTAGATCCGCACAGACACGTTCAAGGTACGGCTTCGCCCCCAGAAAATCACGGAATGCGCTGTATTCACGCCATTTGGCAGCTTTGTCTCCGCTGCCGGCTTTGACTGCACGGATAAGGATATTCTTGGGTGTATGCTCCATGTCGATGAATTCCAGCAGCTGGCTGCGGTAGCCCATCAGCTCCAGCAGCTTGGCCCGGATTGCATCAGTGGCAAGCGCCGAGAAGCGCTCCTTGAGGATGCCATGGGACAACAGCGGACTCAGCACCTCATTCTCAACCTGGTTAAACAGCTCATGCTGGCAGCAAGGTACAGACAGGATGACCGAAGCGCCCCAGCGGACCGCTTTTTCCAGTGCGGCATCAGTGGCAGTATCACAGGCATGCAGGGTAACGACCATGTCCACCTGATCCAGCTCGTTGTAATCGGCAATGTCGCCCACAAGGAACTTCAACTGATCATAGCCCAGCTTCGCAGCCAGCTGGCTGCAGTGGGCAATAACATCCGCTTTGAGGTCAAGGCCGACGATGTTCAGCTCCCGGCGCTCCCGGACAGCCAGATAATGATACAAGGCAAACGTCAGGTAAGATTTGCCGCAGCCGAAATCAACAATGGTTAAAGGGCGCCCGGCCGGAAGGTCGGCCAGCACATCCTCAACCATCTCCAGGAAACGGTTGATCTGGCGGAACTTATCGTATTTCTTGGCCAGCACCTTGCCTTCACTGTTCATTATCCCCAGCTCGATCAGAAACGGAACAGGCTCTCCCTCATCCAGCACATAACGCTTCTTACGGTTATGGGCCAGATCAGGCGCCTCCTCCTTGCTGGCAGATTTCGTCAGGATCGATACTTTGTACTTCTTGCTGATCAGCACCTGATAATCCGCCTCAATGGTGCACACCAGCGCCTGGCGGAAGGTTGACCGCAGAAGAGACATCATCTCCGCAGCGGCTTCTTCAGCCGGAATGTTCCGGTGCTCGACCTTAGGTCCGGTGAAGTAGGCAAACTGGTAATGCAGCTTCCCTTTGAGCTCAACCGGCTTGACCTGGACTTTGCTGTAGGCGACCTCGCCTTTACTGCGCAATTGGCTTAATGTAGCCGATATTAAGGTGCGGTTGTTAATCACCTGTACGATTAATGTATTTAAAGATTCCACGGGGTACATCTCACTTTCACCTATTGAATAGAGAACGGGTTCTCATTAGCAGCTGCTATATTATAGCATGCCCGGCACACAGATATTATAAAAGGCTGCTGCATTAGTATATCAGCTATAGAAAACGTACTTGTGAGCTAGCTTTGCTCCTGCCTGGCAGCCGCAGTAATTCTCTCCCACTCGGCCTGTCCCTGGCGGACTTCCTCCAGCGGAAGACCGCCGAGCTCCAGCGCTTCTGGCTCCTTCAGCAGCAGCCGCCGGTAGAGTCCCTGGCCTTCCACAGCAACATCTGCCCCCTGCTCCCATAACCGGTACAGGCTGTCCTCTGCTTTGGCATAACGTCCGTCAGACTCAAGATAAGGCAGCAGCAGGCGTTCTGTTTTGACGGGAAGCCGGTAACCCTGTATGTTATCCAGCAGCTCTGCCACTTCCTTGGTCATTCCCAGCAGCTCCCGGTCAGCGCCGTGCTGATCTGCGTAGAGGAATAAATGCAGGGCGCGCATAGACCGCAGCAGCGCAGCTTCCTCATTCCCTGCGGCTGCATAAATGCTGCCCTCCTCCTTAAGCAGCCGGGCCACACCCTGCAGCTTGTCGGACTCTATAATACCGCCCAGGCGGAACATTTCGATCATGTCTTCCACGGACAAAGAGTTCAGCAGACGGGAATTCAGCCGGAAATGCCGGTTAAACTGCTCATCCACTTCCCACAGGGCCTCCGTCGTTTTTTTCTCCTGCTTGAGGGTCATCACCTTGGCTACCATTGCTGTCATATCTTCAATCATCCGGACGATATAATCTCTTCGGAACATAAATCCAACGCCTCCCCGGAAAATATGCCGGCTGCCGGTATGTAAAACCGCAGCTGGCAGAATATCAGATGCTTCTAGGATCATCTTAAACCATTCCCGGTCCTGTGCGCCACTTCACTGATCCATAACCTAAAGAGGCAGCCGTCCGCGCATCCGCGGCAAGCTGCCTCTTTAGACCGATCCTAATTTCCTTCCACATGTACAATTATTTCTTGGCTGCAGGCACCTGTGCAAAATCCTTAATCATCTCAGCCAGACGCTCTGGAGCTTCATACATACTCATATGTCCTGCTCCCGGGATGACTGCCTTGGTAATATTCGCCTTATCGGAGGTAAAGATCCGCTCAGCCGGCACCAGGCTGTCCTCCGCACCGGCAACAAGCAGCACCGGTACAGCAGCCGCAGAGATTACATCACGGCGGTCCGGACGCTCCCGCATCGCCAGAGCCGCGCCTGCTGCGCCTTGCGGCGGAGTCTTATAGCCAATCTCCTTGGCCCGCTGGAGCAGCTGAGGAGCGGCACCTGAAGCGAACAATCCGGGAACCAGTGCATCCACAAATGAGGTGATCCCTTCATTCTGGATCGTACTGACGCTCTTGAGCCGTTTCTCTCTGGCTTCCTCACCGTCCGGATAACCGGTTGAATGAATTAGCCCGAAGCCCTTCAGCCGGGAAGCATAGCGCTGGGCAAAGGATAACGTGACATAACCGCCCATAGAATGGCCCAGCAGATATACATCCTGTATCTCCAGGGCATTCAGCAGGGAGAGCACATCATCGGCCATCTGATCTATGCTGTATGCGCCAAGCGGAGCATCCGATGCGCCATGTCCGCGCAGATCCGGGGCAATCACCCGGTAGCTGCCGCTCAGAAAGGGGATGACCTGCTCAAAATAAGCCGAGCTTCCGCAGAAGCCGTGGAGCAGTACAATAACTTCACCCTGCCCCTGATCACTGTAACAAATATTACTTCCTTCACAACGGATATTTTCCATGGCTGCTTCCTTCTTTCTATGTAATAACTTAGGCTTGTTCTAATTATTAAGCAGAACAGCACTGCTTGAAACGTCCTAAAGCGCCAGTCCAAAAGCTTTTGCCGCAGCCAGGGCAATCTGCTCTGACATCTGAATAACCCGGTACAGCGGTGTGGTCTGCAGTGTGCGGTATGGAAAGGGGCCGTTCACCCCGACGATAGCAGCCAGACTGTAATTTCCGACCTCCGGCAGGCTAAGCCCAATGGACTGCGCTGGACGCAGCGGCTCACTCGCGGCGAAATAGCAGCCAAGGGCTGCCGGAGGACCCAGGCAGGCATCAATCGCTATAACAAGCTGCCCTTCCGGAATAGCTGCAATCCGCGCCACCAGATTATCCGCATCGCAAGGCGAGGGCAGGGTACCGGTAACATGGGGGAATCCGTGCTCCAGCAGCCTGCTGCCGGTCAAGGGGCCGAGGGCATCGCCTGTAGAACGGTCTGTGCCGATACATAGAAAGGTAATCTGCTCTACAGGATGCCGGCCGGCAATATCATGAAAGAAGGCCCTTAGCTGTTCTGCATCCATTTTAATCCGTTTTCTGCTCTCCTGCTCCCTGATTGCCACGATCCTTGCCTCCTTATCCCGATAAATAATCGTATTGATTCCCTCTAATTTAACATGTTTTTTGCAGACCGGACAAAAAAATGGTGTTTCTTTACCCTGTCATGATAAAATACTTCAGAAGAAACAGCCGCACCCTTTCACAGGACGCCGGCCATTTCATTGAATCATACTCAGAAAGGACTGTTTGCACTTCATGGATCTGACAAAGCCCAGCCAGGAAAATGTGGAATATATGATTGAGGGCATCAAAACCAAGCTTAAAATGGCGAGCGCAGCCGCCATGCAGGCATCTGCTTTCTCGGTAGACCACTATGAGGATATTCTGGATATCTACGAGGTTGCTATGGGCAGCGACCGGCTCAGCATTTCCCAGGTCGAAGCGCTGGTATCAGAGCTTGGCCGCCTGCGGAACAAATAACAAGCCTTAGACGACACAGGAGCTCCCCGCCCGGCTGCCATTTACAAATGGTTCCGGTCGGGGAGCTCCTTTACTTTTTATCCGGATTCAACTGATAAGTCCGTTTTCTATGGCAGATCAATCAGTATAAACTCTGCTGTCCCGCCGTTAGTTGTCCCTTTAAGCGTAAGATCACAGCTTTTACGGATACGGGCGGCATCACCGGGCTGAAGCTGAAATTCTCCTTCGCTGCAGCTGACCTCCAGATTACCTGAGATCAGGTAAATATGTGTACGGCGGTCTTCCTTTTGCGGATATTGCACCAGCCTGTTCGTTTCAAGCACGGACAAATAGACCGTTACGTCTTCACCGAGCTTAAGCGCCCCGTCTATCTCTGCTCCTGAAGCTACCGGAAGCAAAGTCCCTGTCTTCAGCTCACGCGGGAAAAATTTAGCATCCCAGGAGGGTTCAACTCCAGGACGGTCAGGCAGCAGCCACATTTGCAGAAACCTGACATTGTCATCCGGTGAGGTATTGGTCTCCGAATGGTTGATTCCTGTCCCTGCACTCATAACCTGAACACTGCCTGCCTGAAGCTCGGCATGATTCCCAAGATCATCCTGATGCCGCAATACGCCTGATATTACATAAGTAATAATCTCCAGATCGTGATGCGGATGCTCCTCCATTCCCTGCTCCGGCTTCAGCTCATTGTCGTTATGGGCCAGCAGTGCACCGAAATGTGCGTTGCTGGGATCATCATAGTCGGCAAAAGAGAAGCTGAATTCGCTGTTGATCCATTGTTTATTCGAAGTATGACGCTCTGCTGACGTGATTATTTTTATCATTAGTTATGCACCTCCAAAGATGTTCGAATCTCTGCATTCGTAATAAAAAAGGGGGGTGTATGCCCCGGTTTATATTGATAATAGGCGCCTTAATTATGTATTTCTTACCCTCAACCTTTCGCTGTCAATCAGAACGAATTACTATATAATTCCATCCCGCGGTTTTTCTCTTGGGTAATGTTTCCTGAGCCTTCCTGCTGTTTCAGCCTATATCCCGAAGTTTATATACGAAGTAAGAACATTCAGGCTATCCTGAACAACAAGTGACCCTATACTATTAAGGAGTGATTATAATGAACAAGGCAGAGACAGAACATCCGGTAGAAAGCGGCAGCACATTCTTTAAAGGTATTTTTATCGGCGGACTATTAGGTGCCGCAGCCGCATTATTGTTTGCACCTAAGCCAGGCCGCGAAATACGCAGTGACCTGTCTGACAAACTTACACTTGCAACAGATAAGACTAAGGAAGTTGCCGGTGTGGTAACTGACAAGACCAAAACTATTGCTACTACTGTCGGAGAAAAAGCAACGGATCTGGCCAGCACTGTATCCGCTAAGGCTTCTGACATCCTCACTACGGTCAGCGACAGCAAGCAGCAGATCGCTGCAACACTGCAGGAGACCGGCAAAAAAATCGGGGAGACTGTAGCCGAAGCATCCGGGGACGTGGCTTCCGATGTCAAAAAAGCATCTGAGGAAGTAACCGATGAAGCCAAATCTGCTTCAAAAGAGGTTGCCGATAAGGCCAAGGATGCCAAAGACGAGGTCGCCAGCGAAGCTAAAGATGCCAAGGAAGAGGTTAAATCCTCTTACAAGTCCTCTTACTAAAATACTGTGACCTGCGGCTCAGTCTGAAGTGGAGAACAGCCAGCTCAGTGCAGCTGGCTGTTCTTATGTAATCAAAACTTCTCATAACAAGAGTAAGTATGCATTATATTAAAGCCTTTATGGCTCAAGAAAGCGGGGAGACCTTATGGGAGATGCAGGCAGCAAGACCAAAACATATGAAGTCGATGAGCATCCCTTTGAGCTGCGGCACGAGGTTAAGCGGCTGAATGCCAGACTGGACAAAATAGCAGATTCTCTGGAAAAATCCGAATTCAAGGACATCCTTGAGAACTATACCAACCCTAAGAAGCGGATTGTAACCAATCTGATGGCCGGCATATCACGGGGCTTGGGTCTGTCTCTCGGGACCTTCGTTATCCTTGGTTTACTCGGCTATGTGCTCAGCCTGTTTCTTGATGTTCCTGTCATTGGAGAGTATCTCGGCGAGATCAAAACCTATATTGATGCGAACAGCTAACGCCCGTGCTTCAGGGCCGGCCGGAAATAAATAAAGGACATGCCCTTTCCCGGAGGATAGGCATGTCCTGTTTTGTCTTTGCTTATACGGCTAGCTTCAATAGGAAGAGTTAGCCATGATCTGCTTCAGCTTCTCAGTGGCCCGCTTCTGAATCCGTGACACACTCATTTGCGACACGCCCAGCTTCTGGGCAATAGCCCGCTGGGATTGGCCGTCCTGGAATGCAAGCAGCAGCACCTGCTGCTCCTGTTCCTTGAGTTGGCCCAGCGCCTGCTGGAGATCCATCCGCTTTTCAACGGTTTCATAGTCATTGGCGTCAGAACTGATCAACTCGCCGAGTGTAGCGCCTGTATCCTCCTGGGAGAGCGGCGAATCAAGCGACACGTAATGGTAGCATTCTCTGCCGGCCAGCACTTCAACAGTTTCTTCCACGGTAAGATCAAGATAATGGGCTATTTCCTCTACAGCGGGCGAACGCTCCAGCCTGATGGTTAGCTCATCAATAGCCTGCTGGACAAGCGCCCCCTTCTCCTTGATTCGTCTCGGAACCTGTATGTACCAGGATTTATCCCGCAGGAAGTTCTTCATATGACCGATCATACTCTTCATTGCATACGGCTCAAAGGGAATTCCCAGACTGATGTCGTATTGTTGAAGCAGTCGAATCAGCGCCATCTGTCCTACCTGGTACAGATCTTCATAGAGGTCGGGACGGTTGCGGGCAATTTTGCCTGCCGCCATCTTGACCATAGGTTCGTATTTGCGGATCAGTACAGTAGCAATTTCATTATCTTTGGTCTGCTGGTATTCCCAGATCAGACTTACCGCTTCGTTCATGGACTCTGGGGGAGTCACTTTGTCACTCATACTTTCTCCTCGCTAAAATTAAGCCGCTTTGTCAGGGTAACGACCGTCCCTCTCCCAGCTTCACTCACGACGCTAACATCATCCATGAGTGCCTGCATAAGATAAAAGCCCAGTCCGCCTACCTCAACATCATTCAGCTCTTTGTCATGCAGCGTCATGCGCGGTTCAGGTGAACCCACTCCGTCAAAGCTCTCCCCCTCGTCTTTGACAGTGATGGACAAGGCACTTGTCCCCACTTCGAAAATTACATCTACAAGCCCGTCTTCCTGGCCGTATGCGTACAATACGGAGTTGTTACAGGCTTCCGATACGGCTACCTTCATATCCTCAATATCCTCGTAGGTAAAACCCATTTTTGAGGCAATTCCATATAAATTCAGTCTGACGATATCGACATATTCTGCGCTGGCGGGTAACTGAAGAACTACTTTTTGCACGTCATCACTCATCCTTGTTTCGATCCTTTCCTTAGTGGGAGTTCTCTTGGGGGGCAAAAAACTTGGAAATACCAGTCATATCAAACAGCTTCTGAATCTGAGGCGGAACTTCCTCAACCGTAAATTTAACATCCATTCCGTGTCTTGCCTTGAGAATCGAGAGCAGAATACCAATACCTGTGCTGTCGATATATTTTAAATCCTTAAGATTAATAACGAGATCCAGTCCCGTGTCTCCCACAAGCGGCTCCATGACCAGACGGAAATCCGGAGCGACTGACAAATCTAGCTCTCCAATCAGATAAACCGTACATACATTGCCTTCAGTTTCGGTCTTTGCGTGGAATTTTTCGCTTTTATGTGTATTCATAGACAATCTCTCCTGATTAAATGTTTTCTTTACCAATAACCCTAAAGGCATAGTGTTGAAACAAAACATGCACAATCCGCAGCAGGTAATTCCTGGGCGTCCGTTAAAACAGTGAGGCATTCCGTTCAATTAGCGTACTGTCATGGACTTCATGACGGCTGATAATTTGTTTGATGCTGCTCAGCTTCAGCGGCTTGCTGATGTAACCGTCCATTCCCGCAGCCTTACAGCGGGTCTGAATGCCCTCCATGACGTTAGCTGTCATAGCAATGATAACCGTCTTCTCAGCTCCCAGACTGCTGCCTGCGCGGATTCTGGTTGTCGCTGTGAGACCGTCCATTACCGGCATCTGCAGGTCCATAAATATATATTCATAGCAATTCTGCGCGGCAAGTTCTACCGCCTGGCTTCCATCCTCGGCTATATCGGCGCTGTAGCCCAGCTTATCCAGCATACTGACCATCAGCCGCTGATTAATCGGATGGTCGTCTACCACAAGCACCTTTTTGTGCATCCGATCCTTGTTAATCTCCCCGTGCGGCTCTTCAGCCTGAAAGCCTCTGGCAAGCTCATCCTCAGGCATTGCGGCCTGAATGGTGAATACAAAGGTTGCCCCCTTCTCCTCCATCGATTCAACGCGGATCTCACCGCCCATCATTCCGACAAGAGATTTGCATATTGCCAGCCCCAGACCCGTTCCGCCATATTTCCGTGTCATAGAGGAATCAAGCTGGGAGAACGGCTGGAACAGCCGGTCGCATTTTTCCGGAGAGATGCCGATACCTGTATCCTTGACAGTAAATTCCACCATTAGCTGTCCATCAGCACCGGAGGCGCGCGAGGCTACCAGATATACACCGCCCTGGTTGGTGAATTTCACCGCATTAGCCACCAGATTAATCAGCACCTGGCGCAGCCGGGCCATATCCCCATAGATTAGCTTAGGCAGATTCTGGTCGATAAAATAAGCCAGCTCCAGGTTTTTCTTGCCTGCCTCGGCAGAGAACAGACTGAATACCTCCTGGATCGTACCCTGAAGCTCAAACAGCTGCTCCTCCATCTCCATTTTTCCGGATTCCATTTTGGTGAAGTCCAGAATATCATTGATTACGGTAATGAGCGTATCTGCGCTTTTACGGATAATCTCCGTATATTCCTTCTGTTCAGGAGCGAGCTCTGTCTCCATCAGCAGGTCAATCATGCCCACAACACCGTTCATCGGCGTGCGGATTTCATGGCTCATCATCGCCAGGAATTCTGTCTTGGCATTGGCGGCAATTTCTGCGGCCTCCTTAGCCTTGACCAGCTCTCCGTTGATCTTTTCCAGCTCCTGCGTCTTTTGCTGCAGCAGCATGGACTGCATCTGATGCTTCTTATTGGTGAGATGCATATTGACGAAGCCTTCAATTTTGGACTTGAGAATCTGCGGGATGAAAGGCTTAACCATATAATCAATTGCACCCGCAGAATATCCGGCAAACAGATGCTCTGCCTCTTTGCTGTTGGCCGAGATGAAAATAATCGGGATATCCTTGGTCTTTTCTCTGGCCTTGATTAACTTGGCGGTCTCAATTCCGTCCATACCCGGCATCTGTACATCCAGAACAATAACAGCGAATTCATATCTCAATAAGCTCCGCAGTGCTTCTTCACCGGAATTTGCTTTGATAAGCTTATAATGCTGGCTCTCAAGCACGGCTTCCAGTGCCAGCAGATTTTCAGGACGGTCATCAACAAGCAGTATATGAACCGGTTCTTGAACCCCCATAGGCCCCTCCTATCCCGTTATTGATTTTTACGGTATATTTTTTCAACTCTGTCCAGGGGCTCGTAGCCGTTGCTAAACCTGGTGAAATGAATAGATTCCTTTGAGCCGAGCACCAGTACACCGAAACGGCTTAGGCTTTCATAAAACAGCCCGTGCACGTGGTCGCGGAGCTCATCGTTGAAATAAATCATTACGTTACGGCAAAAAATAACATTAAACTCATTAAACGATGTATCCGTCGCCAGATTATGCTCGGCGAAAATAATGTTTTTGCGCAAAAACGGCTGCAGGATTACTGAATTATATTTTGCAGTGTAATATTCGGAAAAAGCGCGGGTTCCGCCCGCCTCCATATAGTTCTTGGTGTATTGCTTCATTCTGCCGATCTCGTATACCCCTTCTTTGGCCTGCTGCAGGGAACGCGCATTCATATCCGTTGCATAAATACGCGCTTTATCATACAGCCCCTCCTCGTGCAGCAGAATCGCCATCGAATATACCTCTTCGCCGGTCGAGCAGCCCGCATGCCAAATTCTGATGTACGGATAGGTACGCAGCAGCGGGATGACCTTCTGGCGGAAGGTTAAGAAAAGACCCGGATCACGGAACATTTCCGTAACAGGAATAGAAAGGCTGTATACAAAACGTTCAAAGCAGGCACGGTCATGCAGAACCTTCTCCTGAAGCGCGGATATGGTAGGTACATTCTCGGCATGGACATGATGCCAGATGCGCCGCTTCAGCGAAGGCAGTGCATAGTTTCTGAAATCATATCCGTACAAGCGGTGCACGCCGCTGAGCAATAATTCAATTTCAATCTGCTCCAGCTCCTGCCCGCTTCCCGTATTCCCCGTTTGTTCATCATATCCCCGTTCCATCGCTGTCATCGTTATCCCTGCTCCCTTGCTTGCTTCCGTATTTCCGGACTGGTTAATTTTCACTTTCTGTAATGCTATTACCCCAATAATCGGCTTACGAATACAGCCATACACGCATTAGGGAAAGAAGCTGATCGTTACTTATCGGCTTCTTCATATAATCGGAGGCTCCGGCCTCAATACACTTCGCCCGGTCCTCCTTCATCGCCTTCGCAGTGAGTGCAATAATCGGCAGCTTCTGATACTGCGGCATCTCGCGAATCCGGCGCATCGCCTCGTATCCGTCCATTTCCGGCATCATCATATCCATGAGCACGAGGTCAAAATCATTGTGCTCAACCAGCAGATCAAGGGCCTCCCGGCCGTTCTCGGCAAACTTCACTTCCATATGGTAGCCTTCCAGCACGCTGGATAGAGCAAAGACATTACGGATATCATCATCGACGAGCAGTATCTTCTTCCCGTCGAAGAGCTCCTCCTTATTGTGCAGCTTTTGCAGAATTTTACGCTTGTCTTCAGGCAGATTGGCTTCTACCCGGTGCAGGAACAGCGTTGTCTCATCTAGCAGCCGCTCCGGAGAACGGACATCCTTAATGATTATGGATTCTGCATATTTACGCAGCTGTGTCTCTTCCTTGCTGTCCAGGTCCTTGCCTGTATAAATAATAATCGGCAGATCATTAAGTTCCTCATCGTCACGGATCTGGTCCAGCAGCTCAAAGCCGGTCATATCTTCCAGCATGAGGTCAAGCACCATACAGTCATACCGCTGCTTACGCAGCTCGCTGAGGGCTTCCTCACCGGTCGACACCGCCGTAATCGCAACATCGTCGTGACCGATCAGCTCCATAATGGAGCGCCGCTGAATCTCATCATCCTCAACGATCAGAAGATGCTTAAGGGTACTGGCGGTATAGTTCTCAATCTGCGAGAAGGCCCGGTCCAGCGCCTGTCTGGAGGACGGCTTCTTCAGGTACGCCATTGCACCCATCATCAGCCCCTGCTTCACTTCATCATTAACAGAGATGACATGCACAGGAATATGGCGGGTCTGTGAGACGCTCTTCAGCTCTCTTAGAATCGACCACCCGTCCATAACAGGCAGCTGGATGTCAAGGATAATTGCGTCAGGCAGGAAGGACTTGGCCATCTGCAGCCCGGTATCCCCCTGCAGCGCAACCAGGCCTTTAAAACCGCGGCCGCGGGCCATCCCGAGCAGAATTTTGGCAAAGCTGTCATCATCCTCAATAATCAGGATGACCTTGTCTTCTGCCTGAAGTCCCTCACGGTCATCTTCAACGATTGCCGGGTTTAGCGGCACAGGAACGGCTTCATCTGTTCCGGCAGACTGCTGGCTCTCGGAGTATTCGGCCGGGGAATAGGAGGACGCCGCTTCCACAGCCCCCGGAAGCAGACTGTAATGCCCCTTAACCGGCAGGTAGAGGGTAAATACACTTCCCTGGCCTTCACGCGACTCCAAACCTATAGCGCCGCCCATCAGACGGGCAAGCTCACGGCTGATCGAGAGCCCAAGGCCAGTTCCTCCATATTTACGGCTGGTTGTGCCGTCCACCTGCTGGAATGCCTCGAAGACAATCTCCGTCTTGTCTGAAGGAATACCAATGCCGCTGTCTTTAACAGCAATGGCTACATATTCGAAGTCATCCGGCAGGAAGGAAGGCAGGCGTCCAGGTTCAGCACGGCTGATTGAGAATTCCACGAAGCCTTCACTCGTAAATTTGAAGGCGTTAGACAGCAGATTGCGCAGAATCTGCTTCAGCCGGTGACTGTCTGTATACAGGCTGTCCGGCAGCGGCTCATCAAAGGCTAAACGCAGAGACAGCCCTTTCTTGGCTGCCTGCGGCGCAAAGTTCTGCTTCACAAAGGTCTTAAGCTCCGTTATCGGAATGTCTTCGTAATTCAGCTCCATCTTTCCGGCATCCACCTTGGACAGGTCAAGGATCTCGTCAATCATCTTCAGCAGATCGGCACCGGACATATAAATCGTATGGGCAAACTCCACCTGTTTCTCCGAAAGGTTGCCTTCCTTGTTCTCTGTAAGCAGCTGGGATAGGATCAGCAGGCTGTTGAGCGGGGTCCGCAGCTCATGGGACATGTTCGCCAGAAACTCTGACTTATATTTCCCCGTAACGGCAAGCTGCATAGCCTGCTTCTCCAGCTGGAGGCGGGCCTGCTCAATTTCATCCTTCTTCTCCTCGACCTCCTGCACCTGCTCCTCAAGGGCACGAGTTTTGGCGACCAGTTCTGTATTGAAATGCTCCAGCTCACCCTGCTGCCGCTGCAGCAGCTCTTCGGAGCGCTTCAGCGCATCGGTCTGCTCCTCCAGGTTCTCATTGGAACGGCGCAGCTCCTCCTGCTGGGTCTGCAGCTCCTCTGACTGGCACTGCAGCTCCTCCGTAAGCGCCTGTGATTCACGAAGCAGATCCTCAACAGCCATTCTGCGGATAATATTATTCAGTATAATACCGAGATTATTTGCCAGCTGGTGCAGAAGTTCATTCTGCAGCATAGTAAACGGTGTAAAGGAGGCAAACTCGAGCACACCAAGAACTTCATCCTCAAACAATACAGGATAAATAAAGATATGGTCCGGATGCGCATCCCCAAAGCCCGAAGAGACATTAATATAATCATGAGGCGCCTTTTCAAGCTTGAGCGGCATCTTGTCCAAGGCACATTGTCCGACGAGGCCCTGGCCTACATCAAAGTACTCTTTAAGACCGTCCTCGGCATCTCCGGCATAAAAGGCACTTGCCAGCAGCCGGTTAGGATTATGGAGGTCTTTAAGGTATAGCGCCCCGTATTGTGCTCCCAGCACAGGAGTGAATTCACTAATGAAAGTCTGAGAGACCCGGTCCAGTGAGCCCACCCCGCGCAGCAGCTCCGTCACACGCGCGATATTTCCATTAAGCCAGGCCTGATCGCTCTGCGCCTGGGTATAAGCCTGCTCCAGCTGCTGCTTCTGCTCGATATCCCCGGCCATCTTTTGAAAGACACGGGCTACATCACCGATCTCATCCTTCGAGTTCACCTTAATCCGGCGGATCGCACGCATTTTACCGTTGCCGAAGCTGGTAATCATCATTGACACCACATTAAGCCCGCGCGTGATGCTGGGAATCACCCATAAAATAACCCCGAGCCCCAGCAGCAGTCCTACTACCATAATTAATGTCACCATCTGAATCGAACGGCCAGAAGCCTCCTGCGCCTGATTGGTCTCCTGCGTCATCAGGTTGGCGTTATAGTCCGACAGGGCATTCAGGCTGTTAAGCATTTCGTTCTGGATGTCCTGTCCTTCAGCGTTACGGTAAGCATTGGCATTCTGGAAATAACCGGCTTCAAGCATCTTGACCGCCTTGCTCTGGTAGTTCATATAAGCGGTATATGCACTTTCAATCCGGTTAAGTATTTGCAACTCATCAGCATTGGTAAGCGAGGCTTCAATAGTCTTCAGATGCCCGTCTGCCTTGACCACCTTATCCTCAAGCTCTGTCTTCTGAACCTCTACTGTTTCTACATCTGCATTCAGCATGGCCGTGGTCAGGATACGGGCCATATCATTAACTTCGCCCCGCAGCCCTGAGGAAGCACGTCCTTTATCATACCTTGCGGTAAAGCTGTCGAGCTGATCGCTCATATAATTAAGCCGATCGTAGCCAATCATTGTTAATGCCAGCATAATGGCCAGTAACGCACTGAACCCGATTAGCAGCTTGGCTTTTATTTTCATTACAGTTCAGTTCCTTTCCCCAGCGTAATCCACACCAGGCATTTATCATCATCGCGCTCCACGTCAGGTTCGTCGATGAAGAATACATCCCGCATAGCCTTTTCATGCCATTCATGCCCGCTGTTGAGGTGTCCTGTCATGAATTTAAGCTGATCCTCCTGATCGCCTTCGGCCATTTCGAGCAGCCCGTCCGTGTAAAGAACCAAGTGGCCTTCCTCTTCATAGCTGAGACTCTGGGGTTCAATGTCAATCCGGTCAAACAAGCCGACGGGATGGCAGTTGCTTTCAAGAAGAACCGGCTCCTTGGCTCCGCCCTCAAAGAACAGCCCCGGCGGATGCCCGGCGTTCACGTAGTCGATCCGTTTGATCCGGGTATCAATAACCATATAAATGGCCGTAAAATAATACTGGACCAGCTGCTTCTCAATGTATAGCTGGTTGAATCTGCGGTTCAGCTCCTGAATGACCTTTTCGGGTTCTACATAGGTAGTCACCGTATCCTTCAGCACGGAAGCAAGGAACATGCAAAATAGGGATGAAGAAATCCCGTGGCCCATCATATCGAGCAGAATAACAGCATATCTCCCGTCACCAAGCGGATACCAGGCATACAAATCACCGGCCAGCTCAAAGGAGGGCTGATAGATTGCATGTACCTCAAAGTCCTCTTCTTTAACCGGCAGGCTCAGCACAGCATTCTGCACGAGTGCGGCAAGCTTCAGTTCGTCCTGAATCCGCGTGTCCCGTTCCTTATGCCAGTCCTTCTCCCTCTTCAGACGCAGCGCCAGACGGATGCGGGCCATCAGTTCAACCTTATTAATCGGTTTCGTAACATAGTCACCGGCTCCGGCATCAAGCGCTTCAGCCAGCTTTTTGGAATCGCCTACGGCGGTCACCATAATAATGGGAATATCCCGGAGATGTTCATACTGCTGTACTACACGGCAAGCCTCAATACCGTCCATCTCCGGCATCATCATATCCAGCAGAATCAGATCCACATCCGAGGGACGCGGGCGCTGTGTATCATTCCCGGCACCAATGCCCAGAATCTTCAGCATTTCCTTCGCAGATGATGCTGTAATAAAGTTCCGGTAATCCTCCTTTTTCAGGATTTCCCGGATTATAATAACGTTGGTCGGATTATCGTCAACAATTAATATTTTCAAGCATATTCACCTCTCCAGAATAGTGTAAGCCCGTAATCATCCCTCGTATTTCATCCTTTTATCATACGATATTTAAGCAGCCCTTTACCATCATTCTATAATTTGGAATATAAGGGTTTTATTGCTCCCGTATTCAACAAAGTAACCTCCAGCCCCACCACTACAATAGTGGAGCTGGAGGTTACGCTATTGCGCTATAGTTCCGCCCTCCGGAAAACGGCGGTTATTGCGGATATTTCTTGGCAATTACAAGTACCTTGCCCGCATCAAGTTCTTTCTCATAAAATCCTGCCTCCGCGCTGCTGAAGCCAAGGGCTGTAATCTTGGAACGCAAGGCGTCCCCGCGCGATCGGAAGAGGTTGGCGATAGCGCCAAACAATCCTTCTTCACCTAAGCCGACCTCATTTGTGTCCGCCGCATCAACAATGCGGTTTTCCCGGTCCTGATCATGACTGATAACATAAATGTTATCCTTCGTGTAGCCGCTGCTGCGCAGCCGGTTCACTTCTTCTATCGCCTGGACACCGTTCTCCAAAAGCTTGGCGTATGACTGAGTGCCGATTGGACCCATGAGATCACCTTCCTTAAGCTTAGATTTGTGAGGTGGATATGTCTTTTATTAAAGACAACTGTACTTTTATTAACCTCACCGTAAGCTTATGAAACACCTCATGACGCATTCGCATCAAATAAATCAATTCCGTCCCATTCACCGGTGAACGGATTGCGGTAAATCTTCAGTGCCGCGCTTCCTCTTATATAGACATCCCCGTCATCTGCAATGAAATCCGGTTCCCCCAGCAGCTCACCTGCGGTATTATCCGCCGGATTCAGTGATACTCCGTTAAGAATCAGGCCATACGTCCCTGCCTGGACCGGATTCACATGAATGTAGGTAACGATACCGCCGCAGATTCCGGCCGTCATATCAGCGTATTGATATTCCAGGCATTCCTGCCAGGGATCAGGGGAAATACTCAGCGGCACTCCCTTACTCAGCAGAAGCTCCTCCTTCGAACTAAACAGGGCTGCACCCGCAAGGGAATCAAAGCTGCTGATATACGGATTCAAGCCGAGATTGCGTTCAAAGGCAAGCACTACCTGCGGCTGCATGGAGAAAAAAGTCGCCGGGACATGCTCCCTCTGCGCGGAGGGCGATATATATGAGGATAGCAGGCTAAATAGAAGAATGATGACGTTCATAAGACGTCCCGCCTTTCATAATGTGCACCGATGCTGTGTGAATGGGACTGTTCCGGAATTAGTGCCGGAATTTCTGCCAGATTGCTGCTGCCGCGTCAACACCTTTAAGCGCTATTGCTACTTTACCCGGTGCTTTCTTGGCGTATGCCGTGTCATAGGAATTCACTGTACGCTCTTCTGCGGGAGTGAGTGTTTTTTCATCTATGGCTACCTCTCCCGCCTTCTGCTTCAGCTCACGGGATTTCCGGTATTTCTCAATTACCGTAACCGATACCTGCTTCACAGTCAGCGTAAGCTCATTCATAACGTCCCCAAGGTTCTTGACGGAATCGACAATCGGATCAATCTTCTGGATTTTACCCTGGACATCAGCGGTAATATCGTTGGCATGACGGACAGTTGTCTTGATTTCATAGGTAAGCTCATCTACTGTCTTCTGCACTTCCTGCAGAGTCTGGCTGACTTTGTCGAGGGATTCCTTTGCTGAATTTAAGGTTTTGATTAAGAAGAAAACAAGTACGGCGAATGCGACAGCAACCAGTGCCACGCTCAGTTCAATGATCATTTCAAAAACCCCTTCCAAGTCATAAATATCGGCTTACTCTGCCTTATTACTGCATAGTTACCCTTACGCCAATAGCACGAAACAGCCTGTCAAGCGTCTAAAAGACCATATTATTCCATTTTGTTTCAATCCGTAAGCCCCCGTTTATACAATGACTACACCACCCGACAGAAAGGATGACTTCTCATGCTGAAATGGTCGGTAATTCTGCTGGTGATTGCACTCATCGCCGGTGTATTCGGATTCTTTAATATCGTAGGAGCGGCAGTCGGCATTGCAAAGGTATTATTCTTTATCTTCCTCATCCTGTTCATTGTATCCCTCTTCACCGGACAGCGAGGAAGGTCAATGTGATGATATCCGCCCGGCGTGCCTAGAGGATAAACATGCATAGCAATACGGAACTGCAGACCCGGTGTCTCCGCCTCAGGAGCTCCGGGTTGTTCTATGTAGGGAATGTTCTTTTATTCTATTCACACATCAAAATATGTAGGCCTTTCCCCCACCAGGCAATTTTAAAGTTTTATTTACACGGTTGGTTCATCGCCTCCCCTTTTTGTTTACATGCATATTAGCACAGTACAAACATGGAAAAAACCGCTAACCCAAAACCACACTAGGAGGAATTTCAGATGAAAAAATTAGCCAGTTTTACAGTAGCAGTAGGTCTTATGGCATCCATAGCAGCATCGGCTTCAGCGGCAGAGGTTACAGGCACTGCAGATCCGGCAACTACAGTTACGGGGAGCACTTACAGTGAGCAGTTTGAAACTGTAATTACTCCGGCGGATATCAAACCGGCGACCCCGATGATTATTTTGACAAAAGCAACTCCTTTCCATTTCTCCACTGACAGCCTGACTCCGGCCGGCTGGCTGAGCGCCCAGACCATTGATACTACCGGCGCTGTTTTGACCGATGCCTGGGGCAATGAATGGAGAGAGGTTTATACCTGGCTTGGCAAAGCATGGATTAAGGTTCCGGCATCTGCATACGTAATTACTCCATAATGGAATAACCGCAAGCATTCGTTCCTGCCTGCACCCATATCCGGCAGTCTGAGACTTAATGTCTTATGGCTGCCGTCTTCCTTTTAAGATAACACAAAAGAAGGGCTAACTCTTCAGTAGACATTCTACTGAAGAGTTAGCCCTACAAAACCTCTACCCTAGTTCACCCGTCACAAACCTTGTACTGCTCTAATATCATTAGCGGACAACCGAGCCTCCATACAGGAACCGGTTCATCCACGAAGAGCTTAAATTGTCGACCCTCACACCGCCGGAAGCTACAGAATACGTGTGCAGAATCTTTCCGTCCCCCAGATACATCGCTACGTGTGAGATCCGCTCCGAAAATCTGTTCACTCCAGCATAAGCAGAAGCTGAGCTTCCCTTATAATCCATAAAGAACATCAGGTCGCCGCGCTTGAGGCCGGAAATATCAGTAACCGTCTGGCTGTTCTCCCGAACCCAGGTTCCCTGCTGCCGGGAGTCGGCAGGCAAAGTTAAATTCAGTGCATCCTTGAACATCTGCCGGATAAAATCAGAGCAGTCAAAGGTGCTCGTATTACTTCTGCTGGAGCCGAATTCATATGGCGTCCCCAGATATTTCATGCCTGCTGCGATAACATTATCAATGATAGCAGACTGTGCCGGTGCCGTTGGAGCCGGTGCCGGAGTTGCTGCTGGCGCAGGTGCCGGAGTTGCCGGAGCCGGCGTTACCGCTGCTTCGTCCAGCCCAATATAACGGTCTGCCGAACTGGTGTAGCCGATCGTTCCGTTAGTTGTCTGCACTTTATACCAGTAGCTGTTGGTCTCCTCCAATATTACCACCGGATCGCCTTCCTTGAGGTTCCCGAGCACTTTCCCGCTGGTTGAAGGGGTCTCACGGAGCCGGACAGACGCCTGAATGACTGCCGTCTGTACAGCTGGTGTCACTGCAGGTGCAGCAACAACACTGATATACTGATCTCCGGAACTTGTATATCCAACTTCTCCGGACGCAGTTCTGACTTTGTACCAGTAACTGTTGGTTTGTTCAAGTATAACGACCTGATCGCCCTTACTCAGGTATGTGATCACACTGCCGCTTGTAGAAGGGCTGGTGCGCAGACGAACTGAAGATTGAATAACGCCTGTCAGCGAAGCAGATGCCGTTACAGATGAAGCTGATGAAGCAGCGAATGCCTGCTGAGGGCTGAATACTCCCCAGGATAATGCAAGTGATGCTGAGACCAATAACGAAGCCGCAAGCTGTTTATGTGATCTGATCATAGCGTTCCCCCGCTTATGCAAAGATGAGAATTCAACAACGGCGCGCGCTACGTTTGTTGCTTTCTGCCCTCATTATAGGGGCAGGCGGGAATTGGAACATGCTTCTAATCTCACAAAAAGACTTGCCAAGTTATGGTAAGCACCGGGTCTATAGTCTTGATTTCTCCTTGGATTTGGTGGAAATTACAGCTAATTAGGAGCCGGTCGGAGCTTTATTCTTTGGGCTCGACATGAATATGCACATTCATAATATTGTCTCTGCCGCCCATCCGCTCTTCAATCGAATCGCTGATCCGGTGGCCTTCTGCCACACTGATTCCGGCATCAACCTCCACGACCACATCAACCAGCACCTGACTTCCATGTACACGGGCTTTAATATCCTTAATTCCCTCCACACCGGGGGTCCGGGCAATCGTACTGCGCAGATCCATGAGCTTATCCTCATCAAACCCGTCCGTCAGCCGGTAGGTGGCATCACGGAAAATATCCCATGCTGTTTTGGCTATGAGCAACCCTACCAGGACGGCAGCAGCAGAATCAATCCACGGCAGGCCGAACTGTGCACCCACAATCCCTGCCGCTGCGCCGATACTGACCATAGCATCCGAGAAATTATCCTTGGCTGCGGCCATAAGGGCGCCGTTGTTAATCCGCTTGGCTAATCTCTTGTTATATATATATACCCCCATCATCGCCGCTGAACACACCAACGCCACCGCAGCAGACCAGAGCTCCGGCACCGCTTTGGCGCCTTCGAACAGAGAACGTACCGCTTCAACGATTACCTGTATCCCGACCATCGCCATAATAAAGGAAGCCAGCAGTGCCGCCACCGTCTCCGCCCGGAAATGCCCGTACGGATGATCGGAGTCAGGCGGCTTCCGCGAAATCCGCAGTCCGATCAGCACTGCTGCGGAAGCAACAATATCCGTCAGGTTGTTGAAGCCGTCAGCCAGCAGTGCGCTCGATCCGAATAAAGACCCGCTTACCAGCTTAAATGCAGACAAAACCAGATAGGCAGCGATACTGACCATCGCCCCGCGTTCTCCCTTGCGTATATCCTCATAAATATCGGCCACCGGCTGACACTCCTTCTTCATCTTCTTTGCCAAGTCTGCTCCGGCAATTCATTTCTTGAATTATTCTTGCCCTTGTGGCGGCATTTAAAAACAATTAAAATGAGGAATAGGACTTGCTTCATAAGGGGGTAACATAATGAGCGAAAATACCGAGAAACCGAAGGTCAATCTGGCTGATGCCATCCGCCAGAAGCTTGAACAAAAGAAACAGCAGAATTCAAGCAAACCGGGCTCATCCTTTCAAGCCGGCTCCGCAAAGCCGCTGAAGAGCCAGAACAACAAAAAACCTAACAACCAGCGCCGCCGCACCGGCGGGTCCTAGGCCTTTGGGTCCGGACACAGAATCTGGTTCAGCTCTGAACATAAACGGCTGCGTTATCCCGGGAGGATAACGCAGCCGTTTTGTTATGAACCTTACCTGTTCATATAATTTATTCTATTAGACTTCAACAGGATACATGCGCTGGCGCAGTTCCTTAATTTCCGGATTCTCCAGGTATTCATCATAGCTCATGGAGCGGTCAATGACGCCTGTCGGTGTAATTTCAATAACCCGGTTGGCAATGGTCTGGATGAACTGATGGTCATGGGAAGTAAAGAGAATCGTCCCGTCAAAATCAATCAGACCGTTATTCAGCGCAGTGATCGATTCCAGATCCAAGTGGTTCGTAGGCTCATCGAATACGAGCACATTCGCGCCGTTCAGCATCATTTTGGCCAGCATACAGCGGACCTTCTCTCCCCCGGACAGCACGCTTGCCTTCTTCAGCGCTTCCTCACCGGCAAACAGCATCCGGCCCAGGAATCCGCGCAGGAAGGTTTCGTCCTGATCCTTGGAGTACTGGCGCAGCCATTCCACAAGGTTCAGATTGACACCGTCGAAATAGCTGGAGTTGTCTTTCGGGAAGTACGCCTGGGTAGTGGTTACACCCCATGAATACTCACCGCTGTCTGCTTCCTTCTCACCCATCAGAATATCGAACAGCAGTGATTTCGGCTGGGAATACGGGCCTACAAAAGCAATTTTGTCGCCTTTGTTGACTACAATGTTAAACTCATCCAGCATTTTCTCGCCCTCAACAGTCTTGCTCAGGCCAGTGACCGTAAGCAGCTGCTTACCGGCTTCACGCTCCGGCTTGAAGTTAAGGAACGGATATTTACGGTTGGATGGACGGATATCGTCCAGTGTAATCTTCTCGAGCTGCTTCTTACGGGAAGTCGCCTGCTTCGATTTGGAGGCATTGGCCGAGAAGCGCTGAATGAAGGCCTGCAGCTCCTTGATCTTATCTTCCTTCTTCTTGTTGGCATCACGCTGCAGGGTCTGAGCCAGCTGGCTGGACTCATACCAGAAGTCATAGTTGCCGACGTACATCTGAATTTTGCCGAAATCGATATCCGCAATATGCGTGCAGACCTTGTTCAGGAAGTGACGGTCATGGGATACCACGATAACAGTACCTTCATAGTCCATGAGGAAGTTCTCCAGCCAGCCGATGGATTCAAGATCCAAATGGTTGGTAGGCTCATCGAGCAGCAGGTTGTTCGGACGGCCGAACAGAGCTTGCGCAAGCAATACCCGGACCTTTTCGTTGCCGCTGAGTTCGGCCATCTTTTTGTCGTGCATTTCACGCATAATGCCCAGGCCGATCAGCATGGCTGCCGCATCCGGCTCAGCGTCCCAGCCGTTCAGCTCGGCAAATTCACCTTCAAGCTCACCGGCGCGCAGGCCGTCAGCTTCTGTGAAGTCGCTCTTGGCATAAAGGGCATCCTTCTCCTTCATAATTTCATAAAGGCGGGTGTGTCCCATAATGACTGTTTCCAGCACCTGAAATTCATCATACTCAAAATGGTTCTGTTTCAGGATTGCCAGACGTTCGCCCGGAGTGATGTGTACATCCCCGATGTTGGCTTCAATCTCGCCGGACAGGATTTTTAGAAAAGTAGATTTACCGGCACCGTTCGCCCCGATCAGGCCGTAGCAGTTCCCTGGTGTGAATTTTATGTTTACATCCTCAAAAAGTGCGCGTTTTCCGTAGCGGAGTGTTACGCCGCTTGTGCTAATCATTAAGCATTACCATCCTTTTCACTTTGGGTTTCGGCTCATTATAGCATAAAATCAAGGCAAATAGCCCGTAACATCACGTTGTTCCTGCGGTTTTGGCACTAAATCCCTATGTGTGCGCATTATTGCCCCGAATAGCGCTCCTCAGGGTGCACGATTAACGTCTCGCCGTACCCCAAGGTGCGTATCCGCTCCGGACTTATTCCCTGAGCCTCACGCGCCAGCTCCATCCGGTCCAGCGCCTCCCGCGCCGTATCGTCAGCCAGCCGGAAGGTGCCAAAATGCATCGGAATCATCATTTCAGCGCCTACATCCAGAAAAGCCTGCACCGCTTCTTCAGGATTCACATGCTGTGAGCTCATGAACCACTCCGGCTCATACGCCCCGATTGGCATCAGGGCAATATGCAGCTTGAAACGGCTACCGATCTCCTTGAAGCCTGGGAAAAAGCCGCTGTCTCCGGCAAAATAAAGATTAGGCGGCAGCTTCCGCTTCTGTTCGTCCTTCTTCCCCTCCGGATGCTTGCCGGGCTCGGCAGGCTGAAGCACATAGCCTCCCCAGTGGGAGCTGTTGGTATCAAAGGGGGTCCGCCGGGTCCAGTGCTGGGTCGGCACGAACGTCAGCTTGACCGGCCCCAGCGTCAGCTCCTCCCACCACTGCATCTCCTGGCAGTTCGGAAAGCCTTTACGCAGCATTTTCCGCTTGAGTCCGGCCGGAACCACGATCTTCGTCGCTGCCTTATACAGCTTGCGGATTGAGGGGAAATGCAGATGGTCATAATGGGAATGCGAGATCAGGATCAGATCCACCGGCGGTACCTCATTCAGCGGTATGCCCGGCTGGCCGATCCGCTTCTCGAAGCCGAGACGGCGGGCCCAGATTGGATCGGTAATGATATTAAGCCCCTCATATTGCATAAAAAAGGTCGAGTGCCCGATCCAGGTTATCGTCGTGTCCAGCCGGTTCCCTGTGAGATAACTCAGCTCCGGCGTGTGGTTCGGCACCTTATAGGAGTAGTCCTTCTGCTTGCTGCGGCGCTCCTCCCTCCACTGGCGCAGTTCCTTCAGCGTCTTGTCTACGCCGACGTTATCGATGTTGTTGTATTTTATTTTAGCCATAACGGCATCTCTCCTTATCAGGATTCAGTACAAATTTTACCCAATTTACGGCCGGATTAAGCTGCCGGGGCTGGCTGCCATTTTGTATTCCCCCCATATAATGATGTAAAATGCGGGTAAAGACTGCGGTAATTCTACCGAATGAAAGGGGAGCTAAGCGTATGAAGATCACATTTATAGAACCGACTCCAAGTCCAAATACGATGAAGCTTCATCTGGACGAAAGTCTGGAACCCGGCATCCGCCGGACCTATACACCCGAGAGCGAGCGCAGCGCCCCTGCCTGGGCACGGGATATGCTGAAGATCTCCGGTGTGACAAGCATTTATCACGCCGCTGATTTCGCTGCGCTGGAGCGCAAGGGCAGCGCCGACTGGGCGGCCATTCTGCGCGAGGTGCAGAGCCGCTTCGGCGCAGACGGCCTGAGCGCAGAGATTAATCTGGAGGACGAGAATGCCGGCGCCCATTTCGGGGAATCGCAGGTATTCGTCCAGATGTTCCGCGGCATCCCGATCCAGATCCGCGTTAAGACCGGCGCGAATGAAGAGCGCATCGCCCTCTCCAGCCGCTTCACGCAGGCGGTGACGGATGTGGCCAGCGCGGTGCTGATCAAGGAGCGCAAGCTCTCCGATTACGGCGTACGCTACGGTGAGCCGCCGGAAATTGCCCGCGAGGTCGAGCAGGAGCTGGAGGCGGCGTATCCGCAGGAACGCCTCGACTCCCTCGTGCAGCAGGCCATCGCGCACGGGGCCGCCGGCGAGTTCATCGAGCAGCGGCAGAAGAAGGGGCAGGCCGAGCTGCTGCTGGGCCTGCAGGACGCCGACTGGCGCGTGCGCTACGCCGCGCTGGAGGATCTGGCGCCGGCTGCGGAGCTCCTGCCGGAGCTGCGCAAGGCGCTGCACGACCCCAAGCTGCAGCTGCGCAGGCTTGCGGTCGTATACCTGGGCGACATCCGCACGCCGGAGGCGATGGAGCTGCTCTATGAGGCGATGGCTGACAGTGCCCCGGCTGTGCGGCGCACGGCCGGGGACACGCTGTCCGACATCGGCGACCCTGCTGCGACGCCGGTGATGACGGCGTCGCTCAAGGATGCCAGCAAGCTCGTCCGCTGGCGGGCGGCCCGCTTCCTCTATGAGCTCGGCACTGCCGAAGCTCAGGATGCACTGGCAGCTGCAGCCGAAGACCCGGAATTCGAGGTCGGCCTGCAGGCACGTATGGCGCTGGAGCGGATCGCATCCGGCGAGGAAGCGGCCGGCACCGTCTGGCAGCAAATGTCGGAGCGCCGCCGTACCTGACACGTATCTGCCGTATTTTGTTATTGCGCGAGTCTCAGTTGTTGCATTATACTAATTCCTGTTGTGTTCATATTGAATAAAGATAGCCTCATCATACCTAAGATGAGGTAGAGGTCGCGAATATTATCAGTAAGCGTGCAGAGGCGTTAAGAGCCGCCTGTGAAGCCGCCCAAAGGAATATCCGCCGAAGTCTGCGCCGCCGCTCCTAAATGCCGCGCAGACTGGGGCCGTTGCCGAACAGGCACGGAACTGTCACTGTGTACCGCAGGCCGCTACGGCCTGCAGGATTCTGCACTGTGTTGCGCTATCTTAACAGGGAGTATGATGCGGAGCCGTATTTTCAGGAAACCGCAGATCCGTCTGCGGTTTTTTTGCGCCTACAGGATTTGCCGCCCTCATGCACGGGGGCGGCTTCGTATACCACTCCCCTTCATGAACAGAAACACGAACCTTCAGAAGGAGTGTCCATTTTTATGCAAGCAACACAAGACAACCAGCAGCCGGCACTGCGCAAAACCTTCAAAGCCAGGCATCTGACGATGATCGCACTCGGCGGTTCGATCGGAACCGGCCTGTTCCTGGCCAGCGGCGGCGCCATTGCCTCCTCCGGTCCGGGCGGAGCTCTGCTCGCCTATGCTGCGGTAGGGCTCATGGTGTATTTCCTGATGACCAGCCTCGGTGAGCTGGCCACCTACCTGCCTGACTCGGGTTCCTTCAGCACCTACGGCACCCGGTTTGTCAGCCCGGCCTTCGGCTTCGCCATCGGCTGGAATTTCTGGTACAACTGGGCGGTAACCATAGCAGCAGAGCTAGCCGCCGCAACCGTCATTATCAAGTACTGGTTCCCGGAGAGCTCTTCTACTCTCTGGAGCCTTCTGTTTCTGCTGCTGATGTTCGGCCTGAACTTTCTCTCCTCCCGCGGGTACGGGGAATCCGAATACTGGTTCGCGATTATCAAAATCATCACCGTTATTGTCTTCCTGGTTGTCGGCGTGCTGATGATCTTCGGCATCATGGGCGGCGAGAAGATCGGCTTTACCAACTTCCAGCTTGGCGGAAGCTCGTTCCACGGCGGCTTCTTCGCCTTCGTCGGCGTCTTCATGGCCGCCGGCTTCTCCTTTCAGGGCACGGAGCTGGTTGGTGTTGCTGCAGGCGAAAGTGAAAATCCGCGCCGCAACGTGCCGATCGCGATCCGCCAGGTATTCTGGCGGATTATGATCTTCTACATCTTCGCCATTCTCGTCATCGGCATGGTGATTCCTTACACGAATCCCGACCTGCTGCGCGGCGGTATCGACGATATCGGCGTCAGCCCGTTCACGATTGTCTTCAACAAAGCGGGCCTGGCGATTGCCGCCTCCGTAATGAATGCCGTCATCTTAAGCTCCGTCCTGTCAGCCGGCAACTCCGGAATGTATGCCTCCACCCGCGTCCTGTACGCGATGGCCAAGGACGGCATGGCGCCGCGTGCGCTGGGCAGGCTTAACCGCCGCGGTGTGCCTGTCGGCGCCCTGCTGGTGACTACAGCAGTCGGTATGCTGGCCTTTCTCGCTTCGTTCTTCGGCGATGGTGCCGTCTACAACTGGCTGCTCAATGCCTCAGGGATGTGCGGCTTCATCAACTGGCTGGGCATCGCCGTCTGCCATTACCGGTTCCGCCGCGCTTTCGTGAAGCAGGGCCATTCGCTCAGCGAGCTGCCGTACCGGGCCAGATGGTTCCCGTTCGGTCCGCTCTTCGCCTTCGCGCTCTGCATGATCGCGGTGCTCGGACAGAACATGGGTGCCTTCACCGGCAGCAAGATCGACTGGTACGGCGTGCTCGTCTCCTACGTCAGCCTGCCGCTGTTCCTGCTGATCTGGGCCGGCTACCGCTGGTTCAGACCCAGCCGCCTCATTCCGCTCAAGGATTGCGATCTCAGCACCCATGCAGACTAGGCACTGGTTCATCATCTAAACTATTTATTACATTAAAAAGATGCCCGCAGCCTCTATGGCGCGGAGCATCTTTTTTGCGCTGTCATTCCCCTTCGTGATGCACACGTACATTTCCATGGTTACCCGGAGCTTCCTCCATACTCCCAAAACAACTTAGTTGGATTTTCAACACTTATTTCCTTAACCGTGGAATTAAGTGACGTTTTTCCCACAAAAATCATCTTCCTGGTAGTTTGTGTAGAATTAGTTGTCAAAATTCCACTTATATAAACCGCAATTACGTTTATAACCTCACACAGAGACACTCTATCGCCTCTTTCCTTCTACTCGGTGCGCACTTGTCCTGTTTCGTAGTTAATGGCATGGCATAATGAATGCAACGGGCTGAAATAACTGTACTATCTGCAATTATACCTGGCTAATTAGCTCCTCTGCAGGTTTTAACTGCACTCTATACATTTATATTTGCCAAAAACGCCTGAAACCAGCTTTTTTGAGGAAAATAGATGTACATAATACAGTTATCTCCTTAAAATGACTAAATCCCCCTGTTTTAATTGTACAAAGGAGTCAATTTCATAATTCA
>NZ_CCDG010000037.1 GCF_000723885.1 Paenibacillus camerounensis
ACAGCGGCCAGGAGCAGCTGCTGGCGGGCAGCACGCAGCTGACGGGGGCGCAGCAGCAGCTGTATGACGGCGCTGCTGCACTGAGCAGCGGCGGAACGCAGCTGGTCACCGGCCTGAGCACATTCGGCGACAAGCTGAATGCTGCGACCTCCGGCAGCAGCAAGCTGGCTGCCGGGGCTTCGGCCCTGAAGCAGGGTGCTTCGCAGCTGGCTGAAGGGCTGACGAAGCTGTCCGGAGGCGTCGACGGCCTGTCAGAGGGCGCCGGCAAGCTGACGGACGGCGCCGGTGAGCTGCAGGACGGCTCCGGCAAGCTGGCCAGCGGCAGCGGGGAGCTGGCGCAGAAGCTGAATGATGCTGCTGCTGATACAGCAAGCGTCAATTCCGGCGATGATACGGTAAGCATGTTCGCTGAGCCGGTCAAGCTGGTCGAGAACACTGACCGTAAGCTGGATCATTACGGGCTGGGCATCGCCCCGTATTTCTTATCGCTTGCGCTCTTTATGGGAGCTCTGGTGTTCACAACGGTATTCTCCCTGCGGGAATCCAGTGTACCGGATGCATCCCCGATGGGCCGGTTCGCCAGCCGTACGCTAATGTTCATGCTGGTCAGTGTACTGCAGTCAGTGCTTGCCGATGCAGTCCTCCTGTACGGCTTGAAGCTGGAGGTGCAGAGCGTACCGCTGTTCTATCTGTTCACGCTGATCGTCAGCTTCACCTTCACGATGATTGTCCAGGCGCTCGTAACCTGGCTGGATAATCCGGGCCGCTTCCTGGCGATCGTGCTGATGATCTTCCAGCTGACCTCCAGCGCCGGAACCTTCCCGCTGGAGCTGCTTCCGCAGTGGATGCAGAAGGTTAACCCCTGGCTGCCGATGACCCACAGCATCGTGGGCTACAAAGCGATCATCGCCAGCGGTGACTACGGATTGATGCGTGAGCAGATTGTCTATCTGCTTAGCTATGCCGCCGTGTTCCTCGGCCTGACGTTCTTCTACTTCCTGCGCCAGAGCGGCAAACGGACGAAAACCTCCGTTCAGGAGCTGACAGTTTAAATGAAATGAAAAACTCCCGCACGCCTGCTAAGGCGGTGCGGGAGTTTTGTTGTGAGGAGCGGCGGATGGCTGCGGGCAGCGCAGCTGTGGGGGAGGGGGACGGCTAATCCAGCATGTACTCCCTGTATTTGTTCTTTCGTGGATTCAGGACAAACCAAATGCCGCTGGCATAACCGGATACGGCATTGAAATTGCGCTTCAGCGTAGACTTGCCGGTCAGATAAGTAAGCGTCCAGAGGAGGGCGGCGTAATTTTTGACCGGTGCTTTGCGCAGATTAAGCAGATAGTAATGATTCACCGCCGTGGCCCGGGCTACCCGTCCGGCTTTATCCCGGGAACTCGGCGACTCATGATGGGTAATCTTCATCTCAGGGTTGATGACAAGCTTGCCGTATCTGCTGGCCAGGTGGCACATGTAGATGTCGTCAGCCACGGCATAGCTGGTCATCCATGGATAAGGCTTCATGTCCTTGAGTGCCTCACGCTTGAATGACATGTTGCAGCCGTGGAAGAAGTCGGTCTCAAAAATATTCTCCGTCTCCCCCCAGAGCAGCAGTGAGCCTGCAAGGGTGCTTGCTGACAGTCTGCCCGGTGAAGCTGACATCTGGCAGGTCAGTCTGCCGAGCAGCTTCCCGGATGCACTGCTGGACAGACCCTTGGCGATGCCGCCGACGCCGGCAATAGAGGGATCGGATGTATAGGTGTCGAGCATCCGGCGGATATAGAGCGGGTCGTCCAGCTCGGCATCATCATCGAAGCTCAGCACGATCTCACCGTCAATCAGCCCGAGTGCTTCATAGCGGGAGAGCCAGACGCCGGGCTTGGTTTTGCGGTAATAATGCAGCTCGGCGTTAGGCATCTGGGCCAGCACCTTACGGAAATGCGCCAGGACACTGTCCTCAATCTCGCCGTCATCGACAATCAGCAGCTCTATTGAGACATCCTCCAGCTCGGTTTGCCTGCCGATGGATTCAATGCACAGCGTAAGATCGCTGATCCGGTTGCGCGTGGGAATGACTATGGATACATCATGCATGCTGCCTGCTCCTTCCGGGACGCCCTGAGCCGTCCGTTTGACTTGGATTAAGAATGCTTCCGGATAAAATCTTGTTAACCCAAGTGTACCCTCACCCCCGGGAGGCCGTATATACCACTTTTGTGTACTTTTTTGCTGCAGGATTGCACCAGAATGACGTTTTTTGCCTGCTGATTACGCTGTGTTAAATTTAGTTGGATAATCACTGCTTAATTCCTCTGTACTAATCCGCAGGAAGATATTATATAGATTGAACTTGAAACCTTAAAGTAAGGGAGAAGTGGCGGAAGGAATTTTGGAACTGTAGGAGCGGAGCGTCCGCCTTTATGTTTGGATTTCTACCGCGTTCAGCGGTTTAAATTAGGAAATCCAAACATAACAGCGGCCGGAAGTCCAAATATTCCTGGAGCCACGGCCGACCCCGAAATAAAAAGTTATCAATTCAATCTATATATTAGGAAAAACGCCGCTTAAACGTATTGAATGTACCCTCAAAGCCGCTAATGTACCGAATTAGCTGTTTTTTCTATTCAGCTGAATTTGTGCTTGTTCCTCCATGTGCAGAGTCAAATAATGCGTTTGTAATTTTCGGTTTATAACTATATAATAGTAAGTGACATATTATTTGTTAATGAAGCCTGGAGAAGTGCGCGGTTGTTCCGGTACGAACAGGCACCATTAAATAGCTTTATCAACAATTAGGAGGTACTCACAATGAGAATAGATGTATGGTCTGATTATGCCTGCCCGTTCTGCTACATCGGCAAAAGACGGCTGGAACACGCGCTGAGCCAGTTCCCGGACCGCGATAAGGTGGAGGTTGTATTCCGCAGCTTCCAGCTCGACCCGACAGCCCGGACGGATGAAAGCAGAGATATTCATGAAATGCTGGCCTCCAAGTATGGAATGACCCGTGATAAGGCTGTAGCGATGAACGAACAGCTTGCAGAGCAGGCACAGGGCGTCGGCTTGCAGTTTAACTTTGATACACTGGTGCCAACCAATACTTTTGACGGACACCGCCTGAGCCATTACGCTGCCACCAAAGGCAAAGACAAGGAGCTGACTGAACGTCTGCTGCAAGCGTACTTCACCGACTCGGTGAACATCGGCAAGCATGATGTCCTGGCTTCGCTGGCTGCCGAAACGGGCCTTGATGCGGAAGAGGTATCCGCCGTCCTGAACAGCGATGCTTATTCGGCTGAGGTGAATCAGGATATTGACGCAGCCCGCCAGCTGAATGTGACCGGTGTACCGTTCTTTGTCTTCAATAATAAATATGCCGTATCCGGTGCACAGCCCGGCCCGGTATTTACAGAGGTGCTTGGCACCGTCTGGGCGGAAGAGCAGAGCAAGCCTGCATTACAGGTTGTCGGCCAGCCCAAGTCCCAGACGCCGGAAGGCGAAGGCTGCGATGACGGCTCCTGCAGCATCTGATTGATTGCTGAACCGCAGCGGATTAAAGAGTCCGCTGCAGATGGCTAAATCGACCGGAGAATGCCGGATTTAATTGGGAAACTGTTCCAGCCGCCCCCCGGCTAACAGACAGCAGGGACGTTATTATGCCTCTACTTAGTAACTATGGATTCTAACGGACTCAGATGACGCTATTGGCTTCCTTAATCTGAATTTATGGTATTTTCGGCAAATTGGTTAGAATTACCGGCGTAGTTATTCCCTGCGCTGTGCAGCTTACACAACAAAACGCCAGACCTCGCAAATGGAGATCTGGCGTTTTTGCGATAGATTCACATGATATGTGACGATGATTCCTGTAAGCCTGCAGATTACAGCATTAAACCGCAGCAAATATCGCAGCAGCGCCCCGTCCGCTATCTGAACGAAGTCACGAAGCTGGCGAACAGCGTCCGCACATCGTAATGGTACTGGCGGATCGGTTCCACAGGACGGCCCATGCCGAGAAGGGTGTAGACAGCGGTCCGCGCTGCACGTACAGAGTACTCCTCCGTGAACACAACGTCGTCCGGAATTTCACAGAACTGGCTGATAAATGCCAGATTGGTTGAGCCGGCCGGAACTACCTGCGGCCGGTCAGTGCCAAGCCGCGGCATGAACTGGGATGTAATGTACGGCATCATGCACGGGATACAGTTGGCTGTCGCCATGATCTCGTCCCGGTGCGCCTCAAAATGCAGATGGCCGATCAGCTCCTGCATAATCTCTTCCCCGGTACAGTCGCACATTCTTTTGTTGACGAAATCACCGACCTTGTCCGGGTAGAGCCCGTAGCCCCAGAATACCTTGACATGCTCCGGCTGATTGCGGAAATGCGGCTGGAAGGCCAGCACCACCGACATGAACCAGCTGGAATCCTTGAAGGTGACAAGCGCGCCTGTGCCGGCCCGGTTGCGGGTGAACTGCTCCATCAGGTCAAAGAAGACGGAATCCTGAAAGGTGACGGTGAACGATTCCCATTTTGATTCATCCACACAATCAGCGAAAGGAGACGGATTGCCAAGCCCCGGCTTTTTGGCGGCGATGTTCTCCCACAGCTTCCAGGAGCTGCCTTTGCCGTTCAGTTCAGGGGCAGCAGTCATGGAGCCGAGGCTTGAGCCCTCGGTCATGGAGCCGTTCGTGACGATGACGAGGTCATCTTCTTTTACCTCAATGACATCCGCAACGCCCTCGCGCAGCACGTTCATCTGAGTAACTGTAATGCCGTCGCCGTCCTTGAACTGCAGGTCGGTTACGGTACATTTTAATGAAAAGTCCACGCCAAGCGGCTCCAGATACTTTTGCAGCGGCAGAATAATGGAATCATACTGGTTATAAGGAGTGCGCGTTACTCCCTCCAGTGTCTGAATCCGCGGAAACTCATGCATGAAGCGGAGCATGTACCGTTTGAACTCAACTGCACTGTGCCAAGGCTGGAAAGCGAAGGTAGTCGCCCACATATACCAGAAATTTGTCTCAAAAAAATGCGGTCCGAACCAGTCATTAATCCGTGCCTTGCCCATCGCTTCCTCGGGAGTAATGATCAGCTTGCCCATCGCCAGCCGGTCGGCCATATCGAAGCCCATCGACAGCACATCCTGAACCTGGCCGCTACGGTCGATCAGCCGTGCATTGGAATGTGTGGGATTTGCAGTATCGAAGGCGATGATCTCCTCGCGCACCGATTGTCCCGGATGGTCGATAGAGGGGATGGTGCTCAGCAGCTCCCACAGATTTTCATATACTTCATCGTTAAGCATCCGCCCGCCGCGGATCACATAACCCTGATCCACATCGCCTATACCGTCATTGCTGCCGCCGAGAATGTGCATTTCTTCAATAATATGAATATCTGATCCCGCAAAATTACAGTCCCTGACGAGATAAGCTGCTCCCGCAAGGGATGCAATGCCGCCGCCTACAAAATAAACCTGCCGGTTACCATACTCTTTTGTCACAAAAGTCGCCTCCATAGGGTTGTTTGATGTGCTGTTCACTTGCTGCACCTAATGTAATCCAAGAGCGGAGCAGAGAGTATAATCAAAACACCCGGAGTGTCCAGATTTTGGTCATTTGGCATAAAGTGTCTAGTGATTTGACAACAATACCGAAAAAGGAACATTAATGTATCCCCCGAATAGTTAAGAGAGCCATATAGGCGCAAATTTGCTTGACAGACTGGAGCTGGATGCGATGATCAAGGGTTTTGGCGGAATATTCTGGAGAACAGGCAACCTGGAGGCAACAAAAAAATGGTACAGTGAAGTGCTGCAGCTGGATATCGGCGAGTGGAACGGGACGGTGATCAGACCACAGGCGGGAAATGAGACGGCCTTTTCCTTTTTTACCGGGGATGACGGGTATTTTCCGTTGGGGCAGCAGGTGATGCTGAACTTTGAAGTAGACAGTCTGAACGAAATGATGGGGCATCTTGAACACCTCGGTATCCCCCTTGCAAGGGAACGGCAGACCGGTGAATACGGGACATTTATCTGGATCGAGGACCCTGACGGCAGGCTGGTTGAGTTATGGGAGAAATAACGGGTATATACAAAAAAAGCTGCGTACCGGGAGGTTACGTCAGCTTTTTCTCGTATTTATGCAGCGCTTTGGTGAAATTGCCCTCAATCATCACGCTGAGCTGTTCAATCATATGCTTCGGCTGGTCCTTCATGCCGCTGCGCATCCATTGAATAATAAGTCCTGTGAAGGCCAGTGTGTAGAAATTGGCGATAAACGCCTTGTCCTCACAGCTGACGTCCATCCCGGCTGACAGCTCCTGAAGCACGCCCATAACAAGATCGCTGGTCACCTCATACAAGTAGGTATCCAGATGCGTTCTGCCGAGGGAATCCAGTGTATTGCAGCAGAAGGCTTTGTTATTTTCAATATAGCAAAAGATTCTGTAAAAGCCGTCCGTCCATGTGCTGTAGCTGCGGTACCGGGCAATGCCCTCAACTGCCTCTGTCCGGTATATCCAGCCGAGCAGCTCAAAAATATCCTGAAAATGATAATAAAAGGTCTGGCGGTTCAAGCCGCAGTCCTCCACAAGATGCCTGACGGTGATTTTGTTCAGCGGAGTGTGCTCCATCAGCTGCTTGAGGGAATTGGCCAGTGCTTTTTTGGTCAGAAAGGAAGTAGACATAAGGGTCACCTCATTTTGAAGTCCTTTGAAATAGAAGCATGTGTAGCTGCCGGGTACGTCACGTTCTAAAGCCCGCCTTAGGCCTGACGCCTGCGCCTAACCAGGAAATAGATTCCTTCTGCCGCCAGTCCCAGCGCGAAACCGCCCATTGTAAACAATACGAAAGTTAGAAAGCCCGCCAGATCCTCCCAGCCCGACATATCCCTGTACGAGTAGCTGAACATCAGAACAAGTCCGGTAATCAGCCCCGCCGTGGACAGGTACCAGACCAGCCGTCCGCCGAGCCAGCCGAGCAGATTGAACAGGCCGGACACCACCAGTGCAAGCAGTCCGAACCGCAGGGCGATCATTATGTCAAAAGGCTCAGCAAGCACAACAAAGCGGTAGAGAAGCATCACTGCCCAGAACAGGAGGCCGTAGACGGCCATCCAGCGGAACCAGATGTTGTTTTTGGCGGTTGGCAGAAATCTCATAGCCGGTTCACCCCGTGTAGTCAGATTAAATACTCTCCAGCTCTTCCGCACTCTGCAGCAGATGGGTCAGCAGGCTCGGGATATCCTCCATCTGCTCCTCGGTGATCTGCCGCTTGAACGTAAGCTGAATACAGTTGTTGTAGGTCTGTTCCTCTTGGGCATAGCGGAAGCTTAGAGATTGCTCAGGCTTCAGCTCAGGCCCCCAGATACCAGTCAGAACGCGTTCAATTGCCGGGCACTGGAGCGCTGTGTCGGTAATTTCCATATAAAAGCGGAGCAGCAGGCTGCAGCCGGGATCACTGTCCGGCGTTTCCATGATTTCATCGCTGAGCTCCTTCACAGAGGAGCGGAGGACGACCTCTGAGGTCACCTTCATTCCGTCCGTAAGCTTAAAGGCAAGCGTGAATTCCCTGGACATTACGGCCAGATTGAGCAGGTCGGTGCGGCCTGAAATCGTCAGGATACCGTCGAGATTATCGTAGTCGTACAGCTGATTTTCAAAGGCAATCTTGATGTTGTCAAAAACAGTAGGGTGGAACAAGAAAGCACCTTCTTACCTTTTTTTCTTTTTATTGTATCATGACGCAAAAGAGAGCGGAAATGTTCCGGCATCGGGCTTTCTTTAGAATGTCTGCAATACGGAAATGAAGGGATGATCGCCGGGCAGGCTGTGCTGTGCCGGGCCCGGTAGGCTAAGGGTAAAGGGGTGTCCAGGCGGTATTATTGTCCGAGCACCCCTTTTGCAGCTGGTGCGCTTCATGCGGGGCTGCCCCGAACTGGATAACTCAGGTCGCACACCGACATAGCTGCACTTTATACACTTATTTCGACGTATTATCGGGAAAATGAGAGAATAACTGTAGTTTGTGTATCTATATTCGCCAATTAAGCGATATTTACAGGAAAAACGCAAAAATAACTGCACAAAGTGCAGTTATTTTGGACAATCACCAGTAATCAGGCAGGATAGCTGCACAAAGTGCAACTATCTGCTTTGTTACTCGGGAGGCGGTGCAGATTCCGGTCAAATCATACTCAGATTGCGGTCAAACCATGCTCAGCCCCGGCCAATTTCATGCTCAGCATGCTCAGCCCCGGCCAATTTATGCTCTGCTTTCAGCTCATTCATTCTCTGCCCCGGTCATCTGCCGTCGTATTCTTTCTTAATTCGCCGGTGCCGGCGCGGTGTACTTCAGGAAAGTCTTTGGAATCGGGCTCTCGAAGGTCAGGAGATCACCGGTTGTCGGGTGAACGAAGGAGAGCACACGGGCATGCAGGCCGAGCCGGCCGACTGCCTTGGTCTCGGCACCGTATTTTTTGTCTCCGGCGATCGGGTGGCCGATGTCGGCCATATGGACGCGGATCTGGTTTTTGCGTCCGGTCTCCAGCCGCACTTCAAGCAGGGAGAAGTGGCGGTTCGCCTGGATCAGCTTATAGTGGGTCACAGCATGCTGGCCGTCGCCCTCATGCGGACTGGAGTACATTTTGAGTGTGGAGGTTTCCTTCAGCCAGGAGCTGATTGTGCCTTCGGCTTTTTTGACGGCTCCTTCCACAAGCGCCACGTATGAGCGTTCCTTGACGGTGTCCTTCCAGTTGATCTGCAGCTTCTGCTGCACGGCCTCGCTTTTGGCGAACATCATCACACCTGAGGTGTCACGGTCCAGCCGGTGTACTACAAAGATACGGTTACGCGGATTGCCGAGGCGCACATGCTCCATCAGCTGGCGGTATGCGGTTTGTTCATTCTCGTCGCCGGTGGCAATCGACAGCAGTCCGGCATCCTTCTGGATGACAATCAGATCATCATCCTCATGGACGATAGTCAGTCCGGCCATTTCCTTGGCCTGGACCTGCTTTTCAAGATCGAGGGCTACGGTCTGGCCCGGCTGCAGCAGATAGTTATGCTTTGTAACGGCCTTGCCGTCCACGGATATCTGCCCGCGGGACAGCAGCGATTTAACAGAATTGCGCCCGCGCCCGCTGAGCTTGTCCAGCAGGAACGGCAGGAGCTCGGACGGCTCGGATACGGTATAGCTTTTGACCTGAGGCGCAGCCTTTGCTCTGGCTGCCGGACCAGGCTTGTTGCCCGGTTTATTGGAACGGGTTCTTGCACCCGGTTTTGGCTGTGACTGTGCCTGGGAGGAGGCACCTGGTTTGGCATTCCGTCTGGCTGCTTCCTTGGGATTTCTTCTTGTGTTCATGGCCACATTCTCCGTCCTGTAATAGAGTACTCTTCAATATACCACGGGTGCTGAAGAAATACTATGGAGCCGCCGCGAAAGCCAAGCCTTGCAACCGGCACCGCCGCGCCCTGTGTTACAGATGAATCAGCAGTCCGGCGGGTATGAACCCGGCTGCACCTGTACAGGCCCGGCCCGTTACAGCTGCATATTTGGAATCGCTCGCCCGGCTGCTGGTCCGGCGGATATTCCGGTCAACCGCCAGCAGCACCAGAGGGTCCGCTCCTTTGGATTGGCAGTATGGAGGGGTTCCTTCTGGCTGGGCAATGCAGGCATAAGGCACTGAATAAAGAACAGGCAGCAGTACGAAGGGGGGCTTAAATTGTCCTTTCTGCGGTTGCTCAATGCCCCGTTGCCCGGTAAACTAAAGAGAGGATAAAAAGCAGATTGAATAACGGGGATTCTCAGAAACTTTTAGGAGTTATGATCGCGATGAATATACAAGCACCTACTATGGAACAGGCGCAGGCTGAACTGCAGAAATATTACGGCTATCCCGATTTCCGGGAAGGCCAGAAAAGAATCGTACAGCATCTGCTCGAAGGCGGCGATACGCTGGGTATCATGCCGACCGGCGGAGGCAAATCAATCTGTTATCAGGTTCCGGCGCTTTTGATGCCGGGCCTGACACTGGTAATCTCGCCGCTGATCTCGCTGATGAAGGATCAGGTGGATGCCCTGACCACGGCCGGTATTTCGGCCGCTTACATTAACAGCACCCTGAGCGGAAAGGAAGTGAACGAGCGGATCCGCGCCGCACGCCGAGGCGAGCTGAAGCTGCTCTACGTGGCGCCCGAGCGGCTGGAGCTGGACTGGTTCCGCCTGGAGATGGCGGGCCTTTCCATCTCCTGCGTGGCTGTAGACGAAGCCCACTGTGTATCGCAGTGGGGACATGACTTCCGAACCAGCTACCTGGCAGTAGCGCCGTTTGTCGAGGAACTGCCACAGCGGCCGATTCTCGCTGCCTTTACGGCGACGGCGACACCGGAGGTAATGGAGGACATGGTCCGGCTGCTGCGCCTGCGCCAGCCGGGCGTGTTCATGACCGGGCTGGGCCGGGACAATCTGGCGATGTCAGTGCTGCGCGGCGAGAACAAGCGCGAATTTGTGCTCGACTATGCTGCAAGCCATTCACACCAGCCGGGCATTGTGTATGCTGCGACCCGCAAAGAGGTCGATGATCTTCACCAGCGGCTGCAGGCTTCGGGAATTGCCGCAGGCCGCTATCATGCCGGAATGAGCGACCAGGAGCGGGCGGACAGCCAGGAAGGCTTCCTCTATGACGACATCCGGGTTATGGTTGCGACCAATGCGTTCGGAATGGGGATCGACAAATCCAACGTGCGCTATGTTATTCACTACAACATGCCGAAGAATATGGAGGCTTATGTCCAGGAGGCCGGGCGCGCCGGCCGGGACGGGGAGCCGAGTGAGTGTATCCTGCTGTTCAGCGCGCAGGATATAATGACCCAGAAATTCCTGATCGAGCAGAACCCGCAGGATGCTGAGCGCAAGGCCAATGAATACCGCAAGCTGCAGCAGATGATCGACTACTGCTATACGACCCGCTGCCTGCGCAGCGCGCAGCTTGCCTATTTCGGCGAAGATGATGAGGACAACCTGTGCGGAATCTGCAGCAACTGCACGGATGAACGCGAACTGGTCAATATGACCGTGGACGCGCAGAAGATCTTCTCCTGCATCCACCGCATGCGTGAGCGCTTCGGGGTGGCGCTGGTGGCGTCGGTGCTGAAGGGCTCCCGCAACCAGAAGGTGCTGCAGTACGGCTTCGAGCAGCTGCCGACGCATGGTGCGATGTCGAGCCGCACGGAGAAGGAAATTACCGAGAGCATCAATGTGATGATCTCGGAGGGGTATCTGGCCCTCTCAGAGGGCCAGTATCCTGTAGTGCGGCTGCAGCCGGCGGCTGCCGAGGTGCTGCGCGGCCAGCGCCAGGTGCAGCAGCGGGTGGCGCGGCCGCTGGTTACCGGCGGAGCGGGCTCCGGTCGGAGCCGCAGCCGGGGCTACGATCATTCACCGTCCGCCGTCAACGAGACGGTGTTTGAGCAGCTGCGCCTGATCCGCCGCGATCTGGCGGGGCGCGAGCATGTGCCGTCCTATATTATTTTTAATGATGCGACCCTGCGCGAGATGAGTGTGGTTTGTCCGCAGACGGAAGCGGAGATGCTGAGAGTGAAGGGCGTCGGGGAAGTGAAGTACCGGAAATACGGCAAGCCGTTCCTGGAGTTTTTTCAAAATGATATGTAAAGAAGGTTATAAGGCATGAGAATCGTCCTGGCCACATTAAACGCCAAGTACATCCACACCTCGCTGGCTATCCGTCTCCTTAAGGCGTACAGTGAGCATGAATTCCCGGATATTGTGCTGGCGGAATACACCATCAAAGATCCTGCGATGAATATCGTGTCAGACTTATTCCAGAAGAAGCCCGATGTGATCGGCTTTTCCTGTTATATATGGAACATCGAGGAGACGATCAAGCTGGTCGGTATCCTTAAGCAGGTGCTGCCGGAAGTTAAGATTATTCTGGGCGGGCCGGAAGTATCCTATGAGCCGCTCTACTGGATGAAGCGGGAGGCGGGCGTTGATTTTGTCGTTAACGGTGACGGGGAGGAGACCTTTCACCATCTGCTGCAGGAGCTGCGGGATGAGCGCAAATTCCATTTTGTCTATGGGGCAGCCTACCGTAAGGGCGAAGAGCTGATCGTCAACCCTCCGCGTCCCAAAAGCGATCTCAACACACTGCCGACACCGCACCGGTTCGCCGATGATCTGCCGGATCTAAGCAAGCGGATTGTTTATTTTGAGACCAGCCGGGGCTGTCCGTTCAATTGCCAGTTCTGCTTATCGAGTATCGAGGTCGGTGTACGCTATTACGATATTGAGCGGGTGAAGTCGGATCTGCTCTATCTGATCAATAACGGGGCGAAGGTCATTAAATTTCTGGACCGTACGTTCAACATCAACCGCAGCTATGCGATGGAAATGTTCCAGTTCCTAATTGACAACCATCAGGGCTGTGTGTTCCAGTTCGAGATTACAGCCGACATTATGCGGCCGGAGGTGCTGGATTTTCTGTCCGAGAATGCGCCGCCGGGTATCTTCCGCTTTGAAATCGGCGTGCAGTCGACCAACGATGAGACGAATGAGCTGGTCAAGCGCCGCCAGAATTTCACCAAGCTGTCCCGTACCGTGATGAAGATCAAAGCCAGCGGCAACATCGACCAGCATCTGGATCTGATCGCCGGGCTGCCGCAGGAGGATTATGCGACCTTCCGCAAGACCTTCAACGACGTGTTCGTGATGGAGCCGGAGGAGCTTCAGCTGGGCTTCCTCAAAATGCTGCGCGGCACCGGGCTGCGCTCCCAGGCGGCCAAATACGATTACACCTACATGGAGCATGCGCCATACGAGATTCTCAGCTCCCACGTCATGTCCTTCTCCGATATTATCTCGCTGAAGCGGCTGGAGGATGTACTGGAGAAATACTGGAACAGCCACCGGCTGGATCATACGGTCAAGTATCTGATCCGCCATGTTTTTGAGTCACCGTTTGATTTCTTCCAGGAGTTCGGTGATTACTGGGAGGAGCGGGGCTGGCAGAAGATCGGCCATCAGCTGGAGGATCTGTTCACCCGGCTGCATGCGTTCCTGACGGACAGGGACACCCCGCAGGTGGAGATTATTACAGGGCTGATGAAGCTGGATTATTTCCTGGGGCACAAGTACAAGCCGCGCAAAATCTGGTGGGACAACGCACTGGAGAAGCCGGATTGGGCGCGCCACATGAAAGAAATCGCCGCTCATCCGGAGCGTGTCTCCGCAGCACTTGCAGATGCCGGCTACAGCGAGCGTGAGCTGCAGAAATTCCTGGTGCTCGAGGTGCTGCCGTTCCGGCTTGCACCTGTGCTGGATTCGATCAGCGGGCTGCGGGCGGATACGGTGCAGGAGCAGGAAGCCCTGCTTGTTGCCGGAGGAGAAGACACAGGCAATACAGCAGGTGCTGATGCAGAGCAGAAGGCGCAATATGCGGCATCCGCAGCAGTAGCGGTAGCTGCGCCGCAGACAGAAGGCAGTACCCTGCTGATTGTGCTGTATCAGCAGGATGAGAGCCAGCGTGCGCAGTATTATGCTTTGCCTTTGAGTTAAATGCAGGGAGAGATGCTGAAGTGGCTGACGGATTCCAGGATTCACGGCAGGGGGATGAAACGGGCTTTCAAGGGCGGCTGTATCATGAACGTCTGACCGGCGTATTCCGGGAGAGCCCGCTGCTGATGGAGGTTTTCCGCAAGGCGCAATATCTGGATCCGCTACCTTATTATGTTGGGGCTGGCAGCCTTGTCCAGACCGTATGGAATCAGCTGACCGGCCGCCCGGCAGAGTACGGCATCAGCGATATTGATCTGGTTTATTTTTACCCGGATGACCTTAGCTTTGAGGCGGAAGGGGAGCGGATTGCTGAGGGGATGGAGCGCTTTAACGGGATCTCCGTTCCAGTGGATATTAAGAATCAGGCCCGTGTCCATCTGTGGTATCCGGAAAAGTTCGGTGTGCGGATCAGACCTTATTCCAGCTTAGAAGCAGCCATTGACAGCTGGCCGACAACAGCAACCTCACTTGGAGCCAGACTTGAGCCGGCCGGAGATTGGAATGTTTACGCTCCCTTTGGTCTGGAGGATCTATTCAGCCTGACAGTAAGGCCGAATAAGACACTGATCAGTGAGGCTGTATACCGCGGCAAGGCAGAGAAATGGCAGGCGAAATGGCCGGAGCTGCAGATTATCCCTTGGGAATATTAACGGGCCGACAGCATATTTTCATACACATTGTTCCGCGTAACTAAAGCAATAGAAAGCCCTCTTGTTCTGTAACAAGAGGGCCGTCTGCTGGAAAGAGTAATGCAGCCAGCACTAATTATAAAAAGCCGTTCCTTCAGCCAAACAGCGGCACAGGAACGGCTTCTTTGTGTTATATCACTTTAAATACACTTCAGTTCGCAGCCGGCTGCAGCAGAAGGGACTCTGCCGGAAGATGGCGGACCAGCCAGTCGAGGATATCGGCGGTGACCTCCTCGTGATTCACCTCATTCAGCATTTCATGACGTCCCTCCGGATACAGGCGGCATTCCACATCAGTCAGGCCCTGTTCCTCGTAGAGTGAGGCCAGGCGCAGCACGCCCTGACCGTTCATGCCTACCGGATCATTGGCACCGGAGAACAGATAGACCGGCTTATCCTTGCAAAGGCTCTGCAAAGTCTCACGGCAATGGATATCCCGCAGCAGCCGGAAGAAATCCCGGAAGAAGCGGGTCGTGCAGATCGCTCCGCAGAACGGATCGGCGATGAAGCGGTCGACCTCCTGCGGGTCACTGCTCAGCCAGTCAAAGGCCGTGCGGATAGGAGAGAACGAGCGGTTGTAGGCGCCGAATACGATACCGTTCAGCAGCACGCTGCGGTGGCGTTCGCCTTGAAGCCTTAGCTGCAGCGCCGCCAGCGATTCTCCGGCCCGCAGCATATTGCGGGGACCGTTGCTGCCGCTTAATATATAACCGGCATAGATATCACTGCCCTCCTCGCACATCAGCTTCTGGCCGAGAAAGGAGCCCATGCTGTGAGCCAGCAGGAAGACAGGCAAGCCTTCATGCCGGGAACGTGCGATATTCGCAAGCTGCACCAGATCGCGCCGCATCCAGTAGAAGCCGTTGTCACCGGTGTCACCAAGCAGGTTGACCTTTCCGGCCGTTTTGCCGTGACCGCGGTGGTCATTAGCGTAGACGGCATATCCGGCAGCAGTCAATGCTGAGGCAAAACGTGTATAACGGGCAGCGGTCTCACACATGCCGTGGGCGATCTGCACTACACCTCTGACCGGAGCCTCCGGTTCAGGCAGCCACACGTAGACATGAATGTTTACGCCTAAGGGATCGGTCATCGTAAAGCTGTTTTCCCTCATTGTATGTCCTCCTGAAAGTTTTGTAAGCGACTCTACTGTGAGATTACTCCGTACAAAACTGCTTCGAAAGCATATGCCTGGTTTTGTAGAAAATTCTTCGTGGAGACAACATCAACAAAACTCACTTCGGAAGCATACGCTTGTTTTGTAAGCGACTCTACTGTGAGATTACTCCGTACAAAACTGCTTCGAAAGCATATGCCTGGTTTTGTAGAGAATTCTTCGTGGAGACAACATCAACAAAACTCACTCCGAAAGCATATGCTTATTTTGTAAGCGACTCTACTGTGAGATTACTCCGTACAAAACTGCTTCGAAAGTGTACTCGAAAGCATACACCTGGTTTCCTCGCTCCTACAGCATATTCCTATGGCAAATAAGAGCGAAGCACAGTGGAATGTCCTTCAATACCATATGCGCCAAGCGTAGACGGCAGCAGGTAGCATTCGCCTGCGGCATACGGCTGGGAGCCGCCCTCCCAGGTCAGATGGCCGCTGCCTTCGCAGATGACCAGAATAGTGAAGCTGTCCGGGGTTGTAGAAAGATTCCATTCCCCGTTGACAATCCCTTTTTCGACGATGAAATAAGGGGAGGAGGCGATTCGCAGCCATTCGCCGGGAACAGCGCTGTCTGTCTTCATGGAAGTGGCGCCGGCGCCTTCATAAGCAGTAACGTTCAGTGAGTCCTCAACATGCAGCTCGCGCGGCTTGCCGTCAAGGCCCGGGCGGTCATAATCATATATGCGGTATGTAGTATCTGAATTCTGCTGAATCTCCGCTACAACGACACCGGCGCAAAGAGCATGCACGGTTCCGGCCGGAATGTAGAAGGCATCGCCTGCGGCAACGGTTATTTCCTGCATAGTATCCATCACCGTACCGTTCTCCAGCGCAGCCTGCAGGCTTTCGCGGGTAACGTTTTCCTTCAGGCCGTAGATAATTTTGGCACCGGGCTTAGCGTCAAGTACATACCACATTTCTGTTTTGCCCAGTTCGCCCTTCGGCAATCCCTCATAATCATCTGTCGGGTGTACCTGTACAGACAGATTGTCATTGCAGTCAAGCAGCTTGATCAGCAGCGGGAAACGGGTGCCTTCTCCGGTAATGCCCTTGCTGCCGAACCAATCCCGGCCGAATTGCTCACGGATCTGATCCAGGCCTTGTCCGGCCAGCTCACCGTTAATAACCGAGGATACGCCGTTCGGATGGTCAGCGATCATCCAGCCTTCTCCGATATGGCCTTCCGGCAGATCTAGACCAAACTTCTCCAGGGCACGGCCGCCCCACACGCGTTCTTTGAACTCTGGCTGAAACTTAAGCGGATATGGTTTTGTCATTACAGTATCTTCCTCTCCAATTGGGTTTAACCTGTTTCTATTATCTGCGCGTTGATTCGAAAAACTCGAGCTTTTCACCGTCCGGACCGTCAAAAAAGAAATAACGGCTGCCGTTTGCAAGCTTACTGATATCCGTCAGCCCGGGAAGCTGCAGCGCGGCTATCCGGCTGTGTTCAGCCTCGATTCCGGTGACGGTGAAAGCGACGTGGCTGACCTTTCCTTCATCGGGCAGCCCGGTCCATACGCGTTGGATCAGCTCAATCTCTACGCTGGTCTGTCCGGGGAAGCTCAGGAAAGCGAGGCGCAGGCTGTCGCCCGGTTCACCGATCGTGTTCTGCAGGGTAAGGCCGATTACTTGCTGATAGAAGGCGAGAGACTGCTCAAGCTGTGCTACTTTAATGCCGATGTGCTCGATCTTGCTAACTGCCATCCTGGGATTCAGCTCCTTTTTTCTTCTCAACTGCAATAACGTAAGGGGCGCTGCCCCGCTGCAGCTGGCGGTAAATAATGCTCTGCGCAAGCCGCTGCGGCAAGCCCGCAGCCCAGGCTTCCACGGCGGCGGCTTCGCGGTCGCCGCCGTCGTGGCCGGGGTAGAGCACGGCTGTAACAATGCCGCCCGGACGCAGCAGCGTCAGGGCGGCATCCAGCGCAGCCAGCGTGCTCCCGGTCTCGGTGATGATGGTCTTGTCGGCATCGCCTGACGGCAGATAGCCGAGGTTGAACATCACCGCCGAGACCCTGCCGTGCCACTGCGGCGGCACGGCCTCAACCATTGCTGCATGGCTGCGCGCAAGCAGCGTTACGGGAGCAAGCGCAGCAGGCGCTTCCTCCCGGGCCAGCCGCAGGCGCTCTTCCGCAAGCGTAAGCGCCGCAGGCTGGATGTCGAACCCGTACACCCCGCCGCGTGCGCCCGCGCACTTGGCGAGGAACAGCGTATCCGCACCGGTTCCCACGGTGGCGTCAACGGCGAGTCCGCCGGAAGCCAGGCGCTCCGCGGTTACCTTATGGGCAAAGCTGAGAACGGACAGGAAGCCCATCAGGCCTTCCTCCAGTACTTACCCTGCCAGCTGCCGCGTGCAACGAGCTCGGCATCAATTGCATTCAGCACTTCCCATTTCTTCAGGCTCCAGAGCGGCCCGATCAGGGCTTCACGCGGTGCATCCCCCGTAAGGCGGTGGACAATCATCTCCGGCGGAAGGAGCTCCAGAGAGTCAACGATCAGCTTGACGTATTCGTCCTGCTCCATGAATCGCAGCAGGCCGGCTTCGTACTGCTTGACCATCGGTGTCTTGCGCATGAGATGCAGCAGGTGAATCTTGATGCCCTGCACATCCATGGCAGCCACAGCCGACACAGTCTCCAGCATCATTTCATGAGTCTCCTGCGGCAGGCCGTGAATAATATGGGTGCAGACCCGGATGCCGTGGGCGCGCAGCTTGGCGACAGCATCGATATAGCACTGGGAATCATGGGCACGGTTGATCAGGTCCGAGGTGGAGTTATGAATCGTCTGCAGACCCATTTCAATCCACAGGTAGGTCCGCTGGTTAAGCTCCGCCAGATATTCAATAACATCATCCGGCAGGCAGTCCGGCCGTGTGGCTATGGATAGGCCGACCACGCCCGGCTGCTGCAGAATGATCTCATAATATTCCCTAAGCTCCTCTACCGGGGCATATGTATTGGTGTAGGCCTGGAAATAACCGATATACTTGGCGTTCGGCCATTTCAGATGCTGGCGGTCACGCACCTTGTTGAACTGGGTGACCAGATCGTCGCGGCGGCTGCCGGCGAAATCACCGGAGCCTCTGGCGCTGCAGAAGGTGCAGCCTCCCTTGGCGATTGAGCCGTCACGGTTCGGACAGGTAAAGCCGGCGTCAAGCATGACCTTGAACACCTTCGTATCCATCGTTTCGCGCATTTCGTAGTTCCAGGTATGGAACCGCTTATCTCCCCACATCAGCGGAGAGGAGGTCTGTAAAAGACTCACGGTGAAGCTCCTTTCCTAAATATAAGAACGTTTATTTTGAGAGCCTGGCATCAGCAGCCGGGCCGGCATAATCCTTATATTTGTATCGAACAGGCATACGGTCTGTTTCAAGAAGTGCAGCCATTTCTTTAAACATCAGATAGTGTAAGTCTAAGGATTTTACACAGGTCTGATATTCCTCGCAGAAACGGTTGCCGACTTCCCTGAAGGACCGCGAAGCCATTTCTACTTGCTAACTCGTCTATTGTATCAAAATTCAGCGTCAAGCGTAATATTGGCACCCGGAAAAAAGGTGAAAAATAGGCAGGGAAAACCCGCTATTTTCCTTGTAAATGCTTACACTATATGTTATATTTGAATTGTAAAAAAAACGTTTGCAGCAACTTAAAAACTCTATTCCTGAATTCATACTTTCGTGTCGTCCCGCCCATACTAAACCTAAGAGGTGATCACGATGAATTCTCAAACGGCTTATGCCGAAGGTAAAGGTTCGATTGATGTACAGCTAACTCCCGATGAGGCCCTGGCGCTTACCGGCGTTGAATTTAACGGAAATCATAAGATCAAGACCGAAGCACAGCGCAAGATCAGAAACGCTTTTGAAAAGAAATTTGATTTTGATTCGCCGGCAAGGTAGACTATGAACTGTTGAAAAATGGACCCCAATTCCAAATACAACAAGTAGAAACGGCATTTGTCGGCCTTTTATGGGCGATATCCGTTTCTGCGAGAAAGAGAAGGATTTTTTATTGCGCAAAGCATATAAATTCTTATCTTTCAAAAAAGGAATTCTCCAGCGGCCGCTTCCTGCCCTCCGGAGAATTCCTTTTTGCTGTTTTTAGAGTAAATCCCTTTACTTTTGCGGACAAGTTCGGCACAATGTTTCAAGTAGCAGTAAAGAGCAGTGTATAAGAGAACAAGCGGAGGAATACTATGCGTTTACGCGGAAGAAAAGGAATACGTGAAAGCCTGGAGGAACAGACAGACCTGGTGGTTCTCGATCCACGGAGCCTTAAGGGGCGATGGTCAGAGGTGTTCGGCAATAATAACCCGATCCATGTTGAATTCGGAATGGGCAAAGGGCAGTTTATCAGCCAGATGAGCTTTAAATATCCCGGTATTAATTTTATCGGCGTTGATATGTACGATGAGCTGATCCGCCGTGCGGCGGAGAAGGCAAGACTGGTATGGGAGCCGGCAGGACATGAGACCCCGCCCAACCTGAAGGTGGCCCTGGCGAATATCGACTATGCGGAGGAAGTGTTTGCACCGGGGGAGCTGGAGCGCATCTATCTCAACTTCAGTGATCCGTGGCCTAAAAGCAAGCATGCCCGCCGCCGTCTGACCCATCCGCGCTTCCTCGACAAATACCGCGGACTGCTCAGCCCGCTGGGTGAAATTCATCTGAAGACGGATTCGCGCAGCCTGTTTGAATTCTCGCTGAATGCCTTTGCCGATTTCGGTCTGCAGATGAAGAATATTTCATTGGATCTGCATACAGATGGGATTATTAACGAAGAGCATGTAATGACAGAATATGAGACTAAATTTTATAACCGCGGTGTGAATATTCACCGCTGCGAGGCGATTGTCGGAGCAGAGGCTCTGGCGCGCTATCAGGCTGGCCGCCTGGACAAATACCGGCTGTAGCAGATGTGTGTCTGCGGCAGCAAAGATAAAAACGGCAGTCACGGGAATTCCCGCGGCTGCCGTTTTTATCATATTCCCCTTGTTCTTGTCTACCTCAATCCAGCATATCAATAATGCTCTGGGCACTTTGCAGCGGGTTGAATCTGGCTATATCCTCCAGATGGCTCTTCCGCTTAGCCTGTACATCATCATAATGGTAGAGCAGCCGCTCCATCCATTTGTCAACTACTTCAAGAGAGGAAATCGGCTCCCCGAGGCCTGCTGAGGTGAAATAACGGACATTCTCCTCTTCCTGTCCAGGCAGCGGGTTATGAAAAAGCATCGGAATCCCCTTGGCCAGGCCTTCGCTGCAGGTCATTCCGCCGGGCTTCGTCACAAGCAGGTCCGAGACCTCCATCAGCCTGTCTATGTTACGGGTGAAGCCGAGCAGTGAAATGTTCGGATGCCGGTAAGCAGGGTCAGCCCTCATTTCTTCCAGCAGCTTCTCGTTTCTGCCGAGGCAAAAGACAATCTGTACTTTCTCCCGCCAGCCGGCCAGTGCCTCGTTAATCACCTGATCGTTCATCATGCCCCAGCCGCCGCCCATGACCAGCACAGTTGGCAGATCCTGCAGGCTGAACTGCTCAAGAATCTCCTGCCTGCCGGGATGCTCCCAGAAGCTCGGATGAACCGGCATGCCGGTCACCCGGATTTTGGCGGCAGGAACGCCGCGCCGGCGCAGCTTCGATTTCACCTCCGGGGTGGAGACAAAATACCGGTCTACCTCCGGGCTGATCCAGCTGGCATGGGCATCGTAATCGGTGATGACTGTAACCAGAGGAGCCTTGAAGCCGGGGTCCAGACGCTTAAGCCGCGATATTACGGCACCCGGAATGAAATGGGTGCAGACAATAATATCAGGCTTTAGCTGCCGCACAATATTTTGTGTATGCGTATAAAATAAGCGGTGCAGGGCAAGCGTGGTAAGACGGTTAAATGATTTCTGGTGACGGTAGACGTATCCCATCAGCCTTGGCTGGGAGGTTACCGTTTTGCGGTAGGCTGAGACAATCAGCGGAGCCATTTTGGGATTAAGAAAGTTACCCAGCTCCAGCACCTTGGTTTGAATATTAGGCGACAAGCTGCGCAGGCTGCTGGACAAAGCGTAGGCTGCCTGCGTATGTCCTGCACCAAAACCTTCCGACAGCAACAATACTCTTTTTTTGCGCAATGTTTGATTCACCTGTTCCCTAAATGGTTTTCCCGGGTCCTTGCCTGCTGCCGGGACTTCAGATCCACAGGGCAATCGTGCCTGCTGCAACGCCGCTGCCGATTACTGCGCCAGCCATCACATCCGAAGGATAATGGAGCCCCAAATAAATCCGCGAGAAGCCGACAATGCACGCCAGCGGCAGCAGAACAACGGTAAGTGCAGGATAGGCTGCCATATAGGGAACCGTAGAGGCGAAGATAGCTGTAGTATGGCCTGATGGAAAAGAGTGATCCTTTAACGGATTGTGGAACGTATTGGTTCCCGGAAGCGCAAGATACGGCCGCATGCGCGGGTACAGCTTTTTGGCGACGGCTACAGGCAGATGGCTGACCGCCAGCGCCGTGAGAGCCTGAAGGCCTGTTGTTCTAAGCGGCTGGGGAGCAAAGGCCCAGATTAGCACATTAATGCCGATTGCGCTTGTAGCGCCGCCCAGATGGGTAAGATAGAAGAGCCAGAAGTTCAGAAAAGGGTTATGCAGGCGGCCGTTAATCCATTTGAAAAGACGGCGCTCCCAGAGATGTAGTTTCATGAATAAATGTCTCATATCTTGTCCCTCCGATAGTCCGGCTGAGGTTAGCTGGCGCTGTTGCCGCCAGTCCAAATTAATACCCCAAAGCTGTCTTTATCATACGTTTTATAGGTAGTCCATTTCAAGGAAAAGCTCTGGTTAAGCGCGGAATTTGTCAGTTTTGACTTAAGAACCCTGACACCGTACAATGATTCAAGCGGACCGGACGCGTTTAAAAGGTAACAGAGAAAATGAGGAAACCGTTACAGCGGGAATCCCTATACCATCCTTTAAACGTTATACAAATAAATGATAGCCAGGCCGCGGATAAGGGAACTTGCTTAACTATTGTAAGGGATGCAACAAAAGGGTCAGTAACATCGTTTAACCTGCCAGAGACAAATAATATTGGCAGACTAATGAAAAAGGGGGCATCAAAAGATCATGGCAGACGCACTGTTTGTTACGCTCCAAGTGATCTTGGCGGCAATTGCAGTCTATCAGTTCACGTTTTCGTTGTTCGGACTGCACCGTAAAAAGAAAAAGGAGCAGTTTGCACCGGAAAAGTCATTTGCAGTTCTGGTTGCAGCGCACAATGAGGAAGAGGTTGTGGGCGCACTGATGGAAAACCTGAAGCAGCTTAATTATCCCCAGGATCTGTACGATGTATTTGTCATTTGCGACAACTGCACGGACGGGACGGCAAAGATCGTGAGGGAGCATGGCATGAACGCCTGTGTCCGCACCAACAATAACCTGCGGGGCAAGGGCTATGCCATTGAATGGATGCTTAAGGAGCTATGGGCTATGCCGCGCCAATATGATGCTGTAGTCATGTTCGACGCTGACAATCTGGCCCATACGGAATTCCTGATGGAGATGAACAATGATCTTTGTTCCGGCGCCAAAGTCATTCAGGGTTATATTGATACGAAGAACCCTGAGGATTCCTGGATCACGGCCGCATACGGGGTATCGTATTGGTATATCAACCGCCTGTGGCAGCTGTCACGGCACAATCTGCTGATGGCTAACTTTCTGGGCGGAACCGGCATGTGCTTCGAGACTGCATTGCTTAAGGAAATGGGCTGGGGCGCTACCAGCCTGGTAGAGGATCTGGAATTTACCATGCGCAGCGCCTCCAAGGGCGTCTATCCGAAATTCAATTATGACGCCAAAGTATTCGATGAGAAGCCGCTTACCTTTAAGGCTTCCTCCAGACAGCGTTTGCGCTGGATGCAGGGCCACTTTACAGTAGCCCGCCGTTATTTCTTCCCGCTGCTGTGGCAGAGTATTAAGGAACGCAGCCTGACGAAGTTTGACCTGGCGCTGTACGGGGCTAATGTCTATATCGTTCTGCTTACGTTTCTGATGACCGCAGTGATGTGGATTGACACCTCGCTGTTTGACGGCCCGAACATTGCGAACATTTACGGACACCTGCCGATTTGGCTGAGCTACATTGCCATTGGTGCGAATATCCTGACGTTCCTTTTGGCAATGGCACTGGAAAAGGTGAAGTACAAGAAGGTATATCTGTACCTCCTGGTCTTCCCGATTTATCTGCTGTCCTGGTACCCGATCACGTTCTATGCATTCTTCACACAGAACAACAAGCAGTGGAGCCACACGAAGCATACGCGGGTTGTCCGGCTCGAGGAAGTACAGAGTAAGCAGGTTTAATATCAATGCAAGGCTGCATCCAGCCGGCTTCAATTTCTGACTTTTATAAGTGTTGACAAAGCTTTGTGCATTGGTGTATAGTATTCAAGTATGCAAAACATAGGGATTGCAAGCAGAAGCACCGGCTTCTCACCTGACTGGCAATATGTCAGCTGGTTTTGATCTCAATGCTTTATGAATGTTAGAATTCATGAACGTTGATCAAACACGGGGTGTCGGGAGTTACCGGCACCCCTTTTTTATGGAGAACCGCAACAAATTGTTCAAATAGATCCGGAGGTGGAGCGTTATCAGTAAGGAACATATGATCAATGATGAAATTCGGGCCAGAGAGGTCCGGTTGGTTGGAGCGGAAGGTGAGCAAATCGGAATTACGCCGATCCGCGAGGCGCTGCAGATGGCGATTGATCTGAATTTGGATTTAGTCAACGTAGCTCCGCAGGCGAAACCGCCGGTATGCCGCATCATGGATTACGGCAAGTTCCGTTATGAAACACAGAAGAAAGAAAAGGAAGCGCGTAAGAATCAGAAGATCGTTGATCTTAAGGAAGTCTGGTTCCGTGCTAACATTGAAGAACATGATTATCAGACCAAGTTCCGCAATGTGATCAAATTCCTGGGTGAAGGCGATAAAGTGAAGTGCTCCGTTCGTTTCCGCGGACGTGAGATCACACACGCGAACATCGGCCAGAAGATCCTGGAACGCGTTAAGAATGAAGTGGTTGATATAGCTGTTGTGGAGCGCCAGCCTAAGCTGGAAGGCCGCAGCATGATTATGATTCTGGCTCCTAAGCCTCAATAATTCTGGAGTCACTTGCACAGCAATTTGGCGCCGCATAATATTCAAGGAGGAAACACCATGCCTAAAATGAAAACACATAGCAGCCTGAAAGGCCGCTTCAAGATCACCGGATCCGGTAAAGTTCTGCGCTACAAAGCTCACAAGAACCACTTGCTGTCCCACAAGTCCAAACGTGCTAAGCGCGTATTGAACGGTAATCCTGTTATGGCCCCTGGGGATGTAAGACGTTTGAAACAAGGACTTGCTAACTTGAAATAGTTTGATCACACATTTTTGGGAGGTTTATTATTATGGCAAGAGTTAAAGGCGGCTTTGTAGTTCGTCGTAGACATAAAAAGGTATTGAAGCTGGCAAAAGGTTATTTCGGTTCGAAGCACCGCATTTTCAAAACAGCTAAAGAGCAAGTAATGAAATCGATGGTTTACGCATACCGTGACCGTCGTCAGACTAAGCGTAACTTCCGCAGACTGTGGATCGTTCGTATCAATGCTGCAGCCCGCTTGAACGGTCTTTCCTACAGCAAGCTTGTATACGGCCTGAAACTGGCTGGCGTAGAAGTGAACCGCAAAATGCTGGCAGATCTGGCTGTAAACGACCTGAACGCATTCAACTCTCTGGCTGTTGTAGCTAAAGAGAAGATCAACGCGTAAGTGTTATAAATAACCGAAAAGCACCGCCTGCGGGGGAACCCGTGTGACGGTGCTTTTTTTGTGCGGCTAAGGGTCGGTAACTATTCCCAGTACTTGGTGGTGCTGAGCTGCGCGGCAAGCTTTTTACTGCTGGCGCGTCTGATTTTGCGCAGCTCGGAGCGTTCATCGGCTGATTCGCTGATCAGCTTCTCTTCATCGGTCTCCGGAATAACGGCTGGAACCGGTGCAGGGGTGCCGTCCTCCTCAATAGCTACAAAGGTAAGGAATGAAGTGGCAGCGACGGCACGTTCGCCGGTGTAAAGGTTCTCGGAGATCACCTTGACAAAAACCTCGATGCTGGTACGGCCTGTCCAGGAAACGAAGGACTCGAAGCAGACAGAATCGGATGGACGGATCGGCCTGAGGAAGTCTACGGAGTCTGTAGAGGCTGTTACAACATTCTTACGGCAATGCCGCATAGCTGAAATTGAAGCGACTTCATCTATGATGCTCATCAGCTTGCCGCCGAACAGTGTCTTATGGTTGTTTACGTCATTGGGAAATACCCGTCCTGTCTTAAACACGCGCGATTCGCGGCTGTACTTGAAGGGCGGAACGGTTTGGGAATGGGTTTGCTCTTCCATAGTTTGAATAACTCCCTTTTCTTACAATATGTAAGCATTCATGATAATAGAAAAGCGTTTGGCGTGCAATAATATTATAGACAACTTACAGCGGAAAAATGACTCATGAGGTTTTCTGACGCATTGTGACGGATAATCTAACGCAATATGTCACAGTAAACGTTTTCTTGTGAGAAAATGCAAATAATTATTGACCTGAGGTCATTTATGGACTGGATTTTAGCTTTTTTTGCAGGTATAATTTGAGCTAATGGTATGTCCAAGCAGAAGACAGAAGACATCCAATTTTTTAAGGGGGATCACAATCGATGAAAAAGTTTTTGAAAACGTCGCTCGTTATGTTGACCGCTTGCACAGCTATCCTGGCAGGATGCGGAAACAATAACGCTAACTCAGGAAATGCAGCCAACGGAGAAACCGGCGGTAACGCTGGAACAGCTACTAATGCACCTGCAGCGACTGACGCTCCAAAATCCGATGTGAAGGTCGGTCTGGTTACTGACGTAGGCGGAGTAAACGACAAATCGTTTAACCAATCCGCTTGGGAAGCACTTGAAGCCCTTAAGACAGAAGCAGGCGTTGAAATTAAATATCTGCAAAGTAACTCCAATGCTGACTACGAACCGAACCTTAACCAGTTCGTTAAAGGCGGCTACAACCTGACTTGGGGTATCGGTTTTGACCTTGGTGATGCACTTCTGAAGGTTGCTAAAGAGAACCCGGATGCTAACCTGGCAATCATCGACAGCGTAGTAGACGCTCCTAACGTTGAATCCGTAACATTCGCTGAGAATGAAGGCTCCTTCCTGGTTGGTGTGGTTGCAGGTCTGACTACAAAAACTAACAAAGTAGGTTTCATCGGCGGTATGGAAAGCCCGGTTATCAAACGTTTTGAAGTTGGCTTTAAAGCCGGCGTTGAAGCAGTTAACCCTGATGCAACGGTAAGCATCACTTATGCAGGTGCATATGACAAGCCTGACACTGGTAAATCCCTGGCTGCTACTCTGTACAATGCCGGTAACGACATTATCTTCCCGGCTGCAGGCGCAACTGGTAACGGTGTGTTCAATGAAGCTAAGTCCCGCAACGATGCAGGCGGCGACAAAGTATGGGTTATCGGTGTAGACAAAGACCAATCCCTGGAGTTTGGTGATGAAGTAACCCTGACTTCCATGATCAAACGCGTTGACGAAGCGGTTAAGAGAGTATCCCAGCAAGTGGTTGACGGAACCTTCAAAGGCGGTACTACAACTGTACTGACTCTGAAAGACAACGGTGTAGGCCTTCCTGAGACTTCCAAGGCTAACGTTTCCGCTGAAATCCTGGCTAAGGTAGAAGAGTACAAACAACAAATCATCGACGGAACTATCGTTGTTCCTGGTGAGTAATACTTGTCTTGATTGTTTTGCTTAACAGCATAGAACAAGGGAACAAGGCCGGTCTTTAAGCTGGCCTTGTTCCCTGTTAAGGTATGATTTGGTTTGATACAGATAGCCGCCCCGTCCAGGGCGGTTAACCGTGTCTGTAAGGTATTTATATATTCTGTGATGAGGGTGATTCCATGAGTGCTGCGGCTCCTGTCGTAGAGTTGAAGCAAATCACAAAACGCTTTCCCGGTATTGTCGCGAACGACTCCATAAGTCTGACGCTCAAAAAAGGGGAGATTCATGCACTGCTCGGGGAAAACGGGGCAGGCAAGTCAACCTTGATGAATATCGTATTCGGACTATACCAGCCCGATGAAGGCAGCATTGAAATCGACGGGAAACCGGTAATTATCGATAGCCCCAATAAAGCTATTGAGCTTGGCATTGGTATGGTTCACCAGCATTTCAAGCTTGTTGAGCCTTTTACGGTGACTGAGAATATTGTTCTTGGCATGGAACCGAAAAAAGGTCTTAAAATCGACTATAAATCCGCAGCGGAACAGGTTCGTAAGCTGTCCGAGCAGTACGGCCTGCAGGTTGATCCGAATGCCCGGATTCATGATATTTCGGTCGGCATGCAGCAGCGGGTAGAAATTATGAAAACCCTGTACCGCGGAGCGGATATACTTATATTCGACGAGCCTACCGCTGTTTTAACGCCTCAGGAAATAACAGAATTAATGGCGATTATGAAGCGGCTCGTTGCAGAGGGCAAGTCCATCATTCTGATTACGCACAAGCTTAAGGAAATCATGCAGATCTCTGACCGGGTAACCATTATCCGCCGGGGTAAAGTAATTGATACTGTTGAGACTTCCGGCACAAACCCGAATGAGCTTGCTGAGAAGATGGTCGGACGCGGTGTAACCTTCAAGGTGGATAAGCAGGTTCCGCATGTCGGGGACAGCGTGCTTAAGCTGACAAATGTCAACAGCAAGAGCAAGGACGGGGTTCCTGTCCTGAACGGTCTCAGCTTTGAAGTCAAGGCAGGGGAGATCCTGGGTATTGCAGGTGTCGACGGCAACGGACAAAGTGAACTGATCCAAGCCATTACCGGCCTGCGCAAGATTGATTCAGGCTCCATTAAGGTTTCAGGACAGGAGATTGCCAACCTGTCGCCGCGTAAGATTTCCGAACTGAACGTTTCCCATATTCCGGAGGACCGCCACAAACACGGTCTGGTACTGGATTTCACCGTAAGCGAGAATATGGTACTCGAAACTTATTATATGAGCCCTTATAATCAAGGCGGATTCCTCAAGATGGATGTTATTGACCGCCACGCTGAGGATTTGATTAAGCAGTTTGACGTCCGCACCCCATCTATTGAGACCAAGGCGCGCTCCCTGTCAGGCGGTAACCAGCAGAAAGCGATTATTGCTCGGGAAATAGACAAAAATCCGATTCTGCTGATTGCAGCGCAGCCGACGCGCGGTTTGGATGTTGGGGCGATCGAGTTCGTACAGAAGCAGTTGATCGCCCAGCGTGACCAGGGCAAAGCTGTACTTCTGATTTCCTTCGAGCTGGATGAAATTATGAATGTGTCCGACAGGATTGCCGTGATTTATGAAGGCCAAATCGTCGGTGAAGTGTTCCCGCAGGATACGAATGACCAGGAACTGGGTCTGATGATGGCGGGCAGCTTGAAGCGGGGAGGAAACGCGGGTGCATAGATTGAAAAAAATCTTCGCAACAGACAGCTATGTCGTGCCTCTGGTTGCGATTCTACTGGGCTTCCTGGTCGGCGCCGTCGTTATGCTCATTGGCGGATACGATCCTATAGCTGCATACTCGGCATTGTTTAAACGGGTATTCGGCAGTCCCTATGACTTTGGTGAGGCCATCCGTGAGATGACTCCGCTGATGTTCACCGGTCTTGCTGTTGCCTTCGCCTTCCGCTCAGGGATGTTCAACATCGGTGCTGACGGGCAGGTGCTTATTGGTATGACTGCGGCTACTCTGGTGGGAATCAAGCTGGCCGGCCTGCCGATGTTCCTGCTGGTTCCGCTTGCTGTAATTGCAGCCGGACTTGCCGGTGGACTGTGGGCCGGTATTGCCGGATACTTGAAGGCAAAGCGCGGTATTAACGAAGTTATAACTACAATCATGCTGAACTGGATTGCGCTGTATCTGTCGAATTATATTGTGCGGAACTTTCTGCTGCTCAAAGGCCAGAATCGTTCCGAAGATATACCGGCATCGTTGTCCATGACCTTCCTGAACGGGGTATTCGACAATGCCCGTGTTCACTGGGGAACAGCTATTGCGATTTGTGCGGCCATTTTCTTCTATGTTTACTTATGGAAAACCAAACAGGGCTACGAAATGCGTGCGGTAGGCCTGAATCCGAATGCTGCTGAGTATGCCGGGATGAATGTTGGACGTAACGTTGTGAAGGCCATGTTTATCAGCGGCGCATTTGCCGGACTTGCAGGTGCGGGTGAAGTGCTGGGCGTATTCCACTACCAGTCTGTATTCGCTGCATCGCCAGGCTACGGCTTCAACGGGATTGCTGTTGCTTTGCTGGGTCTGACACATCCGCTTGGTGTTATTCTGGCGGCTATACTGTACGGTATGCTCACTTACGGTGCTGCGGGTATGAGCTTCGGGGCGGATGTTCCGCCGGAGCTGATCCGTATCGTAATCGGGTCCATCATATTCTTTATTGCAGCACAAGGAATTGTCCGCTGGGTGCTTAAGCCCTTTTATCTCAAGCGGAAGAAAGAGAAGGTGTCATAAATGGATTTAGTGACGTTAGGACAATTGCTCAATACGACGCTTGTTTTTTCCACGGCGCTCATTTTCGCCGCACTTGGCGGCATCTTCTCTGAACGTTCCGGTGTTGTAAATATCGGTCTTGAAGGCTTGATGATGTTCGGTGCTTTTGCTGCTGCGGTAGGCGGACATTATGCGCAGGATGCAGGGATGGGAGCCTGGGCTCCTTGGGTTGGCGTGCTCTGTGCAATGGCAGTCGGAGTTATCGGCTCGCTGATCCATGCGGTTGCGTCAATTACCTTCAAAGCGGATCAGACCATCAGCGGTACGGTTATCAACTTCCTCGCGGCAGGAAGTACGCTGTACATGGTTAAGCTGTTTTTTGACGGGGCAGGCGAGTCTCCGCTGATTGACGGATTCAAGAAGTTCTCAGTTCCTGTATTGTCCAAAATCCCGGTTATCGGTGAAGGCATATTCAATTCCTATCCGACAACCTATCTGGCGATCATCCTTGTTATCGTCATTTATTTTGTACTGTTCAAAACGCCATTTGGTCTGCGTCTCCGCGCTGTCGGAGAGCATCCGAGTGCGGCAGATACCCTTGGTGTCAATGTAAAACGGATGAGATACATCGGTGTAATGCTGAGCGGTCTGCTGGCAGGGATCGGCGGAGCGACCATCACCTTGACGACTACAGGCACGTTTGCGCATAATACGATTTCCGGTCAGGGCTTCATTGCTATTGCCGCAATGATCTTTGGTAAATGGAATCCGCTGGGTGCCTTTGGAGCAGCTGTATTCTTCGGCTTCTCGCAGGCGATACGCAACTATGTGCAGCTGTTCGAATGGTCGAAGAGCATTCCGCAGGAATTCATTTTCATGATTCCGTATGTACTGACCATTATCGTATTGGTAAGTGCCGTAGGACGCTCCTCTGCGCCCAAAGCATTGGGAGAACCGTACGATCCGGGTAAACGTTAAAGTAACGAGTCTGTGCATTTGTGCAGCATCAAAAGATCAGGAGCGCATGTCCAGTTTTGCTGGATATGCGCTTTTTGCTGTTTTCCGGCTGTGTTCCCGTTGCCCGCATGTCTGCCCGGGGAGCTGCCGGGACAGCTGTACAGGCGAACGCTATCTAATCCGAATAGACTATGGTTGAAGCTCAGCTAACAAAACGAAGTGTATGCTTCCGAAGTAAGTTTTGTACGAAGAAATCCCAAGGAAGCTAAGCTCACAAAACTTTTAAGGAGGAATATTATGGCACAGCCAGTTACAAAGAAACAGGTTATGAAGCTGGTCGGCAAGCATATCGTCGCTGTAAAAAAAGATGGCTCGAAGGTGACGGGCAAGCTGGTGCGCGTTGCGGGCAACCGTCTTATTCTGCAGCGTGTAAGTGGTAAAAAAGTGCAAACCAAAGCCCTGATTCCGCTGGTGCTGTTTGATCTGCTTGCTGTTGGTACGGCTCCTTATGCCGGCTACGGCGGCGGTTATGGCTACGGCGGGGGACCGTACGGAGGTTACGGGCCTGGGCCCGGCTACGGAGGCTATGGGCCTGGACCGGGTTACGGAGCTCCTTATCCGCCAATCGGCTTCTTTTAGGCTTAACTGAACTGCTTCTCGAATTCAAAGCAAAAATTCTGCGGCTGATAACGGGCTACGCTGTAGCCCATTTTTTCATAAAAGGAAATACCAGCTGTATTCCCGGTGTCAACAGCTACCCTGGCCCGCTTACAGCCGCGGGATAATGCAAAACGCTCTGCACGGTCCATCAGCATATTCCCCCAGTGCTTGCGGCGTGCAGCCGGGGCGATGGCCAGCATATCAATATAGAGCAGATCACCGTGCAGCATGAAATGGACAAACCCCAGCGGATCGCTCTCATAGTCAGGACAGGCTACAAGGGTAACACCCTGGCTTAAACGGCGGGGCAGGTCCTTTCTGACCTGGTTAATTATAGTCTGCGGCAGATGTGACAACGGGACGAGCTGCTTTTCAATTAAATCCATAATGACGCTGTCATCCTGCTTGGGTCTGCGGTAACGAATCATCGCACGTCCCCCTTTCCACGCATTGTCGTACATCATATGCCTGCAGCGGTGTGGGCGTTACGAAAGCAAAGAACAACGTTTTGTGACAGATTAGGAAATATGGGTATTGACTTATCCATGTGAGGAATCATATAATGTGTCTAAACATTTTAACGAACATACTTGTATCGGCAATGATGAGGACGAAGTTTTAAGGGCTCTTTTGCTCAGAGAGTGTGAGGATCTGCTGCAACCTCCACCAAAACCCCTTATATACGAGCTCACCTCGGAGCTGTTTTCCTGAAAGGTCCATCAGTAAGAGCGGTGGAATTATTAGGGGGAATCGTTTGGTCCGCGTTACGGACTTCAGGTTACAAAGATTTGGGCCCTGCCTACATCGATGGATTTTTGTTACCTGATAAGGCGTTGCATCGCGAGATGTAATGCAAACATGGGTGGTACCACGGAAGATCAACCTTTCGTCCCTCACGCGCTTTACTTTGGCGCGTGGGAGGCGAAAGGTTTTTTTGATTTAGACCCCCTATTGCTGGATAAAAGACGGTCCGTCATTAGCATAATGAATGTTAACTATCGAAGGGAGGAATACTGATGAGCGCGCAAACACCGGAAGTGCGGTCTACAGAAGAGTTACGGGAGAAATGGAAAAATCCAGAGGTGATATCGGGCTCTGAAGTCCTGCTGCGCAGCCTGGTTCTGGAGGGTGTAGACACTGTGTTCGGTTATCCCGGCGGAGCGGTACTATATATCTACGATGCCCTTCACGGTTTTGATGACTTCAAGCATATCCTGACCCGCCATGAGCAGGGCGCGATTCATGCGGCTGACGGCTATGCAAGAGCAAGCGGTAAACCGGGCGTGTGTATTGCAACCTCCGGCCCCGGAGCAACGAATCTCGTTACCGGCATTGCAACGGCGTTTATGGACTCGGTTCCGCTTGTAGTCATTACGGGAAATGTCTTCTCCAGCCTGATTGGAACAGACGCCTTCCAGGAAGCTGATATTACAGGAATTACGATGCCGATTACGAAGCACAGCTATCTGGTGCGGGATGTTGAAGACCTGCCGCGGATTATCCATGAAGCGTTCCATATTGCGAATACCGGACGCAAGGGTCCGGTACTGATCGACATTCCGAAGGATGTATCGGCAGCGAAGACGCTGTTTACACCCGTACAGTACCAGGGAGTCAATCTTCGCGGTTATAACCCGCGTACGGTTCCGAACAAGCTGCAGCTTGATAAGCTGATCCGGGCAATCTCAGCGGCGGAGCGTCCAATTATTATAGCGGGCGGCGGCGTTATCTACTCCGGAGCACATGAAGCAATGACCGAATTTGTAAAACGGACAGAAATTCCGATTACAACAACCCTGCTGGGACTTGGCTGCTTCCCTAGTGCAGAAGATCTCTGGATGGGAATGCCGGGTATGCACGGCACTTATACAGCCAATAATGCCATACAGCAGTGTGATTTGCTGATTAACATCGGTGCAAGATTTGATGACCGCGTGACCGGCAAGCTGGACGGCTTTGCACCGAAAGCAAAGATTGTCCATATTGATATCGACCCTGCAGAAATCGGCAAAAATGTCACTCCGGATATTCCGATTGTCGGCGATGTGAAGACGGTGCTGGAAATGCTGCTTCCGGATCTTACCCGCGCTGCCAATGCGGATGCCTGGAGAACGCAGATTGCCCAGTGGAAGCAGGAGAAACCTCTCCGCTATAACGATTCGGACACAGAGCTTAAGCCGCAATGGGTCATTGAAATGATTAATGATACAACAAAAGGCGAAGCTATTGTTACAACTGACGTCGGCCAGCATCAGATGTGGGCTGCACAGTATTATAAATTTAACCACCCGCGCTCATGGATTACTTCCGGAGGCCTCGGAACAATGGGCTTCGGATTCCCGTCAGCGATCGGCGCACAAATGGCTCAGCCGGATCGGCTGGTAGTTTCCATCAACGGCGACGGCGGTATGCAGATGTGCTCCCAGGAGCTTGCTATCTGTGCTATCAATAATATCCCGGTCAAAATCGTAGTCATCAACAATCAGGTTCTGGGTATGGTACGGCAGTGGCAGAATCTCATTTATGAGAAGCGCTATAGCTACACAGACCTCGCCGGAAGCCCGGACTTTGTAAAGCTGGCTGAAGCTTACGGTGTAAAAGGACTGCGGGCAACGAACAAAGAAGAAGCAGGCGCAGCGTGGAAAGAAGCACTGGAAACGCCGGGACCCGTTCTGGTAGAATTCGTTGTTCCCAAAGACGAGAATGTTTACCCGATGGTAACTCAAGGGTCAACCATTGATCAAATGCTTATGGGGGATGAATGACAGTGATGAAACACACCATTTCTGTGCTTGTGAATGACCAGCCGGGTGTACTGCAGCGGGTATCAGGCTTGTTCGGCCGCCGCGGCTTCAATATTGAGAGTATTACGGTCGGGCAGTCCGAAGAAACCGGGCTGTCCCGGATGGTTATCGTTACACTCGGTGACCAGCATACGCTGGAGCAGATTGAGAAGCAGCTTTACAAGCTGATCGATGTCATCAAGGTGGTGGATCTTGGTTCCAAGCCGATGGTTGCCCGTGAGCTGGCCCTGATCAAGGTAAAAGCCGAGCCGGCTGAGCGCCCGGAAATCATGGGTGTTGTTGAGACATTCCGTGCTTCCGTAGTTGATATCGGCACGAACAGCCTGTTGGTTCAGGTGGTAGGAGATACCCAGAAAATCGATGCGATGATTGAGCTGCTGAAGCCTTACGGAATCAAGGAGCTGTCCCGCACCGGAGTTACCGCAATGATCCGCGGTAATGCCTAGTCGGTATATTTTACAGCTTTAACGGATTGCTGCTTGTATGCATTAATTTGATAATATTATAACGAATTGCCCGCGAAAGAGCGGGGACTTGAGGAGCAGTTCAGAGCTGCGAGTCCAGACGGCCTCAGGTGCTCTTGAAGTACCCGCTCTTTACGATGGGTCCCAAATTAAAGGAGGATATTGACAATGGCAGTGACAACTTACTATGAACAGGATGCAGAACTCAGCGTATTAAAAGGAAAGACAGTTGCGGTAATCGGGTACGGTAGCCAGGGGCATGCCCAGGCGCAGAACCTGCGCGACAGCGGTCTTCAGGTTGTCATCGGCCTGCGTGAAGGTAAATCCTTTGAAACCGCCAAGAATGACGGCTTTGAAGTATTGCCTGTAGCTGAAGCAGTATCCCGTGCAGATGTAGTACAAATTCTGTTGCCTGACGAAACACAGGCATCCGTATATAAAAATGATATTGAGCCTAACCTCAAAAAAGGTGCAGCTCTGATGTTCTCCCACGGCTTTAACGTGCATTTCGGCCAGATCGTTGCTCCTAAGGATGCTGACGTGCTTCTGGTAGCACCTAAATCCCCGGGCCACATGGTACGCCGTACTTATGTTGAAGGCTTCGGCGTTCCTGGTCTGATCGCAATCGAGCAGGATGCAACCGGAAATGCCAAGGCAATCGGACTTGCTTATGCTAAAGGTATCGGCTGTACCCGTGCAGGAGTTATCGAAACTTCCTTCCGTGAAGAAACCGAAACCGATCTGTTCGGTGAGCAGGCAGTTCTGTGCGGTGGTGTATCCGCACTGATCAAAGCCGGCTTTGAAACACTGACTGAAGCAGGTTATGCTCCTGAAATGGCATACTTCGAATGTCTGCATGAGCTTAAGCTGATCGTTGACCTGGTATATGAAGGCGGACTTGCTACTATGCGTGATTCGATCTCCAACACTGCTGAGTACGGTGACTATGTAACTGGACCTCGTATCGTTACAGACGAAACCAAAAAAGCAATGAAAGCTGTACTGACCGATATCCAGCAAGGTAAATTTGCCCGTGACTTTATCCTTGAGAACCAGTCCGGCCGTGCTTTCCTGACTGCTACACGCCGCAACGAAGCCGCTCATCCGGTAGAAGTAGTCGGCAGCCAGCTGCGTGAAATGATGCACTGGATTAAGAAATAGGCTCATATACTTATATCAGCTACAACCAATAGTGTGATGCTCAGATGCGGCCGTGATTTTGCGAGCCGCATTTGAGGGTTTTAGGACAACTTTCAGGAGGTGCTCAGCTTGCGGAAAATCTATGTGTTCGACACGACGCTGCGTGACGGAGAGCAGTCGCCGGGTGTGAACCTGAATACGCGTGAGAAGGTGGAAATCGCCTACCAGCTTGAAAAGCTCGGGATTGACCGGATGGAGGCGGGTTTTCCCGCAGCATCGCCCGGTGATCTGGCTGCGGTGAACGCCGTTGCCCGGGCAGTGAAGGATGTTACCGTTATTGGGCTTTCCCGTTCCAGAGAGACTGATATTGATGCGGTTAAAGAAGCGCTTCAGGGTGCACAGGACCCTTGTATCCATATTTTCCTGGCAACCTCGCCGATTCACCGTCAGCATAAGCTGCGTATGGAAAAAGCCCAAGTCCTTGAAACGGCACAATCCGCAATCCGGTATGCTAAGAAATATTTTTCCAAGCTAGAGTTTTCATTAGAGGATGCGGGCCGTACAGAACGTGATTTCATGGCCGAGATGGTAGCTATGGCGATCCGTGAAGGGGCAAATGTAGTCAATATTCCTGATACCGTCGGTTATTTGAACCCTGCGGAATATGGGGCGATCTTCAAATTTCTGAAGGATACTGTGCCTGATATTGAAAAGGTTCAGCTGAGTGCGCACTGTCATAATGACCTTGGAATGGCGACTGCGAATACGCTGGCTGCAATCCAGAACGGTGCTGACCAGATTGAAGGTACCATCAACGGAATCGGTGAACGTGCCGGGAATACGGCAATCGAAGAGGTGGCGCTGGCGCTGGAGACACGCAGTGAATTTTTCGGAGCCAAAACCTCGCTGGTTCTGTCGGAAATCTCCCGCACGAGCCGTCTGGTGAGCAAGCTTACTGGGATGGTTGTGCCTGGCAACAAGGCGATTGTCGGTGCTAATGCCTTCGCGCATGAATCAGGGATTCATCAGGACGGCATGCTGAAGGAGAAGACCACCTACGAGATCATGACACCGGAAACGATCGGGCTGAAGGAGAGCAAGCTGGTGTTAGGCAAGCACTCCGGACGCCACGCCTTCCGTGATAAGCTCAGTGATCTTGGTTATGATGTTTCTGAGGAAGAAATCAACGCGGCTTTTGCCAAATTTAAGGATCTGGCCGACAAGAAAAAGGAAGTATCGGATGAGGATATCCTCGCTCTTCTGGAAGAGAAGCTGACTGATACGCCTGAAACCTACAGTCTGCAGACTATTTATGTCACATACGGCAATGAAGCCACCCCAACGGCAAAGGTTATTATTAACGGGCAGGAGCCGCAGCCGATCGTAGCAGCTGCTGAGGGGAACGGTTCTGTCGATGCTATCTATAACGCCATCGATCAGGCGACCGGTGAAGAGGTTACACTGGGCGACTATTCGATCAAAGCAGTAAGCCGGGGCAAGGATGCGCAAGGCGAGGTTCATGTTGTACTGTCACAGGGTGAGGTGGCTGCACAAGGCCGCGGACTGAGCACTGATATTCTGGAAGCAAGTGCCAGAGCCTATCTGGATGCGCTGAACAAGCTTATTGAGAAGCGTAAGACATATACACGCCGGGATCATGCACAACTATAGAGCTATTCTATAGAAGAAACGGTTTAAAATAATACCAGCCATACAATCCGCAAAGGGCTCTTTGCGGGATGTATGGCTTTTTTGTGCCGGCCGATGAATAATTTCCATTGTATGCTATTTCACCAAACGAGTGTAAGGGATTTATCAGTACTTTATCAGTGGAAATAGTTAAAATGTAGCTTGTGCAAATTTCACTTATGCGCATTATTGTTACTCAAGCCGTATTTATAGGGATTTTGTAGGGGGAAATGCAGTACTTATATATCTGTTCTTATTAAAGAATGAGAGAGGGAATGAGTCTTGAGATTAATTAAAAAGAAAAAGTGGGCTGTATGGCTCGGTATCGTTATGCTTGTAACAAATGTTGCTACTGCAGTCGGATTTTTTACAAATGTCAATGCAGATGCAGTGGATGGTAACATTACTGAGGATATTATTAAGACCGTAAGCCTGTCCGTGTACGAAAACGGCACGCAGGTTACCAGCAATGTGTACAAGTTCGATTCCGCCTACAGGTTCAATCTGACCTATGAGCTTCCTGATGATACATATAAAGAAGGAGCGAAGTACACCTACATACTGCCAACGCAGCTGGAGATTGATCAGGCATACACGGGTAAGCTGGTTAACAGCGAGTTTCCTGATGGTATGGGGACTTATGCTGTAGGCACTGATAATAAAGTGGTGCTCACATTTAATAAGAATATTGAAGAGCTATTTGATATAAAAGGGAACCTTTGGGTAGAATCCAAGCTGAGCAAGACCAGAGTTACCGGCAGTACCACTCAGCAGCTTCTTTTTCCGATAGCAGGCAATGCGAGTAACTCCATTACGATTAATGTTCAGCCTAATAACGGAGCAGCGATTAAAAAAAGCGGAGTTGCGTTGCCGCGAACCTATAATGCCAGCACTATCGACTGGACGGTCGATGTAAATACGCTTTTGAATAGAATAGACAATGCCGTAATTACCGATAGCATCCCGGCAGGTCTTGATCTGGATACGGTCTCTATTGCCGTATATGGACTGAACGTTGATGCTCAGGCGAATGTGACTCAGGGTGCGGTGATCAGTCCGGCACTGTACAATACGTCTGCCAGTACGGCAAGGAATCTGAACCTGAAGTTTAATGACTCTATAAATGAAGCCTACCGTGTGAAGTTCTCCGCCCAAATCACAGGTACAAGCTCAACTACTTTTAATAATACAGCAACACTGACAGGTACCGGAACACCAGCGACTTCATCTGCAGCTGTCAGCGTCACTTTTGGAAAGGCTCTGGAAAAGACTGCAGGCAGTTTTGATTCAACAAAAGAGGAAATTAACTGGACGGTCAAGTTTAACTACAATGAAAAAACAATACCTGCGTCTCAGGCTGTTCTGACCGATCGCTTTAATATCAGCCAGGATTACGTTGCCGGCTCAATGGTCATTACTAAGATGAAGCTGGATGTGAACGGGAACACAACAACGGACGGGACGCTGACAGCAGGTGTGGAGTATACCTTAACTGATCTCCCTGACGATCCCGCGGTTAATCCTACTACGGCAGGCTTTAAGATTCAGTTCAACAATGATATCAACTCTGCCTATCGGATTGAATATAAGACTAAGGTAGCCGGACGGGTATATGCCGGAGAGAGCATTGTCAATAAAATAACCCAAAATGGACAGACTGTTCAGGCAGCTGCTTCTACCACCCAACGTATTCTGAACAAGCAGGGTGTGGATAAAACGTCAACGCCAACAAATGATGTGGATTATCTCAATAAAACAGTGAAATGGAAAATTAATCTTAACGAAGATAAACGAGACATGACAAACCTCGTGCTGACGGATAAATTCGGGAATGCAGGATTGCAACTGGCAGCAAAACCTGAAATTACTCTCCTGGCGGATTCTTCGGTTAAGCTGGTCGAGAACGTTGATTATGAGATTGAAATGCTGCAACATAACGATTTCAGTACCGGTGATGGCTTTAAAATTATATTTTTAAGGAAGATTACTGAGGCTTACAGAATTACTTACACCACTAAATTCGATTATTACAAGTTAAAAAGCGGGGTATCGGACTTTTCCAATACAGCCTCTATTATGTGGGATGAAAAAGCCGCAGGCACACCAGCGCAGACATCCTCTAGCTCATTTGATCCTGACAGTAAGGTCAAGAACAACGGATTCAAATCAGGCACATATGATGTTGCCAGTAAGAAAATTACCTGGACCGTTGGTGCCAATTATAACAAAAGAGTATTGGCTGCAGGTGCAGAGCTGGTTGACACAATTCCTGCCGGGCAAATTGCAGATGAAAACAGTGTAATTGTTAATAAAATGAATTATAATGCTGCGGGCACTCCTTCTGCCCTAACTCCTGCCCTGGTTAAAAACACGGATTACACCGTTTCTTTGGCAGACGGGAAGCTGCGAGTTAAATTTAAAGATGCTGTGGATTATGCCTTCTATGTGGTATTCAAAACAGAATTTGAAGCAGGAGATGTCAACGCATCAAGCATCACTAATAGAGCTGTTCTGAATAACGCCCAGGGTGACGCCGTTTCGCAAACCTTACAGGGCACTGCAGCTGTAACAAAAGGCGGAGAATATGTAACAAAAACCGGAGCAGTCGATTCTGCAGACAAAACCATGATGAACTGGTCAATCACCATTAATGCGAACCAGTCTATAGTGGATAATGCACAGGTTATTGATACGCCAAGTGCGAATCAGGTACTGCTGCCGGCGAGCTTCCAGGTATTTGAGACTAATATCAGCTCGGGCGGGACAGTAACTGCAACGAATACAAAGCTGACTAAGGATTCAGATTATACGCTCGAATTTACTACGGACTCAAGCGGTAAGGATATTTTCAAACTGGCCTTTAAAAATAACATAACCAAACCTTACATTCTTAAATATCAGTCAGTTATTACGGCAGTTGATAATGTAACGGTTACCAATGCGGCATCTTTCAGCGGTAAAGGTTCTTCAACTATAAGTAAACCTTTTAGCGAGAGCTGGTCCGTTAGAATCGTTGACACCGGAGGTACCGGAAGCGGGGTTACAGGCTCGCTTAGTATACTAAAAACGAATGCTGACAAAACCCTGCCGCTATCCGGGGCTGAATTCTCTCTGGGCCGGATTGTAGGTTCAGAGCTTAAGGATACCAAGACGGCAATCAGCAATTCCAGCGGTAATCTGGAGTTCACCGGGCTGCGGGCCGGGAAATATAAGCTAAAGGAAACGAAGGCGCCAGCCGGATATGCGGTTGATACCACCGAACGTATTGTTACCATTAACTCATCCACACCTGTTCAAATGACAGTAACCAATGACTATAACGGATCACTTAAAGTGACCAAGGTAGCGAAGGGGAATACGTCAACCAAGCTTGCAGGAGCAGAATTTGAGCTGTATAACGCCGCTAACCAGCTAGCCGGATCAGGAACTACGGATGTCAACGGTGAAGTGCTGTTCAGTAAATTAATGGGCGGGAACTACACTCTTAAAGAGACAAAGGCACCTGCCGGTTATGTAATAACAGCAATCAGTACTGCGGTAACCATTGACCCGGCCCAGCAAAAAACATTGACGATAACGAATGATAAAGTGGTGTTAGGCTCACTGAAAATTACCAAGGTGGACCAGGCTAACACATCGAAGGTGCTTACAGGAGCAGAATTCAAGCTGTATGATGCGAACAAGGTTGAGGTTGCAACGGCTACTACTGATGTGAATGGAGTCGCTGAATTCAAGGACCTGAAGCTTGGGGCTTATACATTTAAGGAAACAAAAGCTCCGGCCGGATATGTACTGAACACTGTTGAAGGCAGTGTCAGCCTTACTTCAGCTCAGCCGGATGCAGCGCAGCAGATTACCAATAAGGAAATGCTGGGCTCGCTGAAGCTTACGAAGGTCGATCAGGATGATGCAGTCAAGAAGCTTGCCGGAGCAGAGTTCAAGCTATATGATGCGGGCAAGACTCTGGTAGCAACCAAAACAACAGATGCAGCCGGAGTTGTTGAATTTAAGGATCTGAAGCTTGGTTCGTATACCTACAAGGAAACAGCCGCACCGGCGGGATACGTTCTGAATGACACGGAACGCACGCTCAGCATTACTGCGTCCGTACCGGACGTGCAGCAGCAGATCACGAACAAAGAGATCCTCGGCTCACTGAAGCTGATTAAGGTCGATCAGGATAATGCTGCTCAGAAGCTGGCAGGAGCGGAATTCAAGCTCTACAATTCCAGCGAGGCTGCAGTGGCGACGGGGGTTACTGATGCCAATGGCGAAATCGTGTTTAGTGCTTTGAAGCTTGGGGCTTATACGTTAAAAGAAACCAAAGCTCCAGCCGGATATCAGTTAGATACAGCTGTACACCATGTCAATATTCAATCGGGCGCCCAGATTGCTCTGGACCCGATCAAGAACAAGTTGATCCCGGCTACACCGGCACCGACAGCTTTACCAACGGCTGCACCAACGGCTGCACCAACGCCGTCGCCGACAACGGCTCCGGTAACGGCAAATCCGGGCGGACCGGCTCCGACACCAGCCGCTTCTACCGTACCGGGATCTGTTGTAACGCCTGGCCCTTCAGCAGCGGTAACTCCTGGAGTTACCGCTACACCGGGACTTACGCCAGGACCAGCAGCAGTAACACCTCGGCCGTCACCTGCAGTAAGCAGCGCACCGACGCCGCAAGCGACAACCGCAACGACTATTGAGGATATTCCGATTGACGGCGAAATTCCTCTTGGAGGCATTCCAAGCATTAGTGAAGAGCCGGCACACGGTAAGGCAGTACTTACACCAGATGGTAAATGGACCTATACTCCTGATCCCGGATATACGGGTAAGGATAAATTCACCATTACAGTAACGGATGAGGACGGCAACGAGCAGGAGGTCATTATTGAAGTTGGTATAGATGAAATACCTCTGGGCACGGTCCCTGACAGTAATAATGGTACGGATTCGGATAATGACAATAACGGTCTGCCGGGCAATCTCCCTAAGACAGGTGAAGGAAGTTCGCTTCCGCTGTATCTGGCAGGCGGAGCCCTGGTTATAATCGGTATTATCCTGGCGTTAAGATTCAGAACACGCAATAAGCCGGAGTAATTTAATCGCTCTACACAACCCACCCGCAGCATGTTACGGGTGGGTTTGCTTTATGCCATCACTCAAGAAATCTTCAGACTTCTGAGGAACGTTTTATTGTAAGATAGGGTGGAGATAATTTTTTATAAAAAATAATGGAACGGCTTGCAGGGGAAGCGGAATGTCCGGCGTCTAATGTTATGAAGAAGGAGGGGAGATCGTCTTGGAAGAGGCAGAATGGATTTCAGCCGTGCTTAACGGGCAGAGCCAGGCTTTTGGGCATCTGGTGACGCGTTATCAGGGCATGGTATACCGAGTGTGCATCAAAATAACGGGAGAAGCCGAGTCAGCCAAAGACATGGCCCAGGAAGTCTTCATCAAAGCCTACAAGGCGCTCCCCTCCTTCAGGGGCCAGTCCTCATTCTCCACCTGGCTGTACCGGATTGCTTACAGGACCTGTCTGGACTGGAAACGGGCCAATGACAGAGAGTGGCGGCACCGCAGTACAGCAGATTATACAGAGAATGACTGGGTAACCTCACAAACACCTGAGCAGGCTGCCCTTAGCAAGGAAGCCTCAGAGGAGCTGGATCAGAATCTGAACAGTCTCACAGAACCGTACCGGTCGGTTGTGCAGCTGTATTATTTTCAGCACCACTCCTATCAGGAAATTGCCGAACAGAAGGGCGTCTCGGTCAAAACAGTGGAATCACAGCTCTACAGAGCCAGGCAGATGATGCGAAAAAGCGGGGAGGAATGGCGATGAATTGTGCAACAGTCAAAGAATGGATGCCGTATTATATCGAAGGCACACTGTCTCCGGAGATGGAGCTGAATATCCGTCTGCACATTGAAGCTTGTCCCGGCTGCTCGTCGTGGCTGGAGGAGGCCAAAGGGCTTGCCGCACTGTGGAATGAGATGGAAGCCGGATTAGAAATGCCTGAATCAGGGGATTGTCCCGATATAACGAATGAAGTAATGGCGCATATTGAACAGCTTGAAGCAGGCCGCCGTGAGCGCGCTGTTAGAGCGACCGCAGCCAGACGCCGGACTGCACCGGGGACCTCCTGGATGCACTACGGGGTTGCGGTGGGCCTTACCTTCCTGCTGCTGCAGTTTGGGGTGTTTGAGAATTTGGCCTATGGCATCACCGAGATCAACGGACAGATGTCGACCTCGGTTACGGCATGGTTTAACGCCCAAGGAAGCCAAAAATAAATTTGAACGATAATTAAGCAGAGAAGGATTCCACAAACTTTTAGGAGGATATAGCATGATTAAGAAAAAACGCTGGCTTACTTTTTTCCTGGCGCTCGTGCCGGGTCTGGGACATTTATATTTGGGATTTAAAAAGCTGGGCCTGCAATATATGCTGGGAGCCTCGGCCTGCATTATTTTCATTCCCTCGATGCCGACCGTATTTCCGTTCGCGCTGGCTGCTCTCTGGTTTTACCAGTTATTTGACGCTCTGCAAAAAGCGGCCTGGATGAAGCTGACGATCGCCGAGCATGAACGGATGATGTTCCATCCTGACAGCTTTGGGGCTCCATGGACTATGGGTATGCCTCCGGTGTCGGAATATCCGCAGGATGATGTGAATCCGGTATGGCTGGGGATCGGCTGTGTCGCTGCAGGCTTCGTGCTGCTGGTGGCTACCGCTTTTCCATGGCTCTGGCGTATTCTTACCGATATGAATATCGGATCGATCCTGTTGTCGCTGGCCCTGATCGGCTACGGCTTCAGAATGCTCAAAAAAAATTCCAAAGCATAAGAAATGGGGACTTCATCCATGGGGAGATGGAAAATCGGCAGCTTTTCGGCTGCACTAGGCTGCATAGCAGTGGGGGTACTCATTGTTCTGGCCCAATACAATGTAATTTCATATGATGCGCTCGGTTATCTGTGGCCGGCATTGCTCATTCTGTTTGGACTGGAAATGCTGATCCGGCTGTTTATCCGCTCGGACGTCAAGACCCGGGTAAGCGGCTGGGGAATCCTGCTGATTATTGTCCTCGTGCTGGCTAGCGGCGGGCAGACGGTGCTTGCCGGCGGTACGCTTGGAGGGATTTTTGGACGGACACAGCTGGTTCCGCTTAACGGAGCAATAGAGGTGCAGTCCAAGATTGAGCGCGTGAAGATTGAGCTGCCGAGCGGAAAAGTAATGATTCAAGGGACAGACGGGAACACCCTTGATTATGAAGGCAAGCTCGAGCTGCCGGGCAAGAACGAAAGTGAAGCGGCTAATGCTATGGAAAAGAAATGGAAGGTAACTGAAGATGGCGATACGCTTGTTCTGAAGCTCGATCTGGAGACGAACTGGCTGTCGAACATTCACTTCGGTGTCTATACCAAAGAGCCTTATTTGAATATCAGCCTTCCGCAGAACCTGACGGTCCAAGTGGAGACCAGTGACGGGGCGGTAGAGGCCGGTAACCTGGCAGGCGGGCTTGAGGTGGACACCAGCAACGGGACACTGGATATTCATGATATCACCGGCGGTGTAGATGCCCACACCAGCAACGGAACGATTGCTGTTCAGAATGTACAGGGCGAAATCGAGCTCTCCAGCTCAAATGGTGCAATTACATTAACCAATATTGACGGCTCTGTCTCGGCCGAGAGCAGCAACGGCAGAATCACGGTTAACTCTGCAGTTACAGGCGACTGGGAGCTGGACTCCAGTAACGGTAAAATTACAGTCAGCCTTCCGGCAGCAACGAACGCTGAGATTAAGGCGGAGACGAGCAACGGCGGATTGAAGGGCAATATTGCCTGGGACCGTGATGATGATAACCAGGGAAGAGCAGTGCTGGGTGAAGGTACCCATGAGGTATCTTTGTCTACCAGCAACGGTACCATTACTGTGGACACCGCTGAATAAAAAAAGAAGCAGCCGCCCGGACATTGTCCGGGTAAGGCTGCTTTTTTTGTTTAAACAGGGATTGTCCGGCTGGTTACCAGGCATACGCCTTCGGTGCTGCGCCGCCGGGACCCGGGAATATTTCGTCAAGCCGCTTCAGCACGCTCTCGTCCAGTACAACCTCAAGGCAGCGCAGTGCGCTTTCGAACTGCTCCAGCGTGCGCGGGCCGATGATCGGCGCGGTGACAGCCGGATTAGCCAGCAGCCAGGCAAGCGCGATATTATCCTGCGGCTCGCCCAGCTCGCGGCTAAGCTCCGCAAAAGCCTCCAGCTGGCTCTTGTGCTGTTCAATGCGTTCTGCATTGCCGCCGCTGCGGCTGCCCTCGATCTTCATGAGCGCATTGCGGCCGAGCAGCCCACCGTCGAGCGGACTCCATGGAATAACGCCAAGCCCGAGATTCTGTGCCGCAGGCAGCACCTCAAGCTCCGGCAGCCGGCAGGTCAGGCTGTATTTATGCTGCTCGGAGACCAAACCGAGAAAACCCCGGGCCTTCGCTTCTGACTGGGCAACAGCTATGTCCCAGCCGGCGAAGTTGCTGGAGCCGGTGTAGCCGATTTTGCCCTGGCTCACGGCAAGCTCAAAGGCGCCCCACAGCTCGTCCCAGGACACGTTTCGGTCTACGTGGTGCATCTGGTAGAGCTCAATGTGATCGGTCTGAAGGCGCCGAAGAGAGCCTTCCAGATGGCGGCGGATAATATAGGAGGAGAGGCCGCTCTCATCATTAGGACCGTCCAGTTTGTCGTTCATCGCACCGTATACCTTGGTCGCCAGCACAACCTTCTCGCGGCGTCCGCCGCCCAGCTTGAACCAGCGGCCGATGATCGTCTCTGTAAGTCCGGCATTTTCACCCCAGCCGTAAATATTGGCGGTATCAAAAAAATTAACGCCTGCATCCAGTGCAGCATCCATAATACGGAATGCTTCCTTCTCGTCGGTAATCGGTCCGAAGTTCATCGTACCCAGACAGAGCCGGCTTACCTTCAACCCGGATTTTCCAAGCTTACTATACTGCATTTCACGCTCACTCCTTCTATGAAATAGATCAGCGATACAAGGAAAACAACAGCATATTTATTGTATACAACCAGGTAATGAAGAGCAAACGCCAGGCACGGGGGAAATCCTATAGGTAATGCCTATCACTTTCATAGAATCTGTATCTTTGTCCTTTGGCGCATGTTATGTTACAACAATATACAGAAGAACTATGTCTGCGTACAGCAGACCATCTAAGGAGTGACGGGAATGAGCGAGGTTAAAAAAATTGCCGTAATTGCCGGGGACGGTATCGGACCTGAAGTTGTGGCTGAAGCGGAAAAAGTATTGAAAAAAGCGGAAGAAGTATTCGGCTACGCCTTCGAAACTGAGCACGCCCTGTTTGGCGGAATTGCTATTGACGAGCGGGGAACTCCGCTTCCGGAGGATACACTGGAAATCTGCCGCAGTGCAGACGCTGTATTGCTGGGGGCTGTCGGCGGACCCAAATGGGACAACAATCCGAAGGAGCTTCGTCCGGAAACAGGACTTCTCGGAATCCGCAAAGCGCTTGGCCTGTTCTCCAATCTGCGTCCGGCTAACGTATTTGACTGCCTGAAGGATGCATCTACCTTGAAGCCTGAAGTGCTTGAAGGTACAGACCTGATGGTTGTGCGTGAGCTGACCGGAGGCATCTATTTCGGAGACAAGCTGCGCCGTCAGGGGGAGCATGGAGAAGAAGCGGTTGATACCTGTGTATACAACGTGACTGAAGTTGAACGCATTGTACGTCAGGCATTTGAAATTGCCGGCAAACGCCGCAACAAGCTGGCCAGCGTCGACAAAGCGAATGTACTGGAAACTTCCCGCCTGTGGCGTGAGGTGGTTAACCGGATTGCTCCTGAATATCCGCAGGTGGAGCTTGAGCACGTGCTGGTTGATAACTGCGCAATGCAGCTGCTGCGCCGTCCGTCCAGCTTCGACGTGATTGTGACCGAGAATATGTTCGGGGATATCCTGAGTGACGAAGCAGCGATGCTGACCGGTTCAATCGGGATGCTGGCTTCTGCTTCTCTTGGTGAGGGCAGCTACGGCTTGTACGAGCCTGTGCACGGATCTGCTCCTGACATCGCCGGCCAGGGCCTGGCGAATCCGATTGCCACAATCCTGTCACTGGCTCTCATGTTCCGCATGACCTTCGGTTATGAGGAAGCAGCGGCAGCCATTGAAGCCGCTGTAGCCGAGGTGCTTGATGCCGGACACCGGACAAGCGACATCGCAGTAGATAAGAGCAAGGCAATCAGCACTACCGAAATGGGCGACCTGATTGTTGCCGCAATCCGTAAAGCGTAAACAGCCAGAACCTTCCTCCTTTGACGTAGAAAAACATAAAACTTCACAAAAAGTTGCTTATTTATAATTATTATAAAAAAGTAATGAGTGTAATATTGACTTTGATTTGGTGCGGTGATACCATTTGGTCTATAGCCAAGAGTAAGTGGCCAAGCCTTCATATCAAGTGAATTATATTGTTTTTCTTACATAATCAAAGGAGGAATAAAAGCAATGGCAGAACGTTTGGTAGGTAAACAAGCCCCGGACTTCACAATGGAAACAGTAACAGGCGACGGTAAAGATTTTGGTAAGGTCAGCTTGTCTGACTATCGCGGCAAATGGCTTGTATTCTTCTTTTACCCGCTAGACTTTACCTTTGTATGTCCGACTGAAATTACAGCACTTAGTGATGCTGCTGCTGAATTCGCGGAGCTTGATACAGAAATCCTTGGCGTGAGCATTGATTCGGTTCACAGCCACAAGGCATGGATTACAACTCCCCGCGATATGAACGGCCTGGGACCAGTGAACTTCCCGCTGGCTTCGGATATCACCAAGAAGGTTGCCAGTGATTACGGTGTTCTAATCGAAGAAGAAGGCATAGCCCTTCGCGGATTGTTCATTATCGATCCGGACGGCGAATTGAAATATGCAGTAGTTAACCACAACGATGTAGGACGCAGCGTAGAGGAAACACTCCGTGTACTGCAGGCTCTGCAATCCGGCGGACTGTGCGCAATGAACTGGAAACCGGGCGACAAGAACCTGTAAGGGATGTCCGCTCTTTGAGAGACTAATAAGACCTCCTTGCGGGAAAGGTTTCCGCCAAGGGGGTTTTTTGCAACAAAATGCCTCTAACTATCAGTAATACTGTTTAAAATTAGGCGCCGAGGTTAATATAATGGCTGTAGGAGAGGAATCTCCTGCACTATTCTGTAATACAATAATAAGAAATCAATGGAACTTACCCAAGGAGGGTGAACAAAAATGAGCTTTTGCTGTGGAGCGAGTATGGTTGGAACGAAGGGAACCCTTAAACATTATCGCACGCAAGTCCATAATGTTCCCCTGCTGTTTTGCCCGGTATGCCACCGGGTAGAGGTACATTACAAAGTCGAGAACGAGTATGAGATCCTTGCGGAATATGCTCATGGCGATGGAGTGACTGACGTTGATTTCCAGGATTATGTAATGGAAGATGAGGAAGCAATCTTCGAGAATGTTATTAATATGGAGAGTGAAGATCCGCTGGCAATCATCCGCAGCCAGATCGATATGGCGCTTGACCTCCTGGCCGTAGCCAAACAGATCGGAGACAGCAAGTGGGAGCGGGAGCTTAAGAAGCGCCTGGCGGTAATGAGCCAGCGCCGTCACCGCCTTCAGCAGAAAGCCTGACTTTTCCTAAACGTAACACAATACAGGCCGGTATCTGCCGGCGCAGAAGCCCCTGCATCAGCGGGGGCTTTTTTGGCGTTACCCCGTATATAATCTACGGGAAATGAAGATTTTCGCCGGAATATGGATTTCTTGTTAATATTTAGTATGCCTTAAGAATCATTTTAACAAGTTTTTTGCCATTCGACAGTTTCTCTGATTGCGTTGTCTTCTTCTCTTGGATATGATTGGAATATAGTTGAAACGGTTGGATAATATAATACGATTTTCGAATGTTCTGGCGGCTTCGTCATATACTCATTTACATAGTAATTTGATGTCGCTTAAGCGTCTACGCCAAATGCAGTAAAAGGGGGAACTTCGTATCGTGATAAGCCAATTTCAGGAAAGCTTGATTTTACCACGAACGTTTCAATCCGTGACAATGGACACTTCATATGAGGATGTGCTGGAGCACATTGACAGCGGAATTATGCTTTTTGATGAAGATGGAGTTTTGACTTTTGCCAATAAACAGATGTTTGACATACTGGAGCTGCCGCGGCTTGCCATCATGGGCTGCGCTATAACGCATCTCCTGGCGAATATTCAGCTTAACCGTTTCAAGAAAAAGCAGATGCTGCGCGGTTACCGGGAAATGGTGCTGAAGGGTAAGCCAAACTACGAATTTGTTGATGAATATGGCCGATATTGGCGGGTAAGTCTGCATTCCGGTGAGCCGATGAAGGGCAGCTACCTGTTTACGTTCAAGGAAATTTCCGATTATAAGCTGATCGAGCAGACTGCCTATCAGAATGATAGCCTGGCCATGCTGGGTAAATTATCTGCATCTATTGCACATGAGATCCGTAATCCGCTGACAGCAATCCGCGGATTTATTCAATTGCTGCACCCTCACCTGCACCAGCTGGGCAAGGAAGAGTACGCCAAGATTATACTGGCTGAAATCGACCGGGCCAATGACATTATTCACGAGTTTTTGACATCATCCAAACCATCCGCCCCCCAGATCGGCATGATTCCTGTAGCGGCATTACTGAAAGAGGTTGTACTGCTTACGGAGAGTGAAGCCTTGATGAATGGCTGCCAGATTAATCTCCATCCGTTCCAGGGCGATATGATTATTTCCGGCGATGCCAAACAAATGAAGCAGGTAGTGCTAAATATGATAAGAAACGCAATGGAAGCGATTGCAGAGCGTGCGGATAATTTCATAGGCAAGATTGAAGTAGGGGCTCGCAGAGAAGGTGCAGAGGTCCGTATCTTTATCTCTGATAACGGCAAGGGGATGGATATTTGCACACTTGACCGGCTGTTTAATCCGTTTTTTACTACTAAAGAGAACGGTACGGGGCTCGGATTATCCGTCAGTGAACGGATCATCAAGAATCATGGAGGCTGCATTTCGGTCAGCAGCAGAGTTAACGAAGGTACCCGGTTTGTTATTTCTTTACCTCTGATTTAATAGGAGCGCTGCAGCTGTGTTCAAAGCAGGCCATGTTATAATATAGAAATGCTAAAGAGGCTGATTCCTGTGCTTCACGATTTCAATTCGTGCAGGAAGTCAGCCTTATCTGTGTTAATGTGGGTCAGCAGGTTCAAGAACAGCTGGAGGTTATGCCATGAATATTGAATGGAGCAATTCCGTAACGCCTGCCGCTGCGGCAGGGGATGTTTTATGTATGATGATATCCGAGAACAGTCTGACAGACAGCAGCCTGGCACCCGAATGGAGGGCGGCTATTGAGCCGCTAACGAAGGCCGGGCTTTTCTCGGGCAGGCTGAATCAGATTTATATCCTTCCGGTTACAGCATTATCCCGGTACTCTATAGTCATTCTCGCAGGCAGCGGAAAGGGAGATCCCGGGATCGGGGAGGTCAGGGTGCTTGCAGCCCATATAGTCCGTGCTGCAATGCGGCTGAAGGCTGCGCTGCTTGACATTGAGATTTCCGAGCAGGTTCTGTCCAGGGAAGGGGCGGCACAGGCGCTCGCGGAAGGTCTGAAGCTCGGAAGCGAACGCAGAAAGCACTATAAGCAGGAGCAGGCATCTTATGTGAGACCGGATAAGGTAATCTTGTATCCGCAGCAGCCGGCAGACGACACACTGGACCGGGCCTGGCGCCAGGGGATACAGCGCGGCTCTGTTTTTGGGGATTCAGCCAATCTGGCCCGTGAGCTGACCAATCTTCCCGGCAATCTCCTAACTCCGTCCGGACTTGCAGCAGCAGCGGTCGAGGTGGCCGAGCGGCACGGCCTTCCTGTAGAGGTGCTGGATGAACGGGAGATTGAACAGAAGGGAATGGGCGGACTGCTTGCGGTCGGCAAAGGGAGTATTCATCCGCCGAGGATGATTGTCATCCGTTATCAGGGTACGGGGGATTGGACAGACGTTACCGGAATTATCGGCAAGGGGATTACCTTTGATACCGGCGGAATATCGCTCAAGCGGGCGCCGGGGATGGAAGATATGATCAGCGATATGGGCGGTGCAGCTGCTGTACTGGGTGTCATGGAGGCGCTTGGCAGGTTGCGGCCGCGAATTAATGTAGTCATGGTTATTCCTGCGGCAGAGAATATGCCCTCTCCAGCAGCCTTTAAGCCGGGGGATATCATCACTACGCTGAGCGGAAAAACCGTAGAGGTGCTGAATACCGATGCCGAGGGCCGGGTAGTGCTCGGTGATGGTTTGACCTATGCCAGAGAGTGGGGGGCGGAGCGTCTCATTGATGTCGCTACGCTGACAGGAGCCGTCGTGTCCATTCTCGGTGATGTTGCTACCGGAGCAGTTACGAATGATAAGCAGCTGATGCAGGATCTGCTGGCGGCATCAGACCGTTCTGGTGAGCCTGTGTGGCAGCTCCCAGTCTATCCTGAGTTCCGTGAGATGCTTAGAAGCGAGGTTGCCGACATCCGCAATGCTGCCGGCAGATTCGGAAGCGCCTCGACCGCCGGTCTTTTTATCGGTGAATTTGCTGAAGGGCTGCCCTGGGTTCACCTCGATATTGCCGGAACGGCATTTCTGTCGAAGGAGCGGGGAGTTCATTCCAAAGGTGCAACGGGTGTTATGGTCCGTACATTACTGGAGTATCTGCTGAGTCCCAGCCTGGATCAGCCTCCGGGTCCGCTTGCAAGGGAATAAGACTAACAGGCTCATACGCAAAAAGCCGCAACGCTCTTAATTAAGAGTGTTACGGCTTTTTGTGCTGCCTGCGGACTGAGTGAGCCGCCGGGGCAGCTATAACGGTTTATCCGTTCCGTTTAGACTTTACCTGGGATGTGAAGGACTGGATTCCATTCATAATTTTATCACGTGTATCTTTATTTCTGAGTAAGTAGACTGCTCCAAGCGCTGCGGTAGTAAATAACGTCTTCTTAGTATTCATGGTTATTCCTCCTTAGGTAGTGGTCTGGCTGCAGTTGCTTATAACAAACATACCCGTAACCGGGGGAGTTTAAACCTGCTGTATAAAGCTGCCAGCCTTCGTCGATAGCCCCGTTACTGAAAACAGATATGGAAGATAGCAGAAATAATCTTTACAATTTATTCTTCATTAAAGTATGATTGTACGATAATGATTGCATAGTAAGCTTATGCTGGCGGAAATACTGAAGGATATGCTGAAGGGAGAACATATTGTGAAGAATAATCAGAGTAAAATTGTCGATTGCACCATCCGGGACGGAGGTCTCGTTAACAACTGGGATTTTAGCATTGAATTTGTACAGAAGCTGTATGCCGGGCTGAATGAAGCCGGGGTTGAATATATGGAAATCGGCTATAAAAACTCCCCTAAGCTGCTTAAAGGAGCGGAAAGTGCCGGACCTTGGCGGTTCCTGAACGATGATTTTCTGCGCAAAGTCATTCCTGAGAAGGGCAATACCAAGCTGTCTGCACTCGTTGATATCGGCCGGGTCGATGAAAATGATATCCTGCCGCGCAGCGAGAGCATGCTGGATCTGATCCGTGTGGCCTGCTACAGTAAGGATGTGGACAAGGCGCTGCAATTGGTTCAGATTTTCCATGACCGGGGATACGAAACGACGATTAATATTATGGCGTTGTCCAATGTAATGGAGAATGAGCTGCTGGAAGCCTTTGATATGATCCGCGACAGCGTGGTAGACGTTGTATATATTGTGGATTCTTACGGCAGCCTGGATCACAACGATATTAAATATCTGGTCGACAAGTTCAAAACCCATCTGCCGAATAAGCGTCTGGGCGTGCATACCCATAACAATCTGCAGCTGGCCTTCTCCAATACGCTGGTTGCTTCTGAACTCGGAGTAGAGCTGCTGGATGCATCCTGCTACGGTATGGGGCGTGCGGCCGGCAACTGTCCGACTGAACTGCTGGTTACCCACCTGAAGAACACCAAATATACACTGCGTCCTGTGCTTGGTATTATTGAGCAGCTGATGATTCCGCTCCGTGAGAAGGAAGAGTGGGGGTACATCATTCCTTATATGATTACCGGTACGCTTGACGAGCATCCACGCTCGGCTATGGCGCTCCGCGCATCGGAGGATAAAGATAAGGCTGTTGATTTTTATGACAAGCTGACTACGCCTGAAGTTACCTTCGGCGATAAATAATAATCTTTAGGGCAGAAGCACTGACCTCTACGGGGGATAGGTGCTTTTTTCTTTTATATTGTAGTGGAGGAATGTAACTTTACGGGATGGATAAGCCGATATTTATAGAAGGGCTTGAATACATCATTCATACTAATTATAGATATCATTTTCAGACGCGAGGGACTTATGAGACAAGAAGAGAGAAAGACAATTCAAGCGGCGATTATAGGGGCCGTACTGTTCCTTCTGATTCAAATATTCCGTACTCCGCTCAGTCAGGTTGAGAATCAGGACGTCATGCTGGCGCTTTACCTTATAGCCGGCTGCTGCAATATAGCTTTCGGCTTTGCGATTTTTGCCCAGGGCGGGCTTTTTTTCTCCGATAAATTATCCAAAGCAAGATTGTACATCTCAGCCCTGTTTTTGGGGGTATGTACCTTTGATTTTCTACACATCTTAAGCTTTGTGGGCATTCCGGCAATATCCTCTATTATCAGCCCGGACCAGTCCCTTTGGCTGCTTACCTTCTCGCGCCTGGCCAGCGCATTCGGCATATTGTTTATTTTCAGTAAGGAAGATGAACCGGTATCCATACGCGGAAAAAAGAAAGTATTCGCGGTGTCGCTGGTTGTGATTACCCTTTCACTGCTGCTGCTTATTTTCAGTGATAGCCTTACTCAGGGATTGCAGACATACACCTGGCTGGGCACGGTCAAGCATCTGGTTGATATGGCGGTGCTGTTTATCTATCTGCTCAGTGTCGGAATGATCGTGTATCCGGGCAGAATTGAGAAATCTGCTTCACTGCTTATCATTATCCGTGCGCTGATCTTTTTTGCATTAGCCCAGGTATTCTTCATGAATCTGCTGAGTGTCGGGGAGGTGGACAATCTCTTTGGCATGATCAGCAGCGGAATAGCGTATTACCTCATGCTGACCGGGGTCTACCGGCTGACAATTGAAGAACCGTTCCATGAGAACCAGCAGGCGGAGGCAAGGATTAACTACCTGGCGTATCACGATGATCTTACAGGCCTGCCGAACCGGCGGAAGCTGATGCAGCGTGTGGAAGAAATGATTATCCAGAGTGAAAAAGAGAAAGGAAAAGGCGGTTTCTCGGCGCTGGTCATCATGAATATCAACCATTTCAAAAACATCAATGACTCGCTGGGGCATACTGCCGGCGACCGGTTGCTGCAACTGGTGTCACAGCGGATACAGAACGAGGTAAAGGGGCACGAAGAGCTGTTCAGTATGGGGGCGGATGAGTTTGCATTCCTGATGACCGGGCGTACCGGGGTGGAAGGCTGTCTGGTCCGTGCATCCGAGCTGCTGCATCTCTTTGAAACTCCGGTTCAGCTGGAATCAGGGGAATATCATATCTCGCTGAGCCTGGGGATGAGCATCTATCCCGGAGACGGAAATACAGCAGAGCAGCTGATTCAGAATGCGGATACGGCTGTACATAATGCCAAAGAACAGAATGTGGAGATCCGCCGCTATATCCCATCCATGCAGATGAAAGCCAAAGAACGCCTGAAGCTGGAAAATGATCTGCGCCGGGCACTGGAGCGTAATGAATTCTATCTCGTCTATCAGCCGCAGGTGCTGCTTGAGACTGAAGAAATTGTCGGTATGGAAGCGCTGCTGCGCTGGGAGCATCCGAAGAGGGGGATTGTATCTCCTGTGGAGTTCATCCCGATTGCCGAGGAGAGCGGGCTGATCGTACCGATCGGCGACTGGGTGCTGAGAACGGCCTGTGAGCAGAATAAAGCGTGGCAGCTGGCGGGGTACCGTCATATCTGCGTATCCATTAACCTGTCCATGCGCCAATTTCTGCAGCCGAACCTCGCCGGCAAAATAGATTTGCTGCTGCAGGAAATCGGGCTTGATCCATGCTATGTTGACCTGGAGATTACGGAGAGTATGACGCTGGACAAGGAGACAGCCTTTGACCAGCTTAACCGCTTGAAGCGGCTGGGGGTATTCATCAGCATAGATGACTTCGGCACCGGCTACAGCTCACTGCATTATCTTAAGAATATGCCGATTGACCGGCTGAAAATTGACCGTTCCTTCGTCTCCGATGTGCTGGAGGACAGCAACAATGCAGCGATTGTCTCAACCATTACATCAATGGCCCATCATTTGAAGCTGAAGGTTACGGCAGAAGGGGTGGAGAACAAGGAGCAGCTTCAGTTTTTGCGCCAGCAGCATTGCCATGAGGCCCAGGGTTACCTGTTCAGTAAGCCGATCAAAGCGGACGAATTCGAAGCGATTTTCCTGAAACCTCTGCTCATCGTGCCAACGTAAGCCCGGATACATTACCAAAGGGTTGCATTTTATTCAAAGGAATGTTACAATATTCTTTGTCTTCACCATATTCTCGCGGGTGTAGTTCAATGGTAGAACTTTAGCCTTCCAAGCTAATAGCGTGGGTTCGATTCCCATCACCCGCTCCAATATTAATACTTACAACCTTTGCGATGCAAAGGTTTTTTTGCGTCTACTATCAGAAATTCACCAAGTAAAGCCTGATATAGGCCGGATTTATCTGTGAACCCAGTCAATACACAGCCTGCAGGCATATTCTAAGCTGTACCCAATTGCAAAGGAGGAAAAGATCCATGAGCGAGAACGTTGCAGGTTATGGCGGAGGCTTCGGCGGAATGACATCTACAGCGGCTATTCTGGTCCTGTTTATTCTGCTGGTTATCATCTCCAAGGCTTTTGTACTGTAGTCCCGTAATATAATAAGCCAGGGTTTCCGCGCAGTTAGCGGAGACCCTGGCTTTATTTGTTAACTGAGCGGTATGGCTGGCCCGAGTTAGACCGTCTTCAGGAACTCAACAATGGTCAGCAGGCCCTTATCAAAGTTCTCCAGATTGAAATGCTCGTCCGGAGCGTGCAGGTTCTCGTCATCCAGGCCAAAGCCCATCAGCACAACCGGTGCCTTCAGAATGCGGGAGAAGCTCTCCATAATCGGGATCGACCCGCCGTCTTTGGTGAAGAGGGCGCGTGTGCCGTATACTTTACCGAAGGCGTCTGCAGCAGTCTGCAGGATCGGATCAGAAGGATCGATGTTGAAGGCGCGTGCTTTTTCCATCTGCTTCACCTTTACGTTAGCGCCCTTCTGGATGTTGGCTTTCAGATGAGCTTCCACGGCATCAAGGATATGCTGCGGGTCCTGGTCGCCGACGAGACGGCAGGTGATTTTGGCATGGGCTTCCTTAGGAATGACAGTCTTGCTGCCTTCACCCTGGAATCCGCCGTAGACGCCGTTAAGCTCAAGAGTCGGACGGGCGCCGACCCGCTCAACGAAGCTGTAGCCGTCTTCCCCGTACAACTGTTCAAGACCGAGGGATTCTCTAATCTTCTCTTCGTTCACGCCCTGCTTGGCGAATTCCTCACGCAGAGCGGCAGTCAGCTCAGGAACGCCCTGGTAGAAGCCTTCTACGGCTACTCGGCCCTGATTATCATGCAGAGAGCTGAGCAGGGAGACGAGGGCATGCAGCGCATTGGGTACTCCGCCGCCATACGAGCCGGAGTGCAGGTCAGTGGAAGCAGTATGAACACTTACCTCCATGGAGCAAAGGCCGCGCAGTCCGGTGCAGATGGCCGGGCGTCCGCGTTCCAGCAGCGCAGTATCGGAGACCAGCACGGCGTCTGCCGCCAGCTTGTCCTGATTGGCTTCCAGGAATGGGGGCAGATTCACGCTGCCGATTTCTTCTTCACCCTCGATGCAGAGCTTGATGTTGACAGGAAGAGTACCCTCCTGTTTGAGAATAGCTTCGATGGCCTTGATGTGCATAAACACCTGGCCCTTGTCGTCGGTCGCTCCGCGTGCATACAGCTTGCCGTCGCGGATCTCCGGCTCAAATGGAGGGGTTGTCCAGAGATTCAGCGGATCAACAGGCTGTACATCGTAGTGGCCGTATACGAGAATGGTAGGCTTGCCGGGAGCATGCAGATAATCGGCATAGACTACAGGATGGCCTGCTGTAGGATGGATCTCGATGTTTTCAAGTCCGGCGCGTTTCAGGGTTTCAGTCAGCCAGCGGGCGGCGGATTGAACATCTTCCTTGTGTACAGAGAGGGCAGAAATACTTGGAATAGACAGCCATTCCTTCAGTTCGGCCAGTTGGGCTTCACGCTCAGACTGGAAATATTGTTCATAGGACATAAGTGGTATGTACCTCCTTAAGAGTATCGCTGCGCAAAATCGTCTAGTTCAGCTCTAAACCTCAACCCGGGCCGTTAATTGACCGCTGGCTGGTTTGGCAGTGTAATGCCTTCATTATACTGGAGAACCTTCTGTCAATCAAAGCGGTTTACTGTTATTGATTACGTCCGGTAACCGTGCTAGACTTAACTGACTTATGAGGAGACGGGAGCGGAATAACAGTGCCAGTGAATATGGAGCCAGGTAAGGAGCAAGAAGCCGCAGGGAATCAGCAGGGAACAGATCCTGCTTATATTTATACATATGCGTGCTCAGGGGACGAGCTGGATTTATGCGGAATGGAGCTGCGGTGCCTGTTCGGTAAGGACATCCCTCAGGGGATTTTCGGGAGCGGAATCAAGGTGGAGCCCAGCCGCAGCCCGTTTATCAAGGAAATGATTGAGGTCATGTACGCAGGGGACAGCCTGCCGGAGATTTATAATCAGACTGAACAGGTTGAGCTTAACGGCAAGACATTCAAGGTTATTTTTGTGAAAACCAACGATCTGCCGCCTGAGCAAAAAATAGAATACAATGAACGCAGAGTGATTGAACGTGAAATCGGCCTGCGGATTGAAGGAGAGGCAGATGTCAACCGTCCGGAGCTGGTATACGGCATTGTGACTCTGGGAGGCCGCTGGTATTTTGGAGCCTATCACAAAAATAATGCGACCTGGTTCCGCCAGATCAAGAAGCCTCGCAGCTATTCCATAGCCCTCAGTACACGTGTAGCCCGCGCAGCAGTCAATATGGCTGTACCGCATCCGGAAGGTATCCGGGCAATCGATCCCTGCTGCGGCATCGGAACTGTAATGATTGAAGCGTTGTCCATGGGCATCGATATCGTCGGCCGGGACATTAATCCGTTCATCGCACAGGGGGCGCGGACCAATATTGCCCACTTTGGCTTCGATGCTCCGGTTACACTGGGCGATATCGCTGACATTACAGAGCATTATGATGCGGCGATTGTGGATATGCCCTATAACCTGTACTCCAGCATCACACCCGAGGAGCAGTTTGACATTCTTGTCAATGCCCGCAGAATTGCCGGGCGGGTAGTTATTGTAGCCATTGAGGCGATGGACGAGATGATCTCGGAAGCCGGATTTGAGATTATCGACCGCTGTGTTGCCCGCAAGGGGGCTTTTTCCCGGCATCTGATGCTGTGTGTGTAAAGTTAATCTGGCTTATCCTATCCTTTGAATGGAGGTACCGTTATGGAACAGAAGTGGTTAACATGGGCCAAGGAGATTCAAGCTATTGCCCAGACCGGGCTTACATATGCCAAGGATGTCTATGATATTGAACGTTATCAGGCGCTGCGTGAGCTGAGTGTAGACATTCTTGCGGATTATACCTATGAGAGCAAGGAGAAGATCCGGCTCGCCTTTGCCGGAGAGGATGGATACTGTACACCAAAGGTTGATATCCGCGGTGTTGTTTTTCAGGATAACAAGATTTTGCTGGTACGCGAGAAGCTGGACGGTAACTGGGCGCTCCCCGGAGGCTGGGGGGATATCGGGCTGTCGCCGAGTGAAGTGGCAGTTAAGGAAATTGCCGAAGAGTCGGGTTATCAGGCGGAGGCCGTTCGTCTGCTGGCGGTGCTGGACAAAAAATTCCATAATCATCCGCCGGAGCCGTATCATGTCTATAAATTTTTTGTTCTATGCCGGATTACGGGCGGGGAAGCGGCGGGAGGCGTGGAGACGTTCGGGGCAGGCTTCTTTGCTGAGGATGAGCTGCCTGAGCTGTCGCAGGAACGGAACACCGCAGATCAGATCAGAACAATGTTCGAATTCCTAAAAAATCCCGAAAAGCCGGTTATATTAGACTAATTCTGCGCATATAATGTAGTGCAGGGCTTTTATAAGTTTTATTAGACAAAAATTGGTTAATTACTATTATGAAAGCAGTTACAAAGTAAGCCGCTGAGCCTTTGTATCTAAAAATTAGTTGCGGAAATTCTACCTTTTTAGGCCAGGCGGTCTACATTTTTTCCTCTACTGTGACGATAAGATATTTTAGGAGGGGATCGCAATGGAACAAGAAGAGTTAAGACTTCCGCTAAAACAGGATACTGCGGCACGTCCTGCCGAGGGCAATATCGCTGCCGGACTGGTATGGGGCGTTCTGATCAGCATTCCCTTATGGATCTCGGTAATCGGCTGGATCATGGGGATATGGCGGTAAGTATTACTTTAAATAATAGGCACTCCAAATAAACTTAGTAGACTTATACGAATGAAGGCTGCCTCTTAGAAGAAGGAGCGGCCTTTTTGAATTGCATGGACAGGCTGATATTTAGGATGAAGGAGATTGGTTATGAATAACATATTGCTGGAATCGCATAGTATCTTTGGAACTCCGGATATTATAGGAACGTCCGCTTATTATGAACAAAAGCTGGGATTCCGGGCAGTATCCTATTTGGATACACAGGAACACCATATCTGCCTGTACCGGGATTCCACTGAGATTATTCTAACGGATTCCGGCGGACGTCCGGTTATCCCTAACCGGGAGCTGTACGGTTACGGATATGATGCTTACTTCATTACCCGGAATCAGGACGCGCTCCAGGATGCGCTCGAGGCTGCAGGCGTAAAGTTCATCCGCAAATTAACCGATACGGATTACGGTAACCGTGACTTTGTGATAGAGGACATTGATGGACGGTGGATTGCATTCGGTATTAAGCAGTCCTGAGTACATACGTATCATGAATAAAAGAGGCTGCGCCCCTGATGAAGGAGCGCAGCCTCTTTGGTTGCTGTCTAGGGGAGCGGCTTCACATGCACCACCCGGAAGTTCTCACATACGACCGGCATTGCAGGGTCAAAGGACATTCCATAACGCTTGAATTCTCTTGTGAAAAAAGCTTCGTGCTCATAGCGCCATGATTCAAGTGTTCGGTCATCCTCTCCCTCGGTATATGCAAACTCTGCGGTAACCTCATTGAAGGGAACGGTCTCGACCCGGGTAGTCTCAATAATGGCCCGCGGACTGCCCTCCCCGTCCAGCAGGATAGAATACCCTCCGATAAAAGGCAGGCTTAAGCCCTGCTGTTCATACACCAGCTTATTAGAGGCGGTCCCGGTTTTGATTCCCTCCAGTACCAGACCGAGCAGTTCATCCGCCAGCCGCGGGCTGTCGCCGAAGGCCCAGGCGCTGTCATAGTGATCTGCGGCTTCAGGGTGCTCCTCTACATAAGCTTTCCAATACGCTGAAATTGCTGTGTTCTGTGTCATTGTTCTCACCTTTCTGCTTCGTTCATCCAGGCTGTGTAGAGCTCATCCAGCTCCGTCTGCGCTGAGTCACGGCTAAGCTGAAGCTCTGCCAGCTTCACTGCATCGCTGGCGATGGCGGGAGCCAGCATCGCGGCATCGATCCGGCGGAGCTGTTCCTCGGCAGCAGCAATATCCTGCTCCCATGCTGCAGCAGAGCGCTGTTTCCGGGGAATGGCTGCCGGAGCTGTAGCCTTGGGTTGGGTACTCTTGCCGCCAGGGGAATTTCTATTATCCGCAGGTGTGCCGGAAGCAGCACGCTCTGCCTGTTTTTCCTTGTAATACTCATAGTTTCCGTTGAAGGCGTGAAAGCGGCCGCCTTCGATGGACCAGAGCTTGCCGAAGCAGCGGTTGATGAAGTAGCGGTCATGGGATACCGCCAGCACGGTACCCGCGAATTCCTCCAGCGCCTCTTCCAGCGCCTCCCGCGAGTCGATGTCCAGGTGGTTGGTCGGCTCATCAAGGATGAGCAGATTCGGACGGCGGTGCATCAGCACCGCGAAGCGCAGCCGCGTCCATTCCCCGCCCGACAAATTGGCGACGGTCTTGAAGACATCGCTGCCGTAGAAGAGGAAGCGGGCGAGCTGTCCGCGGGCTTCCCCTTCCTCCATACCTGCTTCTTCGCGGAAATAGCGCAGTACAGAGAGCTTGCCGTCCTCAGGCACCGCTTCCTGGGCCAGGTACCCTACGGCCGCCCGGGAGCCCAGTGTGCAGCTTCCGCTATCCGGCGTCTCCTGGCCGAGAATCATCCGCAGCAGCGTACTCTTGCCGGCACCGTTGCCGCCGATCAATGCAGCCGTTTCGCCGTATCTCAGAATGTCACTGGCGCCGGAGAAGAGGGTGCGGCTGCCGTAGCTTTTGCTGATCCGGTCGAGGATGACAGCCTGATTGCCGGTCCGGTCCTCCTGTTGCAGCTGCAGATCCATTGCCTTGCGTTCCAGAATCGGACGCTTAATCTTGACCATCCGGTCCAGCGCCTTCTGCATGGAGGCAGCCCGGCGGTGGAAGGAGGGGTTAGGCGGATTGGAGCGGTTGCCCCATTCAATCAGCCTTTTGATACTTTCCTGCATCTGCTTGATCTTTTTCTGCTGCTCCTGGTAATCGGCGAACTGCTGAAGCAGCCGGGCTTCCTTCTCTACCTGATAGCCGCTGTAATTGGTGTGATAGGTGATGGCTTCGCCATCTTCAATTTCGACGACCTTTTTGACTACGGCATCGAGGAAATAGCGATCATGTGAAATTGCCAGCACGGTGCCTTCATAGGCGAGAAGATATTGCTCCAGCCATTCGATAGCCTCCATATCCAGATGGTTGGTCGGCTCATCGAGCAGCAGCACATCGGGACGGCGCAGCAACAGCTCCGCCAGGCCGACCTTGGTTTTCTCACCGCCGGAGAGGGAGGCGAACCCGCGCTCATATTGGGAGACAGCGATGCCGAGCCCTGCTGCGACCCGCTGGATCGAAGCGTCGATTTCATATCCGCCGGCTGCTTCGAATTTCTCCTGCAGGCTGCCGTATTCCTTAAGCAGCCTGTTCCAGGCCGGCCCGTCGTTTGCGGCGTCAGAGGATGACATCTGCTGCTCCAGCTCCCGCAGGCGGCTCTGCCAGGACAGAGGCTCAGCGAAGCTGCGCTGGAGCACGGCATATACCGTTTCTTCGGTTCCGGCCTCCTGAATTTGGGCAAGCAGGCCGGTCACGCTGCCCCGGCGGATGGAGATCTGCCCCTGATCCGGGCGTTCTTCGCCGCTCAGCAGGCGGAACAGGGTTGTTTTTCCACAGCCGTTGCGGCCGATCAGGCCGATCTTTTCGCCTTCGCGGATATCAAAGGTGATGTCCTTCAGGACGAGCTGGGCACCGTGGTATTTCTGGACATTTTGGCATGAGATAATCATAGGTATTCTCCTTTATATAATGCCTGCAGCAGCCGCTCCCCCGGATAGAGGACTGAAAATGGACGCAAAAAGACCGCGAGGAAATTTCCCCGCGGCCTTAACATTCTCCGGTAGTACAGCTTATCCGTTGAAGTGTGGCTGGAAAGGCATTTCACAATTGTGTAGTGTTATTAAATTCTTGTAAATGGACAGACTTCTCCCGTTGTCGGCATTTACATGAACGATGCCAGCCATAGCGATAGGCAGCCGGCTAATAACACTGTTGGTCCAATTGCGATCCATTCCTCCACACCTCCTCTTTTAACAAATTTAAAGTTAGTTTAACCAATATCGGCAGAAGATGCAAGCAAAAAAAAGCGGAGCGCCCGCAGCATATAATTTTGAATGCACAAGTAGGATGTAAAAGGGCAGGGAGCCTGCCTGGTATTCTGAACGGGAAAGAAGGAGAGAATATGGCGATTTTTAACGGGCTTCTGGGGCATGCGACCCAGGTAGAGCTTGCTGATGTACAACGTGAGTATGACCGGATTCTGGCTCCGGGGGAGAAGATCGAACGGGCGTATAAGCTGATCAGGGACATGTTTATTTTTACGGATAAGCGGCTGATTCTCGTTGATAAACAGGGGGTAACCGGCAAAAAGACACAATACCATTCCATTCCCTACAAAAGCATCACCCATTATTATGTGGAGACGGCCGGGCACTTTGATCTGGATGCGGAGCTGTGCCTGTATGTGTCCGGAAGCGCATTGCCGCTTAAAAAGACGTTTAATAAATCGGTCAACATATATGAGGTGCAGGCGGTATTATCGCAGTATATTCTGAAATGAACTGGCTGTTACTGCAGCGGCAGGCTACACGGTATAAGGGAGCAGGAATGCCCCGTAGGCAAAAGCGGCCACGATCACCAGCGCAGGGTGGAGCTTAAGCCATTGTATGGCGGCAAAAGCAAGGGCGGCGATGATCAGCGTCTGCCAGAATCCGATGGCTTCCGCCGGACCCTGGGCCATTGTAATAGTCAGCACAGTCATCATAACGGCAATAACCGGCTGTACAAGCAGCGTCATGCCTTTAACGGCAGGCGACTGCTTGTATTTATGCATGGCCTGAAGCAGGATGATCAGCGCAGCGGCCGAAGGGAGGACGGTAGCGGTCAGCGCCAAGGCGGCTCCAGCCCAGCCAAAGACTCCGTAGCCGACATAAGCGGCAATTTTGGTAGCGATCGGCCCGGGCAGGGCATTGCCCAGCGCCAGCATATTGGAGAACTGCTCATCGGTAAGCCAACCGTAATGCGGGACAATTTCCTGGTACATCAGCGGGATGGAGGAGGGGCCGCCGCCGTAGCCCAGCAGATTAGCCATAAAAAATCCATATATCAGCTCAAGCCATTCCATCTAGGCAGTCCCCCCTTTGTTATTCTTCTTCGCAAGTAGCCGGTAATGAACCGTCCCATAGCCCAGAAAAAGCACAATCACGATGGCCGGATGAAGCTGCAGCACCTCCAGCAGCACCAGCGCCAGCAGCAGAAAACCAGCCCCGATCCACTTCCCCAGCCCTTTGAATGCCTTTTGGGCAAATTCGTAAGCCATCATCCCGAGCATGACCGCGATAACAGGTGAAACAGCAGCAATCATGTTCGCTACCGTCCTGGAGCCGCTTAGATGATTGACGGCGGAGAGCAGGGCGATCATAGCAATACCGCTGGGCAAAATGTGGGCCAGAACGGAGAGCAGCGCTCCCCGGACTCCCTTCCGTTTATAGCCGAGATAGGCGGCCATCTTGGTGGCGATCGGGCCCGGCAGGGCGTTGGCGATGGCCAGCGTCTCCCCGAATTCGTCATCGCTCATCCAGGCATAGCGGGTTACGGCGTCGTGGCGGATGAGCGGGATTACAGAAGGACCTCCGCCATAACCGAGTATCCCTGTTCTGCACATGGCAACGGCGATCTGTACATATTCATTGTTGGCCAGTTTCACAAGACCCCTCCTAATAAAATGGTATGTATGAAGAGATTAAGCGATGAGGTGCAGCGGTCTGCGGTGTTCTGAACATTCTATCCTAACCGGCAGAGAGCCACTACCGAACAAACCGGATTTCGCTGAATGTTTGTGCACCGTATACAAAAAGTGGCCGTTCCGGTTTGAGTTTGCCCTTAATGCATTGACAGGGGAATTTGCTGTGCGGTTAAATGACGGTAACTTTAAACGAGAATGTTGAGGGGGATGGCACATGACGACACAGCCGGTGACCGGTACAAAAACAATGGTGGTCAGCCCCCATTACCTGGCTTCTGCCGCAGGTGCAGAAGTATTGTACAAGGGGGGGAATGCCTTTGATGCGGCGGTAGCGGTCAGCGCTGCGCTTGCCGTGGTCTACCCGCATATGACGGGGCTGGGCGGCGATGCTTTTTGGCTTACGTACAGCGCGGGCGAAGGGCGCGTACGGGCCTATAACGGCAGCGGACGGTCCGGCCACGGCGTCCGCCGGGACCTGTATGCCGGGGAGACGGAGATTCCCCGGCGCGGGGTCCGCAGCGCCATTACGGTACCCGGAATGGCGGACAGCTGGGCAGCCGTACAGGGAGAGTACGGCCGCCTGCCCTTTGCGGAGGTGCTGGAGCCGGCCATCGGCTACGCATCCGCAGGGTTTCCGCTGTCGCCGGACCAGCACGGCGGCAGCGTTCTTGCCGGAGCCGCGCTGAGCCGTGAAGCGGCGGCGGTGTACTTGCCCGGCGGGAGGCCTCCGGCCGCCGGGTCCGGGTTTGTGCAGCCGCAGCTGGCCCGGACGCTGCGTGCCCTGGCGTCGGGCGGCCGCGACGCCTTCTATAAGGGAGGGATCGCGCAGGATATAAGCGATTATATGCTTGCTGCGGGCGGGTATCTTACCCGTGAGGATTTTGCCGGCCATTACGGGGAGTGGACGGAGCCCGTATCCACAGAGTATCACGGATACAGTGTCTATCAGGCGCCGCCGAACTCGCAGGGCTTTGCGGCACTGATGGCGCTCAATATACTGGAGCGCTTCGATTTCAGCAGCATTGAGCACGGCTCCTATGAGTACTACCATCTGCTGGCCGAAGCGCTGAAGCTGAGCTTCCGTGACCGGGATCAGGTGCTGACAGATCCGGCATTCTCTCCGGCTCCCCTGGACCGGCTGCTCGATAAAGGATATGCACAGCAGCTGGCATCTACCATCTCCCTGCACCGTGCGGCGGCAATCGGCAGTGAGCCGGTTGGCCGTGATACCGCTTATGCTGCGGTCATTGACGGGGACGGCAATGCGGTGTCGTTCATCCAAAGCCTTTATTTTGAATTCGGCTCAGGGATTGTAGCTGGAGATACGGGAATTCTGCTGCAGAACCGCGGCTCCTTCTTCTCATTGGACCCGAAGCATATCAACACGCTGGAGCCGCATAAGCGCACCTTCCATACCCTTATGCCGGCAATGGCATGCCAGGGCGGCAAGCCTGCTTACCTGTACGGGACGCAGGGCGGGGAAGGGCAGCCCCAGACGCAGACGCTGCTGCTGACCCGGATGCTGCATTACGGAATGAATCCGCAGGAGGCGGTAGCTGCTCCGAGATTTGTGTGGGGCAGAACCTGGGGAGAACCGACCCAGGAGCTGAGGGTGGAGCAGCGGGCGGGGCGTCAGGTGCTTGATAAGCTGGCCGGCGCAGGACATCTGGTACGTGAAGCGGCAGCATATGACGGCATCATGGGTCATGCCCATGCCATTGCGGTAGACAGCTCCGGACTGCGCAGCGGCGGAACGGATCCGCGCTGTGACGGAGCGGCTATCGGATGGTAGGAGGAAGGAGTGAGGACAGTGATTCATAATAATGACTATGGTGCATTTATCGCCCCGGAGCTGGAAGCCTCCGGCTCGCAGCAGGGTGAATTAAGAGGACTCCGCTTTGCCGTAAAGGATGTGTTTGCTGTAGCCGGCCACCGGTCTTCCGCCGGGAATCCGGCATGGCTGCGCAGCCATGCACCTGCAGAGGCGCATGCGGCGGCTGTCAGAAGCCTGCTGGATGCCGGTGCAGCACTGCATGGAGCGGCGCATACCGATGAGCTGATGTACAGCCTGGGCGGGGAGAATGCTCATTACGGCACGCCGGTGAATCCGCGGGGAGCCGGGCGGGTTCCCGGCGGTTCATCCAGCGGGTCAGCGGTGGCGGTAGCCTCCGGCGCCGTTGACTTTGCGCTCGGAACGGATACCGGCGGCTCGATCCGTGTCCCTTCCGCATACTGCGGCGTGTATGGTTTCCGTCCGACACATGGAGCCGTAGCGATGGACGGCGTTATTCCGCTGGCACCGGGATTTGATACGGCAGGCTGGATTACGGACAGTCCGGAGCTGCTGCAGCGTGTGGGGAAGGTGTTGATTGGCGGAGGCGGGACAATGAAGCAGAGTGCAGCTGCGGGTGATACTGAATACCGTGCAGGAGAAGAGGCAGTAATCCGAATGTCTGTACCCGGCCGAATCCCCGGCCTGGAACGGACCCCGTCCAGAATGGTCAGGCTGTACATCCCGGCGGACTGCTGGGCGCTGGCTGAGCCGGAAAGTGCCGTCTTCCTGAAGCAGGGGCTAACACGGCTGCAGGCTGCCGCGGATGAGACTGTAGAAAACGTAGTCTCTGCAGAAGGCCTGAAAAGCTGGATGGATGTGTTCAGAGAGCTGCAGGCTGCTGAAATCTGGGCCGCCCATGGCGCGTGGATAAGGCAGGAGCAGCCGGTCTTTGGTCCGGATATCGCTGCACGCTTCACCTGGGCGGCAAGCATTGCCGGGCAGGACCATAGCCTGGCAGCCGCCCGGCGGCGGGACATTGCTGAACGGCTGCAGGAGCTTCTCGGGGAGGACCGCTGCCTGGTCATCCCGACTGTGCCCGGACCGGCCCCGCTGCGCGGTGCTAGTCTGCAGCAGCTGGAACGCAACCGCAGCGGGGCTATGATGCTAAGCTGCATTGCGGGTCTGGCGGGCCTGCCGCAGGTAACGCTGCCGGTTGAAGGTCCGGCCGGCCTGCCGCTCGGGCTGTCCGTTATCGGCGGCAGCGGAGAGGATCTCCGCCTGCTCTCATGGGTTAATGAAATATGGACTTAGTACGAAGAGGGCGGGCTGTTGAAGCTTTCCGCCAGACAGGCAGCTATGCTGGCGCTGAATATGGCATAAGAAGGGATCGAAGCCGAAAGTTACCGGTTTCGATCCTTTTCTTATGCTTTATCTGAACGGTCCATGCACTCGTCCGAGCGGCTGTTAATCTTTACGCTGCATGCTTTGCGGCGTGAATACGATGTCCTCGGCAGGCTCAATAATTTCTTCCGAATAGCGGCCCACTGTGACTCTGCCGGCATAAATTTTACGGGCAGTGATTTTCCTTCCGGCTTTCAGGAATGAGTTGGCGCTCGATTCACCGCCTACGGTCTGGGCGGTGAGAGTTCCTGCCGCCTCCAGATTTGACCCGCGGCATATAGATTCCTGATGAAGGAAGGTGATATCGCCCGAGGAGAATAGCTCGCTTTGCAGAACCCCGTCCTTATGAATAATAATATCGCCGTTGGATTTAACCGTACTGTTCTGGCATTGGGGGAGGTCTACCCGGACCTGTGCTTCCTGCATGCGGGCTACACCGGAATACAGATCCTTAAGTAATTTTAAAAATGAAGCCAGAATAGCATCGCTGAAAAAATCAATGAATTGGGTCGGGCGTAAAAATACATCCAGCATGCGCTTCAACTGTTCTGTGTCCTGATGATAAGTATGCTTAATGTTGGAAAAGACGGACTGCAGATCACGGATGAGGCCGGGAATTTTTTTGTATTTGCTTTCCATCAGCAGAAGAATAATCTGACCGAACTTCGCGGTTTGCTGCCGCGATTCAACCTTCTCGGTAAGCAGGCTTGATGCCTGCCGCAACAAATGAACCTCTTCAATCAGCTGCTTGGAAAGGGTGTACAGTCGGTTATACATCACGCCGAAATAGCCGGAATACAGCTGGCTATTGATAACATTTCCCATAACCAATATGCTTCCTGTTGCTGTAATAGTAGAGCTGTAGACATTTCCGTAAATATAGACATTACCCAGTGACTCAATAATCATGTTATCTTCAACATCCTGATAGACAATGACATCGCCTGAAAATACAATATTACCTGTTTTGATATTCACATTACCAGGAATAACATATTCGGTTGATATATCAAAGTATTTGACGTTAGTACCTGTCATTCGCGGCCGGCCTTCCTTCAGCGCGGTGATTTCATGGCTCGGCAACAGCGCTGTATGCTCTTTGGCCACTACTTTTACATCCCTGGCCGGGGCCGCAGGCAGTATGCTTCCATAGACATCATACCCGGGAACCCCTTCCCGCGGCAGGTGCTTTCGGGCAATGATATCGCCTGTTTTTGCTGAGGGGATCCGCAGATGGTTTCGGTAATCCACAGAGCGTTCATTTTCATTTTCACTGAAAGCATTCTCAATATGCTCGGAAAAAAATAAATCCAGCTTTGCATCTGTACCCGGCACAGGGGGCTTGCCTTCCGCGACACAAACCGGCTGATGGCTCGGATTATTTAATTCTGCATAAATGACCGGGATATTAAGATTGCGTGTTATCGATCTTTTCTCAAAATCGGCTATGATCTGTTCAATGGTCAGTGTTGACAGCAGGAGGGTACGGTCGATGCGGGCCGTTAATTCGAGCTCGGTAGTTGCCGGGGAACTTACCAGAGTCCAGGCGTACTGCTGCACCCGTTCAATGGCTAGGAACGCTTTGAGCTTGTCGTCAGAGACTGTGATCTCGTACTGGAGAGGTTCATGTACCGTCCAGCTAATCCGATCTGTTGCCAACACCTCTACCGGACCTGTTACTAGCTCATTATTTAACTTGAGAATAAGGGGCGGATGTGCTGTGAGGACTGCCGGCTTGCCGCCGTGCATAGGAGAAGTAATATATATCTGATTGTTTTGGACGACAATCATTCCGTTGCTGATTTGTTTATCATTTGGCTGCTGGGCAACTGCGGATTTCCCCTCTGGCGCAATTTCCTTGACATCCAGCTGATCAATCAGCTCATTCAAATATTTCTCGGTAATTTTCTGGGGCATTTGGGGTTAGCTCCTTTTTGTGTAATCAGTGGCATTTGAACATAAGAGCCGGAAACAGCTCCTGGTGGCAGCCTGGCAACCGTGGATGCATGGTTACTGCATCTTTAGGCCCATTGCTTTGCGTCCTATCCTTTCAGATAGTTTGCCTTTAATAAATGGAACATTGATTCGGCCGATAACGAAGGTATTTATCCGACGAAAATCGACAAAAAAGAGTTTGAAGATTTGAACATTCAAATATATAAACTAAAGCAACCTTAATTCTAGTACTAAAGTCACTTATTTACAATATGATTTTTTAAACTATTAAATTTTATTTCTTTATCTTGAAATCAAAAGAATAACGTTATTATACCTGACATATCCGAAAGGTATTTTCACTTTTCTCTTTCCAATAGGGGTCATTTTATCTATAATGTTACATAAAGTAACATGAAGAACGCTGGTTAATAAATAAACTTAGTTAAGGAGGGGTGGCATGCATCTTACCGTCGAAGAAGCGTTGTCCATTTATCCTTTATCCGAGGCCAAGCTTATCGCCGGAGCCAAGGGCAAGCACAGAATTGTGAAGTCGATCAACGTAATGGATGCACCGGATATCTCGGACTGGATTAAAGAGGGGGAAATGCTGTTAACTACCGCGTATCTGATCAAGGACAGCCTTGAGGATGCTTCCGCACTGCTGCAGACTCTGAACCGGCGGGGCTCATCGGCGCTGGGCATTAAGCTGGGCCGTTTCTGGGATACCGTGCCGCAGGAGCTGATTGCCGAGGCTGAGACGCTGAATTTCCCGCTGATTGAGCTGCCGTTCCAGTTCACGTTCTCCGATCAGATGAACGGGCTGTTCCGCGCTGAATTATCGCGAAGCACCAGTGTGCTGCAGGGGATCCTGGAGAAGCAGCGCAAGCTGATGCGCTTTGCGCTCCGCTCCGGCCGCGGCCGCCCCCTCTTGGAGGCGGTATCTGAAGTGATCGGCTACAAGCTTGCGGTTGTAAGCAGCCGGGGGGATATTGTCTACAATAATTCTGAAATGAACAGCAGCCAGCTGCTGGAGGGCTGGCCGTGGCAGCACCGCAACCAGCGCTTCCGCGCCGGTGACAGAACGGGCCTGCGGCTGCCGCTGATGCAGGGAGAGAAGTGTACAGGGTTTCTTTTGTATTGTTCCATAGATCCGCTGCTGCTGCCTGTGGAGGAGAGCCTGTTCATCCAGGGAGCCGAGCTTATTTCGTATCATATTCATTCAGGATATGAGGATTATTTTGAACCGGCCGAGCACCGGGAATTCAGCAGCTTGCTGCGCCGCTGCCTGAGCGGCGGGCTCTCCAGCGCTGAACTGTCGCAGGCTGCGCTCAGGCTGGAGGTGAAGCTGCTGCATTCACCCTTTCAGCTGCTGCTGACTGAAACGGCAGTTGCCGGGGAAGAACGGCAGGGGGAGCTGCTGCGGCTGAAGGAGGAGTATGCGGAACACCCTGTATTAGGGAAGCTGAACAGCATTCATGTCATTATGGATGAGGGGCTGGTGTCATTGCTTCCGTCAACCGGACATAGCCCGGAGCAGCTCCGCGAGCTGATCCATGAATGCTTTCAGGGGCTGAAGCTTGATAACGGATATTCCCCGCGGGCTGCATTCAGCACGGTCAAGGTGAAGCCGGAAGGGCTGAAGGAAGCCTTTGCCGAGGTGAAGGAATGCATGTCGATAGCCCGGCACTGGGGCGCATACGGAAATGTGGTGCATTACCGGCAGCTTGAGCTGAACCTTCTGCTTGGCCAGATTCCGCCGGAATTAATGAAGAAATATATTCACGGCAATCTGCGCGGACTGCTCAGCCGGGAGCCGGAATACGTCAAGGAGATGCTCCATACACTGGAGGTCTATCTTGACAATGACGGCCATGTCAATGAAACAGCCAAAAAGCTGTTCATTCACCGCAACACGGCTACCTACCGGATTGAGAAGCTCAGTGAGCTGCTGGATGTTGACTTCAAAAAAATTGATGATCTGATGCGGCTTAAGCTCGTATTTGTTTTCCGGAAAATGCTGGAGCGTGAATAATGCTGTTAGTGTCCAAAACTTAGATGGGCGGGCGCTGCGGCGCTGCCGGAAGGAGTGGAGTTCATTGAAAATAGCAGGGATTTATCTGGCGGCAGGACCTGGAAGCCGGATGCGGGCTCCTAAAGTGCCGTTCAAGCTGTCTCCGGAAGTCAAGCTTGGAAGCATCGCCCTCAGTGAGCTTGAACGCTGTTCTCTTGATCCGCTGGTTGTAGTCGTCCGGGCAGATGATAATCTGGAATGGCTGCCGCCTGCTAATGAGCCGAGTACAAGGCGGACTGAAACATGCCTGACTGCCCATCTGGGCCTGTCCTTTTCTATGCGCTGCGGGCTGAACGCTATTTTGCCGATGCAGCCGGATGCAGTGGTGGTGGCGATTTCTGACCAGGCTTTTATTACAGCTTCGCTTGTAAGCCGTCTTAAGGACACCTATGTGCGGAACCCCGGACTGGATTATGTGGCCAGCACCAATGAAGGGATGAATATGCCGCCGGCTCTTTTTTCGCGGAGGATGTTCACGGTGCTGCAGGGGCTGGACGGGGATAAAGGAGCGGCTGAAATCATGCATTCCTCTGAGTATAAAGGGGTTGTGCTGGAGCCTGACCCTGCCCGTCTTTTTATGGATGCCGGAAGCCGGTTTGACTTTGGAGATATCCGTAAGGAATGGAGCCTTCGCGGTGAAAGCTGACATCTTTATAGGGCCTGCCAGATAAATGTAAGTTAATATCACATATTTTATATATAATTCGCTGCGGTTTAGTGCATCAGGCACAAAAAGATCCGAACTTCTTATTGTATAGCACAAACGTATGTTATGTAAATTTACGTAAACGCTCTGTCTCAGTATAGTAAAGATACATTAATGGTTTGAACCATTAAGAGAGATATCCTGGAGGAGGAGAATTATGAAAAAAAGGGGTCAGGGATTTACGGTGAGCCTAATGCTTACCTTTGCGCTTGCGGTAGTGCTGGCGGGCTGCGGAAGCAACAACAATGCTGCATCTACGAACACTGCTGCAACTGAGGCGCCGGCATCGGCGAATGCGGGGACAGCAACTGAGGCGGCAGCAACGACAGAGCCGGCAGCAGAGAAGCCGACGGTTGCTTTTGTCTACATTGGACCTCCGGGTGACGGCGGTTATACGTATCAGCATGACCAGGGCCGTCTGTATATGGAAAAAGAGCTGGGCATTAAAGCAGACTTCGTAGAGAATGTACCGGAAAGTGCCGATGCGGAACGTATTATTACTGAACTGGCACAAAACCACGACATTGTATTCACCACAAGCTTTGGATATATGGACTTCACCCTCAATGTAGCTAATAAATTCCCCAACGTGAAATTCCTCCATGCTTCCGGCTATAAGACAGCTGAGAATATGGGTACCTACTTCGGCAAGAACTATCAGGCAAGCTATCTGTCCGGTATCGCGGCAGGAAAAATGACTACTAAGAATCACCTCGGATATGTAGGTGCTTTCCCGATCAGTGAAGTTATTTATAATCTGAATGCATTTACGCTGGGCGCGCAGAGCGTTAATCCGGATATCAAGGTCGATGTTGTCTGGACGAACACCTGGTATGACCCGGCTACTGAACGCCAGGCGGCGATCAGCCTTCTCGATAAAGGCGCTGATGTCCTGCTGGCCTATCAGGATTCCCCGGCTACCCTCCAGGCAGCGGCTGAACGCGGTGCTTATGCCGGCGGTAATGACTCCGATATGAGCAAATATGCACCGGACAACTATCTGACCAACCCTGTATGGAACTGGGGTCCATACTACGTGAAGGCTGTTCAGTCCGTAATGGACGGAACGTGGAAGAGCGAGCAGTATTCCGGCGATATGGCTGACGGTATGGTTGAGCTTGCACCGTTCGGCAACAAGGTTCCAGATGATGTGAAGGCACTTGTAGAAGAGGCAAAGGCCAAAATCATCAGCGGCGAGCTGGAGGTATTCACCGGCCCGATCTCCGATAATCAGGGCAATGTTAAGGTCCAGGAGGGCCAGGCGCTTACCCTTGAGGAAATTCTCGGCATGAACTGGCTGACTCAGGGTGTAGAAGGTACAATCCCGCAATAACGGCTTGGCCTTAATATCATACTTCATGTTCATATGGGTGGGGCGGGTTCCAAGCTTGTGGAACCTTCCCCACCCGTACTACAACTATAAGGAAAGGAGCATCCCAATATGCAGGACCATTCGGTTGAAATGCGCGGGATTGTGAAGAGATTCGGTTCTGTAACGGCAAGCGATCAAGTCGATTTTTCGGCAAACGCGGGTGAGGTACACGCGCTGCTTGGTGAGAACGGAGCAGGTAAAAGCACAGTCATGAGCATGCTGTCAGGTGTATACCGGGCGGATGAAGGTGAAATTCTGATTCACGGCAAGCCGGCAAGAATCCGTTCCCCTAAGGATGCGGCGCTTCTGGGAGTCGGTATGGTGTTTCAGAACTTTAGACTTGTGCAGACGCTCACGGCAGCGGAAAATATCGTGCTTGGCGAAAAGTCGTCTTTCTGGCGGGGGAGCAAATGGATTAAGCAAAAGCATGAAGAAATAGACGCGCTGGGAGAGCAGTTCGGGCTGAAATTTCCGGTTGACCGTCCGATCTGGCAGCTGTCCGTCGGTGAGCAGCAGCGTGTGGAAATTGTAAAGACGCTGTACAGGGGGGCGGATATCATTATTCTGGATGAGCCGACCTCCGTGCTTACTCCGGGGGAGGCTGAGCAGCTGTTTGAAACGCTTAGAGTCATGAAGCAGTCAGGCAAGACGGTCATCATGACCACACATAAGATGAAGGAAGTCCTGGCTTCCTCAGACCGGATCTCCGTTATGCGTAAAGGTAAGATGATTGCCACACTGGCCACGGCACAGACAGATGAGCTGGAGCTGGCCCGCCTGATGGTAGGCAGAGAGGTGACGATTAGCCGCCAGGAGCGTGAAGCCACTCAGGGTGAACCGCTGCTTGTGGTCAACCGCCTGGAGGTCTCGGCCGATCATGGCCGCAAAGCGCTTGACGGCCTGTCGCTCTCCGTGTGCGAGGGTGAAATTGTCGGAGTTGCGGGGGTTGCGGGCAACGGACAGAAGGAGCTGGCAGAGGTGCTTACGGGACTGAGAACCTGGAGGAGCGGGGAGATCATTTTTGACGGCAGTCCGGTAAAAACAGCTTCTGTCCGCGGCGCCATTGATGCAGGGATATCCCATGTGCCTGAGAACCGTATGAAGAGCGGTCTGGCCGGCCGGCTCGGTTCGGTCGATAATCTGCTGTTCAAATCGTACCGGACGGAGGAGCATTCCAAGTTCGGTATTCTGAAGGCAGCGAAAAACCGGCTGTGGTCGCAGGAGCTGGTACAGCGTTTTGACGTGAAAACGCCGGAGCTTGATACTCCGGTACAGCAGCTGTCCGGCGGAAATCAGCAGAAGCTGCTGTTTGCCCGGGAGGTCAGCCATAAGCCTAAGCTGATGGTTGCGGTTCATCCGACACAGGGGCTTGATGTAGGAGCGACGGCAGGCGTGCATGATCTGCTGATGGAGCTGCGCGGCTCCGGCGGCGGCGTGCTGCTGATCTCTGAGGATCTGGATGAGCTGCTGCAGCTGTCAGACCGGATTCTGGTCATATTTGGCGGCGCAATCATCGGCGAAACCGATCATGAGCATGCAGACAGGGAACAGATCGGTTTGATGATGGCCGGTATCCGGCATAAGGAGGGCAGTGCGGTATGAGTCCAAAAAATACAGGTGATGCAGGCACGGCGCTTCTAGAGCCGGCTGCGGCTAAGTCCCGCAAAAACTTCGGGCTGCGTTTTGAATATGATTCCAGCCGTACCCGCTCCCCGTGGTGGTCGCCGATTCTGTCTGTCGTGCTGGCGCTGCTGCTGTGCGCAGTCTTCATTGCCGCAAACGGGATGAACCCGGTAACGGTCTATGAGAAGATGTTCCGCGGTGCCTTCGGCACCTCCTACGGCTTCACAGAAACAATGGTAAAGGCCATTCCGCTGCTGCTGTGCGGCCTTGGCATCGCAGTGGCATACCGGATTTCTGTATGGAATATCGGGGCGGAAGGGCAGCTGACGGTCGGGGCGATGGCAGCTACGGCGGTTACGATTTATTTTCCGGATTTGCCTTCCTTCTGGGCGATTACCCTGATGCTGATCTTTGGTACAGCAGCTGGTGCGCTCTGGGGCTTAATGACAGCTGTTCCCCGCACGCATTTTGGGGTTAATGAGCTGATTACCTCCCTGATGCTGAACTATGTGGCGCTGCTGGCACTGGATTATGTGGTGTTCGGTCCCTGGAAAGATCCTGCGGGCTTCAATTTCCCGGGATCACCGATGTTTACGGCTGCGCAGTCGCTGCCCGTACTCGGGACGACAAGACTGCATATCGGTCTGTTATTCGGCCTGGTCGCCGTCTTTATCTACTTTCTGATGGTCAAATTTACCCGCTGGGGCTATGAGCTGCGGCTGATTGGGGCTAACCCGACGGCTGCGCGCTATGCGGGCATTCATATTAAAAAACATATCATCATTGTAATGCTGATTAGCGGCGGCCTGGCGGGAATTGCCGGGATGGCCGAGGTCTCCGGGGTGACGCACAAGCTGATGCAGGGCATCTCGCCCGGCTACGGCTACACTGCAATTATCGTCGCCTGGCTTGCCAAGCTGAATCCGCTGGGCCTGATCGTTACCTCCGTCCTGTTCGGCGGCCTGATTGTCGGCGGCTACAGCGTACAGACCATCGGATTGCCTTCGTCTATTTCAGAAATGCTGCAGGGCTCTATCCTGTTCTTCCTGATTGCCGGCGATATGATTCACCGTTTCCGCATACGCCGGAGCGCTTAGCCGCGCTCTAGAGAGAAGGGAGTTAGACTATGGATTTCACTACACAGTTATTGATCGCGGCCATTTCCGCCGGGACTCCGCTGCTGCTGGCTACACTTGGCGGTATTCTGACCGAGCGTGCAGGCATCATCCAGCTTGGTGCAGAGGGGCTGATGCTGATGGGGGCCGTGAGCACCTGTATCGTCTATATCAACAGCGGTAATCTGCTGCTGGCCTTGCTTGCAGCTATTGCTGTGACCGCCCTGCTTGGTCTGGTTCATTCGTTCCTCTGTGTGACACTGAGAGCCAACCAGACGATGTCAGGACTGGCAATGACGCTGTTCGGGAGCGGACTGAGCGCTTATCTCGGTAAGTCGATCAGCGGCCTGCCGCTACCGGGAACTTCTCCCAAGCTTAACTTGAGCTGGCTGGAAGGGATTCCCGTGATCGGGGACATTTTCGGACGGCTGGATTATTTGACCTGGTTCAGTCTGCTGCTGGTGCTGGTGCTGCATCTGCTGATTCACCATACCTCATGGGGGCTGCATCTGCGGGCTGTGGGGGATAATCCGGCAACAGCGGATGTTATGGGTATCCGGGTACAGCTGATCCGCTACAGCTATGTTACTGCCGGTGCTGCACTGATCGGTCTGGCGGGGGCAGATATGGTGCTGGCCTATGCTCCTACCTGGAATGAAGGCCTTACAGCCGGCCGCGGCTGGATTGCCGTCGGACTTGTGATCTTTGCCAGATGGAATCCGCTGCGTGCCCTCTTCTGCGCATACTTCTTCGGGGCACTGGATTCACTCGGCTTCCGCATCCAACTGCTTGGCAGCGGTATCCCGTCCTATTTCCTTAAAATGATCCCGTATATTGTTACGATTCTGGTGCTGATGTATCTTGGCTACCGCAACCGCAACAAACCTTCAGGCACTCCGGAATCACTGGGTACGCCATACATCCGCGAGCAGCGGTTCTGACAAAAGAGGGCTTTTGCCGGATTATCTGTTATAATCACTGAAATCCATTTATTGTAGTTCAAACTTCTGACCGGTTGAATACAGTAAATGGACTTTTTTTACCCTTGAAGTTATATGAGAATTATCATTGCGCTGCTAATAAAACTATGGAAAGCGGGCGGGAGCATGAGTGCAGAAACAGATATCTTAACATTGGAGCAAATTAACGGCATGAGCCGGACGCAGTTTGTGGAGGCGCTCGGCGGAATTTTTGAACATTCACCCTGGGTTGCTGAGGAGGCTTACGCCTATCTCCCGGTCCGTTCTGCGGAGGAGCTGCACCGTGTAATGCTGCAGACGGCACGCAGTGCGCCGCGCAGTCAGGTTGATGAGCTGCTCAGAGCCCATCCGGATCTGGCGACCAGGCTGCAGGTAACCCCGCTGTCGGCGGCGGAGCAGCAGGGTGCGGGTCTTGACCGGCTGACGGCAGAAGAATTCGAACGGCTTACCGGGCTGAATGCAGCCTACACAGAGAAGTTCGGTTTTCCGTTCATTTTGGCCGTAAGGGGCAAAAATAAGGATGATATTATAGAAGCCATCTCTGAGCGGGTGCATCATCCGCTGGAGCAGGAGCGGGAGCAGGCACTTGAGGAAATCGGCCGGATTACCGGCTTCCGGCTGCATGATCTGCTGCCGGAAGCCGGGGGGGCGGCAGGATGAGCGGGCGGCTGACCACTCATGTACTGGATCTGATGCGCGGCGTACCTGCCGCCGGAATGACCCTTCAGCTGCGGAAGCTTGACGGCGGAGCGGGTGAGCTGCTGCGTGAAGCAGTGACGAACAGCGACGGCCGGCTGGATGCCCCGCTGCTGGCCGGCGGCGAGCTGGAAGCCGGCAGCTACGAGCTGCTGTTCTGGGCCGGGGATTATTTCCGCAGAGCGGCACTGGCTGCGGATGGAGCCGGAGGGACTGCGGCAGAGCCGGATGTGTTTTTTCTCGAACAGATTCCGATTCGATTTACCATTACGAACCCGGCGGAGCATTATCATGTTCCGCTGCTTGTAGCACCCGGAGGGTACAGCACGTACCGGGGAAGCTGACATAATAATTAGAACCGACGGCGGAGGTGACCGGACCATGAAGGAATCATATGAGCTTATCATCAGGAACGGGAATGTTGTGCTGCCCGGAGAAGTAGTCAAGGCGGATGTTGCAGTAAAAGACGGGAAAATAGCTGCAATAGGCGGGGGGCTTCCGGCTCTTCCGGACACCCGGATCATCGACGCAGAGGGGCTGTATGTTCTGCCGGGTATGATTGATATGCATGTCCACTTCAATGAGCCGTCCTTTGGACATTGGGAAGGCTTCCGCAGCGGCTCGGCGGCGCTGGCTGCCGGGGGCTGCACCTGCTATGCGGATATGCCGCTTAACGGCAATCCGCCTACGGTAAATCTGGCTGCGCTCCAGCTCAAGGCTGATGCGGCAGCCGGGAACTCCGCTGTTGATTATGTACTGTGGGGCGGACTTGTTCCCGGCAATCTGGAGGAGCTGGAGGAACTGGCTGCCGCCGGAGTCACCGGCTTCAAAGCCTTCATCTCCAATCCCGGCGGTGAAGGGGAAGGGCGCTTCCGTGAGGTGGATGATGATACCCTCTATCAGGGGATGCAGCGGATTGCCGCCTTTGGGGGGATTCTGGCACTGCATGCGGAGAGTGAGGAGATGACGGCAACGCTGTCTGCCGACGCTGTACGCCGCGGGCGGACCGGTGCACGGGACTTCGCCGCCTCCCGTCCGGCGGAGGCTGAGCTTGAAGCAGTGGCGAGAGCACTGCTGTATAGTGAGCGTACGGGCTGCCGGCTGCACTTTGTGCATATCAGCACGGCGGCAGCGATTGACATGATCCATGAAGCGAAACTGCGCGGGCTCGATGTATCGGCGGAGACCTGCCCGCATTATCTGGTTCTGAATGAGAGCAGTCTGGAGGAGCTGGGTGCGCTGGCCAAATGCGCACCGCCGCTGCGCAGCCCCGGGGAGCAGGAGAAGCTGTGGCAGGTGCTGGCTGACGGGCGCATTGAGCTGATTGCCTCTGACCATTCCCCTTGCCCGCCGGAGCTGAAGCTTGATCCGGGCCTTAGCTTCTTTGAAGCCTGGGGCGGTATCTCCGGGGCGCAGAGCAGCCTGGAGCTCATGTTCCATGAAGGTGTGATTAAGCGCGGCCTGCCGGTTACACAGATTGCGGCGCTGCTGGCGGAGCAGCCGGCCCGGCGGTTCGGGCTGGATCACCGCAAGGGCTCAATTGCTGCGGGACTGGATGCTGATCTGGTGCTGCTGGACCCTGACTGTTCCTACACGCTCAAGGCGGAAGATCTCCTGTACCGCCATAAGCACAGTCCTTATGCGGGTATGACTTTGTCCTGTAAAGTCATAGCAACTCTTAGCCGCGGGTCCGTGGTATACACTGCAGAGGACGGACTGCTTGCTGAAGACGGCGGTGAATGGCTGCGTGTTAACGAAGGGCGGTTCTCCCGATGAGTGCGCCGGCTATTAACGTTCCGGCGGAGCAGATGATGGAGCTGCTGGAGGAGCTTGCCGCCTTCAGTGCTCCGGGGCCGGGGGTATCCCGTCTCCTCTACACCCCGGAATGGCTGCAGGCACAGCGGTTTCTGCAGGAGAGAATGGCTGCGCTCGGCATGGGGGTCAGGATGGACGGAGTCGGTAATGTCTACGGAAGGTTTCCAGGCTCGCAGCCGGCCGCTAAAGTCATCTTAACAGGCTCTCATATCGATACCGTGCTGAACGGCGGACATTATGACGGTGCCTATGGGATTGCTGCTGCTGTTACTGCGCTCCACTACCTGATACAGAACTTTGGACAGCCGCTGCGGACGATAGAGGCCGTTGCCTTTTGCGAGGAGGAGGGCAGCCGCTTTCCGCTTGCCTATTGGGGCTCGGGCAATGTGACCGGGCTGTATGACGGAAGTGAAGCAGCGCGGTGTGCTGACTCTGCGGGAGTGACAATCGCTTCAGCTATGTCGGGCTGCGGACTAGCGTGCAGGCCGGAAGACCGCGGGGCTGCAGCCGCAGCCGGCGATGCAGGAGGGGGGACGCCCCTCAGAGAGGATATCGGGGCATTTGTTGAACTGCATATCGAGCAGGGCATTGTGCTGGAGCAAGCAGCGCTGGATATCGGGATCGTAGAAGCAATCGCCGGACAGCGGCGGTATAGTGTAAAGGTTGCCGGCAGCACCAACCATGCCGGCACCACACCGATGGGACTGCGCCGTGATGCGCTTGCCGGAGCTGCGGAGATGCTGCTGGCAATGGAGCAGGCGGCAATTGCAGCCGGTGATCCGCTGGTAGCTACCTGCGGGAAGCTGGAGGCGGCACCGGGGACTCCAAATGTTATACCGGGGGAAGTGCAGTTTACACTCGATATCCGGCATAGCGAGGCTGAGGCGCTGGAGCACTTTTGTTCCTTCATTCTGGATGTGTTTGCAGAGCTTGCCGCGAAGCGTGGGCTTACCTTACAGGTTACAGCTACCCTGGCTACATCTCCTGCGCCTATGGACACGGGATTAAATCGGCAGCTTGAGCATATAGCACGCCGTCAAGGAAGGAGCTTCCGCAGTATGGTGAGCGGAGCAGGCCATGATGCCCAGCTCTTTTCCCCTATGTGCCCTACGGCAATGATCTTTGTGCCGAGCAGGGCAGGCATCAGCCACTCTTCGGAGGAGTATTCTTCACCGGAGGAGCTGGCTGCCGGGCTGAATCTGCTTACTGCCGTATTATATGAGCTTGCCTATAAAGAAAGCTGAACATCAGAGGGAGAGGTTTGCATGAAGCGGTATGAAGATTTGTCGCCGTCCTTGCGGTGTATTATGACCCCGGGGCCGGTTGAGGTTGATCCGCGTGTACTCCGGGCAATGTCTTTTCCGGTGCTGGGCCAGTTTGATCCCGAATTTACGGATATTATGAATGAGACGATGGAGATGCTGCGCGAGCTGTTTAAGACAGACAATAAATGGGCTTTTCCGGTTGACGGCACTTCCCGTTCCGGCATCGAAGCTGTAATGGTCAGTCTGATTGCACCGGGCGACCGGGTGCTTATTCCGGTCTTTGGCCGGTTCGGCCATCTGCTGCATGAAATCGCGGAACGCTGCGGAGCCGAGGTGTATACGATAGAGAAAGAATGGGGCAGCGTGTTTGCACCGGAGGAAGTGATCTCTGCACTCCGCAGCTTCAAGCCGGACGTAGTGGCTATTGTCCACGGTGAAACGTCTACGGGACGGATGCAGCCGCTGGCTGAGATCGGGCGGGCCTGCCGGGAGCAGGATGCACTGCTGATTGTCGATGCTGTGGCTACAATCGGCGGCGTGCCTGTAGAGACGGATGAATGGATGCTCGATGCTGTTATCGGCGGGACTCAGAAATGCTTGTCTATTCCTTCCGGAATGGCTCCGGTTACGTATAATGAACGGGCAGAAGCCAAGCTGCTGAAGCGCAAGCAGGTTGAGCGCGGACTCCGGACTGGCGATTTCGAGGCAGGGGAGCTGCCGCCGGTACGCAGCAATTATTTTGACTTAAGCATGCTTCAGGATTACTGGAGCCCCCAGCGGCTGAATCATCATACAGAGATGACCTCAATGCTCTATGCGCTGCGGGAGGGCTTGCGGCTGGTGCTGGAGGAAGGGCTTACGGCGCGGCATGAGAGGCATGCCCTGCACGGGCAGGCGCTGGTTACGGGACTTACGGCGATGGGGCTTACACTATATGGTGATCCGGATTGTAAGCTGACCGTGGTGGCCTGCGTGCTGATTCCCGATGGGATTGACGGAGAGTCTGTGCGTACCATGCTGCTTGAACATTTCGGGATTGAGATCGCCAGCTCATTTGGTCCGCTAAAAGGGAAAATTTGGCGTATCGGCACAATGGGGTTCAGCTGCCGTAAAAATAATGTGCTGCGTGTACTCGGAGCGCTTGAGGCAACACTTTTACGGCATGGCTGCGATCTTTCCCCCGGACTTGGCGTTCAGGCGGCACTTGACGTATATGAGCCAAAAGGTAGATAATCTTCTGAACGGCAACTGGAGAAATACGATTATGATGCTTGCGGACAGTCCGGCTAATCCGGACTGTCCCGGCTTCACCCAGGAAACGGCTAGCGTCCCTCAAGGGGCGGCATAGCCGTTTTTATTAAAATATAAGCAAACCGGAGGGAGTGGAAGTCATGACATTCAAAAGAAAGCCTTTGGCGGATTGTGTGCCTGAGCTGGTGGCTACAGCGCGCGGAGATCAGAAGGCATCGCTGGTAATCAGGGGAGGAAAGCTGGTCAATGTGGTTTCCGGTGAAATACTGGAGGGCATGTCTGTTGCGGTACAGGGGGGGCGCATTGCTTATGTCGGTAAGGATGTCTCCCATACAATCGGCGGGAATACCCGGATTATCGAAGCGGCAGGCAAATACATCGCTCCCGGATTGCTTGACGGCCACTGCCATATTGAGAGTACACAGCTGACGGTAACGGAATTTGCCCGGGCAGTGCTGCCGCTGGGCACGACCGGCGGATTCTTTGATGCACACGAAATTGCCAATGTATTCGGGCTGAAGGGCATTAAGCTGATGCTGGATGAGATGCGCGGCACGCCGCTTGCAGCCTACATGCAGGTAGCGTCTTGTGTACCGTCTGCAGGTGCCGAATTCGAAACAACCGGCGCTTCGCTGGGACCGGCTGAGATTGCAGAGGCCTACACCTGGGGAAAAGATGTTATTGCCCTCGGTGAGGTGATGAATTTCCCGGGTGTTGTCTACGGGGATGACAAAATGATCGGTGAAATCCAGGCGACGCTGCGCGCCGGACGATATGTTGACGGGCACTTCACCTGGCCGTCCAGCGACTGGAGGCTTCCGGTCTATGCTGCTGCGGGCGTTACAGGTGACCATGAATGTGTAACGGCAGAGGATGTTATCGAACGAGTGCGGCTGGGAATGTACGCCAAAATGCGCCGCGGCTCTGCCTGGCATGACGTAGCCAAGACGATTGCTGCGCATACAGAGCATGGGCTTGACCCGCGCCGGATGATGCTCGTTACCGATGACCGGAGCTCGGAGTCGCTGCGGGATGAGGGACATATGGATTTTGTCGTAAGACATGCGATTTCCCAAGGGCTTAAGCCGGTTACCGCCTTCCAGATGGCTACGATTAACACTGCCGAACGCTTCGGGGTGGCCCGTGATATCGGTTCGGTTACGCCGGGCTCCTGCGCGGATATTATTCTGCTGGACGGAAATCTGGCTGATGTGAACGTAGTGACGACCATTGCGGCCGGTGTAGTGGTGGCTGAGAACGGCATTATGACGGCTGATCTACCGGTTTATACCTATCCTGAAGAGGTACGCGCCTCTGTCCATCTGCAGCAGCTGCCGGTGCCTGAGGATTTCATCATCCATGCTCCCGTAGAGTCGGGCAGCCTGGCTACCCGGGTAATCAAGGTTATTGAGAACCATGTGGAGACGGAGGAGCTGATCGTTCAGCTGCCTGTTGAGAACAGTGAGCTGCAGATCGAAGGGGGCCTCTGCAAAATCGCCGTGTTCGAGCGGCATAAGGGGACCGGTAACAAATCCGTCGGAGTGGTTGATGGAATTGGCTTCCATGAGCCTGCAGCGATTGCGATGACCGTTGCCCATGACAGCCACAATGTGCTGGTAATCGGTAACGACGATGCTCTGATGGCAAAAGCGGCCGCTGCCGTTGCAGAAGCCCAAGGCGGTGTAGCTGTAATAACGGCGGCAGGAACCACGTTATTCCCGCTGGCTATCGCCGGACTGATGTCCGCAGAGCCGTTCGAAGTGGCGGCGGCCCAGTCCGCGGCCATCAGCACAGCGCTGTATGATGCGGGCTGCACGCTGAACTACGCCTTTATGACGCTGTCCCTGCTGGCGCTTGCCGTTATCCCGACGCTGCGGATTTCCGATAAGGGTCTGGTGCGGATCTCGCCGGAAGACGGCATTCAGCTGGTGCCTTTATTCTGCTGACCGGCTCCTGTTGAAATAACTCCATAGTATAGAAAATGCCTTCAGCCGGTTTCCGGTCTGGAGGCATTTTTTAATAGCTTATTTTTATAACTCAGATATAGTTGGATTTTCGCTGCTTAATTTCGGTTTTTTGCGTTGTTTGCGACCATTAGTCGGAAAAATGCCATCTATTTCGGACAATTTAACGCGCGGAGGTAATTATGGCGAAATTAGGTTGCGTTTTTCCACTTAGTTTCCTGTTAGAGGGCATTTTCGGAGAATTAGGTTGCGTTTTTCCATTTAGGTTATATTGAGATTCCTGTCTAACGAAACTCACCATATAAACGTTCAATATACGAATAAGTCTCTGACCAATTCAGGCTGGCCGCATTGCTGAGCAGGATCACACTGAACTGCTGTTCATAGAACCTTACGATAATGCTCCGGAAGCCTGCGTCACCGCCTGTATGCCAGATGGTTTTGGCGCCGCAGCGTTCCTGAATCATCCACCCGTAGCTGTAGCCGCCCCAATATTCTGTTAAAGGCTTGCCGGATGAGTCCAGGCCGGGAGCGAATAGAGCGTGCTTTGCCTCCTCTCCCAGCAGCTGATTGCCGTATAACGCATCATCCCACTTTTTCATATCCTCTAAGGAAGAAAAGACATTGGCTGAACCGGTAGCCAGCGTATCCGTGTAGTTGCATTTCCAGTTCTCTCCGCATTGCTCATATCCGTAAGCACGGTTAAGAATAACCGGCTGTTCTTCATTGAAAACCGTGGTGTTCTCCATGCCGATGACCCCGAATATATATTGCTTCAGGTAGTCCCGTAAAGACAAGCCTGTTATCCGCTCGATAATCAGTGCCAGCAGCACATAGTTGGAGTTGGAATATTCAAATGCGCTGCCCGGAGTGAAGCGGAGCTGCTCCTGCTGTGTAAGTAGGCTGAGAATCTCGGCGTTGTCAGAGTGCAGGGCGTTCTGGCGCGCTTTTTTCCACAAAAGATCATTGTAATCTGTTAACCCTGCCGAGTGGTGGGCCAGCTCGTAGACAGTAACCTCTCCCGCATAATGCCGCAGCTCCGGTATAAAACGGGTCAGCTTATCCTTGGCGCAAAGTTCGCCCCGTTCCATAAGCTGAAGAATAGCCATGCCGGTAAACGGCTTGGAGACAGAGGCCAGATTGAAGACACTGTCCATTTGCAGAGGTATCCTATGCTCGCAGCTCGCGAGACCGAGGGTATCCTGATAGACTATTGTACCTTTTAGGTTAGCGATTACACCGATTCCGGGGCTAATGTCATTAAACGCTGTAAAAGAATCCTTGAGCCGCAAACTGTTCATTGTGCCGCCTCCATAATATATGTGCTAACAGTTATTTCCATGGCGAATTGCCCTTTCCCTGCATCAAACAGCTCCAATGGTTACAGTTCTGTCATAAAGGCGATAATATTAACCGATTTATCACAATTTGAAACATTTTGTTGTCGAAAATAATAAAAAACATTAACAATCCTGCAGAAATGGACGATAATACTTTTAAATTAATTAAAATTGGTTTGAAATTGCTGACTACGAGACATAATGCTGTAAGTTTAAATATACGGAACGGGGTGTATGAGATGATCAGATTAGGAACACAGGACATTGTGAATATCACAATGAAGCAAATTGCCGGCATCTTCAAAATGGAGCCTGTTGAGCTCAGATTTGTTAACGATTTTCAGGGTGAGCAATATCTGCTAACCAATGATAAGCTGCATCTCAGCAACCAGCAGTACTGGGCAAAGGTTATGGATTGCGTGTTCGAAAATCATGTCAGACCGGTTCTGATGTGCGAGGTGCTGTATTTCCTCCGTAATGAGTTTATGGAGAGTGACATTAAGCTCAGATTCTCTTACGATTTTGCGGAAGGGGCAGAGGGTGCGGCAACAGCGACAGCAGAGATTAGCTTCAATGATACTCCTGATCTGCAGCCAGCCGAAATTGCTGAACTGATTGATTTAGCCTTGTCTATGCAGGATAAAGTGTGGTTCGAGGAATTGACTACAAAGTTCAAACAATTGACCGCTTAAGCCTGGCTGTCTATCTGAATTTAAGCCTAGATTCTTGAAGATCTATTATCATAAGCCGCATGCTCCCGTGCTGTATTGACGGAGGCAGCGGCTTTTTGTGTGGGGTTTTTCGGAGAAAAGAATTAGTGGAAATTCACCGGCCCGGCATCCGGCAGCCAGCCCCTGGCATTCTCCTCGACCATACCGGCCAGAAAACCGAGCCATTCCGGGCTGTCGTTAAGGCAAGGGACAGCGAGGAAGCCTTCTGCGTCTCCGCCGCCTGAAGCATAGAATTCACGCCCCTCCACAGCCAGCTCATGGAGCGTCTCCAGACAGTCCGTCACCAGGCCCGGTGAGAAAATCACCGGCCTCCGGATTCCCCGTCCGGCCAGACCTTTCAGCACCTCTTCAGTGGAAGGGCCTACCCATTCCTCCCGGCCGAACCTTGACTGGAAGCTGATCTGCCAGCGGTCCGGCTCCCAGCCCATCGCCTCTGCCAGCAGGCGGGCCGTTTCATGGCATTGCTGAGGATAGGGATCGCCTGTCTCGGCATATCTGCGGGGGATTCCGTGAAAGGAAAGTACCGCGAAATCAGGCGCTGTATCTGATAGCGCAAGCTGTCTGAGCAAATGCTGCTTCATAGCTGATATATATCCCGGTGCATTATAATATGTATCTATAAAACGAAGGGCTGGAACGAAGCGTTTCGTTACCGGACCTGAGGCGCTGTTTCTGCCAAGCGCGGCGAAGCAGGCGGCATCGTAGACAGATGCAGTAGTTGTAGAAGAGTATTGCGGGAATAAAGGGACGATTATAATCCGCTGTACTCCGGCAGTCTCAAGTGCCGCCACGGCCTGCTTCATTCCCGGTTCACTGTAGGCGAGCCCGAGCTCAACCCGGAAGCGTCTGCCCAGCAGCATCTGCAGGGCATTCTTCTGGGCCTGCGAGTGCAGGAGCAGAGGCGATCCGTCCTTGTGCCAGATGGAGCTGTAGAGTGCGGCAGACTTTCGCGGACGTACACGCAGAATGATACCCCGCAGCAGGGGCTGCCAGAGCAGGGGAGGATAATCAATGATCCGGCGGTCCGACAGGAATCTGCGCAGATAAGGGCGCACAGCCTTAGCGTCTGGCGCATCAGGTGTTCCGATTTGGGCGAGAATGACTCCGATTAACGGCTGGTTCATTGTGGCGGTTGCTCCTTTTTATAAACATGACATCGTTTAAAAATATCACACATATCGTCAAGCATACAATACATAAAATCATTGGATTATCATAAGACGGAGGAAATGGGAGATTTTGAGAGTTAGTTGAAATATTTTTTTCATGTTAAGGGCAAATAGTGATGTTTCTTATAGGGTGTGTGATTTTATATACAGAGAAAGGAAGCCGGGATTTGTTACCATCAAGCCAGAAATCACCTCACTGAGGTTTTGAAAATTTATGTGAATTAATTCACCTTTTATGTGATTTTTTTCACCTTATGCATCCGGCAATAGCAGACAAAAGCAGCCAGCATCTAAAGACAGAGGAAACGGGTCATGAACGATTGGGAGAGGGGGGATGTTCTCTTATGAAGAAACAGGCTGTTCTTCGTAAGAAAGGACAGGTAGAGGATTGGCAGGAGGATCGTATTAAAAAGCTATATACTACTGGGGATTAGGTAAAGGAGAGCACGCCTTGAAAAAACTATTTTCTTTGACTATCAGCGCAGCCCTGCTGCTTGCGCCATTTGCTTACACTATTAATGTACCGGCACTGAAGCTGACTGTGGATGCCGTATCGGCCGCTTCGGAGGAGGCACCGGCACCGGCAGCTACAGCTAAACCGGCTGCTAAACCAACTGCGAAGCCGACACCAAAGGCTACAGCTAAACCAACCGCTAAGCCAACGCCAAAAGCAACAGAAAAGCCTGCTGCAACACCAAAAGCGACAGTTAAACCGGCGGCAACTGCTAAGCCTGCGGCAACAGTAAAGCCTGCGGCAACTGCCAAACCGGCAGCAACTGCTAAAGCAACAGCTAAACCGGTTGCAACCGCAAAACCTGTAACCGTTAAAGAAAACGTCTATAAAGACGGAGTCTATGTTGCTTACGGCAATGCTTACTCCAAGGGAACAGAAGGCGCTAAGGTTACTATCAAGGACGGTAAAATTGCTGATCTTGAACTGATGAGAACCAGCCCTAAGCTGATCGACCGCAATGTCCGCGATAACTACAGCGGCGTATGGGCTGCTTACAGCCTGATGAAGGATAAGCTGCTCGGCAAAACAAGAGACGGCGCAGCAGCAGTGGATGCCGTATCCGGCGCAACCCGCACCAGCAACGGCTGGAAGCTGTCGATTGACAGAGCATTTGCCAGAGCGCTGGAAGTGAAGCCTGCTGACGCTACATATTTTGCAGGTGACCACATGGGTATCGACCCGGAAGGCAAATACGCTGTATTTGCAAGCTATGATGAGAACAGCCTTACTGCGGTTAAGCTGTATCCGCTGACTGCTGCCGGTGATTTCGTAGACGAAAAAACCTACACTGCAGAGCAGACCGCTGCAATCGCAGCCATCACGCCTGCACTTCTGGCTAAGGGTTCCTCCGCACAGGCGGTTCCAGGCTATGAAGTGGAATCCAGAGCTGCAATCAACGCATTCTGGGATGCAGAGCAGAACGCTGTAATCAACAACACTTCCGCTTATGTTGACGGATTCTATTCTTCCTACGGTACAGCAAGAAGCGTAGGCGTAGAGAAGGCGGATATCGTAATCCGTAACGGCAAGCTGGTGGATGTTAAGCTGTACAGACTTGGCACCAACCTTATTGACAGAGGTGCAACTGCTTATGCCGAAGTGGTAAAAGCAAACGCCCCAATGACTGCTAAATTGCTTGCCAACGGCTCTTATATTGCTAATTACGATGAAAAGGTTGACGGTATCTCCGGTGCTACCGAGAGCAGCCACGGCTGGAATCAGGCTGTAGAAAGAGCATTCGATAAAGCACTTAAGGTCTCTTCCGAAGGACAATATTTCGACGGTAAATTTGCAGGTGTGGATAACCAGTCCCAAATCATGCTGCTGGTTGATATTGAAGCAGATGAAGTAACCGGCCTTACGCTGAGCCTGTTTGGCACTGACGGCAAGCTGATTGCAGACGCCAAACTGACTGCAGAGCAAAAAGCACTGGTTGACCAGCTGAAGGTAGGCCTGCTTGATAAAGGCACAGCACTGGCTGATGTTACAGGCCAGGAAGCTCTCTCCGCTGCAGCAAGAGCAGCACTGACAGACGCTCTGGTTAATGCATCCAAGGTACAAGGCGAATACAAAGACGGCACATTCACTGCATACGGTGATGCTTATGATAAAGGCACCAACAAAGCAGACGTTACCCTGCGTAACGGAAAGATCGTAAATGTAGTACTGTCCCGCGTGGGCATGAACATGGTAGACCTGGGCAAAGCCGCTTATGCAGAAGTGCAAAAGGCGATCCCGCAGCTGACAGCAAGCTTCCTTGCTGCCGGTACAAGAGAAGGTGTGCAGCAGGTTGATGCCGTATCCGGCGCAACAAGCAGCAGCAACGCACTGAAAGCGGCAGTAGACAGAGCTTACGGTAAAGCTGAAGTTGAAGAAGCGCACAAAGCAGCATACTTTAACGGTATTTTCATCGGTGCAAGCACTGATAAATCCGTAAACGTTATGGTTACTGTGAAGAACAATGTTCCTGTAGCAATGCTTGTGTACTATCTGGATGCTAACGGTAAAGTGAAGACTCCGGAATATCTGACAGCCGCCCAGCTTGCGGTGAAGAGTGAGATTGAGTCCACTTCGACCGGCAACAGCCTGCATAAATACGGGTACAAAGCAGCGGCATTCGGTGCTAACGATGCTGAAAAGGCCGTTTCTGCCAAAGCGGTAGAAGCTATCAAAGCGGCTCTTGAAGCAGCAGGCAAGTAAGCATTAACCAGTATAAGCAAGGGGTTGCCCTCAGCCGTGCAAATGGCGGGGGGCGGCCCCTTTTGGTGTATTATTCGGGTATATTATAGTAGACTTAATGTAACTGCGGCATATTTCAGTATGAGATTCGTATAGTAGTTAAAGGGATTTCACAGACAATGTCTAAAGTTTACTATATACAGCAGGTGTTAGCCTGTTAATAACGGGAGGCTCCAACATGACACTTATCAAACAGCTATCTCCACAGGAAGAATTTACCGGATTTTATCTGCTCAGAGAGCTGGCAATCAAACAAACGAACGGCACTCCTCCAAAGGATTATTTTGATATCGTATTAGGTGACTCCAGCGGTCAGATCTCCGCCAAGTTCTGGGATGCCAGTACTACGGACAAGGAGACTTTTTTTCCGATGGCGCTGGTAAAGGTCCGCGGGATTGCCCACACCTACCGTGAAAAGCTGCAGGTTAAGATTACCAAACTGCGGCTGGCGGAGGAATCGGACGGCGTGTCCCTGACTGAGTTTATCCGTTCTGCTCCGCTCCGGCCGGTGGACCTGCTGCATACGATTAAAGGGGCAATGTCCAGTATCCGCGATGCTGAAATTGCTGCAATTGTTGCCTTTTGTGTAGGTAAGGTTGAGGAAAAGCTGATGCACTATCCGGCTGCCAAAACATATCATCATGCCTACTACGCCGGACTGGCTTACCATATTGTGCGGATGCTGGAAATCGGTGAATTCCTGTGCAAGCAGCGCCCGTTCCTGAATCCTGATCTTATGCGGGCAGGAATCATTCTGCATGATATCGCCAAGCCGGAGGAGATGATCTCAAGCTTCGGGATTGTCTCAGACTACAGTGTGCAGGGCAAGCTGATCGGCCACATTTCTATGGCGTCGAACTGGATAACCGAGGCTGCTATCCGCACAGGGATTGAGCTGGAGTCGGAAAAGGTGCTGGCGCTCCAGCATCTCGTCCTCTCCCATCACAATCTGGGTGAATGGGGCAGTCCCGTGCAGCCGCAGACGGCCGAAGCAGTCGCGCTGCATCATATCGATGCGATGGATGCCAAGCTGCAGATGGTTGAGGATGCGCTCGATACGACGCCGGAAACAGAGGAATGGACGCCTTTTATCAGAGGACTGGAAAATAAGGCGGTATACCGGCTGAAGCTGTAGACAGCTGGAATAGCTGGAAATAGCTTCGGCGTGCAGCCGAATCAAAAAGCAGGTTCACCCGGTTTCGGGGGAACCTGCTTTTTGGTATGCGGATCGGCCGGGGAAAGGGAGAGAAGGGGGAAAGTGTGAGAAGCCAAGGGTAAAATTGCCTCTGATTGCGCTAGTATGGAGCGGAATGGGCGAATGAAGGGCAAAAAGGCCTCTGATTGCGCTAGTATGGAGCGGAATGGGCGAATGAAGGGCAAAAAGGCCTCTGATTTCGCTGATATGGAGTGAAATGGGCGAATGAA
>NZ_CCDG010000038.1 GCF_000723885.1 Paenibacillus camerounensis
CTCTTACTCTTACTCTTACTGTTACTCTTTCTCTTACTGTTACTGTTTCTCTTTCTCTTTCTATTTCTATTTCTGTTACAGTTTCTCTTTCTATTTCCGTTTCTGTTACCGTTACTCATTCCCGTGCTGCAATGAGTTTCACCTTCTATGTCCTCCTGCCCTTCCCGCCGAACAGCTCCAGCAGCTTCTCTGCTGTCAGCTCTGCGGTGGAAGGCAGCAGCAGATCAGCTGCGGCAAGCTGCTCCCGGCGGCCGATGCCGACGGCCAGCATGCCGGCGGCTTTGATGGAGGCGATGCCTGCCGCCGCAGCCTCTATGCCGATGCAGCCCTGCGGCGGGACTCCAAGCAGCTCTGCTGCAGTGAGGAAAATCTCCGCATCGGGCTTGCCCTTCTGCAGCGCCGCCGGATCGGCGATGGCCTGGAACCGCCGGCCGATACCGAGCCGCTGCAGAATCAGCGGCGCGTTCAGGCTGGCCGAAGCCAGCCCGCAGGCGATGCCCTGCTGGGCAAGGGAATCCAGCAGCTCCGGGATTCCCGGCAGAAGCTCTGCCGGCGTCAGCTGCTCAAGCAATTGCCTGTAGCCGGCATCTTTTTTGTCCGCCAGCGCCAGCCGCTCAGTATCCGTCAGCCTGAGCGGGCTGCCCTCCAGTATAACGTCCAGCGCATCCATACGGCTGACACCCTTCAGCCGCTCGTTCACTGCCCGGCTGAACGGGATGCCCAGCTCACCGGCCAGCGCCTGCCAGGCCTGATAATGCAGCCCGGCGGTATCGGTGATAACGCCGTCCAGATCGAAGATCACAGCCTCCAGCTGCCGGGCCAGCGGCAGGCTTACCGGCTGCTGCGGATGCAGCAGCACAGGCTGGCCGCGGTGCCTGATCTGCAGTCCGGTTCCTTCCAGCAGCGTATAAACCGCTGCTTCGCTGCCGATCCAGACGTCGAGCAGCTGGCCGCGGGCGGTAACCTTGAAGCGAAAACTCTGCCACTGCTCCGGCAATGCCGGATCAAAGCACAGCATACCGTGAGTCTGCCGCAAGCCGCCGAACCCGTTCACAATCGACATCCAGGAACCGGCCATTGCAGCCATATGCAGCCCGTCCTTGGCGTTGCGGTTAATATCATCCAGATCCATTCGAACCGTACGGTCGAAGTAGCGGTAAGCCGCAGCCAGATCGCCGATCTCGGCCGAAATAATACTGTGGATGCAGGGCGACAATGAAGAATCATGGGTCGTCAGCGGCTCATAGTACTGATAGTTGCGGATTTTATCGACCAGACGGAACTTGTCTCCAAGCAGGAACATGGCCATGACGAGATCGGCCTGCTTCAGTACCTGATGTCGGTAGATCACCAGCGGATGAAAATGCAGCAGCAGCGGGTATTTATCTGCAGGTGTATGCTCAAAATCCCATTTCTGCTTACTCAGGAACGTATCATCCTGAGCGTAAATGCCCAGCTCCTCATCAAACGGAATGAACATCCGGTCGGCAGCTTCCTTCCACAATTCCGCTTCCCCGTCAGTTAAACCGATCCCCTGCCGGAGCCGTTCATAATCAGACGGATACTCCCGTTCCAGCAGAAGGGACGTCTCATAGGCATAGTTAAGCTGATCCTGAACCATCAGATTCGTATAGGCATTGTTATTAACAATCGCCGTATACTCATCCGGTCCCGTGATTCCGTTAATACAAAAGGCCCCGCCGCGTGCCGGATTAAAGTACCCCAGGTCTGCCCAGAAGCGTGAGGTTTCGAACAGGATTTCCGCTCCCCGGCTGACCAGGAACTCCACATCCCCTGTTGCCTGTACATACTGCTTAATTCCGTAGGCAATATCGGCATTTATATGCGCCTGGGCCGTACCCGCCGGGAAATATGCCGAGTTCTCGCTTCCGTCAATAGTGCGCCATGGATACAGCGCGCCTTTCTGAGACAGCAGCCCGGCCTGCTCCCGCGCCTTATCCAGCGTGGCATAGCGGAATTCCAGCAGCTTCCGGGCAGTCTCCGGCTGGGTGTAGGTAAAGAACGGCAGCATGTACATTTCCGTGTCCCAGAAATAATGGCCCTCGTATCCCTCACCAGTCAGGCCTTTGGCGGCGATGTTCGTCACCCCGTCCCGGCCGGTGGACTGCAGCAGCTGGAACAGATTGAAGCGGATGCCCTGCTGCAGCGCCGGGTCTCCCTTGATTTCCACATCGGTATGTGCCCAGAACCGGTCAAGATACGTGCGCTGTTCATCCGCAAGTCCGTTGAATCCGCAGCCTTCCGCCATCTCCAGCACACTGGCGCTCCGCTCCCGCAGCTCCTCCTCCGGGTAATCCTTCGAGGTGTGATACGTTATATATTTAGTCAATATAACGGTTTCCCCGCACTGCATCCCGGCCGCATGGCTGACCGAGATGTGCTGCCCTTCCAGCTGCCGCTCCACCTCGCGGCCCTCCAGCTGCTGCTCCGTCTCGCGGCCCGACGCCGCCTGCAGCCTGTGGCTTGCAGCCGTCAGCAGCGCAAACCGCGTATGCCGCGTCCGCTGCCGCATCCACAACATCCCAGCAGCTTCATCATAGCCGCTGTCCTCCAGCAGCAGGCTCGGCTCGGCACCGCCGGAGCCGAGCCGCGGATCACTGCTGGCCCCGGACCGGCGGATCTCCCCGTCCAGCGCCGAGACAAACTGCAGCGTGCCGGCGAAGTTCAGCGCCGTCACGGCGTAATCAATCGCGGCCAGATGCTTGTGCCGCAGACAAACCATCCGCCGAATCGCGAGCTTCACCCGCTGCCCGGCAGGCGACTCCCATTCCACCTCGCGGTGCAGGAGGCCGGTCTGCATATCCAGCCACCGCCGGCAGCTGTGCACCTTTCCGCTGTCCAGCCGGAAGGCATGCCCTTCAATCTCCAGGCCGATAACCCGCGCGTCGGTCACATTCAGCATCGACTGATTAACCGCAGGCAGCCCGTAAGCGCCCTCTGGATAGACGATAGGCTCTGAATCGTAGAATCCGTTCAGGTAATTGCCGGCCACCGTGGTGCCGGCCGTTCCGTGATAGCCCTCCTCGAAGTTGCCGCGCATCCCGATATAGCCGTTGCCGAGCGCGAACACGCTCTCGCTGCGCTGATTATACTCCTCCTCATAGGTATCCTCACCCAGGCTCCATTCCCTGTACGGGTACAGTGCAGGCGGATGCTCATACGGCTTCATCTTCATGACAGTCCTTCTCCTCCATTCGCTGTTAGCCTTTCACGGAGCCGCCCATCAGCCCTCTGACAAAATACTTCTGCAGCAGGAAGAAAATCGCCAGCGGCATCAGCATCGAGATAAAGGCGGCCGAGGTCAGCAGATGCCAGTCATTGCCGCGCGAGCCGACCAGATCGGCGATTTTCATCGACATAACCTGCACCGACGGCTGGTTGCCGATAAAGATCAGCGACACCAGGTAATCGTTCCATACCCAAAGGAACTGGAAGATGCCAATGGAAGCCAGCGCCGGAACGGACAGCGGCAGAATCAGTCTGCTGAATATCGTAAAATGGCTCGCACCGTCAATAAACGCCGACTCGAACAGATCCTTGGGCAGCTGGCTGATAAAGTTGTACATGAAATACGTAACCAGCGGCAGGCCGAAGGCGGTATGCGCCAGCCAGATCCCCAGATAGCTGCCGTTTAGCCCCAGCGCCGTGTAATCCTTCAGCACCGGGATCAACGCAACCTGAATCGGAATGACCAGCATCGCAATAATGATGACGAACAGGGTTTTGCGGCCCGGAAACCGCAGCCAGGCGAAGGCATACGCGGCAAAAGAGGCTATCAGCACCGGAATAACGGTAGCCGGCACCGCAATCGTCAGCGTATTCCAGAAGGCCTGGGATAAGCCCGTACCCTTTTGCGTTGTCTCACTGCCGTCGGCTTCCTTGAGCTTATACTCCTTGCCGGACAGGACATTATTGTAATTATCAAGGGTCAGCTCAGGGGTTGTCTTCCAGCCCTGCTCCTGCACGTTCACCGTGCGTGCTCTGCGGTTCTCCCAGATCAGGCGGCTGTCATCTGCCTTCACGCCCGCTTTTAGCTCATCATCGCTGTAGGTCTTGCCGTTTATCTCAATGGGAGCGCGCAGGTCTGAATCCTTGGACAGCTGCAGCGTCTCGCCGGCCGTCCACTCCTGATGGGGAAATACCTTCCACCAGCCAGTCTGCAGAATATCCGCCGCCGGGCGGAAGGAGGAGATAAACAGTCCCAGTGTCGGAAGCAGCCAGAGGAAGCAGATCACGCCAAGGGTAATATTAACGAGCGTTTTACCGCCTTTTCTTTTCTTTTTGCCGACCATTTAGAATCCCCCCTGCTTGCGGAACTGGCGCAAATTAATCAGAATAACAGGCAGCACTGCGATCAGGAGCACAATGGCCAGCGTCGAGCCGTATCCGAAATTCCGGTACATAAAGAACTGCCGGTAGAACTGTGTCGCAACAACCTCTGTATCGTATTGACCTCCCGTCATCACCATGACGACGTCAAATATTTTCAAGGTAAAGACAATAATGGTAGTGGTAACTGTAAGAATAGTTGCAGATATGAATGGTATCATAATGCCGAAGAAAATCTTGATTTCACTGGCACCGTCAACGCGTGCGGCCTCCAGAATATCATCGGGAACCCCCTTGATCGCCGCCGAGAAAATAACCATCGCAAACCCCGTCTGCATCCAGATCAGGATGAGAATGAGGAAAAAGTTGTTCCAGGGCTGCAGCATACTCGTCCACGCCTGCGGTTCGCCGCCAAAAAAGGTGACCATCGCATTCAGCAGTCCAATCTGCTCATCGCCCGGCTGATAATAGTAGACAAACTTCCAGATAACGCCTGCGGCCACGAAGGAAATAGCCATAGGCATAAAAATGATGGATTTGGCGATTTTTTCGTAGCTGCTGCGGTCAGCCAGGATGGCAATAAGCAGCCCCAGGCACACACAGGCCAGCGTTCCGACGAATACCCACAGCAGGTTATTGCGCAGCGCGGTAGCCATCAGCCGGTCACTGAAAATGGCAGCGTAATTGCCAAAGCCGACAAACTTTTCCGAGGAGGCATTAAAAAAGCTCAGGTACAGCGTCCGCAGCGCAGGCAGAATCAGCAGCCAGCCAAGAATCAGCACCGCCGGCCCGACGAAAATAAACGGCAGTACCCTCCTGCGGATGTGATCCGGATATTGCTCAGCCGCCCAGGTCAGGGTGTAATAGATCAGATAAACGCCAAGCACGCCCCACAGCACAGCCAGCACAGCAGTAAACAGCGGGTTAAGCGTGGAATCCCGGAAAAAGAGGAAGATCAGCCCGTTCACCACAATGTTCGCCAGCAGTACACCCAGTGATAACAGCACTGCCCTGACACTGATTTTTTGCTTGGCCTGCGTATTAGTAACGCCTGGCTTTGCTTTTAATTGTGCATCCATATTAGCTCCTCCTAATAAGAAGAAAAAGAGAGGCAGGCTGCAATGCGCTGCTGTCTGCCTCTTCATCGTTCATAACATTTCTGCTGTTCCAGCCCTAGTTGTTCCAGCCCGACTGAATCTGCTCCAGTGCCTGATCCAGTGTAGCGGTGCCGCTCACATAATCCGTCATGCCTTTCCAGAACGTACCTGCACCCACCTTGCCCGGCATGAGGTCGGAGCCGTCAAACCGCAGGGTTGAGGCTTCCTGCACCAGCTGCGCCATCCGGCGGTCAGATTCTGATTGATACCAGTCAAGCGATGCATCATTCATTGGAGCAACCACCCCGCCTGACTGTACCCAGGACTTAATGGATTCACCGGTAGTGAAGAATTCCATAACAGCGCGCACTTCCGGACGGTCGTTGAACATGGCATAGATATCACCTGCAACAAGCACAGGCTTGCCGTACTGCTCATCAATCGGCGGCAGGTAGAACCAGTCATAATCTACATCCACCTTGGCCGTTTCCGGAAAGAAGCTGGTGATAAAGTTGCCGATCAGGTTGAACCAGGCTTTTGGCGGATTATCGAACATCGGCTTCGGCGCATCACCAAATGCGGTTGTTACAATGGATTTAGTCCCGCCGTAGACATAGTCCTCGTTAAGCCATATCTTGGACATGACCTCGATGGCATTTTTCACTTCAGGAGAGGTAAAAGGCAGCTCACCGCTGACCCATTTGTCATAGTTCTCAGGCGATGTTGTACGCAGCATAATATTTTCTACCCAGTCCGTTGCCGGCCAGCCTGTTGCTGCACCGCTCTCAATCCCGATAGCCCAGGCGGGATCTCCGTCCTTGGCAATCTGCTCAGTGAGGGCCATCAGCTCATCCCATGTCTGCGGAACCGTGTAGCCTGCTTCGTCAAACTGTTTTTTCGGATACCATACAAGGCTCTTCACATTACTCCGGTTCCAGATACCAGCCATAATTTTGCCGTCTTTGCCATCCATTGTGGACATATCCAGCCAGCTCTGATTGTAATTGCCCTTGAGCTTCTCCTGATCCAGTACACCAGTCAGGTCAACGACCTTACCGGTCTTGGCAATAGAAGCAAGCAGGCCCGGCTGCGGGAAGTCCGCAATATCCGGCGCATTGCCGCCGTCGACACGGATATTTATGGTCGCTTCGAATTCCTTGGAGCCCTCATACTGGATATCAATCCCGGTTTTCTCTTCAAACTCTTTGATGCTGCTCTCAAATTTCACCTGGTCGGCATCCACGAACGGTCCAAACATGGTGACCTTGGTTCCTTTGTATTCGCCCTTCATCGCCAGCTCAAGCGGAGATCCGGGTACTGCAGAATCCGCACTATTTGTCGTATCTTTGTTGTTATCAGCAGCCGGAGCTTCTGTTGCAGCGGGACTTTTAGTCGGCGCCGCATTATTGCTGTTATTTCCGCCGCAGCCGCTCAGCATCATCGTGAACGATAAACACAGTACCATCGCAAGCGACAGCTTACGTCCTGGAGTTTTCCTCATTTGTACATACATCCCCTTATAATCATATTTAGAGATTGCATTATGCTCCAACTTCCCCGGAATCTTCGTCGTCCGGCTGCTGATCCACCTCCTTGCAAAGGTTTTCAGAACTATATGAACGGGTTTATGGCTTTCTTAAATGAAGTCCGTGCCGGCTGTTCTATTCGCTGCTCTTTGCCCACTTCAGGGCACCGACCATTCCAGCCGCACAATTATAGCGCTTACATTTCTAGATTAACACATAATGTATGCGTTTCCAATTATATTATTTTTGGTTCTATTGTCCTTTTTTTGTTTTGAAGCGACAGTATACGCGGTTTGGAGGAGATAAGGAGAAGCTCTTCTTGTGCAAAGGCCAGGTTTTTGAAAAGCTTTTCATTCTAGTGGAGACAGGCAGGTCAACGTGTACACATTCATTGCAGCGCTGTTACATTAACCTGTGCAGGCTAAGCTTACCTTTCCCTGGAGGATTCTCTCACAATCAGCTTATGCTTCATTTTCTCTTTCATTACAGCAACATTGCCCGTTGTCAGCAGTTCATGCAGCTTCTCGGCAGCCCGGTAGCCCAGCTGGTAGATCGGCTGTGCAATTGTCGTCAGCTTCGGAATAAACATCCCGGATATCCGCAGGTTGTCAAACCCGACAACGGATACCTGCCCCGGCACAAGAATATTGCGGTCTTTCAGGTACGAGATTGTACCCATCGCAAATTCATCTGCTACACAGAATACGGCGCTAAGCTCAGGATAATCGCTGAACAGCTCATGTGCCGCCTGATAAGCCTGCTCAAAACGGTGATTGGCATACTTAATCTTTCCGGCATTCCGCTCCAGCCCGAATTCTGTCAGCGCTCTGACGAACCCGGCGGCACGCGGCGGCCCTGACACCGAATTATCATGATTGAAACCAATCATACCGATCTCCTTGTGACCCAGTTCAATCAGGAACTTTACTGCATCATAGGCAGCCAGCTCATCATCCACCTCAAGGGAAGGCACTTCGAACTCATCGGAGTGGGAGGATACCAGGACAAACGGAATCCGGCAATCCGTAAGCTTCTCATAATACTCCGGATACAGCATATCACTTGCGAACACAATTCCGTCCACCTGCTTCTCATGAAACGTATCCATGTAGGACAGGGTACGCTCCAGCTCACGGTCAGTATTGCAGATCATCAGACTGTACCCGAGCTTAATACAGGCGTCCTGCATTCCGCGGATCATACCGGCGAAATACAGATTCTCAATATCCGGTATCAGCAGCCCCAGTGTAAAAGATTTTTTGTAGATCAATCCGCGTGCGAACGCGTTGGGCTGATACTTCAGCTCCTTGATCGCTTCAATAACCCTGCTGCGTTTACCCGGCACAACGGTCTCCGGCGCATTCATGACCCGGGATACCGTACTGATCGACACCTCTGCCATTCTGGCGACATCTCTTATCGTTGGCTTCATAGACTAACTTCCTTTTTTTAGAAAAGCTTTTCAAGGCGATTATAGCAGGGCTTCCGGAAATTGACAAGAGAATAAATTAAGCGTTTACATTTAAATTGGGATCATGATATGCGCCGCATTGAATATGGCGGGTGGACATGCTGCGGCTTTTTTTTAAAAGCTTCCCAAAATCCCCCCCGGCCTACGGGATGCCTGCGATTCACTCCCGCCGCTCCTCCCTGGTCTAAGCTGCTGCCAGAATGGCGAATCCCCTGCTCTGACGTTATTGATTCCCTGTTCATCCACTTCCCTGGCGCCACAAACTTACTTAAAGTGTGTAAATATTATTATTTCATGTTATACTTTTCGGGTAGATTTATTTACAGCTGCAAATACTGCTGAAAGCTTATAAATCGTATAATTCTCATACCTGGAGGGATTATTGTGAAGCAACTGCGGGATATTCCGATTTCTGTGCTGGACCTTGCTCCGATTGTAGAGGGCGGAACAGCAGCGGATTCACTGCACAATACACTGGATTTGGCACGCCATGCTGAAGAGTGGGGTTATCACCGCTACTGGCTGGCGGAGCATCATAATATGACCGGCATTGCGAGCTCAGCAACCTCTGTTGTTATCGGGCATGTAGCTGCCGGAACCAAGAGCATCCGCGTCGGCTCAGGCGGAATCATGCTCAGCAACCACGCTCCGCTGATGATTGCAGAGCAGTTCGGAACCCTGGAATCGCTGTTTCCCGGACGCATTGACCTCGGCCTCGGCAGAGCGCCAGGCTCCGATCAGGCAGCAGCAAGAGCGCTGCGGCGCGGCCTCGGCAGCGACGGCAGTGAATTCCCTGAGCAGCTTAGTGAGCTCAGAGCCTACTTCGATCCGGACGGTGCAGGATCACGCCCGCTCGGGGTACGTGCTACACCGGGCGAAGGCCTGAATGTACCCATCTGGCTGCTTGGCTCCAGCGGTTTCAGCGCCCAGCTGGCCGGACAGCTGGGATTGCCGTTCGCTTTTGCCAGCCACTTCGCCCCTGATTATCTGCTGCCTGCGTTACACCTGTACCGCACCAGCTTCAAACCGTCGGCTGCACTCAACAAGCCGCATGTGATGGTCGGACTCGGGATTACCGCTGCCGATACTGCTCCGGCCGCACGCTGGCTGGCTACTTCGCAGCAGCAGCAGTTCCTGAATATTATCCGCGGCCGCACAGGCAAGCTTCAGCCTCCGGTGGACGATATGGAGCAGCTGTGGTCGCCGCAGGAAAGAGCCCTTCTGCTGGACAAGCAGAAATACTCCATTGCCGGGGATAGAGCCTCTATCAAGGAACGGCTTCTGCAGATACTCGAAGAAACGGATGCTGATGAGTTCATCATTGCTTCCCAGATTTTCGATCATACAGCACGCCTGCGTTCCTATGAGCTGGTATCGGAGCTTGTTAAAGAAAACTAACCAAATCAGCAGATTTTTTGATCATTCAGCAAGACAGTCGCACGGATACCGGCAATCATGCCGCTCCCGGGCAGGCTGTCTTGTTTTTTATATTCACCAGACCCGGATGTTCTCAATAAAACACACCAATAAATACGATATCTAAAGAAATAAAGAACATTCCGAAGTTATCCGGCGTAAATACTGCTTCATATGCATTTTTCCCGATATTTTAAAGAAATATATATAATTTAAGCGTTTTTGTTTGTTCCCTTTATTGATTATACTGTAGTTATTCGTTATAACGAACATACATAAAAAAGATATACGCACCAAGCAGTCGCTTATTATTTCTGCATTCAGATCACCAGTAAAAATAGTAGTTCTCAAAAATACTACTTCTTTCGACAATGTAGTGGAGAAATTACGGGGTATCAGCGTTATTGTGTCGAGCTGTGGAATACGGCAGGGTGTTCGAGAAGAAAGGGGCGGCGGCGGATGAAGAGAATAGGGCAGATCGCCCTGATTGGCACGTATATAATGTTGCTCATAACTGGTGTAGTCTGGCATGCCGGAGGAGTAAGTGCAGAGGATACCATCAAGCTCACTGTTCATTCGAAGTCAAAGAGCACCGCGGTGATGAACAATATGCAGCCCGGAGACGAGAGCTTGTCAGAATACACGATGATTAATGAAGGATCACAGGCACTTGATTATTTTGTAGACTTCAAATTCCTTTCAGGAGATGCAGAGCTATACAACATCCTGGAGATGACGCTGCAAAAAGAGGGAGTAACGCTCTATTCAGGAGTAATGAGCCAGGCTGAAGGCAGGGTTGCCGTCGGCTCATTGGCTGGAGGATCAGAGGAAGCCATTCAAATGGATGTCACTTTTCCTCTGGAGGCAGGCAATGAGTTTCAGGGGAAGACGGTTAGTGTTACTTTTAACTTTACTGCTTCTGCTGTCCCGCAGCCGACAACGGAGCCCAGCCCGCTGCCTTCAGCTACACCTGCACCTTCCGCTGAAGCCACTCCGACACCAGCCGCCTCCGCTACCCCGGAGCCAACCGGAGGTCCGGGCAGTACACCTGAAGCTTCAGCTACACCAGCGCCAACATCTGAAGTAACACCAACGCCTGCAGCCACTGCGTATCCTGGCGGCACTAACACACAGGCGCCTTCGGCAACACCATCCGCCGCTGCCACGGCTGTGCCTGGAAACGGTGAGGTGACTGTAACGGATCCTCCAGTTCCGCTGGGCGGAGATGAAGGGGATAACAGCAGCAAGGCAGGACCGACTCCGGATGCAGGCAGCGTAGATACCGGCAGCACCGCTGCCCCGTCGCCTGACCAGGAGCTTGTAATCGATGATGAAGAGCTTCCGCTCTCCGGGCCGGACACCGGCAACGAGCTGCCGGATACAGCTGAGCCCTGGTATAACCTGATCCTGATCAGCACGGCAGCAGCCATCTTTAGCATCATCCTGCTGCGCAGGCTGAAGTCTAAGAAGTAAATGAGGGGGAAGAGAGTATGAGGAAGCCGCGTCCGGGGATACTTATCGCCGCCGTCCGCCTAATCCTCATACTCTCTTTGTCTGTTCTGCTCTATTCAGCATTTCAGATCTACAAAGCTCCTGCAGAGGCACGCCAGGCACTGCAAGACTGGGACAAAAAGAGGGAGGAAGCCCAAGTTCCCGCTGTTCAAGCCGAGAAAGAGATCCCCTTGCCTCCGGGGATGGTAACACTGCCTGTGCAGACAAAGAATGCACAGAGAGTATATGCGGATGGCGAGATTATCGGTGAGATTTATTTTCCCGCACTGGACCGCAGGGTTGCTATTCTTGAAGGGACGCAGCGCGCACAGCTGAAGAAAGGCGCCGGACATTATTCGGGGAGCGCAGCGATCGGCACGGACGGCAACAGTGTGCTCGCCGGACACCGGGATACAGTGTTCCGCGGACTCGGCACACTTGCGGAGCATGATCTGATCGAGGTAGAAACGCTCGATGGAACGTTCATTTATGAAGTGACCGGCAGCACCATTGTCGACGGAGAGGAGCGGGGAGCTATTCAGCCGAGCAGCACTCCTGTACTTACACTGATTACCTGCTATCCTTTCAGCTATGCAGGAACGGCGCCGGAACGGTATCTGCTGTCTGCCGTGCTGATCAAGAGCGAGCCGCCGCAGAAGCAAGAGTGAGTTAGCCGGCAGACGTCCGATCTGCCAAAAGATGAGTCCGCGCACGGAACATGATAATATAGTACTGCGAGTAATGCGGCAGGCAACACCGGCTGTACCGGCATACCCGGGCAGCCTGTTTTTGCGGCAGTTATCAGGCTTATGTATAGGGCACCCTGTAATTAAACATATTTTAGATGAAGAGGAGCTGACTTACCTGTGAAAGATGAACTGATTAAACGGTTTGTATCCTATGCACAGATGGATACCCAGTCAAATGAAGAAAACGATACCTGTCCTTCTACCCCGGGGCAAATGGAGCTGGCCCGCAAGCTGGTGGACGAGCTGCAGGAGCTGGGACTAACGGAAGTTACCGTGGACGAGCATGCCTATGTAATGGCTACTCTGGCTGCGAACACCGATAAGGAAGTGCCGGCGATCGGATTCCTGGCCCATCTCGATACGGCAACGGATTTTACCGGTACCCATGTGAAGCCGCAGATCATCGAAAATTATGACGGCGGCGATATTGTGCTGAACCGGGAGCAGAATATCATCCTGTCCACGGCCAGCTTCCCGGAGCTGCCTGAATACAAAGGGCATACCCTGATTACAACGGACGGCACCACCCTGCTGGGTGCAGATAACAAGGCCGGAATTGCCGAGATCATGACTGCTATGGCTTATCTGATCGCCCATCCCGAAATCAAGCACGGCAAAATCCGTGTAGCCTTCACCCCCGATGAGGAGATAGGACGCGGACCGCACAAGTTCGATGTCGCCGCCTTCGGCGCTTCCTATGCATATACGGTTGACGGGGGACCGCTCGGCGAGCTGGAGTACGAGAGCTTCAATGCCGCTTCCGCCAAAATCACCTTTAAAGGTGTCAACGTCCATCCCGGAACCGCCAAGGGTAAAATGGTCCACTCCTCCAAAATCGCAATGGCCTTCCATCTCAGACTGCCTGCCGGCGAATCGCCTGAATTTACAGACGGTTATGAGGGCTTCTATCACCTGATCTCCATGCAGGGAACGGCGGAGCACAGCAAGCTGGCCTATATTATCCGCGACTTTGACCGTGCAAGCTTCGAGAACCGCAAAGCGAACATCTCCGCTATCGTTGACGAGTTCAAGTCCACCTACGGGGATGAGAATATACTGCTGGAGATGAACGACCAGTACTACAATATGCGCGAAAAAATCGAGCCGGTCCGCCACATCGTCGATATCGCCCACGAGGCAATGGAGAATCTCGGCATTACACCGGTAATCCGCCCCATCCGCGGCGGCACCGACGGCTCGCAGCTGTCATATATGGGACTGCCTACGCCGAATATTTTCACGGGCGGGGAGAACTTCCACGGCAAATTCGAGTATGCATCCGTCGACGTTATGCTCAAGGCCGTGAATGTAATCGTAGAAATCTCCAGGCTGTTTGAGGAAAAAGCTTAACCGCTGCTTGGGATCAGCGGATGGCAGTGGCGCCGCCTGCTGATGCGGGAATGTTGCCGTAATTGCAATAATAGTCTTAGTCCATGCGGGTTGCGGCTGTTGGGGCGGCTTCGGCGGTTACGTCGGTTGAGTGGACCAGAGGTACTTGGGCTGTTGCTGCGAGCTGCACAAATTACATCAGCTGGGGCAGACAGGCCAAATCCCGGTTAGTTAAAGTAATCTGACAGTTGCTGTAGCAGGTACGCATGCGTGGCAGCTGAGGAAGGTATCTTAGCCGTGGTAACCGTGATATTCAGCAGTTTTGCAGGGTTTCCGGATGAATAGCTCCTGTTAGCGATATAAAACAACCCCCGGCAAAAGCGGATGCTTTCAGCCGGGGGCTGTTTTTGTGCTTATTTACTTTCTGAGAAGCTCTATCGCTTTCCACCTGTTACTCGCTTAGCCTAAGTCTTGCGGAAACTAGGCACCAGGGGATGAGCTATACCGGGGTAGCAATTGCTCCATTAAAGGGATTTTTCCCTTTAATCAATCATTTTCGGGCCACCACCAGCACCATTAAAGGGATGTTTCCCTTTAATGGTGCACTCCCGGGCCGCCATCGGACCGTCCCAGGCCCAGCCGCGCCCGCCAGCGTTGCCCTAACGCCTAAGCGGCGGCACACGGCACGCTTCCCGAGCGCTCTATCCCTTAAGCGGCAGCCAGCCCGTCGGGCGGGAGATTGCGCCCCACAGCGGGTCAGGGATAACCAGCTCGGCCTGGGCTGAGGTATCCAGCTCGGTCGCAATGTCGGCGGCGCGGCCTTCTGCAAGCTTCTGCACATAGTCCGGATCAATCAGCAGCGGACGGCCGAGCGCCACCAGTTCAATGCCGGTATCCAGGCTCTTCAGCGCATCCTCCGGCTTGTAGAGCGAGCCGACGCCGATGACCGGCACAGCACCGCCCGCGCGGTCGACAATCTGTTCGATTCTCGGACGTTCATCTTCCGTGCCGCGGCGCGGCAGTGACCACAGCTCCATCAGCGAGGCATGCAGGTAGTCGAGTCCTTCCTCTTTGAGCGCATCAATCAGCGCGAAGGTCTCAGCCATTGTAATTCCCGGTGTTTCCGGCTCTTCCGGAGAGAAACGGTAGCCGACAATGAACGGGGTGGATGCATACTCACCCGCCACGCGCTTCACTTCACGCAGAACGGCGAGCGGGAAGCTCAGGCGCTTCTCCAGGCTTCCGCCCCAGCGGTCCTCGCGGCGGTTGGAATGCGGCGAGAAAAACTGCTGCAGCAGATAGCCGTTAGCGCCATGGATTTCAACACCGTCGAAGCCGGCCTCAATGGCCCGGCGGGTCGCTGCACCGAAATCAGCGATGATCACTTGAATCTCCTCATCCGTCAGCGTGCGCGGTACAGGTCCGTGCCCGCCGCCCGGCAGCTCGGACGGAACATCGCTGGCGCTGACGGTCTGGCCGTCAGGCAGCAGCTCCGGCGGACACTGGCGTCCCCCGTGAAAGATCTGCAGCACGGCCTTGGCACCCTCGCCCTTAATCGCCGCAGCCAGCTGGCGCAGGCTCGGGATCAGCTCGTCGCGGTCAGCGCCGAATTCCCCGGGGAAGCCCTTGCCGCCCCGGCTTACATAGACACATGCTGTAACAACCATACCGGCGCCTTTGGAGCGGCGGATATAGTAATCAAGCTCAGGTCCGGAGACCGTACCGTCCTCATTGGAAGAAAAATTCGTCATAGGCGCCATAACCACACGGTTACGCAGGGTAACTCCATTATTGAATGCATAAGAGTCCAATAGCGGACGATAATCAGTTTGCGGCATCTCGAACAATCCCTCCATTATTGTATCTGTATCCTTTATACTACACCGCATCTTGCACGCGTCACCGGATAACAGTGCTATTCTCCAGTCTGGCTGTTGTTTTTCCAGACCACATTATTCCCGTAATCCTTACCCCAGTCATACATCATCCGCAGCACCGGCAGCAGGCTTTGCCCGTAATCCGTCAAAGAGTATTCTACTCTCGGCGGGACCTCGGCATACACTTTTCTCAATACAAGCTGATCCTCCTCCAGCTCACGGAGCTGGTTAGTCAGCATTTTTTGCGTAATATGGGGAATGAGCTTCTTCAGCTCGCTGAAGCGCTTGGTGCCTTCAAGGCCCAGATGCCACAGGATGATCAGCTTCCATTTGCCGCCGATAACGGCAAGCGTAAGCTCCTTCTCGCAGTTAATTTCCTGCAGATTGATACGGTCTTTAATTTCCGTTGCCAAGATATGCGCCCCCCTCTCATTCTTACCTATCATACTACAAAACACCCGGCCCCCGCACATCGCCGCCATCCGCACAGACAACCGGTCCGCCGCTGCCAAGCACCATACACATACCCGTAAAAAACAAAGACCGCAGGCTCAAGGCCCGCGGTCTCAATATTGGATTTACTCGATAACCAGGCTTCCCTGCAGATCAGCTGCACTGAAGTCCGGCTGTGCTTCAACTGTAGTATCTCCTGCAGCAACTGCTTTTTCCAGTGCCGCATTATAACGGGTGTTCAGATCCTGAATTTCTTTATCAAGGTCTCCGCCGGTAAAGATATATCTGTTGAACACGTCCATCTTCTTGGTCCCTTCCAGACGTCCTTCAGTAGCACCGAATGGAGTAGCCGGATAGATTCCGTCGAACTTGGTTGGCAGGAAGTACTCGATGCCCGCAATATCCGGAGCTTTCGCTGCAGCGGCTACAGAAGGGATAACGGATACGCCGTATCCGCCTTCCTGATAGGCGGTCTGTACGTCATCGCTGTACATCCATTCGATGAACTTCCAGGCTGCTTCCTTGTTGGCCGAATCCTTGCTCATTGCCAGATAGCTGCCGGAGATAACCTGGCTTACGCCGTTCTGCTGGCCGTCGATGGTCGGCGGCAGTGCTGCAGCCCAGCGGATTTCAGTCGGGAACTGGGTTTTGTATACGCTTGGCTCTACAGAGTGGTTAAAGTACATTCCGATTTTGCCCTGGGCGAATTGTGCACGCAGCGGGTCAATATCAAGCGATTCCGAGCCCGGCATCATGCTGCCGTCCTCAACGATCTGCCGCAGCGCTTCAAGTGTCTCTTTGTACATGCCAAAATCAAATTGTCCGGTCTGGAAGTTGAAGCCTTCCTGTCCTTCAGTCTTGCTCAGCGTTGTAATCGGATGGGCGATACGCTCAAAGCCGCTGCCGCTCTTGAAATTGCCGGCAAGTCCATAAGCGCCTTCAGCCTTGCCTACCTCGGTAATCTTCTTCGCATCCTCTACCATCTCGGCCAGAGTGGTCGGCGGCTCGGTAATGCCGGCCTTCTCAAACAGATCCACGTTGTAGATCAGGCGCCAGAACTGGCCGATATTCGGCAGGGTGTAGATTTTACCGTCAACGGTGTTCTTTTCATTAATCAGGATGCTCTCGAACCGGCTCTTCATCTCCGGTGTAATGTATTCATCGAAGGATTCCAGGTAGCCCTTCTTCACCCATGTCGGCACGTTGCCTGTATCCACACGCAGAATGTCCGGCGCCTGTTTACTGGAGAAGGCAATATCCACGGACTGTGCATAGTTATCAGCCATTACCTTGAATTCGATATCTACATCAGGGTTAAGCCCCTCGTATTCACTGATCTTCTGTTCAATAAAATCGGAATCATGACGGTCGATCGACCAGTAGACCAGCTTGGTTTGTCCGGCAGCGGCATTACCCTCTTCCGCCTCGGCATTTGTATTATTGGAAGATGCACAACCGGCCAGCGAACCCGCCAGCAGCAGCGAAGCACCCGCCAGCATCCATTGATTTCTTTTCATCTAAAAAAACCTCCCTTTATGTTTGTAATCGCATTCATTTCATATAAAAAGTATAGAATGACTGCCCTCTTGTGAGTGAAGGGGAAAACAACTATTCAGGGGAGACGAAATCACTGTTTCCTCGCTGTACGGCTGAACTGTACTTTGAACGGAAGTCGGTGGGGGTCATCCCGGTGTATTTTTTGAATAACTCTGTAAAATAAGGCCGGTCCTCATAACCGAGCGAGACAGCGATATCCTGCACCTGCATACCCTCAAGCACCAGCTCCTTGGCCTTCTCCATTCTGCGGCTGATAATATACTGGGCCAGCGTCATGCCCATCTCCTTCTTGAACAGGTTGGAGAAATAGCTCGGGCTGAGATGCACCTCACGTGCACAATCCGCAACGGACAGGTTGCGGTGCAGATTGCCGTTGATGTGGGCGATGGCGCGCTCAACCAGCACACGGGCATCGCTGGTCTGGCGGATCTGCACATAAGCGCAGCCCTGGCTGCAAAAATCGCGGATCTGCCTGCGCAGCTCCTCAAAGGAAGCGGCTCCGTTCATCTCGGCCAGCTTCTTCTCCAGCGTCTTGACCTCAGCATCCGAGGCCTTGTCGGAGAAGACCCGGTGAATGGAATGGGCCAGCTCCAGGCACATGGTCTTGACGATGGCCGGATCAGGCAGAACAGGAGAGCTTACCCATTCGCTCCAGATCCCGTCCAGCTGCTCCTCCGCCTTGGCCAGATTAGCCGAGCGCAGACAATAGAGCAGCTCCTTCTCTTTATCATAGGAGTATCTGGGCAGGGCGGCATCCGCCTCCGGCGATTCCACATAGCGGTAGACACTGTTGCCTCCGGTCAAAAAAGTGTTCGTCAGCGCGGACATAGCCTGGGCATAGGATACCGACAGCTGCCCGGCCTCCTCAACGCCGCTGCCAATGCCAATCGATACCGTCTGGTAGGTATGCCTGCAGACATTCTCACGGCATTTCTCAGCCAGCTGCTCGGCATCAAGCGCAGACGGCGGATTCATGACAATGACGAACTGATTGACATGCTCGCGGAATACAATGCCGTCGGTGTGGGCGGCAATCGTCTCCTGCAGAATGTTCTGCACTGCAAAGCGGATCAGCTCCACCTCGGCTACAGCCATGGATGCCGTCCGGTCAGCAAAAAAGTCAATCTCCGCCACCATCACGCAAAAGCCGCTGCGCTTCATCTGAATCGCATAGAAATCCCACTGCTGGCTCAGATGCTGCTGCCGGCTGCCGTAACGGATCAGGAGCCGCATATATTCCTGGCGCAGATAAGGCATGCTCTCGCGCAGCTTCTGCTCCATTCCCCGCATCTGCTCGGCCTGCGAGCGTTCGCGTTCCAGCACCTCTTTGGCCTTCAGGACCGATTCCAGCACCTGCGGCCGGGTAAACGGCTTGACGATCAGGTCGAATGCACCGAGCTTTACCGCCTCCTGGGCGTAAGAGAAATCGGAGTACCCGGTCAGAAAAATCAGCTTGATCTCCGGCTGCTCAGCCAGAATCGTCCGCATCATCGTCAGCCCGTCGGTGAAGGGCATACGGATATCAGTCAGGACAATATCCGGCCGGTGCTTACGGATCTGTACCAGCCCTTCCTCACCGTTGGCTGCTGTTGCAGCTACGGTAATGCCGTGCTCCTCCCAGGGAATCCGCTGCGACAGGCCCCGGACGACGGCCGGAATATCATCAACGATGCATAATGTAATAGGTTCAGCGTGCTTCAGGATAAACTCCACCTTCCAATGGGATTGAGAGAACCGCTTCGGTCTCGGTATACGGGCTGCTGCGGAACAAGAGTCCGCCCTCCCTGCCGTAATAGATCTGCAGACGGCTGCAGATATTGGTCAGGGCATAACCTCCGCTGCTGACAGGCTCCTTCAGCCTTGCGTTCAGCTTGTCCGCGTCCATGCCCGCCCCGTTGTCGGTAACCCGGATTACAAGCTGCCCCTCCTCTTTGGTCACGGCGACCGTTATCATTCCTCCGCCCCTCAGCTCCTTCAGCCCGTGCAGAATAGAGTTCTCCACCAGCGGCTGGATAATGATCTTCAGTACAGGCAGGTCGAGCAGCTCCGGAGCGGCAGTTATTGTATAATCGAACAGCCCTTCATAACATTGCTGCTGGAGATTCAGATACTGGCGGACATGCTCCAGCTCCCGGCCCAGCGTGGTTAGCTCCTGCCCGTTGTTAAGGCCTAACCGGAAGAGGGCAGACAGCGAAATCACCATTTGCTTCACGTCCTCATATTCATCCATTTCACATTTCCAGAAAATTGTATTAAGCGTGTTATATAAAAAGTGCGGCTCAATCTGCGCCTGCAGCGTCTTAATCTCCGCCTTGCGCTTTTCCTTCTCCGTATCCTTTACCTCGGTGATCAGCTCGCCGATCCGGTCCAGCATCTGGTTGAACTTGCGGCCGGCATCACCGATCTCATCCTGGAACGGACTTTCGAAGCGGGCGCCCAAGTCCTCCTGCTCTACCCGGGACATCGTCTTTTGCAGCTTCAGCAGCGGCCCAAGCAAGAGGGCCGACAGGTACCGGGACAACAGCAGGGCAATCACCACACAGCCTGCCATGACCATCAGCACCAGCCACTGGATGCTGCGCACAGGCTGCAGCAGCTCCTTCTTGGACAGGTAGCTGACCAGCAGCCAGTCATCGGCATAGCCCGACTCGGCATAGCTGACCAGCATAGTGCCGCCTGCTGCCGGATACTCAAAGTTGCCGCTGTCCGCTTCCAGCATGCGGTCCATAAAGTCTGCCGAACGCGACCAGTCCGGCCGCTCCTTGTCTCCAAAGACGCTGTCACCCGCCCTGTTCACCAGCATGAACTTGGCACTGCCGAGGCTGGCGCCTCCGCTGACCGTATCCTCAAGAATATCCTCCTTCACATTGACCGCGAGGAATACATCGGGTACATAATTCTCCGTCAGCGGCTGCAGCAGCAGAGAGATAACCTGATGCCTGCCGGCAAACAGCTCGTCGGGATGGCTCTCCACCCAGTTCGACTCCGGGTTCTCCCTTATCCGCTGATACAGCAAAGACTCCATAAATGGAGTCGCTGTTCTACGCAGATTACCGGCGGAATAGAAATCTCCGCCGGGCGTACTGATCAGGATCGATTCAATGGAATTCTCCGTCAGCTCCGCCTGGGTAAAGGGGTTCTGCAGCACGGAGAAATTCGCAAAGTACCGGTCTGTATTATTCGCTTGTATATCTCGTATGGTCTGCTTATAGGCATCGCTCAGCATAATGGTCGAGGAGGCCACGATAATCTGCTTCAGCTTCTGGTCCAGCACGTTGACCGACTGGTTGAGCACATTGCGGTTCAGGTCGGTGGAGTTGCGCTCCATCGCCCGCGAAGCGATCGAGTAGGCCCCTACGCCGGTTATAGAAATGCAAAAGACGGTCAGCAGGGTGAATGACAGCCATATTCTTTTTTTGAGTGAGGTCCGGTACAGCCAGGCCTTCAGCATAATTCCACATCCTTCACCGGCTGGCTGCCCGGACTATCGCCGTGCCAGCCTTAGCCCTTAACAGAGCCAGCCGTCATCTGCATAAATGATTTGTTGGCAAAAATATAAACGATAATCATCGGCAGCATGGACAAGCATGCACCGGCAAGCATTAACTGCGGCTGAGCCGCATCCCCGACGCCGTATTTCAGTCCGGCCAGACCTACAGTCAGCGTCTGAAGCGCCGGCTGGGTCATCGTGAAGACCAGCGGCAGGATATACTCATTCCAAGCGCCGCGGAAGGTCCAGAGTGCAGTTACACCCAGGGCCGGCGTCAGGAGCGGCAAGATAACACGAAAGTATACGCTATAGAAGTTACAGCCGTCAATAAACGCTGCTTCGTCAAGTTCCTTCGGGATGGCCCGTACAAAGCCGATCAGCATGAAGAAGGCCGTCGCATGGGCGCTGATCAGGATGATGATGACGCCCCAGAGCGATTTTTGCAGATTAAGCGCAACCATAAGATCGAACTGCGGGCGGAGCACAACGGCACCGATGGAAATGAACAGGGTGCAGGACTGAATAACTACATACACCCGTTTTCCGTAGAAATCCACTCTCGCTACCGCATAGGCCGCCATTGTTCCGATCAGCAAAGTGCCTATTGTCGTAAAGGTACTGATGAACATACTGTTCCAGGTGAACCTTGCAAAATTAGCCGAGGTCCAGGCCTGGGTGAAGTTCTCGAATTTCCACTCCTTCGGCAGCAGTGTCGTGCCCGTGGTCAGCTCCAGATTGGATTTCAGCGACCCGAAGAAGGCGAGGATGATCGGAAAAAGGGCGAAGCCCGCAACCAGCAGCAGGAAAATCCACAGCAGTACCCGCGACAACAGCGCTTTAGACTTGATTGTACTGGCAGGAGATGAAGTTATTTTTGTATCCGCTTGTAATGTGCTCACTGTTCATTCTCCTCTCTTTTAATAGATATCATTCAGTTTCTTGGAAACGTAGAAGTAGATCAGGGTAATCAGCCCGACGATAACCGCAGTTGTGAAGCCGACCGCACTACCGTAACCGAACTGCTGGATGCTTGAGCCTCCGCTGGATACCGGGAAGAACAGCTTATACAGATAGAGGTACATCACTTCCGTTTTGCCGTAAGGTCCGCCCTCGGTCAGTACCATAATGCTCTCGTAGCCCTTCAGCGATACGGTGATCGCCAGCATGATAATCATCTGCAGCACGGGTCCAAGCATAGGTACGGTGATGCTCCACATTTTGCGCAGCGGGCCCGCCCCGTCGATGGAAGCCGCTTCATACAGATCCTCGGGAATATTCTGCAGGCCTGCGATAAAGAGCAGCATATAGTTCCCGATCGCTCCCCAGATAGCAATAATGATTGCAGTCAGCAAGGCATATTTGGCACCCAGCCAGTCAATCGGAGAGGATATAATGCCTGCACCCAGCAGCAGCTGGTTCACCATACCGTTGTACGAGTTGAAAATAACATAGAAGACAATCGCCATTACCGAAGCACTGATTACGGTAGGCATGAAATAAATCGCCCGCAGCAGCTGCCGGCCCTTGAGTGCCCGGTTAAGAACCACTGCCAGTATGAACGACAGCGGGATCGTAATGATCAGCTTGCCGCCTGCGTAGATAAAGGTGTTGACTACCGAATGCCAGAAATCTTTATCGCGGAACAGACGTTCAAAATTGTCCAGACCGATGAAGAGCGGCGTGCCGAAGCCCTGATAATCATAGAACATGTACTTTAAAGCCCAGAAAACGGGATATACCCCAAATATCAGTGTCAGTATCAGGCTGGGCGCAACAAAGGTCCAGGCGTTTATTTGACGTTTCGTTCCATTCATTGATTGTTCCTCCTGTCTATTCGGCTTGCGCTTATATCCTAATGATACGTCCCTGTGCAGAGAGACCGTTAGGGAGAAAGCAACTGCGCCAAGGGGGAGAAATTCACTTTTCTGTATCTTTTAAAATAAGTCGGATTGTCCCCTCCCCTGTGCCTGTTTGTCCATCCCTGATGAACCCGCAGTACAGCTATACTTATGGAAGAAAGCAGATTGCGAATACAATCGGATGAACAAGGGAGGCTTACATTTAACGATGAGCTCAGCATATAAAAGCACAGCTGCAGCCCGCCCCTTCGGCTGCTATAACCACGAACAGCTGGACGGGATCCGCAGCAGAATAGACCAGCTGCCGGCAGCGGCGCAGGAATTCGCCAGACAGCGGGAGCTGTCGGGACAGTTCGCCGCGCGCGAGGCTGAAGCCCCGCTTCACCGGCTCGGCGTGTTCCGGGTCGAGCCGTTCGTCTTCAAAGCTCCGGCAGGTGCAGCCATGCTGAAGCTGTCCGTGCATATCCGGGGCCGGGGCATTGCCCGGATCGGCGGCGTACAGCTGACGCATTCCCAGCTCGGCCTGCCGGTCACGCTTCAGAACGGCAGCCTCCGGCATGGGCTTGACGGCTGGACGCAGGAGCCGGGAATCGGCGGCAATATCCGGCTGGAGCAGCTGCCCGGCGGCGGGAGCGGCCTGCAGCCCTCCGGCGTAACGCCGGCGGACGGCGCAGCGGAGGAAGAGGTCCGGTGCGTACGCATCCGGAACGAAGCGGAGGACAGCCTGGCGGTGCTGCGCTATGATGAGCTGCTGCCGGTATCGGCAGGCGGCTATTACGGCATCCAGACCGAGCTCAGTCTGGATGCGCCGCTGGTTAACGGCGGAATCGCTGCCGGCGTTGTGTTTATAGATGCTGCGGGGCAGCCGCTGGGCGCAGAGCTGCTCTCGCCGCTCTTTAACCGGCACACGCTGACCAACTGGGCCTATCTGCTGGAGGCGGCCGGTGCAGATGCCAACCTCTATATGGCAACAGGCGAAGACCGGTATGCGGGGCTTGCCAAGCGCAAGCTGCAGTATATGCTGGCTGATATGCGGCAGGGCATGGATATTTTCCGCCGGGACGGCTGGCATGACGATGACACCTACGGTGCGGTTCATATCGGCCGGGGACTGGCTGCCGTCTCGGTTATCTATGACCAGATTGCCGCAAGTGAGGCCGTCTCGGCGGAGGAGTCAGAATCGCTGCTGGCCAATCTCCGCTACATCGCAGCGATGATGATGGATACCGCCTACTACCGGTTCGATCTCCCTGCCTTCCCGGATGAGAAGGGCGGCATGCGCAGCAACTGGAATGCCGACCGGGCAACCGGGCTCGGCGTCTATGCCCTGCTCTTCCCGCAGGAGCCGGAGAGTGCCGCTTATCTGGAGCATGCCTGCTCCGTAGTGGACTGGCAGCTGGCGGAGGTGGTTGACGGGGATGGGGCATGGCCGGAGAATGTCCGGTACCACGGCGCGGTGCTGCACCGTTATTTCCTGTTCTTCGTGCTGCTGAAGCGTCTGAAGGGCACCGATTATTTCCGCCGCGGCAAGGTCAAGGCGATGTACCGCTTCCTGCTCGGCATCGTGACGGCAGAGGACGTGATCCAGGGCGGCGCGGACGGCGTACCCGTTCTGCTGACCCCGGCCGTCGGTGATGCCAACGTCCAGGAGAAGTGGTTCCGCCTGCTCGGCTACGCCGCCCCGTTCTACACGGAGGAGGACCCGCAGCTGGCGGCGGAGATGGTCTGGACCTGGAAGCGCGGCGGTGCACCGGTCCAGGATACCGGCGCGTTCCCGCTGCCGCTGGTCGCACTGCTCTATCCGCAGCCGGAGCTGCCGGAGCAGATGCCGGAGCTTCGCTCCGTGCATTATCCCGGCATCGGCTATGTCATCTTCCGCAGCGGCGAGCAGAACCTGCAGCATTATGCCATCTACGAGGCATCTCCGCTGACCTATCACGCCCATCATGATGAGGGCCACTTCTCCATCTGGGCGAACGGGGTGCCGCTGACCCTCGATGCCGGGACCGGCGGCTATTACAATGGAGACCGGCACTGGTATGTATCCGGTGCGGCGCATAATATTGTCCAGTTCGCCGACGGCTCCGGCGGCTACGCGGACGGTCCGCTGAAAAGCGTCTGCAAGGAGGTCAGCTTCACGGAGGAGCTGGATTATGCAAGAAGCCTCATCCCCGATGTGCACGCCGGCGAGTATGAGCGGCATTTCCTGTACATCAAGGCAGGCTTCGATGCCTACCTGGTCTGGGACCGGATTGAAGCCACGGCGGAGAGCGTCTGGAATCTTCATACGCTGAGCAGCGGTGCAGAGATTACGGAGCAGGCCATTGACGCCGCCGGCCTCGGCGGCATGCGGCTCCATGCGCAGATCGCCGAGCCGCTGCGCCCGGCCGTCACTGCCGGCGAGGGCGCTGTCGGCGGAGCTTACCCGCTGGCTGCGCAGCAGCACTTCCGCGTGCACGGCCGCGCCGGCGAAGACTTCGTCGTGCTGCTGCAGCCGCACGACGAAGGGACACCAGCGCTCCGGCTGGAGCCGCTGGCACTGGAGCCCGCGGACGCCGCTGACGGCGTGCGGCTGTATAAGCTCAGCCGCGCGGACGGCGGCTGGTGCGTCGCCGCCCTTAACGGCTCCGGCGTGACCCGCCGGGTCCGTGTTCCGGGCAGCGCGGCGCTCCGCGTGCTTGGCGCGGCGGCGGGCGGCGAAGACGAGCCAGCTCAAGCGTTGGAGCATGCACAAGAAGCTGCTGCCGGAATCCTTATTCTTGAGCCGGGGGCAATCCGGATCGCTATTCCGCAATCAAGCTGACCACGGCAAAGCTCTATTGCCGTTCGTACAATAGAGCCGGCTCGAACCGGCCTGTATAACGGAGCTGCTGCGCTACGTACAATTGATTTGGCTGACAAGCACTCATAGGAGCGCTATTCCTCAATCCTGCTGTACGAATTACAATAGAATAGCAATTGAACTGAATTAAATTTGAGCATAAAATGCCGCCAAGCTATTGTATAGAATACAGTCAAACATCTGCCGGCCAAGAAAACAAAAATAAACGTACGAAGAGGCCGGCAGCAACTATTTTATTAACCTTAAAGGAGGCAATTAATTATGAGTAACCTTGGAGTATGGGAACCGGCGGAGCCGGGAGTTAAGCGCTGCATTCTGAACGCTGCGGCAAGCCTGATGATGATGGAGGTTCATTTCGAGAAGGGTGCCGAGGGCTATGAGCACAGCCATCCGCATGAGCAGATGAGCTACTGCCTGCGCGGAAGCTTCATCTTCCGCATCGACGGCACAGAGCATACCGTATCGGCCGGCCAAAGTATCGCCATCCCGTCAGGCGCCAAGCACGGCGTTACTGCGCTTGAAGCTGATTCAGCGCTGCTGGACGCATTCACACCGATCCGCGAGGATCTGCTGAAGCGTTAAGCTGAGGCGAAGGTAGAAGTAAGGTGAGCAAAGGGGGCGGAACCAGCGGATTTCGGGCGCTGTTCCGCACAGATTCCGGGGAGCGAATATATAGTTGGATTATCGTTGGATGTCGTTAGATTATCGTTAGCCTGCGTTGGCGAACCTCCATTCAGGTTGCTCAGCAAGCTCCCGTAGGCGATCCGGCAACGCGGCTGTCAGCATAGCTGTACTTTGCTGGCTTAGTTGCTTTTAGTTGCTCTTAACTACATTTAGATACACTTAGTTACACTTAGCTGCTCTTAACTGCTCTTAACTGCTTTTAACTGCTCTTAACTGCTCTTAACTGCTCTTAACTGCTCTTAGCTGCTCTTAGCTGCTCTTAGCTACTCTTAACTGCACTTAGCTGCACTTCGTACAACTATTCCTAGCTTATTTACCCGCACCAGCCGCATAACTGCATTCTGTACAACTAAATCTGCCTAAAATGCTCAAAATCAGCTTTCAACGCCATTTTAGCTGCACAGAGTGCAGCTAAAGTGGCAAAGAGCCAAAAAACAGGCGTTTTAGTTGTACAAAGTGCAATTAAGTTAAAAAGTATGGCATCCGCCCAGAACACCCGGCGGCTGCCATACAAAGCAAATAACGCCTGTCCGGATCAGCCGGACAGGCGTTATTTCTATTCGAGGTTCGCATGCTTGCCGAACATCTGGGTGGTTGTCTGGCCGGTCCATTCCATCAGGCGCAGAATGACGGCATCGTAGAACACCAGCAGCGTCTGCTCAAAGAGCGAAGCCATCGGCTGGATGGTGGCCCGCTCACCGCTGGCCTCCTTGGTGGTACCCGGCAGCTGCACAGTGTAATCGGCCAGCCTGCCAAGCGTGGATTCCGGCGCGATTGTGACCAGCGCGACTGACGCGCCGATGGCCTTGGCCTTCTCAGCCATGGCCACCAGGCCTTTCGTCTCGCCGGAGCCGGAGCCGAGCACCAGCACATCGCCGGCTTCGATTCCCGGAGTCACAGTCTCGCCGACGACATAGGCCGCCCGGCCGGCATGCATCAGCCGCATGGCAAAGGCCCGGCCCATCAGGCCGGAGCGGCCGGCTCCGGCCACAAAAATCTTGCCCGACCGCTGCAGCAGCTCAGCGAACGGCTCCGTTCCGCCGGCATCCAGCTCCGCCGCCGAACGCTGCAGCTCACCTACAATCTCCTGTGCGTAGCCCGCAGTATCCATAGTGGATTAAGCCTGGCTAACGAGGCGCTTCATTTCAGCCGCTGCTGCTTTCTGGTCGCTTTCGCCGGTGATTCCGCCACCAACGATAACAAGGTCAGGTCCGGCTGCGATGACTTCCGGGAGAGTGCTCAGCTTGATGCCGCCGGCAATCGCTGTTTTAGCCTGCTTAACCACACCTTTGATCGCCTGCAGGTCAGCAAAAGAGTTTTTACCTTCAGCCTGATGGTCATAACCGGAGTGAACGCAGACATAGTCAACGCCAAGCGCATCTACTTCGGCAGCACGGCCGGCAATATCCTTAACGTTGATCAGGTCAACCAGGATCTCGCGGCCGGTTTTCTTAGCTTCCTCTACAGCGCCTTTAATGGTGGAATCGTCAGATACGCCGAGCACCGTTACGATATCAGCACCTGCTTCTACCGCCTTCATCACTTCATAACCGCCGGCGTCCATAATTTTCAGGTCAGCCAGCACGGTCAGCGCAGGAAAAGCATCCTTGATCGCTTTTACCGCATGCAGCCCTTCGTTAATAACGATCGGAGTGCCGATCTCAACCACATCAATAAATTCAGCAACCTCCGAGACGATTTCCTTGGCTCCGGCGATATCAACAAGATCAAGCGCTAATTGCAATTTCATATATAGTAGCTCCTTTTTCGGTATAGTTTTGTAAGTTCTGGACTTAGTGTAAGTTCATACAGTCGAAAAGGGAAGTAGGCACTTTCCCGTGATGTAGTTACCCGGAGGATACTATTGGACCGGATATGGCTTTATTCAACGGTGTGTTGAAAGAAACTCCGCCAAACTTTTCATTATTTTCGTGAAAAATACTGCAATTTCATAAAAGCTGTGCTAACATACATTAGGTTTGGAAATAAACTTGTGCGACAGCAATGATCCGAAGAGGTGTATAGATGAAAACGAAAGACCAACAGTTCAATCTTATTAAGCTGACCTGGCCGATTTTCCTGGAATTATTCCTGTTCATGCTTATGGGCAGTGTAGATACCTTTATGATCAGCTCTGTGTCGGATGATGCGGTGTCAGGCGTCGGAGCGGCCAATCAGATCATCACAATGGCTATTTTGATCCTCAGTGTTATCGGTAACGGGGCAGCTATTGTCGTCTCGCAGTATCTAGGCTCCCGCAAGCCGCTGGAAGCAGCCAACGTAACCGGCAATGCCGTAACGCTGAACCTGCTCGTAGGTATTGTTCTCAGTGCAGTGCTGCTTTTATTCGGCGGCCATCTGCTGACTGCCCTGAATGTGCAGGGTGATATTCTTGTCCATGCCAAGGTGTACATAAATATTGTCGGCGGCGGGATTTTTCTGCAGGCACTGCTGAATGCGCTGGCTACCACCATCCGTACCTACGGCTTCACTAAGCAGACCATGATGGTTTCGTTGCTGATGAATGTGATTCACGTAATAGGCAACTATATTCTCATTTACGGACATTTCGGACTCCCGGCACTCGGCGTGCAGGGCGCTGCCATCTCTACGGTAGTTAGCCGGCTGATCTGTCTTGTCCTGTTCTTCCTGCTGCTCTATCAGATCATGGAAGTAAAGGTCAAGTGGAGCTACTATATTTCCCTGTCCAAAAAATACGTGATGCAAATTCTTAAAATCGGCATCCCGGCCGCCTTTGAATCAATTACTTACCAGTCCTGCCAGCTTGTGTTCACCCTGTACATCACTTATCTCGGCGCTGAAGCCATGGCTACCCGCCAGTACGCGCTGAATATATCCAATTACATCTACCTGTTCAGTGTAGCTGTATCGATGGGAACCTCCATTATCGTCGGCCACCTGGTAGGGGCCAGGCAGACGAAGGCAGCCTACAGCCGGGTATTCACCAGTGTAAAATGGGCCCTGCTCGTCACCGTCGTAATCGATGTAATTGTCATCGCGTTCCGCGTTCCGCTGTTCGGGCTGTTTACCGATAATGAGACTATTATCATGATGGGTGCGCAGGTCATTCTGCTCAGCTTCTTCCTTGAGACAGGCCGCACCTGCAATCTGGTTATCATCAACTCCCTGCGCGCCTCCGGCGACGCCAAGTTTCCGGTATACATGGGCCTGATCTCCATGGTCTGTATGAGCCTGCCGCTCGGCTACGTGCTGGTGTTCCAGATGAACATGGGACTGGCCGGAGTCTGGATTGCCACTGCTTTTGACGAATGGGTCAGAGCCGTGATTATGTACTTCCGCTGGAAGAGCAGAGCCTGGGAGAAGCACGGCCTGATCCAGCATGATACTGATATGCAGCCTTCGGCCCCTTCCCCCGCCCCGGCTCACTGATCTATACACACAAGGCGGCCCGCCAAGGTATATGTACCTGACGGGCCGCCTTTTTGCATGAATTCTATACTTACGTTTAAAGGAAAGAGTCTTCAGAGGATTATGCGGATTGGTTATATAAAAATAAGCGCCGTAATCCAGCCCTGGTTTATCGCCACATACAATACAGCTACGAGGACAGCCCCCGCTATATAAGTGATTAGCTTCTTCCGGGTAAACTCCTGGTAGAGGTCCAGACAGATAATAATCCCGCCCAGCGCCAAAGAGATACCGAGCAGCAGCGGATTGTGGAAGCTGACCATCACCACATTTAATACGATCATCATTCCCAGCAGTACTCTGACTGCAACCTTTATAAACATCAGCTTCTCCCCCTTCCTTAGCTATCTTAAGAGAGCACGCAGATTTACCTTCAAATCTTGTATTTATTACTATTAATAACATATATATTCCATATCCCAATCATGGTTCAGTACACCCATAATGTCAATAATCATCACAAAAAGCCTGCTCCCCTAAAGGAACAGGCCGTCCGTTCGGGGCTTATCTGATTGAGATGCCCTTTTTGATTGCTTTCATCTCGTGATTTGTGTTCACAAGCATAGGCAGGATTTTCATACTGCGTGTCATCGGCGAATTACACTGCCAGCAGGTCGGGACATATTGAAACGCAAAATTGTCACGCATCCAGCCGGTGCAGCCCTCTTTTGTACATGACCAGATCGCTGTAGACTCCTGCGGCAAATCTTCCTGAGCTTTTTTGCGAAAATACATAAATAAACCCTCCCCAAGTATAATCTCGTCTTTCGTGTAATCTACACAGAAACCTAAGGCAAGGGCTTATAATAAAATCCCCCGCAAAGTGCAGCCTTCTCATGAAGCTGACTCAGGTACTTTACAGGGACCCCACAACAAATACGCTCTATTCTTCAAAAAAAAGCTGCCCTCAACAGATGTTAAGGACAGCTTCTTCGCTTGTTAGCGTATTACAGTTTTACAACGTTTTCTGCTTGTGGTCCACGAGCGCCCTGAGTTACGTTGAACTCAACGCGTTGGCCTTCGTCCAAAGACTTGAAGCCTTCACCAGTGATTGCGGAGAAGTGAACGAATACGTCGCTTCCACCTTCAACCTCGATAAAACCGAAACCTTTGTCTGCGTTGAACCATTTAACTGTACCTGTTTGCATTTGTATTACCTCCAATAGATTATTTAACACATGTCCTTTTATTCTTACGTATTGTACGAACAAATAAAAATTCACACATTGGAAAAGGTTCATACGCACAAATGATAACCTTTTACAATATGTGAATTAAGGGTTAAATTTATGATTAACAACATCATATCACGTACCGTTACCAAAAGCAAATTAAACTTTATAATTAATTCCAAAGAGCTAAATATGCAGTACGAAACGGCCCCGGAAAGCTGCTGCGACTCAGGAATTCACGGCCCTGCAGCAGCCCTCCGGCCCCGTGGTGCCTTCTAATCAATATAACCGGCAAGGCCCTTATCCATCAGATAATCCATTTCGGCATCAAGAATGGTTTCAACGGTCAGCTCGTCCAGCTTTACATCGCGCTGAGCAGTCACATAATCGACCAGATCATCATTATCAATATCAATCTCACCCTTGCTGTCGGCTTTGGCATTATTGATAAAGGTCTGCTCATGCTTCAGAACCAGCTTGATCAGCTTAGGGTCCACCTTCGTCTTGGCGGCCAGCACCTCCAGCAGCTCTTGTTCATTTACTGTATCGCTCATTATATTCAGTCGCTCCTTAGTATTACATCATCTGCGATGGCGCGGGATGCGCCATGAATATCTATTGTAGCATAACACTGTTCCCCGCGCTCCAGCCTCATCTCCACCAGGCGATCGAAGGGTAGAGGTCAGCTCCCACTTGCACCGGCTCGCCAATTCTCGGTGTAGCCAGTCTCAGCCCCTGCTGCTGCGCCGCGCGCAGCACCCGCTCTACAGGATCGGTCCAATCGTGCATGGCGAGGGTGAAGGCTCCCCAGTGAATCGGGATCATTAGCCTGCCCCGCAGATCAAGCTGCGCCTGGACGGTCTGCTCCGGCATCATATGAATATCTGCCCACCGCCGGTCATATTGCCCGCATTCCATCAGCGTCAGGTCGAACGGGCCGTAACGCTGCCCGATTTCGGCGAAATGCGGGCCATAGCCGCTGTCTCCGCTGAAGAAGACCTTTTCCTGCCCGCCCTGAATAATCCAGGAGCACCACAGTGTAGTATTGCGGTCCAGCAGACTCCGCCCGGAGAAGTGCCTTGCCGGCGCGCTGGTGAGCGTCAGACCAGCAAAAGATATGTCCTCCCACCAGTCCAGCTCGCGGATACGTTCTGCGCTTATCCCCCACCGTCTCAGATGCGCGCCTACGCCAAGCGGGACGATGAACAGGGAGGCTTTCTGCTTCAGCTGCCGGATTGTCCCGTAATCCAGATGGTCATAATGATCATGGGATAATACAACCGCATCAAGCTGCGGCAAATCAGCCAGTTCAATGGGCAGCTGTCTGCTGTAGCGCTTACCTCCGATGAAGGGAAACGGGGATGGTGCACGGCCCAGCATCGGGTCAAGGAAAACGGCAGCTCCTGCGATCTCCAGCAGAACCGCTGAATGCCCGAACCAGGTAGCTCTGGTGTCCTTGTCCTGCCGGATGGAGCCGGTCAGCAGCGGCTGGGGCTGAAGCGGCTGCTTCGGCCTGGAATTGGGATTGCCTTTGATGAAGTCCCTGAGGATCGACAAGCCTCCCTCCGGGGCAGCTTCAGGTGCAGGCGTCTCAAAGGGATAGATGAACTTGCCCTGGCGGTATTGCAGCGAACGGCTCCTTAGTTCACGCTCGGCCCTCGAGCCCCGGCCGCCAAAGGCCGGATACACACTCATGACGATATAAGCAGCGGCAACCAGCGCCAGGATGGACGCTGCAATAATGATGATAACGGTCATTCGGTTGTCCTTCTCTCTTACTGAATTAAGATTATGGACATATTATACGGCGCTATACCCGCCCGGGCAAATGTAGCACTTAGCAGGTCTTATCCGTTCCATCCGGGGATTTGCCGCAAGTCACCGCTCAGGATCTCCACTGTGCTGTTAGCCGGAATACCGCGCGGAGAGGAGGCTGTCTCTATGTAACAGGAATCAATGCCTACAGCATTAGCTCCGGCAATGTCGGTTCGCGGATCATTCCCGATCATGACTGCCGAGCTCAGATCAGCACCGTAATGCTCCGCCAGATAACGGTAAAATAAAGGATCAGGCTTGCTCACCCCTGCTTCCGAGGAAATGGCGATTCCGTCGAACAAATGCAGGATGCCCAGCATCGTCAGCTCCGCTTCAATAAAGGTTTTTTGGCCGTTAGAGAGCAGGAAGACCTTTTTACCCCGGCTTCTGAGCCGCCCCAGAATCTCCGCCACTCCGTCATACAGAGAGATATGAATCATGGATAAGGTCCGCATCCAGCGCACGGTTTCATGGAGCCATGCCTGCCCCGGCTCCCCGCCCAGGTCACGGGCTACAGTCCGGAACACCTCTTCCATTACGAAATCCGGATATTCACAGCGCTCTGCTGCCGCCGCCAGCTGCCGGTCCCGCTCTGCCACATACTGCTCCTTCAGCTCTGCACCGGTAATATTCATACCTTGATAGCTGAAATGCAGGGACAGCCGCTCCCATACCTCCGGGTGCTCTTCATCCGTCTCAATATCAATCAGGGTGCCATACAAATCAAAAATATACGTATCGTACATATCTGCTTTCCCCTTTCTGTATCCCTTTTTCTCACACCAAGTGTACTACAAATGAACAGTCAAACTGAATAACGATGCAACAAAAGCGGTTCCGCTGCCGTTTAGTACATGACAAACAACTGACAAACTCAACCAAAGGAGCTTACAACTATGAGCACATCCCTAAAAACAAGTGCAGTCCTGCTAACCCTATCCCTGGCCCTGTCCACCGGAGCTGTTTCTGCCGCTCCTGTCATTACTTCCCTCAGCACAGGTACAACACCGCAAGCTACCGGCACTGCTGCCGTTAAGACATTTGCAATTGAACTGAACGGTTCCGCCATCTCAGAGCAGGCCTTCCAGCCGTCAGGCGCTGCTGAGCCGCTTGTCCCCCTGCGCGCAGTTGCGGAAGCCCTGGGCTTCACCCTTACCTGGAACCAGGCCGGTAAATCGGCAGAGCTGAACAAAGGCAATATTGTCACCACTGTTAAGAGCGGCGAAGACCGTTATACCGTTAATAGAATGAACACTACACTCGGAACAGCACCGCTGACGAAGGAGAACAAGCTGTATGTTCCCGCCTCCTTTGTGAGCAGTGTACTGCAGCAGACCCTTTCCGTGGAGGGACAGACAATTGTGATCGCCTCAGCAGCAGAGCATATGACGGGGAATGGTGTTATTACAGCCGTCAATACAGACGCAAAGTATCCGTCCGTTCAGATTAGAGGCACCGGAACATCCGGCCTTGTGCTTAATGTAAGCGGAGATACCGCCTTTCAGAAGGCTGACGGCACCAAGCTGACCTTTGATGATTTGCAAATCGGTATGACCATTGAAGCAGAGCATGCCTTATTCTCCACAAGAAGCCTGCCGCCGCAGTCCCCGGCTTATCAGATTACTGTGCTTGATTCTGCGCAGCCGGCAGATTTGCTGGGAACAGAAGGCAGTGTAGAGGAAATAAAGACCTCACAAGACGGGACCTCCATGATCCGCATTAACGGGTTCGGCCTTACTGAAACGTCCCAGAGTGACATTATACTCAACCTGTCCAAAGATACTGTTATTGTTAATGAAAGCGGCGAGCCTGTAGAGGCCGGAGCCGTTGTACAGGGCACACAGGTCATCGGCTTCTATGGCCCGATGCTGACCAGAAGCCTGCCGGCTATCGGGACAGCCTGGAAAATTGTCGTAATAACCGCAGCGCAGGAATAATACGTACACAATAAGGACCGCCGGCCTCGTCAGAATGACGGTCCGGCGGTCCTTCTGTTCGCTTCCGGCATATGCCGGAAGGATTCATAAGGCTACAGCTTACGGGCCTCCAGCAGGGCAGGCTGCCGTCCGAGTGTAACCCTGTTTTTGCCTCCGGTCTTGGATATGTACAATGCCTCGTCCGCCTCACGGTACAATGCCTCAAAGGTTGCACCGCTGTCCTCCGTAAAGGCGATGCCGACACTGACAGTCAGATTAATCCGGTGCCCGCCGTCCAGCCTCACGGTGTGCCGGGACATTTCACTGCGGAACTTCTCCGCCTCCTTCAGTGCGGCTTCCTCACTGTCTGCAAAGAAGCAGACTGCAAATTCTTCGCCTCCGACGCGCCCGGCAATTCCCCTGTCCTCGTACAGACGGAGTATTTTATGCGAGAAATCAACCAGTGCCTGATCCCCGGCCACATGCCCGTATGTATCATTAATCAGCTTGAAATCATCGATATCGAACAGCAGCAGGGCAATTCCCGCCTCATCCTGCAAGGCATAGTTCTCAATCAGCCGCATGAAGTGCCTGCGGTTATAGAGGCCGGTCAGATCATCCACTGTGGCCTGATAGAGCAGCTCGCGCTCATACCGTTTCTTCTCGCTGAGGTCACTGAACACGATTAGCATGCCTGCGGCCGCCCCGTGCCCGGCCTCCGTATCGATCAGAGACAGCCCGTAGCAGGCCCCGTCTGTGCCGGGAACATCCACTTCGAACTGGCCCTCCATACGCCGGTAATAGCTCACCGCGACTTCACCGTACCGTTCCAGCAGCAGGAATATATTTTTGCCCAGCCACGATTTCTCCGTCCGTTCTGCCAGTACCGACAGCATGCGTTCGCCGGCTTCATTGATATCGATTATTATGTTGTGGCCGTCGGTCAGCACAATGCCGTCCTTCATATTCTCAATGATCTGCTTCTTCGCCCGGGGATAGAGGGATAGCTCCAAATTGCGGAAGATGGAAAAGTAACCGACGATTACAGGAGGAAGATAGGTAAAGGCGATAAAGCCGGGAAGCGTAATTTTGAGCAGCGGGAGCAGGAAAATAGATCCGATGGGAACCAGCAGACTGAGCAGCATCAGCACATTCCACTTAAAATAATGTTTGGACGCGTTCAGCAGCGAAACGGCAAGCAAGAAAACAGCATACACGCCAAACAGCTGGTCATACGCAATGAGCGTCATATTCAGCGCGGTCGGATGCACCACAATCCCGCTCACGCCCGCTACTGTATTCATGCCCACTCCGGTACGCATAAGATGATGCCAGGAATCTGTAAAGATCAGCAGCACATACACAGCTACCGGAATGCAAAAAAGAGCCAGCCGTCTGTTCAGCCCGTCCGAGGATCGTGTTATGTATTCTTTAACAAAAGCATAGATAAAAATGGTACTCAAAAAAAGCGGAGCCTGCTGGAGGTTTCTCCACCACAGCTTAGCCTGAAAGGACTGGGAGAGAATTTCTCCGGCCGTAGCCGCAAAAATCACGCTGACCAGCAGCATTAAGATCCATAAGTAGCGCCTCCCTGGTGTGTTGCGGTGCCGGTAAGAGTTGACGCCCATGTAGAGACTTAGAACACTGCCCATAATTAAATAATAGGGATAACCCTGCATCCATGGCATGTCATATTTCTCCTATTTTTATGATAGCTTTGCCTTATTATATCCTACTCCTCTACACAATTGAACCTTCTTCCGAAAATACGCAAAGACCCCGCGGGAAGCCCGCAGGGTCATATTAAAGGTGAGAAGCGAATATTCAGTTATGCCAGTTTCCAGTTGCTAGGGGACAAATCCTGAAAACAACCGACGAAATCTCGATTTTGTTTTCTGTTTCCCTTTCAGATAGTACATGGGTAATCAACTACCTTTCGGAAATACACATTACATGCCGTTCCATCCGTTAATTGATGCCTTCCACTTCCCACCTGCTTATTATTACCCGCATAGGGCGCCGGTCAAACAGCGGCCGTTCAGAGCGATTTCATTGCGCCGCCGTCAATCAGCAGCGCCTGTCCGGTAATATAGGTATTGGCAAAAGAGCCGAGAAAGACCGCCGCCTTCCCGAATTCCTCCGGCGTCCCTGCCCGGCCAAGCGGAATATTCTTCACCGAAGCCCGCTGAACCTCTTCAAGCACCAGCCCCTGCGCTTCTGCCCGCCGGCTGTCCAGTTCGGTCAAGCGGTCTGTGCCGATGCGCCCCGGTGCAAGCGTATTAATCAGAATACCGTCAGGCGCAAGCTCCGCGGCCAGGCTTTTGTTCAGCGCCTGGACTCCGGCCCGGAACACACTGGAAAGAATCAGCCCGTCAATCGGCTGCTTAATGGATGAGGAGCTGATCGTGACAATCCGTCCGCCGCCGGCTGCACGCAGGAAGGGCAGCGCCTCCCGGATCAGCCGAACGCTGCTCATCAGCGTGAGCTCGAAGCCGCCGGCCCAGTCGCTGTCTGCCATATCGGCAAAGCCGCCGCCCGGGGGCCCTCCTGCATTGGTGACCAGCACATCAATGCCTCCCGCCCAGCCGGCTGCTGCAGCAACGGCCTCGCGGACTGCTTCCGGACTCATTACATCCATCTCCACCAGCGCAACCTCCGCGCCGGTCTCCGCTTCAATCTTCTTCGCAGCTGCTTCCAGCTGCGCCTGGCTGCGGCTGGCAATCGTCACCCTCGCGCCTTCCCGCGCGAATTCAAGCGCAGTCGCCAGTCCCAGCCCCTTGCTTGCAGCTGCCACAAATACCGATTTATCCTTAAGACCCAGATCCATTCTCCTTCTGCCTCCTTGTTCAAGGTAGCCCCTGCCGTCGGCGGGATAGATCAATTGTAAAACGGGGCTTCAAGGATATCCAGTCAGGCTTTGCTTTACACATCATACTCCAGCTGCTTCTTCGCCTGCACGATGAAGTCCAGCGGGTTCTCAATTGTGGCTGCCTCGTACTGCACAGCTCCGATTTTGAGTCCCAGATTTACTTTGTATTTGCCGGAGAATTCATTTTCATTCAGCTGCTGGAGCTTGAGCTTGATCCGCTCGATGACAATTTTAGCCCCTTCATGGTCCGTGAAGAGCAGCAGCCCCCAGGTTGCATCGTCCTTGTCCAGCAGATACAGTGCATCATTGGTACGGATGCTGGACTGGCTGAGCTGGGAGACATCATAGATTGCCTCGGACAGCTGCTCCTCCGGGATTAGCCGGCGGATCTCGCTCCAGTATTTGACCTTAACAACGAGCAGAGTCAGGGGAATGCTGTACCGGGTGGAGATACCCGTAAACAGGCTGGCATCCTTCTGAAAAGCAACGCTGTTGCGCAGATCGGTATTCTCATCGACCGTAGCGAGATTGGCGGTGGCCTTCTTCAGCCGTTCATTCTCCGCCTGCAGCTCCCGTGAGCTTGAGGTGAATATCCACATCATGACCGTGATCAGCGGCACCATAATCAGCCAGAAGTAGGTGCTGACCCCGATTGTCTCTCCCCGGGATACCGTCTGGTATACCACAAAAAGCCCGTAGATAAAGATGAACGCAAGGTTAAGGGTCAGTCCCGCTGTTACCGTAGTGAAATAGGTGACCAGAGCAAGCAGAAAAGCAATATTCAGGATAATGATATTCTGCACATACCCGCTGCCTGAACCGGCGATAAACACAACACAGATGAACATCAGCACCAGAAATCCAAGAAAGCCAAGGTCTGAAGCCAGGCTGCTGCGGTTACGTCTCACGTCTATCACCACGTTTCTTCATATGTTTGCGGATCAGCAGAAGAAGCGCCACGAGCACCAGGGCAATGGTAAGGACTACCGCAGCAACGAAGCCGAGCACATCACTGCGCTCTACAATCTGCTCCAGCGCCGAATCCTGCTGTGCCCCGGTGTCCGTTTTGAACCGGTATGCACTGACATTCCCGTCTTTGTCGGTTACGACGCCGTCACCGTATACCTTCCACTTGTCCTTTTCGCTGGCAATCAGCCGGGAAGCGAGATAATAATTCTCCGCATTCACTGCTGTAACCGCCATAAAGCCGCGTCCGCTTCCATATGGCGATTCCACCAGCTGCAGCGTTCCAAGCTCTGTACCGTACTGCTCTTCAATGCTCATCTTTTCATTGGATACGAGGGTTGTACCGTCCTTGCTGTAACGGAAATACAGCTTGTCGTTGTTATCCCGGATGATCTTGTTGTTCCTGTAGGAGCCGACAGCCAGAACATTGTTGTTCTTCAGGTTATCCGCACTTACATCGTCAGTGTAAAAGTGAATATCACCGGTATTGCCGTCCGTATACTGTCCCAGCAGATTGAACACATTCGCAAGGCTCATGTAGGCATAGTCATCCATCTCCTGAGGCAGTACAACAGCTACATGATTGTAGATTCCGTCCCGCAGGAACGGATACGGATAGTTGTTGAACAACAGGTCTGTCCGGTCCTTCGTATTGAGCTGCAGCAGCGATTCCTTGTCAATATAGGCCCAAGGCATCTGCTCCGTATTTGGCGTGCAGACTGCGCTTTCCATCTCCAGATCAAAGGCTACGGTTACCGAGAAGTTTCCGGAGATATTAAGATTCTTGGGCACCGTCAGGGTAAGCGTATCGCCGTTAGCCAGCTCCCTGGTCAGCTTCTTGCTGCCGATTGGCGTGCCGTTGATGCTGACCGTTACCAGGGAGCGCGTGAAATCCAGATTTCCGGCATACCGGAAATCAAGACTGATTTTGCCGGAATCGGCGATGGACCGGTTCGACGGCAGGGCAATGAAATAGGATTGCTCCCGGTGATTCGGACCGGTTAATTTATCGCCGGCTTCAGTCAGCCTTACATCCGAGCTGATGCTGCCGGCTGGCTCATCCGCCTGCGTAGAGCCGTCGACCACCTTCAGGTCACTTGAAATCTGGCTCATCAGCTCCGTGCTTGCCGCAAGCCTCCCCGCCTTGATCAGCAGGCTCTCATCCTTCGAGGTAATGACGAGCGTCGGCCGGGTATCCTTGTTCAGCAGCTGGATCAGCGCGTGTGTGCCGAGATCCTCTGCCGTGCTGAGCTGCTGCTTCAGTTCCGCCGGAACACGGTCATACAGCGCTACCAGTACTACCGCGTCCCTGTCCTTCACAGTAGCCTCCCGGTAAGGAAGCATACTAATCGTTTTGTCCGTCAGGTCATTCTCTTTGGCAAAGCCCGACAGGGCGTACGCAGCAGACTCCAGCTCAGCTCCGGTAGCCTGCTCCGGTACTGTAATCAGGCTTTTGCCGTTCTTCACGATATCAATGCCGGAGAACCGCCCGCTGAAATCACTGATCCCGCCGGTGAGCGCCTTGGTGCTGTAAGTAACAGCTATACTGGAGGTGTTGAAGAAATGCAGCCAGTTGTCAGGCGAATTGTCCACATAGCAGACCTGATTATTGTTAACAGCCGTCTTCAGATCCCCCTGCAGGGTCAGCGTATTGCTGTCCTTCTTCAGAAAGCCCTTCGGCGCATTGATGCTGATAATCTGCTCCCCGTTGTTCTCAAGTGACGGCCGGAACGAGTGGAACGGAATGCCGTTCAGCGAGAGCGTAATGCTCGACTCCTGATCCTTCGTAATCTGTGAAATCTGGAAATGCAGATTAATTTTCACACTATCCACATTCCAATAGTCCATTATTGTAAAAAGCTGCTGTGACGATGCACCGCCTGACAGTGCAATATCACTGCCGGTAAAGGAGGTCTCGTATGTCTGCCTGCCGGCTCCCGGAAGCACTGCCGCAGCAGAGGCTGCCGGAAGCAGAGACAGGAAAAGGGAGAGGCAGAGCGCCCACAACAACATCTGTTTTTTTATCATCTTCTGTATCTCCTGTTCACCTTATTTCTCTTCCTCCGGCGCCTAATAACGCTCGGTCTTGTACCATTTGGCTTCCCGTTTGAAAATAACATCCTTGAGGTAGTTATACATGCCGTATGCGGCGACAGCCATCCAGAGCTGGCAGTACGAGACATACATCAGCAGAATAATGCCCAGATTCGACAGGCTCATCTCGCCCTTCTCTGTGGTCAGCGTGACAAAGACGCCTACTACGAACAGCACAATGGCCAGTATCCACAGAAAGCTGCTGAGGCCGGCAATGGTGGTGTGCACATAGCCCATTGCGTGCAGCACCAGCAAGATGTCCGAGGTAATCAATGAGATCAGCAGCAGAAAATAGATTGAGACATAATACAGGATATCGAAACGGATTTTGGCCGCGGAGCGGTCGAACAGCAGCGGCAGATTTTTGACAATGACATAGACATTCCCTTTAGCCCAGCGCGTGCGCTGCTTGAACCACACCTTTACCGTCTGCGGTTCCTGCTCCCAGGTGACCGATTTGGGCTGGAATTTGATCCGGTAGCCCATCATGTAGATGCGGAAGCTGATCTCGGTATCTTCGGCAATTGCCTTGACGTCCCAGCCGCCGATCGCCTCGACAATGGACCTGCGCATAATAAAGTTAGTGCCGGGAATCGTGCACAGCTTGAACAGCTTCCACCGCCCGGCCTGGGCCATCCATTGAAACGAAAGCGTCTCTATATTAATAAACCTTGTGAGCAGACTGGCATCACGGTTACGGGTTCTGAACTTGCCGATAACAGCGCCGAGGCGCGGATCAGCAGCAATTTCGGCTACCAGATACCGCAGCGCCGTACGCTCCGGTGTATTGTCGGCGTCATAAATGGCGATTAGCTCACCCTTGCTCCGGGTAAAGCCAATGTTCAGCGCATTGGACTTTCCTTTGCCTCCGGTAACCGAATCCGTGTTAATAATCAGCAGATTGCGCTCCGGGTACCTGTCCTGTATATTTCCCAGCAGCACGGCACTGTTATCCGAGGAGTTGTCGTTAATGACAATGATCTCATAGCGGTCATGCGGATAATCCAGCGCCAGCAGCGATTCCACGGTCTTGCTGATGACTACCCCCTCATTATGTGCAGGGACCATAATCGTTACAAAGGGATATTCACCCTTGATCTCCGGAATCTCTTCCCGCTCCGTTTGAATGTAATATAGATATCCGGCAATAATCAGGGCAACATTGACCAGCAGCAGCGACCAGATACAGATCACCGCAATTACCATCAGCACGTCCGAGACTGTCATGTTATCCTCCTTACCCGCGGGCTTTCTTTCTAATATTTCTTCCGGTACAGCCTGTAGCCGACCGTTAGCAGTACCCCGAACAAGAGCAGTGCGACGGCAATGACAACAATGAAGAATTTATTCTGCACGCTGAACAGTGCCTTGAAGCTCTGATACTGCTCTTCCTGGTATTCAAAATCACTGCTCACCGCCTCCGGCATATAGTCGACGTTTATCGGACTGCCGTTTACTCTGATTACACCGCCTGCGGAGTCCACCGTGTAGGTGTCGGTAACCACTTTATGCCCCGTCTGTTTATAGTCGGCAAAAGTGATCCAGTAGCTGTTAACAGTCTGCAGCAGCGCCTCAAGCCCCGCTTTATCCTCCGGCAGGTTCACCGTCACAGCCGTATCTGCCGGCAGCTGCGGCACAGCTTTGCCTTCATGCTTAAGCCCGCTCAGAAATTCCGGCGTTACACTGTATAGCGAAGAGGCAAACGCTGTAGAAACATTGGTCTCCTCCCGGTGGATCACATCCTCATCCTGAAACAGCACCACTGAGTCAAAAAAGCTCATGCCTGCCGCCGCATACTCCTTATCATAGGTCCAGCTGATATCTGCACCCATGCCCAGCGGGGCAATGCCGTTATCCGCCAGCAGATTGAGGAAGCTGTTCATCTTCCCGTTTAATGTAAGGTCGCTGCTGTTGATGGAAGGCATCACCACAGGCGCATTGACCAGAATACTGCCGTTCTTCGACTGTACTGCCTTAAGGGCTTCCAGATACCGCTGCATGGCCGGAAAGTCTGTATTGCTGAATACCGGACGCACACTGGCGATAAACGGCACACCGGCTTCATACAGCCGGCCGGCCAGCTCCTCCAGCAGTGCCAGATCAGAGAACGGGTAGATCTCTTTAATTACCAGATACGTCTGTGCAGGAGCACCGGCTCCGAGCCAATCCTTCAGCACCTCTAACATCGCCAGCTTTCCGGCATTACCTGCTTCCAGATAGGGGACGTAGGTGAACCTGCCGGAGCTGACCGCGTAGGGCACTTCTGTTCCGCTGCCTGTTAGCGACAGGCTGCCGTATGCCCGCTCCGCGCTGCTTGCCGCAATATAAGGAACCTGGCGCAGCATGAGGCTCTCTTCCCGGAACAATCCAAAAGTCAGCTTAGCGCTCTCCTCCGCGATCATGCCGGTATTCAGCTTCATTGCCTGCTTCATTACGTCCGGCGGATTATAGCCGACATGCAGATACTGCCCCTTATAGCCGGCAATATCCTCTTCAGCTGCTTTACTGACAGCCAGCTCCCGGTCGTTAATGACGGTAATCACGTTAGAGAATCCCTTCATCGCACCCTGCTCATAATGATTAAGGGATATCAGGGTAACCTGCATGTGATACGCAGCAAGCTGACGCTGCAGTTCGGGAATATTGCCCCCGCGCGGCGTGCCTGAAGCCAGGCTGTCATAGAGCAGCAATACCCTCGGCTGCTCCGCAGATGCCTGCCCTGTGGCTCCTGCAGGTGCCGCAGGCAGCAGCAGGAGCGCCATCAGCAGCAGCGGCAGCAGTAAGTTCCGCCTGCAGCTGCTCATGCGCTGACACCCTTCTGCACCTTCTGCATACGCGGCGCCACCCCGGCTGCCGGCTCACGGCTGCCGGACACTCTGCGCCCGATCACACCGCTTACCGCCAGAACGGAGACAAGATCAAAGGCCAGCGTGAACAGAAATTCATGCTTGGAGATATCCGCATCACCCGCACCGATAATGGAGACCATAATACCCGACAAGCCTACTGCCATACTCGCAACGATCAGCGCCATCCGCTGCATCCCCCGGGGATCGCGTGCCTTGAGCGCCTGGATGAAGGAGGGCATGTACAGCCCGATTACCAGCGCCATCCATAGCAGGATGAACCCGAAGGTTTTGGGGGCCAGAATACCCTTAAGCAGGCTGTAAAGTGCAAAAAAGTGACTCTGCGCCCGGAAATCCATGCCCGCTGACTGCTCATAATTCCCCATTGCCGCAGGCTTGATCGTAAAAGCGCTTTGTGCAGCCACATCAAGGATAGAGCTGAACTGGTCAGGATTTGCAAGATAATATTTCAGAATTGAGACAAAGCCGTATTTACTGTAGAACTCCTTTTCCAGAAGCGGAGAGTTCACATCAACAGTCCCGTACTGCTCATAATATATATTATTTTTGAGAATAGCGTACTGCTCATCGATCCCGAACGATTTCAGCGACGTTTCCGGATTGGCCGAATCCTTCAGCACCCCGCGGGTCATCGCATGATACTGGTTGATATTGACGAACTCTTTTGAAATATTGAGATAGGTAAGCACTCCCGAGGTCATTAGAAGGATCAGCGAGATCAGCGTCAGTCCGCGGAATATACGGTCCCTTCTTACCCAGAACAGCATGATGCCGAGCACCGCCAGAATAATGCCCACGGGGGCGTTCTGCTGCTTGGAGGTGGTCAGGAGCAGCCCGCTGATGAGAAACAGGGCCAGCAAGAAATAATCATTGTACCGTTTGCGGTACAGCAGCAGCCACGCCGCAAAAACGTACAGCATCATAATCAGCACAATGCTCTCACTGTAGAAGGAATTGAAATAAGCCGTATAACCGGTATCGCCAAATACAAAAACGGCAACAAGCGCGCACAGCATCCCCTGCTTCCGCGTCATACGGCACGTAATAGCTTCTACCAGCAGATAAACGGCAAGCACATAGAGCAGAGTGTAAATGGCTGCCTGAAAACGGATGTCGAACACGGTGCTGCTGAACAGCAGCTTATTCAGGCCGATAGCCAGCTTAATGAATATGGACTGGGACGAGTCGAGCGTTGCCCCGTTCTCGTTAAAATATTGATAGATTCCGAAATGCTTCACAAAATAACCAAAGTACTGGCTGTCATAATCCGGCTGGCTGAAGTAAAGCCCGTTGCTGTAGATATTGCGGAAATAATCGCCGTTATCCGCCATCCCGATATAAGGAGCTGTAAACAGCGCAATTACCGTAATAAGCAATACCCCGAAGGCCGCAAGAAAGGCCGGGGACGTCCGGAGGCCGGCAAGCCTAATGCTCTGCCGCAGGGTTGTTGTCACAGTGTTGTAGATCATGCGGATTCACCTTCGTTATTGTTCGTTATAGTTCATTACCTGGGGGAATAGGAATACGCGAGTAATGCCATCAGATTGTCGAAGGAGTACGCCTGTCCGGTTCCCGTGTCCCCAAACCCGCCGTACAGCGGGCTGGCCGGATCAGTAATCCTGAACTCGTTCATCCGTTCTATGCCTGCGGCATAAAGCGGCGCATCCCCAGCTGCCGCCCCGATCATCGCTGTCAGCGCATAGATGGCCGTAGAGCGTATATCATTTGCCGGCTGCCCTTCGCGCGTATATTGCCCGTAGAGCGTACCGGCCTCAACCTGCTCCCTGATATAGCGGAGACTCTCCGGGTTCTGCCGGCCAACCTCAGTCAGATTCAGAATGCTCAGCAGCGCTTCTACTGTATTGATGTTCTCCGAGCTGTACGTCCCCGTTGTGTAATTAAATCTCGTCTCATAGAAGGGAAAATCATCTGACAAATAACCGCCCTCCATAATTTCACTCATATTATGCATCAAAATACCCTTAGATCCGCTATCAATCGACAAATTTCGCAAAACACTCAGCTTAATATAACATAAAGTTATAAACTCGTTGTTATTATGGTAATAATTGTCGTATATGTCAAACATATAATTATCTTTACTATTATTATTGTAAAACTGCCTGGAATAATAGGATGCCTCTTCCTTGTACTCAGGCTCCGCAAACCGTTCTCCCGCCTCATATAAGGCTTCGATCATCCGCAGATCATCCACGGCGGCATTAACGGTATACCGTTTATCCAGCTTGGGGCTATACCGGTAGCTGAAGCCGCCCTCCATGCCGAATACCTGCTTGCCCAGCTCCCATTGTCTGGAGAATTCCTCTGCCTCGCTATTGCGTACTGCGCTCAGCATCATCAGTGAGGCCGATTCACTCAGGACTTCATGGCCGGTGGAGACTTCTGCCGTCTGGTCCGTATCAATCAAATTCGTATAAACCCCGTAAGGGCCTGTAAGCTTATCTGTTATGAAAGTATAAAGCTGGCGCTCTTCCTCAAGAATCCCTTCCGGCGGCTGAGCCGGGGCCGGTGATGTCCGGGATGTGGCTGCTGCAGTTGCCTGCGGCGCAGGCTCTGCCTTATTGCTGCAGCCGGCAAGAAGGGCTAGAACCGTCAGGCAGGCAACTAATATGCTGCGTCCTTTATCCAAATCACCACTCCTCTACAAAAGGGGTTTTTTGCCGTTAAGTATATTACGGTTATATAAGTCACAAAGTTGAATCTATTTCAAATCATTTTGTGCCAAAACGATAAAATGATTCCTTTTTCCTAGTCACACTCCGAATTTTTTATTTTAACCGTACAAAAAAGGGCTGCCCGGGGTTTGTACCCCGGGCAGCCCTGCTGACAGCAGCCTATTTTATTTCCCTGTAATTCTGCGGTAAGTTTCTTCATCAGACACAATATACAATCTGGCATCTGCCGGAACCGGCAGGTTAAGCTTGCGGTTGATACCGAGATCTCCGCGGTCGGACAGCAGGGTGGCGCCCTGCAGCAGCAGCGCCTGAAAGGCATCACCGTAGGTCTTCCAGTCTGTATTCAGCGGCACCTCATAGATATCATCGCCATGCTGACGGCTGAGCAGCTGGCTGATGACCTCGGAATTGCCTTCCTGCAGCGCCGATCTTACGGCCAGCCTGGAGACAGCATCATGTGACACCACGAACTCATTCACCTGGACATGCCGGAAATTCTGGATATTCTTTTCCTGCATTATCTCTACTGTTGTATGTACCTGCGGAGCGATCCGCTCTATGCTGGAGACAATCAGCAGCGATTTGCCGTCAATCAGGGAAGACTCATCTATGCGGATATCACCGAATACAATGGCTGCCCTGGCGCTTCCAATTGAAGCCTTCAGCAGAATCTCATCACTTGAGGCGTCACCGCTGATAAAGTGCACCTGCTCCATCTGCTCCAGCGGATGCCGGCCGGTCTCGTCAATGATGACAATCCGGCATTTCGGCGCGTAGCACAGGATCTCATCCACAGCAGCCTGTGTTTTCCGGCTCCAGTTGATCAGCACCACATGGTCCGATCCATGAAAGCTCAAGGTCCCAGCTCCTCTCCTTCTCTGCATCTCCCCAAAAGCCTCAACAACCTTGCCGATAACAAGGCTTAAGAGGCCGATACCGAAAATGTATAAGAAAATCGTAAATACCTTTCCCGGAAGCGAAGCCGCATAAAAATCACCGTAGCCGACGGTAGACATCGTTGTCATAACCCAATAGAAGGCATTAAACCAGCTGCTGAAGGTATCCGGTTCAAGCATATAGGCAAGGGTCGCACTCAGCACAACGAAACTAAGGATCATGATGGCAACGGTTCTTCTTTTCAGCGCAATCAGCTTGCCGGATATTTTGAGGAGAAAATGCACCTGCCTCCCCCTCTTCCTTAAGGTAGTAGGGCTGCCGTCCCGCTTCCGGCGGGCAGACAGCCGCAGACGCGCACAGCTGTTAAATAATCAGGCTGCTTACCGCAAACGAGGTTCCGATGAACACCAGACAAAGCATAGTGCCCACAGCTGTATTGCCTTTTTCCAGCTCCTTGGAGATTCTGAACCCCGGAGTAAACAGCTCGAATATCCAATATGCAGCAATCAGACATACATATCCTACCGCAAACCACAGCATCATGTGCCAGATCGACGTGTTTGTGTATGCCGCTACACCCAGGACAATCGCCGTAGCCAGGAACTTGCCGCCGAGCGCAAGCGCCACAGCGACGTTGCCTTTTTTGATTTCATCCATGTCCTTGAACGGAGTCATCAGGGTAAAGACAACCATGCCCAGCACCTGCAGCAGAATAATGGTCAAGACACTGACTGCCAAATTTATAACTATCGTCAATTCGCCCACCCCCGAAATTTCGCATAAGCCGAATCATAATCGGCAAAATCATGCACTTCCTCCAGCACTACTGAGGCTGTTTTTGCTTTTTCCAGTGCCGTGTAGCGCGCATCGTCTATCGGCTGCTTGATCCGGTTGCCCGAGGGCAGCTCAAGCACAGCGAAATTCCTTGTCTTCTCCTGATATTTGGTCTTGTAGACCCCTACAAGATCAACATCGGTTGTGATTGACACCTTCAGGTTCTTCAGATCCTCCGCAGCAGTGTTCTGGTCCGGATAGGATTTAAGTGTTGTCCATTCGGACAGCCGGACCTCATTCTTCTGATCTGCAGAGGTAATCATCTCGGCATCCATATACTGCAGCGTCCAGATTGTGTCGCCCGTAGCGTAGTTACCGTCATTGGGGAGCAGCTCGTTATCCGGCAGCACCGTCATATCGCTGCCGATCAGATCGCCCACCGTGCTCTCTACCACCCGGTAATCCCAGGGCACGCGCGACACACTGTCAGTGGTCTCCGCAGTCCCGGTGTGAAATACGCTTCCCTCATTGCTCGAGCAGGCGCCAAGCAGCAGCACCGCAAACAGCAGCATGCCAAGCATTGCCGCCAGCCGATTTAAATTCCTTTTATTCCTGTCCAAGCTCCCTCACTCCTAACGCAATAAAATGACTCGCATTGCCTGTAATGGGTCCGCCTGCCCGCCCGAGCAGCCCGCAGGGCTGTCCGTTAATCATGAACATGCCGGTCAGCAGGTGAAGCTCTCCCTCTGCAGACTGAATACGGGCCAGCTCAGCCCGCTTCTGGTATACGGTCGGGAACAGTGTACTGCTGTCGAAGCCCTCTTCGTCTTCCAGCTCCAGCTCACCGCTGTCGTCGAACAGCCGGACAGAGCCGCCTTCGCGGCCGAACACGGATTTCGATACGAAGCTTCCGGAGAATACCGGCTTATTATAGGTAGGCAGAATATAACGGGATATCGCCTCACGTTCCTCCTCATTGTATAGCAGCCCCAGTTCATACATCCCCCATACGGCGGCAACCAGGCCCTTGGACTGCAGCAAAATGCTATGAGGCCCGTTGAACAGCTTCAGGCTCCCCGTCTCAATAGCATAGGCCAGCGCATCTCCAGCTTCATCTACTGCCATCCATTCCTTCGGATACAAGGCGAACATCCGCTCAATTCTGCGGTTCTGCCCGTCGTACACGCGTCCCTGATCTAGCCATAGATCCAGGCAGTCTATACATGTAACATCCAGGCCGCTGTGCCGCACCAGTGCCTCAATCGTTCCTGAATCCTCCTGGTGGGAGCCGTAGGCAACGCAGGCAGCGGTGTCAGGACGCTCAATCCCCCACGCTGCAGCCAGCAGCTCCTTCATTGCCCCGTTCGGGCTGCTGATTCCGGCCTGCTCACAGATCCACGGTGTTGCAATTGAGGCCTCCACATAACCCGTGGGTGTATCTGCGTTCAATTCCAGCAGCTTAATGGCCCCTTCATCCGACACGGCAAAATCAAACCGGGCATAACGGCTGATAAGGCCCGGCTCCGGCAGCGGCGTATCATCCAGCATCTGCCACAGCACAGGCGGAATGCCCAGCAGCTCATACAGATCCTGCCGGCGGTGGACATAACGCACCGCTTTGTCCAGAACACCCCACAGCTTCTCTGAGGCAGCAGCCAGCTCCCTGTATGTCCCGGCTGACATTACCGCAATCGCATCCAGCCAGTATTCCTCCTCCTCCAGATCAGCCCAGGTGAAGCCCAGCTCCCGGAGCTGCTCAACCCTGGGCGCGCGTTCAAGCGCCGAATGGTCCAGCAGCTCAAAGACTTTCTTCTCCCGGCTCATCCGCCGAAACCGCTGCTTCTGCCTGAGCTCTTGGAGGATGAACTCTTGGAGCTTCCTGATTTAACAGAGGAGCTTGACTTGCTGCCTGAGCTTGACGAGCCTAGTCCGCTTGAGGTTCCGCCGACGCCGCCGGCCGAGGACGAGCCTCTGCGGGTAATCGAGCCGGTCGATGAGGTGGAAGTTTTAGGCTTCACTACAGATCCGGCAACCTGCTTGTTCTGAAAGCTTCCGCTGTTGTACGCCGGCGGCTTATAGGAGGTCCGTGTCCCTCCGTAGTAGGTTGGCCGGTCATTATACCAGCCCCTGGAGGAATAGTTAGACCCGCTGTTGAACAGCATGTGATAGAGCAGCACATCATCCCAGCCGAAGCCGTTGCTGTAGCCGCCGTAATTATTGATTACCGTTGTATTGCCGGAAGTGACGACTCCGCCTCCTTCCTGTACAGTCTCCTCCGTATTATCCTCCGGATATGGAATGTTCCAGTCTACATTCGCATCGAAATAGGCTTTGACCTCTTCGGATGACCAGGATACCAGCTGCGGCTCCCCGCTTGAGCTGTTTGCCGCATGGACGCCTCCGGGAATGAACATGGCATTCGCCAGCAGGGCAATGCCAAGTGACGTTGACAGCACACGCAGCGGCTTTCCTTCCGTGCTCAGCAATCTGGGCCCGCTGCTGTCTCTGGCGGGTTCCTTGGCTTGTTTATCTTCCTTCTCCACAATCGTTGTCTCCTTTCCCTGCAGTTGCTTTACTCCGCGGTGCGCATCGGCACCAGGAGGAGTTCAAGCTTACCCTGATCTACATTCAGCCTGCCCTCAACCGTCTCATATTCCCGGCTGCCGACCACAATGTAATTGACATGCTCCAGGGCCGTAATCATATTCATGCTCCACATCCGCTCCTCAATCACCTTCAAGTCACCTTCTGGCAGCTTTTCAAACAGAACGACACTAAGTCCATTGTCCACTGAAATTACACTTCCTTCCTGTTAACTATTACGCTTTTGATACGCAACTTTCCTCTTTTCGTTTCATCCTCCGCAGATCTGCAAACCCAGCTCTCCGGTATGAAAAAAATAGCCGGACAGCAGCGCATATGACTATGCGGGCAACTCAGCTATGTAAAGCCCAGACCATGAAATTGTGCTAGAAAGCGTTCTGTACCCAGCTGTCCATTATCCTGCCCGGACCGATGCCTAAATCATTCTGTAAAAGGGCTTTATAGTTCTCATAATGCCTCCGGAAGCCCGGGAAATCGCTCAGAGCCGCGTAGCTTCGCAGAACCAGCCGGCAGATATCCTCCGAGTAAGGGTCTATCTCCTGCAGTGCGGCCAGACGGACAAATGCCTGCCGCGGCCGCTCGGTATCCAGCTCATACTCAGCGGACCGCAGGGACATCTGAATATAATGAACCTGCAGCTCCTTGCGCTTCGTCTCTGCCCAGTCATAATGATGCTCACCCAGATAATCGCCCCGGTACAATGACAGAACCGCCTCCCGGCGCTGCCAGTCCGGTTCGTCCGCTACGGCGCCGCCCTGCCAGCCCTGGATGAACCGCTCGGCATCGAGTGCAACATTACCGGTAACCAGGCGGTAACGCTCCTGTGAGAATTCTACGGTTACATCCATCCCCCAGGTCTTGAGCAGCTTGCGGATGTGGTACACGGTCGTATGCAGATTGGTTACCGCCTTTTCCGGCTTAAAATCCGGCCATACGAGGTCTACAATCATATCCTTCAGCACCCACTGCCCGCGGTGATGCAGCATCAGCGCGAACACCTCCTGCGCCTTGCTTGTTCTCCACTGCGTTTTTCTGCCGGCATCACTGCGGTCCTGAAATTCCAGCCGCTTAAAGCAGAGTATCCACGGATTATCCTGCACTGCTCCGCCAGCCGGCTGCTCTTTAGGCCCGGATGCCGGCTCTTCAAGCGCTACCAGCCGTTCCAGTGTCTTGTTCAGCCGCTGCGCGGTAACCGGCTTCAGCAGATAATCGGCTGCATTCAGCTCAAAGGCATCAATGGCATAATCACTGTAAGCCGTAATATAGACTATGCGGATGCTGCGGTCTGCCTGCATAATATGCTCGGCTGCCTCCAGACCGTTCATTTCCGGCATTCCGATATCCAGGAAAACGATGTCGGCACGCTCTTGCTGCAGATGCTGCAGTCCAAGTCTGGCCGAGGTATATTTACCGGTAATCTGCAGCCTGCCATCCTTCAGGAGCAGTCGTTCAAGATGCTGCAATGCCGGTTTTTCATCATCTATTAATATAGCCTTCATAAGCCGGGTTCACCTCTTGTCAGGTCATTCTAGTACCGGGTCTGTCCGCGGTATCGCATAGGAAATCCGGGTTCCGGCTCCTGGAACGCTTTCGATGATCAGGCCCGTTCCGTAAATTTTAAGCAGCCGCCGCTGAATATTTCTCAGTCCGATGCCGCCCTCGGTCCGTTCTTCGGACAGAACCTCGGCGATCCGCTCCTGCGACATGCCGATTCCGTCGTCAGTTACGGCAACGACCAGCTGTCTCGCCAGCAGGCGGATGGACAGCGTAACCGTTCCGCCGGCTTCCTTCTGCATCAGCCCGTGATTCACTGCGTTCTCTACAATCGGCTGAATGCTGAGCGGTGGAATCAGCTCCCTGATCCGCTCCGGCAAGTCATATTCAATATTTAGCCGGTCATCAAACCGGGCCTTCTCCAGAGCCAGATAAGACCGGACCAGCTCCAGTTCCTTCTCTACCGGCACCGTCTGTCCGCGGTTCTGAAAGTCAAAGCTGCTGCGCAGATACATGCTGAGATCCAGCAGCAGGTCTGTCGCCTTATCCGGATCATCCGGACATACTGAAATGATGGCATTAAGCGCGTTATACAAGAAATGAGGCTTGATCTGGGCCTGCAGGAAGGCGATTTCCGTCTCTACAGACTTACGGATCAGCTTGCGCATATCGAGCAGCGTCTGCACACGGGCCCTGAATTCGCGCAGCTCCACCGGCTGGATCAAATAGTCGTTAGCCCCGGCCTCAAAGATGGCCTGTATATTCTCCGGCCGGTTTCCGGAAGTCAGCACAAGGATCGGCAGCTCGGATAAGATGAACCGTTCTCGGATAGCCTGGCACAGCACCAGCCCGGGCATCTCGGACATTGCCCAGTCCATAATAACGAGATCGATATCCGGCTGCTCCTGCATCATCATAAGCGCTTCCGGACCGCTGGCAGCCGTCACCACCAGATGACGCTCCAGCCGCAGAGCGTTAGAGAGGACCAGCAGGTTAACCGGGTCATTATCAACAACCAGAATTGTACAGCAATCCTCGCTGAGCACCAGCTCCAGTTCGCCAGATACCGGCTCAGCGGAAGCAGCAGTTTCCCAGCCTGTAATCTCCAGATAATCCTGAACCAGGAAAGCTGTCTGCTCATTCAGCACCGGAAGCGTAAAGCGAAATACGGTTCCCCTCCCCGGTGTTGACTCCCCTTCTATCCTTCCGCCGTTCAGCTCCACGAGCTTCTGGGTAATGCTCAGGCCGAGCCCGTTCTCACGGTACAGCTTCTGTGCAGAAGCCCCCTGCGGATCGTAGGCATCGAATATCGTCCGCAGCCGCTCCGGAGGCAATCCCGATCCCGTATCAGCGACCTGGATAACTACATAATCTTCTTTAACCTCAGCCGATACAGTTATCACACCCTGCTGGGTATAATGTACTGCATTTGCCAGCAAATTGAATAAAATCTGCGCCAGCCGCTGCTCATCCGTTTCAAGGAGCGGCAGGGAATCCGGCAGCTCTAGCCTGAAGCTCAGCTTCGGATTCCCTGTAACATGGCGGGTAACCTCAATGACAGAGGAAGCGACACTGCGCAGGTCAACAGCCTGCCTCTGCAGGAACAGATCCCCGTGGTTCAGCTTGGCAAAATCAGCCATATCATTGATTAGAGCAGACAGCCTCTTTCCGGTGGACATAACCATGGACAGCTGTCCCTTCTGCTGGGCGTTCAATGTCCCCGCTGCCCCTTCTGACAGGGTCTGGGCAATATTGACGATCCCCTGCAGCGGACTTCGAAGCTCACGAGAGGTAGCGGCCATGAAGTCATCCTTCAGTCCGTCCAGCGTCAGCAGCCGGCGTGACAGCTGCTCTACTTCAAGAAAGGATGCCGCATATTGGCGGGTCATCAGAATAGCCTGAAAGAATCCGAACAGAATAATTTCATAGGACAGCACATAATAATGCAACGGCATATCGCTGAAGCTGACCAGGTAAAAGAGGATAACTACGCTCAGGCTCTCTATACTGACCATCATTAAAAACATATTTTTGCGGTTCTGAAGTGTGCCCGCAATCATGGAGTAGAGTACAAAGCTAATGGCGACAACGCCCCACGTTAACAGCAGTCCTTCCAGATAGCTGAAATACTGCGCCGGAATAAACACCGCCGTCAGCAGCAGCACTGCCGTAATGGCTCTGGAGGCTCTCATCACTGCCTGCGGTACCGGATAGTTAACCGAATTCGCCACATATCGGAGCAGATAATAATAGACCAGTGTTGAAGAGGCGAGCTGAAGCTTAAGCACGATCTCGTAGGGCAGACCAGGCAATACGGCAGCAATCAGCTTTTCACCGTGTGTCAGGATGTATATAAGAGCCGCGATACTGAACAAGCCCAGATAAAGAGTGATTCCCCGGCTTGCCTTAACCTTGGAGAACATAAGCAGAAATAACGCCAGTGCAAAAAATCCGAAGATGGTTGCCCCGTCTACAAATAAGGCGAACTCCCGGTGCTCCATTATGGATTTCTGATCCCCGATAATAATCGGCTGGATAATACCGCCGGAAGAATAATTGTAATTAGCCACCTGCACGATAATCTCAAGCCTGCCGCCGTCAACAGCGGCGAATCCCATGTAAGGAATATTGTTGGCTGTACTTTCAGAGGGCTCGGATGCGGGAAGGCCGCTATGACCGATCTCCTGGCCGTTCAGATAGATCTTGCTTGCCATGCGGATGTTAAGTGCCCGCAGGCCGTATACGACTGCATCCCCTTCAGGAATAACAGCCTGAAGACGGTAAGTCGCATAACCCTTGGCTTGGCTTGTACCATTATCCGACAGGTATGTATTCCACTTCTCCGGCACCCGGATCATTGCAGACACTGCCGGAGCACCCCCGCCGTTATGCGTTGAACGGAAGTCATCCGGTTCCAGCAGCCTGTCACGGTAAAACTCCCATTCCCCGTCCAGCGCAAGCTCCCCGTCCCGCTGAAAATTCCATTGCCGCAGATCAATTATGCCTTGCCTGGAGACCGGCTTATCCTGTGTGACCATCACATTCTGAAGGATGGAGAACAGCGGCACACTGCAGACCAGCAGCAGGCTGGCCAGCACGCTAAGCCAATATTTACTCATATCCCAGGCTCCCTTCTGGCTCGGTATCATTCCTATTATAAAATTATACCTTGAAATTCTTTCCGTGATAAAGAAAAAACCGATTCCTATATTTCGGAATCGGCGGTCTTACTTGTTATACCTTTGAACTGGTAAGTTTTATTTCATTTCCGGCGCCGGCGCTGCAGCAGCACCATCCTGTGATTTGGAGAGGAGGATGTTCAGGACAATCGCCGTCAGGGACCCGGAGACAATACCGTTCTGCAGCAGCATTCTGGCGAATTCCGGCAGCTGGTCGAACATGGAAGGCAGAACGGCCGAGCCGAGGCCCACGGCAATACTGCAGGCCGCAATCAGCAGATTGCCGTCCTTGCGCAGATCAACCTCGGACAGAATAGACATTCCGGAGGCCGCTACAGAACCAAACATAACGATCATCGCACCGCCCAGCACCGCATTAGGTACTACAGTAGTCAGGGAAGCAAGCTTGGGCAGAAGTCCCAGTACCACCATTATTCCTCCTGCTGCAAAGATGACATTGCGCGTCTTCACACGGGTCAGTGAGAGCAGCCCCACGTTCTGGGAGAACGCCGTATAAGGAAAGGCATTGAACAGGCCGCCCAGCATAATAGCAAGTCCTTCAGAGCGCAGCCCGTTCACAACCTGCCGGTTCTCTACTTTCTGGTCGGTGGCCTTGCCGACCGCAAAATATACGCCGGTCGATTCGACCATGGATACAATATTGACAATAATCATCGTGAAGATTGCCGTTACACTGAACTGCGGCCAGCCGAAGTAGAATGGCTGGGCGATGCTTACGTAAGATGCGGTACCGACAGCAGAGAAATCAACAATCCCCATAAAGTAGCCGATTGCGGTTCCGGCTACAAGACCGACCAGAACAGAAACGGAGCGCAGGAAGCCTGTCGCGAGCCGGTTCACCGCAAGGATAACCAGAAGCGTAATCAGGGCCAGCAGCAGATTGCGCGGCTGTCCGAAATCTGCGCTGCCCTGCCCGCCGGCCACATTGTTCATGGCTACAGGAATAAGCGACAGGCCGATTATCGTTACTACCGAACCGGTAACCACCGTGGGGAAAAACTTGAGCAGCCTGCCGTATACAGGGGCTGCCAGCACCACGAACAAGCCGGCAATAATGATCGCCCCATATGCGGTTGCGAGGTTCGAGCCTGAAGCGATGGCGATAATCGGGCTGACAGCAGTGAACGTACAGCCCAGTACTACCGGCAGGCCGCTGCCGAAGTATTTGCTGCCCATAACCTGAAGCAGCGTTGCCAGGCCGCAGGTGAACAGATCAGCGGCAATGAGATAGGCCATCTGCTCTGCGCTTAAATTCAACGCGCCTCCGACAACCAGCGGTACAATAACTGCTCCGGCATACATGGCCAGCACATGCTGCAGCCCCAGAGCGAATATCTTCTGCTTGCTTAACATCCTGCACTCTCCTTAATCAGCTCTTCATTTGCAATAAAGTGAACTTCTCCGGGGGCCATGGATGAGATTCTTGCCAGCGCATGCACGGCAATGCCTCTCTTCTCCAGCAGGCTCCGGCCTTCCTGAAAGCTCTTCTCGATTACGCAGCCTACGCCAAGCAGCTGCGCACCGGACTGCTCTACAATATCCGCCAGCCCGACCAGCGCGGCACCGGTGGCCAGAAAATCATCAACGATCAGCACCTTGTCCTCAGGCCCTAAATATTTCTGCGAAATACTGATTTGGTAGTCCTCCCCGCGGGTAAAAGAATGCACAGGGGCCGAATAGACATCTTCGGATAAGGTTACGGCCTTCTTTTTCTTTGCGTAAATAAAAGGAACCGAGAACGCAATTCCCGCTGCCATAGCGAATTGGATTCCGCTGGCCTCAACCGTGAGGATTTTGGTAACCGGCAAATGGCCGAATATTTCCTTGAACTCCTGTCCGGTCTGCAGGGCAAGCCCGGTATCGACCTGATGATTCAGGAAGGAATCCACCTTTAACACGGTATCTGACAGAATCAGGCCTTCTTTTCTAATACGTTCTTCTAATACTTTCATAACAGCAGCCTCTCTCCTTTAATGGTTGTTGCAGCTGGGTGAACGGCTGAAACAAAAAAAAGGACAGCTTCACTTGAACGTTTCTCTCAAGTGAAGCTGTCCTTCTGGGTTTTTGTCCCTAAGCGGTGTAACACATCAGCAGTGTCCGCATCGCTTGGACCAGCCTTCTGCCAGCATTGCAGCTGATGAAGCGGAACCCTAGATGCGCTATTTCACTCATAGTCGGATAGTTGCAGTGGTTATCCGGTAGAAACTTATGGGCCATATCCCCAAGATTATATGAGTTGTTATATGAATATCCGTATTTAAACCTTTGTATATCTTACACGCTCTGTACGATCCTTACAAGCCCCCTTTACTGAAAAAAACAGATGAATTTTGACAACTTTTCATGTAATTCATCCATTTTCATCCACACCGGCAGGCTATAGACATCCAAACCGGAAAGATTGATGCAGATGGCCAGGCAAAAAGACAGGATAACCGTTACCAGCCGTTCACTTCCGCTGTATAGCAAAGTCAGGGAAATCGTCATTGTAGTTAACAGCCAGACAGTAAAGCTGCCCAAAGGCAGCCGGAGGGACGAATTCTGCTATTGAGAGCCCCTATACCCGTCAGCAGCATGCGGTGGGCGGCGGTGCAGGCGGCCACGCTGTAAACAGCGGTCCGCTTAAGCGTAAAAGGGTACACCGGCGAAAGCGTTAATCAGACCGGACACAGACAAAAAGCTGTCATAAACAAACCAGATCATTAGGCTAATTTATGGTTAAACTGGTGTTTTCCCTGTGTTTCCTCTATCATCGCCCGTCTAATAAAAGTATACTTATAAAAACTAGCTAGATAAAGGCGGGCGAGCATGAAAATTAAGCAACAGATTGGGTTGGCAACTATAACTTCTACACTGCTGCTCAGCAGTATGATTACTATAGCAGTAGTCTCTCTTGAAGGATTACCTTTATATCTGTCCCTTGGCGCAGGTGCAGCAGGCATTCTGCTCTGCTTCTGCATGATGACACTGATACACCGCAATGTTACACGGGGTATTGAACAGATCCGGTCTATATCTGCAAATATTGCCGGAGACACGCTGGATGCCTCAGGAATAACTACGGGCAAGGATGAATTCGGGCAGCTGGCCCAGTCCTTTTACCGTCTGGGTGTTGATCTGCATCATAAGACCGCCGAGGAGCGTGTTCTGCGCCTGAAGGCAGAGGAGCAGGCCTGGATTAATACAGAGGTTTCAGAGATGGCGCTGCGCCTGCAGGGCTCCGTGCACCTGCAGACTGCAGCACGCATCTTCATCTCGCGGCTGTCAACGGCTGTCGGCGGAAGCTATGGCGCCATATACATGCTGCAGCATAACCGGCTGCAGTTCACGGCGGGCTATGCTTTTGACGAAGCATCCGTAAGCCGCGAACCGTTTGCGCTCGGCAGCGGGCTGGTTGGCCAATGTGCAGTTGACAAGCAGATGCTTATCCTGAACGATTTGCCTGATAATTATATAAGAGTTCATTCCGGGCTGGGGGAGACACTCCCCACTACACTAATTGTATTTCCGCTTGTGTATGAGGCCGAGGTTGTCGCTGTAATTGAGCTGGCCACCCTGAAGGTGCTTGGCGACAAAGAGCGGCAATTAATCGAGCGGACCAGCCAGAACATGGGCGTGCTGATCAACACTCTGGCCGATGTCGCCCGGATTGAGGAGCTGCTGAATCATACACAGCTGCAGAAGGAAGAGCTTGAAGCGCAGACAGAAGAGCTGCAGGCACAGACCCAGGAGCTGGAGGCGCAGACGGAGGAGCTTCGGGCACAGACAGATGAACTGGCTGCGTCCAACAGCAATCTGCAGCACCAGATGGAGCTGACAGCACAGCAGAAGCTGGAGATTGAGGCTCAGGCTGATGAGCTGCTCGCACAGACGGAGGAGCTGGCAGCTTCCAACCAGGATCTGCTGGTACAGATGAAGCTTACTGCACAGCAGAAAGACGAAATCAAGGTTCAGGCGGACGAGCTGCTCGCACAAACCGAAGAGCTGCAGGACCAGAAGGAACAGCTTCAGGCTCAGGCCCAGGAGCTGCTTGCACAGACCGAGGAGCTCTCGGTCTCTAATGAGAATTTGCAGCTCCAGATGGAGCTGACTGCACGGCAGAAGTCGGAGATCGAGGCTCAGGCCGATGAACTGCTGGCACAGACGGAGGAGCTGGCAGCCTCCAACCAGGATCTGCAGGTACAGATGAAGCTTACTGCACAGCAGAAAGAGGAAATTCAGGAGCAGGCAGACGAGCTGCTCGCACAGACGGAAGAGCTGCAGAACCAGAAAGAGCAGCTCCAGGCACAGGCTCAGGAGCTGGAAGAGCAGACGGAAGAACTGCTCACGCAAACGGAGGAGCTTGCTACCTCCAACAGCAATCTGCAGGATCAGATGAAGCTCACTTCCCGGCAAAAAGAAGAGATTCAGAACCAGGCCAACGAGCTGCTTGCACAGACGAGTGAGCTGCAGGACCAGAAGGAGCAGCTGGAGGCCCAGGCCCAGGAGCTGTTTGCCCAGACCGAGGAGCTCGCTGTGTCCAATAAGAGCCTGCTCACCCAAATGGAGCTCACAGAGCAGCAGAAGGAAGAAATCAAGGTTCAGGCGGAAGAGATCTTTATGGCTGCCCAGTACAAGTCAGAATTCCTGGCCAATGTATCCCACGAGCTGCGGACACCGCTGAACAGCCTGCTGATCCTGTCACAGATTCTGTCCGAGAACAAAGAAGGTAATCTTGGTGCCAAGCAGTTGGAATATGTGCATACTATATTCTCAGCAGGCAAAGATCTGCTTCAGCTGATTGATGAAATTCTTGACCTGGCCAAGCTGGAGGTCGGTAAAATGACGGCTGTTATGGAGCCGGTGCCGGTTCATGATATCAGCAGCCATATCTACCGCCGGTTCGAGCAGCAGGCGAAAGCCAAGAATCTGCGCTTTGACGTACACTGTGACAGCAGGCTCCCTGAGCATCTGCTGACCGACGGTCACAGGCTACAGCAGATTCTGAACAATCTGCTCTCCAATGCCCTGAAGTTTACGCCGGAGCACGGCTCCATCTCCCTGTCGATCCGGACAAGCGGCAATGAAATCATCTTCGCTGTGAGCGATACCGGGATCGGCATCGCCCCCTCCAAGCTGGATAGTATCTTCGATGCCTTCCAGCAGGCCGACGGCACAACCAGCCGCAAATACGGGGGTACAGGCCTCGGCCTGACTATCTGCCGTGAGCTGGCTGGAATGCTGGGCGGAAGAATCGAGGTGGATTCGGTTGAAGGCAAGGGAAGCACCTTCTCCCTGACTCTTCCTGTGGAGCTTCCGGATGAGGTAGCCTTATCCAAGGCTCCGTCCGTTTTTGCGGCAGCTGCGAACGAAAGTCTTGCGCCGGTTAAACACACAGCAGTTAAAGAGCATCCTTCATTCCGCGAATCCTTTGTTCCCGATATTTCAATTTCCAATCCGAAGCTGCTGCAGTTTGCAGAGATGGATGATGACCGGAATAACCTCGGAAACGGGGATACGCTGCTGCTGATCATTGAGGAGGATGCCGAGTTTGCGGCAATTCTGCTTAATCTTGCCCGCAGCAGAGGCTTCAAGGCCATCGTAGCCTTCCAGGGCGATCAGGGCCTTGCCCTCGCTTATGCCTACAAGCCTGATGCTATCCTGCTCGACCTGCATCTGCCTGTGCTTGACGGCTGGGCGATCATCAGCCGGCTGAAGAGCCGGCCGGAGCTGCGCCACATTCCGGTCCATGTTATATCTACTGCCGAAGAGAACCAGCAGAGTCTGGCGATGGGCGCCCTCTCCTTCTGGAAGAAGCCGAGCGACGAGTCGGAGCTGGAAACAGCCTTCCTGCAGATCGAGACCTATATCCGCCGTCCGGTGAAGAGCCTGCTGATCGTGGAAGACAATCAGCTGCTGCGCAGCAGTCTGGTCGAATTCATTGCCCATCCGGATGTACGCGTTGTTGCCGTCGGCACAGGACGTGAAGCCCTCGAGCAGCTAAGCAGCCATCACTTTGATTGCATGGTGCTTGACCTCGGGTTGTCCGATATCAGCGGCTTCGACCTAATGGAGCAGATCAAGACCAACCGCAAGCTGCAGACACTGCCGGTTATCATCTATACAGGCAAGGATCTCAGTAAATCTGATGAGCAGCGCCTGAAGCATTATGCCGAAAGTATTGTAATTAAGAATGTGCGCTCCATGGAACGGCTCTATGATGAAACTGCACTGTACCTGCACCGCAGGCATGCCGACCTGCCTCTGGACAAGCAGCAGCTGATAGAGAAGCTGCATAACCCGGAAGCTGCCTTTGCCGGTAAGCAGATTCTGCTGGTCGATGATGATATGCGTAATATTTTTGCTTTATCGAGTGTACTTGAGGGTTATAATATGGATATCAGCTTTGCCCAGAACGGCCTTGAAGCATTGGCGCATCTGGAGAAGCATCCGGAGACGCAGCTTGTATTCATGGACATCATGATGCCGGAAATGGACGGATATGAGACGATGAAGCGGATCCGGCAGAATCCGGAATATGATCATATCGTCATCATCGCCCTGACTGCCCGTGCGCTGGAAGAGGACCGCACCAAATGCCTCCAGGCAGGGGCATCCGATTATATCTCGAAGCCGATTAATACAACGCAGCTGGTCACCGTCCTGAAGGTATGGTTAATCCAATAGCTTTTCATTATCACCATTTGTCACTTTCTATTTTATTGTGCCCCGGGAGGAACTATGGATTATCCTGTTAATATTTTGGTTGTAGATGATCGTCCCGATGAATTCCTCTCTGTTCAAGCCCTGCTTACGGATAAACCATACCGGCTGGTTCATGCCACGTCAGGAATGGATGCCTTAAAGTATTTGCTGGAGCAAGAGTTTGCCCTGATTATTATGGATGTCCTGATGCCGGATATGACCGGCTTTGAAACAGCCAAACGGATCAAGATGCGCCAGAAATCCAAGGATATTCCGATTATCTTTTTGACCTCGCTCACGTCGGAGCTGGAGAATTATATGATGGCCTATACGGCCGGAGCAATTGATTACCTGACTAAGCCGTTTCATCCCCTGGTGCTGAAGAGCAAGATTGACGGTTTCGTCCGTATGTTCCAGAACCGCAAGGAGCTGCAGCTTAAGACGCAGGAGCTGGAGTCGGCCAACACCGTTCTTACCGAGCTGAAGGAAACCGCCGAGGTCGCACTCCGGATTAAGAGCGGCTTCCTCGCCATGATGAGCCACGAAATCCGGACGCCGCTGAACGGGATTATCGCGATGTCTGATGTACTGCGGACCTCGGACCTGTCCTCCGGCGATCAGGAAATGGCCGATATCATCCATACCAGCGGCCACGCGCTGCTGTCGGTGATCAATCATATTCTGGACTTCACCAAAATTGAATCCGGCAAAATGGAGCTTGACTACGAGCTGTTTAATCTGCAATCCTGCCTTAAAGAAACGCTCGACCTGTTCAGAGCACTGGCCATGGAGCGCAGACTGGAGCTGGAAATGGTCATCGACTCCAATATTCCTGCCTTGCTGGTCGGAGATTCGAACCGCCTAAGACAGGTGCTTAACAACCTGATCGGCAATGCGGTCAAATTCACAGCCAGCGGCAGCATCAAAGTGACCGTCCGGCTCAGACAGGCGATGGACGGTGTGCTGCAGCTGGAGTTCATAGTCGAAGATACCGGCATAGGCATTCCAGACGATAAAATGATGTATTTATTCCAGCCCTTTACCCAGATCGATGCAACCATTACCCGGAACTTCGGCGGGACCGGGCTCGGCCTGTCCATCTGCAAAATGCTTGTTGAGCTGATGGGCGGCACCATCTATGCCAGAACAGGCATGGAGCAGGGGGCTGCTTTTGTGTTTACCATCCAGGTCACGGAGGGCACACCGGACTAGGATGGATTAACTCCTCCCCAAACAAAACCGCAAGTTCTCCATGAAGGGGAGCTTGCGGTTTTATTTGGACCCGGGCTGCCCGGATTCTAAATGGGTCAGCTGCCAACCGCCGTAATCAGCACCGGCAGCACCAGGAAGGAAGCCAGCGTAGTCCAGACGATGCAGCGCGATACCAGTGAGGGCGAGCTGCCAAACCGTTCGGCCAATACAACGGAGTTGACGGCGACCGGCATGGAGGCCAGAACCAGCAGCACTGAGAACAGGGTGCCGGAGATATTAAGCAGCAGCAGAACCAGCAGGGCAATCAGCGGTGACAGCAGCAGACGGACAGACAGGCCTGTCCAGAAGGCCAGCTGCACATTGCGTTCGGTATGTCCGGCTCTCACCCTGACCATCTGGGCACCGAGAATCGCCAGCACCACCGGCGAATACGCTCCTGCTACCATAGATACTCCTGAAGCCAGCTCCTGCGGCAGCTGCAGACCCAGCCCCCGCAGCAGCAGGGCTAGCAGCGCCGCATAGACAGCCGGCAGGGCGAAGACCGACTTCACTGCGCTTTTCACATTGAACTGTGACCGGGCTGCAAAGTAGACGCCGATTGTATTCACAATAACCATCTGGACGATAACATAGACCGAAGCCTTATCAAGCCCCAGCTGGCCGAAGGCCAGCAGAACAAGCGGCAGCCCGTAATTGACGCTATTCGTAAAGGTGGAAATCAGGGTCAGTCCGGCTGCCTCCGGCGGAGCCAGCTTCAGCAGCTTGCCGAGCACAACCGATACAAGCCACAGGAGCAGCAGATTTAGCAGCGCGAAGGCAATTGTCTGATATACATCGCCAAAGGAAATCTCGGCATTAGCGAGCGTATCAAGTATGATCGCCGGGGTCAGAAAGTATAGATAAAGTGTCAGCAGAGGTTTTGTATCCAGATTTTTATAGCGGGCCAGAAGCGCCCCTGCGGTAACAGGGATGGCCAGCGGCACAATAACCTCCAGTAAAGTCGATAATACCTGCTGTATCAAGGGACAGGACTCCTCTATTCAATAGTTAATCCCTACTATACCCCCGGATGAAGGCAGCGTCTAAGATTTGGAAGCAATATGCTTAATAGACACTGCCTATGGAGAGACTTCGTATTATAGGCGGACGAGCACATAAAAAATCCCTGTCCCCGGAACCGGGAAACAGGGATTTCTAGTCATTAGTCTGCTTTGATCTCCAAAAGCTCATATTTGATGACGCCCATTGGAGCATTAACACTGATAATGTCGCCTACCTTTTTGCCGAGCAGCTCTTTGCCCAGGGGGCTTTCATACGAAATCTTGTTTTCCAGTACATCAGCCTCGGCCGGGCCGACTACTCTGTATTCAATCTTTTCGGCGAATTCCATATCATTAAGAATAACAATAGTGCCCACGCTCACTGTGCTGAGATCCATGCTGCTGGCATCGACAACCTGTGCCTTTATCAGCATTTTCTCCAGGATCATAATGCGGGTCTCCATGAAGGACTGGTCTTCCTTGGCCGAGTGATACTCACTGTTCTCCTTAAGGTCACCATAGCTGATTGCCAGCTTAAGGCGGGCTGCAAGCTCTTTACGTCCTGGTCCCTTCAGCTCTCTGAGCTCTTCCTCAAGCTTGGCCAAACCTTCCTTGGTCAAGAATACTTCTTCATTAGACATGATCACAACTCCTATTTTTACCTGCTTTATTGTATTCTACCCTATATTTGAGTTCTGTAAAAGGATTGACGAAAAGCGGCGCAGCTGGTAGATTAGATTAAATTAATCACACGAATTGACTCGGAATTACATTTTAGCCAAAGGGGCTGGTCACCATTAACTTTATTTTCTTCTCCCCGCATTTCCCTAAGAACAGTGCTGATTTCTGTATTCAGCTGCAGCGCCGGGGGGTATTCGTGCTCGGGATCGGCGACGCCGAATATGACCATTTGGAGGACAGGCTGCAGCTCGCGCTAACGGAATACTATAAGGTATCGGACCTTGAGAATTACGAAGAAATTCTGCGGGCCGTCGGCTATTTCACCCACAAATACGGCAAGATCGACCGGTTTGAGTCGCTGAATGAATACTGGCTGGAGCAGGATGCCGCGATCCGGACTGATTTTAACATCTACGGCACCAAAAACGATTTCGTCCAGAACCTGAAGCAGAAGTCCAGAATGAAGGAATTTTTCCGCAAAAGCGGGGTAAGCACCGTTCAATTCTCGACCGGAACCACCCGGGAAAGCGTGGATGAATTCATAAAGAGCGCCGGATTCCCGCTCGTGGTCAAGCCCGACCTCGGCTCAGGCGCCAGCAACACCTATAAGATTAGTAACGAAGCTGAGCTGCAGCACTTTTTTGATAACAAGCCGGCGGATGTCCCGTTCATTATTGAAGAATTTATCGACGGGGTGATTCTCACCTATGACGGTCTGGTTGACAGTAACGGAGAAGTCCGGTTTGCCGTCAGCCACCTGTTCGAGAACAGCGTTATGGAGGTCGTCAACACAGACAACCACCTGTATTATTTCTGCCTGAAGGACATCAGTCCTGAGGTTGAGGAGGCCGGGCGGAGCATTCTGCAGGCTTTTGACATCAGGGAGCGGTTCTTCCATATCGAGCTGTTCAAATCGAACAAGGATGGCCGGATCATTGCGCTCGAAGTCAATATGCGGCCGCCCGGTGCCTGGATGACGGATGCCATTAACTACTCCTATGATGTTGATGTGTACAAGGAATGGGCCGGAATGGTAGCTAGTAATGAGGTCGGCGGTCCGCATGAAGGCAAGTATTACACCGGCTATGCCAGCCGCAAGCGCCACAAGCATTACACCCATAGCCATGAAGACATTTACCGTACCTATGGAGACAAAATCGTGAATTACGCCGAGATTGAGGAAGTGTTCAGCAGAGCGATGGGCAACAGCGCTTATCAGTTCCGCTCCCCGGACCTTGAGACTGTCAGAGAAATCGTGAAATATATACAACAAGAAGAAGGATAGGATGTGTTAACGGATGAGGACAAGCTACCGCAAGGAATACAGCCGTCACCTGAACAGGGACATGGAGTATAAAGTATACGGCCACGCCGGCAAACCGATGCTTGTCTTCCCCACCTCGCTCGGCCGGTTCTACCAGTATGAGGACTCCGGGATGATTGCGACACTCTCCGGGTTCATTGAAGCCGGCAAGCTGCAGATCTGGGCCTGCGACAGCATCGATGAGGAGACGTTTTTCTCCTCCCACTGGAATCATGAAGATAAGGCAATCCGGCATGAGCAGTATGACAAATACATCACGCAGGAGCTCATACCCGGCATTCTTCAGGAGAGCAAATGGAATAACGGCGGGCATGACCAGAAAATCCTGATTTCAGGCTGCTCGATGGGCGCCTATTACAGCGGCAGCTTCTTTTTCCGATATCCGCACTACTTCGATACCCTGATTGCCCTGAGCGGCGTCTATTCCACTTCTTATTTCTTCGGTGATTATATGAGCGAGAACGTCTATCTCAATTCTCCGCTCCACTATCTGCCGAATCTGGCGGATGAGCATTACCTGAACGAGTACCGCAGCAGCAGAATCATCCTCTGTGTCGGCCAGGGTGCTTATGAAGATGAGATGCTGCATGAAACCCGGCTGATTCAGGAGCTGCTGCAGAATAAAGGTATTCCGGCGCAGGTCGATTACTGGGGGCATGATGTGAATCATGACTGGGACTGGTGGAATAAGCAGATTCATCATTATATGAGCGGTGTTCTGTAAAAAAAGAACAGCGAAAAGCCCCGGGGCACTTAGCTCCGGGGCTGTAAGATTTAATACGGTATGCAGTTACTCTGGCAGATGCTCTTTGCAGAACTCTGTCAGCTCAGCTTCCTCTTCATCCTCCAGGTCGAACTCCAGCAGCCTGCCGGTTGTTGTCTCCAGCAGATCGTAAGTGACCAGCACCGCTTCACCCGCTTCTGCTTTGACTACTGCCCGTACCGATACTCCGTTCTCTTCGTACAGCTCATCCTCTTCCGGAATATCCAGATTAATGACGAACTCATACCGCATCCCGCTCAGAATACCAAATGGATCTTTGATATTCTCGACTGTGTAGCTTGTAAATGTCAGCACAAACGAACCTTCTTTCTTTAGATAGCTTCTTGGTTTTTTTTGATCTGCTTGCTGCGCAGCTGCCCGCAGGCGGCGTCGATATCCACTCCATGCTCCAGCCGGGTGCTGACGCTGACTCCCTGCTTCTTGAGGGTGTCAAAGAAGGCGCGCACCACTTCCCGGTCAGTCCGCTGGTACTGGCTATGCTCATCGACCGGATTATAAGGGATCAGATTGACATTGACCAGCTGACGGCGGTGTTCGCCGATCAGCTCAGCCAGCTCCAGCGCATGCTCATGCTGGTCGTTGATATCCTTCAGCAGAATATATTCCAGCGTAATCCGCCGGTTCGTCTTCTCCAGATAATAATCAATAGCAGGCATCAGCTTCTCAAGCGGAATGGCGCGGTTGATCTTCATAATCGAGGTCCGCAGCTCGTTATTCGGCGCATGGAGCGAAATCGCCAGATTCACCTGGGTGTTGGCATCAGCGAATTCTCTGATTTTGCCGGCGAGGCCGCTTGTCGATACCGTGATACCCTTCCCGGCGATTGCCAGCCCCTTATGATCCTTAACTGTAGTCAGGAAGTTCAGAAGGTGCGTAAAGTTATCAAACGGCTCGCCGATTCCCATCACCACCACATGGCTGACCCGCTGGCCCAGGCCGGCCTGATCCAGGTGCAGCTGAACCTTCATAATCTGCTCGACAATCTCACCGCTCGACAGGTCACGGCTCTTCGCCAGCAGCCCGCTCGCACAGAAGCTGCAGCCAATGTTGCAGCCGACCTGAGTGGTCACGCATACAGACAGTCCGTATTTCTGGCGCATCAGTACAGTTTCAATCAGGTTGCCGTCATTCAGGCGGAACAGGAACTTAATTGTTCCGTCAGCCGACTCCTGCTTCACATGCTCTTCCATAGTCTGAAACACAAAATGCTCGGACAGCAGCTGGACACATTCCTTGTTCGCCTCTGTCATCTCAGCAAAATCCGTAACCCGCTTGCGGTATACATATTCCCAAACCTTGGCGGCGCGGGATTTCTTGTGCCCGTGCTCCAGCAGCCAGGAAGACAACGCTTCTAAAGTTAATCCATAAATGGATTGTTTGTTCATGGTTTACCTCTTTTCAAAGCATTAAAGTGCAATCTGTTCTAACTTTCCATTCTAACTTTCACAGCCCATCATGCCAACAACAAATATCTTCTCATTCTCTCAAATTTTACGTATTAAAACAAGAGGAATCCGCCGTTCAGCAGCTCCAATTGCAATATTACACAAAGCTTTCACAACCAGGACTGTAGAGCCCGGCCTCCGCTGTTATGCATCTGTACGACAAACCAAACAGCGCCCCCTTCCGGTGCTGCGGGGACGCTGGTAAGGCTGATTATTCAGTTGTGAATCCGCTGCTATTTAAAGACGGCAAATTTCAGTCCCCGTCCCTTTAGATAGCCAATAATTTCCGGAAGCGCCTGAACGGTAATCTGCTTCTCATGCAGCAGATAGATGCCTCCCGAAGGATCCGTCCTGTAAAAATAATCAAGAATGGCCTCCTTGCTCCCGGCCTTCCAGTCCTCCGGGTCTCGGTTCCAGAGCAGCACCTTGAGCTGCTGCCTGCCAGCCTCCTCGGCCAGCGCCCGGTTCACCGCTCCATAAGGCGGACGGAAAATGGTGACTGGCGCAGTGACAAGCTGCTCCAGTGACCGGTTCGCCCGCTCCAGATTGCTCCGGTTCTCCTCCGGCGAATTAGCCGTCATATCACTGTGATCCCAGGAATGATTCCCCACCGGCATTCCATGCTCCCCGGCATAGCGGACCGCACCGGGATAACGGCTGATATTCCGGCCTATGAACAGAAAATTCGCCGCGAGCCCTTCCTTCGCCAGGATATCTACCAGCTGTTCGGTATATGGGGAAGGGCCGTCATCAAAGGAGAGGGCAACATAGCCCTCCGGCAGGCTGTATTCATAGCGGTCCCCGGACAGCTCAATTGTCTCATACAGCGGCTGCGGCTGAGCGGCCAGCTCCACTGGTACCGGAACAGGCCGGGCCGGCTGGCTCTGATTCGCGGGCAGCTGTAATCCGGCTGAGTCTGCTGGATTAGGTATTCCTGCTAGCCTGTGCATGGAATCCGGATCTGTATTTAGAGCCGCAGCAGCGCTGCCAGTACCCGCCGCCCTCCTTGTGTCTCCCGTCTGGACACTCGCTGAAGCCCTGTCTGTCTTCGCGCTATCCTCTTTGGCTTCAGCACTGTTTGCAAACAGCCACGTCTCCCCTCCGTCCATACGCAGCAGGAGCAGAGCCAGCACAAAGCCGAACAGCAGGCCGCGCAGCAGCACCGTCCGTTTATATTTAAGTCCCGATAATGCTGCCCGCTTATGTACTGAGGGTACTGAGATGTTGCGGATATTCTCCCCGGCCTCCTGCCGTGCTGCCTGCAGAGAGGGGGAATCTTCTTGTTCCTTCAGCGCACGCAGCTGCTCCCCGTAGCTCTCTGAGCAGTCAAAGTACAGGGTTTCGCTGAAGGTGTCCCGCATCCGGACCAGACTGCTGAAGTATGTATGGCGGAAAGGGTCCCATTTCATAGATAAAGACAGGCGCACCTTATGCCCGCTTAGGGGGACGAGCGCAGCGATTTGCAGATATGTATGTTCATCTATGCTGAGTATATGTCTTGTGCAGCCGTCCGGGCGGGTTATTCCCACCTCTAATTGACAGCCTCCGTCCCGGCTTCTGAGCGCCAGCAGTTCGACCAGCAGACCAGAATGATTATTATGTACAGCCATACCGTCTATGTATCCCCGTATTCTTCATTACGTTCTGCGTCGGGACTGCCGCTGCTGAAGGGAGCGGTCATCCGGCTGGTAAAATCACTGATCATTCCGGAGAGATACGCCTTCTCCTGCCGTGCTGTCTCGTATTTCTGCTGCAGATGCCCGTTCTCCGTCTCCAGCCGGCTGATCTTCTCCTCCAGCTCAATAATCCGCCTGTGCTTATCCACATGGGCTTCATGATGCTTCTGCATCAGCTTCGCGTACTTTTGCTGCTCCAGATCGAGCGTGCTTTTGAGCTCATCCACCTTCGCTGACATTGTATCCTGGAGCTCACGGAAATCCTCTAATACCTGATCGATCTTCAGATTCTTCTCGGACATCCGCTGCTCCAGCTCCTGAATATCCTTCTCCCGGTCTTCAATGACCTTGTTCAGATTCCGCAGCTCCTTGCCAAGCCGCTCAATATGGCTGCCCGAGTGATTCAGGCGGTCCAAGAGCTCATCATTGCTTGATTCAGCGTGCGCTCTGGCCTGAAGCATCTGCTCTACCGCAAAAATCAAATCCAGCGCCTTCTTGTCCGGCTGTGTCTTGCCAGCAGCGATCAGGCCGGACTGGCTGTCACTCCGGCTGCTGCTATCCGGCTCACCGGCAGATGCTTTCTCCTGCGGCGCCGGCGCTATCCCGGGATTCGGCACCCGTTCTGCCGCCTCTTTTTTCCTGAAAAAAGGACCTGCCATCTATCCATCACCTCAAGATAAAATGTCAAAAAATGTCGAGCATTCACGAGATTATTATAGATGATTTATCCGGTCCGGAAGTGAGCCGAATTGTCTAACTTTACGTTATATATCCAAAGGACTATTTTAACTGGCAAGGGATAATTATCCAAGCCTTTAGTCTGATAACCTCTTTATCGGAAAAGCAAAAAGCGCAGCCCGAAAGGACTACGCTGTCTGCAACTGAGCGGTTTATTTGTAGAGTACCTTCTCCACATTGTATTTCGCTCTGAGCTTGTTCACAATGTACGTTTCGTAAATCTCCCGGTCCACCGGATCTTCGACGATGCAGACTTCAATCTTCGTCACTTCGTCGCGGTGCGGCTTCATTACGGAGACACTATCCTCGAAATGCTTCTTGATCCGCGGTCTAAGCTTTCTGGCCTTGCCCACGAACAGCAGTTCATCCTTATCGTTGTAGAACATAAAGATGCCGCCCGCTTCCCGCGTAATCAGGTGAAAGTCGGTGAAGCCGTAAATATGGCTCAGCACCGGGTTCTCTTGCTTGAATATCGTGACTTCCGGTGCAGGAATGGTAATACTGATCATTTGAGCTCACTTCCCTCTTACATAGGCTAAGATTAAATAGTATCACAGATCAAACAGCCTGACTATTGATGAAAAGGGCATTTCATGGAAGGTATGTCATCGGCAGGGTTCCTGTCCGGTCCCGCATAAGCCGGCTTCTGATAAATCAGGCCCGGGCTGAGGTTAAGCTCCTTCAGCTTGTTATCCTCCCAGATTGGGGTCGAGGATGGTGACATCGGCGGGATCAGCCAATGCCATTTGCCGGACACCTCCCGGCCCCTCTGCTTCTCCTGCTCCTGAAACCGGACAAACTGGTCAGCGGCTGTATGATGATCCACAATGCTGACCCCCGCCTGCTTAAATGAATGCAGTACAGCGCGGTTCAGCTCCAGCAGTGCCCGGTCCTTCCAGAGCGAGGTATTGGTTGAACGGTCCAGCCCCAGCAGCTCAGCCACCGCCGGAAGGCGGTTATACCGTCCGGTATCCCCCAGATTGCGGGAGCCGATCTCCGTCTCCATATACCAGCCGTTAAACGGCGCAGCCGGGTACAGAACCCCGCCGATCTCCAGCAGCATGTCGGACACGACCGGAACAGCATACCAGCGCAGACCCAGCTCGCTGAACCGCCCAATCTCCGGATGGCTGAGCGGCACCTCCTGGACCAGTGCCTCAGGGATTGTGAACCAGCGCGGCGGCTCCTCCCCAATGCTGATAACCAGCGGCAGCACGTCAAAATCGCCCCCGCTGCCCTGCCAGCCGAGCTTGCGGCAGACTGCCGTAAAGGCATCCGAGGCCGGATCGCCGCGGCGGGGCTGTCCGTCTTCCTCCGGGTATCCGGCATACCGGATCAGCTGATGGTTCCAGATCCGGATGGCTGTCTCCGGTTCCCGGCCGCTGCGCAGCACGGTCATTACCGGACGGATACGTCCGCCGTTGCCGGCCCGCTCCAGATGCCGGAACAGCGCTTCCGCCACCTGATGGGCCGTCTCAGCCTGTCGGGCATCTATAACCTCCAGGGTATGCCAGAACAGCCGGCCGATACAGCGGCTGTTATTCCGCCAGGCCATTTTGGCACCGTGCGCAAGCTCTTCCGCTGTATGATGATAGGTTCCCGTCTGTCTGATTTCGTTATGTACTGCTTCTATGCGCTGTTTCAGCTCAGCAGGTGACTTCTCTAATTCACTGTAGCACTGCCGGAGGAAGGATTCAGCCTGTTCCAACTGTGCATGCATGCTTAATTCGCTGCAGGTCTGTATTTCCATAGGGTCCTCTTTCTATAAATAGTGTGAATCTTTCCTGCAATCTTATATGATTATTTACAGGTAACCCGGCTCCGGCCGGTAGGCGGGAAAGGCCTGAGCTTCAGCAACGGTCAATAGACCGCTATAATTATGAACGGAGCCTAATCACTCTGCGTCCGGCTGACTGGTACGCCGGCTGCCCCCTGCACCAAAAGGCAGAGGGCAGCGCGCCATTATTGGTTATCCAGTTCAGCCAGCCTCTCTATAATTCTCCGTTTGCGGTAGAGCATCTGCGCCGCCTCCGCAACATCCTCGAGCGCCTTGCGGTTGGTAAAAGCGCCGAAGAACATTCCGGCAACCGGAACCGTCTGCAGCAGCTTCTTCCAGCCCCAATTATCCCGGTATACCGTGATTACTTCCTTCCAGCCCTGGATTTTGGAGACCGCAGCATTGGTTCCTGCTGTAATATCCCCGTTACCTCCGGCCTGCAGGTTCAGCTCCCGAAGAATTGTCCGCTTGCCGACAATATCGGAAGAGGCGAATTGCATTACTTTTACGGTAAATATCCGTTCGGCCTTATCGGTAGGATCATAGCCGTAGCATAGACCGATCTCCTGAATGACCTTCAGCGACAGCCCCATTATCGCCGGGATATCTGCCGCCAGCGTGAACACACCGCCGAAGCCCGTTGTCGCCCCCTGCACTGTAGCGACATTCCGGCTGCTCCCGCTAAGCTTCTCTGCGGCTGCATCCATAACGGCCAGCGGATAAGGGCCCTGCTCCGGGGCGCCTGCTGACCGGCTGGCAGCCTCCATCAGCTGACCCACCTTACGCCCGGCTACAAGGTAATTCCCCCCGTTCTGAATATAGCTGCCCAGCTCGTCCAGCAGCTTGCCTATCTTTTGATGAATTACCTTCGGGGTAACCTTGTCGAGCAGCTTGAACGGCAGTCGGGTGATCCGGTCCCAGATCATCAGCTTGTTCTGCTCCTTCTCCCATGCAGTGATTCCGGCAAGGGCAGCCAGTAACTCTTCCCGTGTCTCCAGTATTGCCGTAAGCTCCACATTATCCGGCATACAATCCCCTCCTTATTGTTAACCTTTTGCCCGCTGCGGCAGGCTGCGCTGCTGTTGAGGTTCTACGCAGGGCCTGTACCGGCGGTTTCGCATCTCTTAGATGATTAACCGGAATAAGCAGGCTTGAATGCCGGACTGCAGAAACCATCCGGGCTTTCAGAGCCGTTCACAGAAAAAAGACACTCCCGGACCATGCCGGGAATGCCGGAACCCTGCTGCGGATGCAGCCTCAATCAATCCTCAAACGGTCCAGGCTGCTTCAGTCCGGCCAGCCTTTCCTTTTCATCGGCCAGCCTTTCTTCACTCAGCTCCACACCATGTCCGTCAACCGAACCTTCCGGTGCATGGCGGACGGCTTCCTCGGCGTGCTCCAGACTGTTCTCCGCCTGGGCCAGCGTCTGCTCATTCGGGTGGCTGAGCGCCTGGGACACTGCATTATGCAGCTTGGTTACCGAATCCTGCGCCTGATCAACCGTGCTGTTACTCCGCAGGCTGGACTCATAATGTTTCATTCCTGATATTCCCCCTTCTCTCACGCTGTCGTTCCTCTTTAGGATGGATAGGGGGAAGCGTTCTTATGCACCGGGCAAGGCCGTGCAGCTTAGATTAGAAAGATGGCGGTGACCGTCATCGCCGCCAGGCCCAGCAGGACCGGCTTCAGATTGCGCCGGGCCAGCTCGAACGGGCTGACGCCGCAGATGGCGGCAGCGGGGATGAGCGCCCACGGGATCAGGGTGCCGCCGCCGACCCAGATGGCGGCTACCTGCCCAAGGGCGGTCAGTGTGGCGGCGCCGGAATGGATCGCCGCCGCGAACATCTGGGCAATCGAGCCGGCCAGCGAGATGCCGGAGAAGCCGGAGCCGTCGAGACCGGTGATCGCGCCGATCACCGTCAGCGTTACGGCGGATGCTGCGCCGTTCAGCGGCACATGCTCCGCCAGGGCGACGCCGAGGTCGTTCACGATGCCGTGCGAGCCGTCCGGCAGCGCGTTGCCGTACAGCGCGGTGAATGCGGAGTCGCCGAGATAGAAGAACGCGGCGATCGGGATAACCGGGCCAAATACCTTAAAGCCGAAGACGAAGCCTTCAATAAGGTAGGAGGTCGTCTTCTCCAGACCCTGATTACGGTGTGCCAGCAGCGTGGTCACAATCAGAATGAGTACAGCCGTGCCGCCGACAAGCGCTGTCGCATCGCCTCCCTGCAGGTTCAGGACGAACATGCAGATGACATCGAGCAGGAACAGCAGCGGGATGGCGGCAGCCAGCCCTTTGCGCAGCCCTGCACTCATATAGACCGGAGCCGACTCATCCGGTCCGGATGCCGCGAGGTCTGAGGACCCTTTTCCCGTAACAAGTCCGTCTCTCCAGGTTCCGTTCTTCTGGTCCCTGCGCATCATCCAGAAAGCGGTAACCGTAGTCACCAGCCCCATGACAATGACCAGCGGTACACTCGCCTGCATCACACTGGATACCGGAAGGCCGGCCGCATCAGCTGTCAGCTTCGGCGCGCCCTGAATAATGTAATCGCCTGATAAGGCGATGCCGTGCCCGAACAGGTTCATCGCCATCGCCGCCCCGAGTGCCGGAAGACCGACACGGACCGCCACCGGGAGCAGCACAGCACCGACCAGCGCAACCGCGGGTGAAGGCCAGAAGAACAAGGAGGTCACCATCATAATCAGCCCGATGCCCCAGTAAGCCATCGCCGGCGTCCGCAGGAAGCGGGTGAGCGGAGCGACCATCGTTTCATTGATGCCTGTAATGATCAGAATCCGGCTCATCGCCACAATAATGGAGATAATCATAATGGTGCCCATCAGTTCCTTGGTCGCGTAAATGAACGAATTGAATATTCCCGATACGGAGCCGGTTACGGTCGATGTAGCCAGCAGCCCCAAGGCCAAAATCCCGGCCACACAGATCATTGTCGTATCACGGCGCCGGATCAGCAGCGCCAGAATGAATACGATAAAAACCAGATATACATAGTGGATTGCACTTAAATGGATGCCCATTGTGAAGCGCGCCTCCTTTCTTCTATAGCAGAATGGTGCTATATGCTATGCAGAAGGATGGGCTTAGGTTCGCAGGCTCCGTGCCGGTGCGACAAATTTCGAGGGAGTGTGTCTGGTCCGGCGTAATACCGCAGGCCAGGGAGGTGCAGAATAAAACCGCCCCGGAGCCGGAGCGGTCTGAATGACTTTATCTTTTGACAGCAGTAATCATGAACCGGTGTTCCATGCTTCCGATGTAGCCTTCCCGCTCCAGCTGCTGCTGAAGCTGAAGAAGGCGGTCATAGCACTTCTCTACCGAGAAGCCGGGGAATTCCCACTCTATAATCTTGGCAAAATACACCAGCGCCCCGGCATCCCTGAACCGCAGCAGCGGAAAGGCCTCAGCAGCTTCTGTAATCGCAAACCCGCAGCTCCGCAGCTCACTGCAGACCGGCTCCAGGCAAAAAGTATCGTCCGCAGGCGCTGCATCGTCACCCAGCAGAAACGCCGACAACCCGCGGTTGTTCTTTCCTCCGACCTGCTGGGTTATGAATACGCCGCCCGGCTTCAGAATCCGGTGCACCTCCCGGACTGAAAAGGCTTCATGCCGGTTCATAACCAGCTCAAACGAATTCTCTGCAAACGGCAGCTCCTCATCCGAAAACACCGGTCTAAGCTCAATCCCGTGCGGCGGAAGAAGCTTCCTGCACAGCTCCACATTAGGCGGGTAGGCCTCAGTAGCATAAGTACGTCCCTTGGGAGGGGACAGAGAGAGCAGGAATTCTCCGCCCCCTGTGCCCATGTCCAGCAGGTTGCCTGTTGTGCCTCTTATATATGCTCTGACTGCTGCTTCATAATTCCAGGGCAATTGCTCCTCTTCCATCCGTCCGGACAGCGCGGAGAAATCCCATCCCCGGAAGGAGCTCTGCTCCTCCTGCAGCCAGCTTTGCTTCCAATTGTTCATGTCCATTTTGTCAGTTCCCATCGATAATGCCCCTCTCGCATGTGTATGTTGTACGTTCTGCGGATGAGGTGCAGCCGGGGACCGGCCCTGATAACAGTTCTGATTCTTCAAAAGCCCGGCGCGATCCTGTTATCAGATCAGTACGGCTGCACCGGGCAGTTACCTCGTTTAATCACCATCATGACGGCCTCACTTTCGCTAGATAAGCTGATGCTGCATCTTTATAGTAGCATGGAGGCGCAGCAAGGGGGAAGCCTGACGGCTCCCCCCGAACTTATAAGCTATTATTGCCCCAGCGCAGCCGCAGCGGCATCCTCACCGCCCAGACGTCCGGAGGTGAACGAGTAGCCGAGTCCGACACCGTTGCCGACGTAGGTATCATTGTACATTACGCCTTCGGACTCAAGGCCCACTGCGTACAGCCCCTTGACCGGCACACGCTTGTCGTTCAGTACCTGGAATTTCGTGTTGACGATTAGGCCGCCTACTGATCCAAGGTTGTTGATCTCCGCAATTACTGCATAGTAAGGTCCGCTTTCGCCCATCGGCAGCAGATATTCCTTAGCTTTGCCAAATTCGCTGTCCACACCGCTTTTCGCTGCCGCTTCATATTTCGTAAAAGCATCCTTGAACACAGCCGCATCCATACCGGCGTTAGCAGCCAGCTCTTCAATGGTGCTGCCTTTATATCCGTCCCCGTTTGCAGCCATGGAATCAAATACCTTCTCCGCATTCTGCCACGGATTCTCCAGGGTGAACTTGTCCGCGAAGGCTGCATAGAACTCCGGCGGCATTCCCGGCAGACCCGGTGCTTTTACCCCGTTCATCCCCTTGGATGCAAGTGCATCCAGCTGTGATTTGGAGATGATAACCAGATGATAGGCCCCGTTAAAAGCGCTCGTATTCGCCGCAGCCACAGCCGTAAGTGTCGCTGCTTCATCTCTGAATCTGGCCCCCGACGGGCCGACATTCATAAAGGTAGGCAGATAGGTCGTCATCAGCGGATAGCTGGCCTCGAACGGCTCATACTCCGCCTTCAGCTTCTCTGTAGCTCTGGCCAAAGTCTGGTGCAGCATTTGTCCGCCGAAATTATCCGGCACCTTGGCTCCGGCTTCCCAGGCCATCTTCAGGCCTTCCCCGATATTCTGGCCGAGTCCGCCGTTAACCCCTTCAAATCCGAAAGCTTCCTTTACCATTTCTGCGTTGGCGGCGTAACCGCCGGTTGCCATCACAATGCTTTTACCCGTAATCTCCAGGGTCGTGCCGTCAGCCTTCTCAGCTATTACTCCGGTTACTTCACCGCCTGCACCTGTAATCAGCTTCTTGGCTGTGGTCTCTGTAAGGATCTGGCCGCCGCCCTTTTCTACTGATTCAGCCAGCATAGCCCGCAGCAGCTCCTGGCGTGTCTCATAAGCCGGAAGCATATGCAGCTGTTCACCGCCGAAGTTGATAAAGGTTGTAGAATAGCCTTTTCCGGTCAGCCAGTCGTAGGTTTCCCCTGACTTGGTTACATATTGGCGGATCGCCGCCGCATCCACCCGCCAGTGATTATTGACAATCCAGTCGGAGATCTCCTTCTCCACGTTCACCTTAAGCCCGCTGCTGACTGCAGCTGAGGAATTGTAGAATTTCCCCGCCCACGACAGGTTACTCGCTCCGCCGATGGTCGCTGTCTTCTCGATAAGAATGACCTTGGCACCTGTATCCGCAGCCGATACCGCCGCTGATACACCGGATGCGCCTGCGCCTACCACTACTACGTCTGCCGACAGCTGCTCTGTTTTGCCAGCGCCTGCCTTGGCGACTTCTCTGGATTTGAAGGCTGCAACGTCTCCGCCCGCCTGGTTAAGGGCATCCTCTACAGCTGCCAGAATGGCATTGCTGGACTCGGAAGCACCGCTGACCGCATCTACCTTCAGCGTCTGGCCCGTGATGATCTGCTCTCTGATCTTGTCAATGGCCTCTACGCCGATTCCGGCGGTTTCAGTCTGGCTGAGGACCTTAATGTCCGTAATAGTCTGTTTGTCGTCCAGTGTAACTTCGACCTGGATTGTGCCGTCTTTGCCGTCGGCCTCCGCTTTGTAGGTTCCTGCTTTAAAGGAAGCCGGAACCCCGCTGTCGTCTGCCGCCTGCTGCGTAGCCTCGGGTGAGGCCGCCGGCTGCTCTGTTGCCTCCGGGTCCGCGGAGTTGTTACTGCTGCACCCGCCAATGACGGCAAGGAGCATAATCAGACTAATGGATACCCTAAACATTCTTGTTAAGCCTCTCTTACGCACTTTCTTGTTCCCCCTGTCGGTTAACGGCAGTCCGTCTCCTCTCTGCTGAGCTGCGGCTGCCTGATCTTGATGCCCTGAGTCTAAACCTTGGTGCAGCACCAAGGTCAATGAATTAATTGTGAATTTTTTCTCAAACTATAGGGATATTGATTTCCAGATATGTCTTGTTCTCATCCCGCAGCCGCTCTGTGAATAATATCTTGCCGAATATATCACCGCTCACGGTGCAGCCCTGCTCATCTGCATAGTCCAGCATGAACTGGAACGTCTTATGTTCAAGGTAATCTTCATATGAGGTTAGGATTACAGATGAGATGCAGGTATACGGCGGAATGTACTGCATGCTGCCGTTGATGCTTACACCGAGCTTTTGCTGATCCTCTTCAAGCAGTGCCAGCCCCCAGCTGTAATCAAGCTCCCCGCCCCAGCTGATGCTCTGTGCGTCTCCGGTGCGGAAGGAGTAGAAGGTGAACGGCAGCAGATCCATCCAGGCCTGTACCGTCTGTTTCAGATCTTCCTTTTGCAGCAGCTGATTCTTGTCCGTCTGCTCAATCCGGTACATGCCCGGCATCTGCCGGATCCGGCAGGTGTAGAGTGCAGCCTCCAGCCCTGTGAGCCCGTTATGGATGGCATTGATCTTGTCCAGCAGCATCGTGCTCCGCCGGATCTCTTCCTCCAGCTGCAGCTGCGCGGCGTAGATGGAATCCACCACCCGCTCCGCCGGCGCCCCGTTAATCAGCTCAGCCACATTATGCAGCGGAATCTGCATGCTCCGGTACCAGCGGCTCGACAGCAGATTCCGCGCATCCAGGTCATTGAAATAACGGTAATTGTTACGGCAGTCCTTCTCCGGCCTGACAATATCATGCTTCTCATATAAACGCAGCGTATCCGCTGTTATGCCCAGTATGGATGCGAACTCTCCGATCGAATATTTCATAAAAAGCCCCCCAGCTTTGCCGAAATTCTTCTATATTCATATCATTAATGATAATTGGTTGGGCTGGGAGGTTTTGTGGTATTTGTCACAATGCTGAAGTTCAGCCGGCTGAACGCAAAGAAGCAGCCCTGCCCGGGCCGCTTCTTATCAATAATGTATTGTTATGTTGATTCCTTTACTGGTTGCTTCCTTCACTTAGCGTCTGAACGGCCTTCGTGATGCGCCGCTGCCGGGTCTCCGCAGTCTTGGCATCCTCAATGGACAGTACAAACCGCCGCTTGCCGCTGTAAGATAATCCGTCAAAAAACCTCCGGGCCCCAGGCTCAAGGTCAAGCGCTTCAGCAAAATCCTGTGGTACACTCACCTCTCTCGGCTCGTTGTCGTGCACAAGCTCAACCTCAATTTCATCACCGGCGCTGACACCAGCCCCTTTCCGGTTCTCTGCACTGAGCGGGAGCATAAACTGTCCGCCCATTACCGCTACAGTACTGGCATACGTATAACCGTTAACCGTTACTTTGACTGCCGGCTTCTTACCTTGCCCCAAGCTCTCAATGACTTCATCCGGCACGGGAATTCCCGTAGCGGTTTTGCCTCCCAGTATTACTGTTGTCCGGAATTTCATCTGAATCCTCCAGTCCGCTTACGATTGCGAAGATTACTCCCATTGTAGAGCTGCGGCATGTACTTTTCCAGTCGCCTGATACTACAACTCTCGTATATACTTAAAGCTACCAATCTATGCTATAAGCAGAGGTGACTCCTCTATGAATCTCACTGAAAAAGTACACAGCCTCCCCTTATCGCCCGGCGTCTACCTGATGAAGGACAGCCTCGGCCACATTATCTATGTCGGTAAGGCCAAACGGCTGCGCAAACGGGTGCAGTCCTATTTTTACAATAATAAAGGCCATTCCCCCAAGGTCGTTCAGCTCGTCCGCCAAATCAGGGATCTGGAGTACCGGCTGACTGATACAGAATTTGAGGCCTTTATGCTGGAATGCCAGCTCATCAAAGAAATCAAGCCGATGTATAACCGCAAAATGAAAAATCCGCTCGCTTACAGCTATATTTCTGTCCGTGAAGATAAGGGACGCCGCCAGCTTGAAGTCAGCTACGATCCCGGCCCGCCCGGCAGCAAGCTGTCCTTTGGCCCTTATACGAGCAGAAGCACCGTAGAGCGTGCCCTTCAGGGCATTAAGGAGAGCCAGCGGATACTTTGCAGCAGTCCGAATGCCCGGGGCTCCCTCTGCCTCAACCATTCGCTTGGGCTCTGTATCGGCATGTGCGGCGGCGGTGCGGCGCTTGAAGCCTATAATGTTATTATGGACCGGATTATCGCCCTTTTAGACGGCAGCGACACCGGTATTCTCAGTGATCTGGAGCAGCGCATGGCGAAGGCGGCAGAACGGTTTGACTTTGAAGCAGCAGCCAAATACCGCGATTATGCCGGAGCCGTCCAGGCGCTGCTGCAAAAGGAAAAGGTCTCGCGGTTCACCGGCGAGAACAATAATATCGCTGTGCTGGAGCCGATGGACGGGGACAGCATTAAGCTGATTCTGATCAAGGGCGCACAGATTATATACCGTGATACGCTACATTCTCAGCAGCTGGACCGGGCGCAGCTGCAGGCTGCGGTATATGGGGCGATTCGGGTGCAGTTTGCTGCTGCGGGTGCTGCGGGTACGGGTGCAGGCGCAAGTGCAGGTGCAGGTGCAAGTGCAGGTGCAAGTGCAATCAGCCGCCACACAATTGATGAGGCGCAAATTATCTACAGCTACCTCAAAAGCAGCTCCGGCAGCTACCTGATTATCCCGCCGGAATGGCTGGGATCTCCGCCACCTCCCCTGCTGGAAGACGCAGTTGACAAGCTGCTGGCCGGCTGTCTTGAGAGGCAGGCGGATGCTGAACTGCGGGAGGTCGCGGAATTGCCGGAGGACGCGGAGACGCAGGAGGATGCAGAGACGCTGGAGGATGCGGAGACGCTGGAGGATGCGGAGACGCTGGAGGATGCGGAGACGCTGGAGGATGCGGAGACGCTGGAGGATGCGGAGATGCTGGAGGATGCGGAGACGCAAGAGGATGCGGAGTAACCAGCTCGTTTCTTCATGCTGCTATACACCGGGAGCGGGCGCAGGCACATAATGGGTGACTATTAGGTGGATTTTCGCCACTTAAATCCTTGCAAAGTTCTGCAACCGGGCGATTAGATGGAAAATCGCCATCTAAATACCCCCATTTTCCCGCACATGTAGGATATCGGCTGAAACAGATGGAGATATTCCACTTAATGCTTACAAAACCAGAAAAATGAACAAAATAGGTGGCGTTTATCCCACTAATTGTGCCTGCCAAGCCTTTGCCTTGGGGCACAGGATTTTTCCTATACTCCTGCGTCCATCGCGGCTGATTCAACTGCTTAACTGGACTTCTCCCCGTATCCCCTGCGGTCATAGTAACGTTATGCTACTTGGCTAAGATCCCCATCTAGCTGCCTCTGCCTGCAGTCAGAGTGCCGGGTTTTCAGCCGCTAAATGCGATTTATCCCTCTTCCTTGCGGCTAGCCCTCGCTGCGGCTCCATGTTCCCCCCAACTGATACACAACAAAAAAGGCTGCCCCGGTTCATTAACCGGAGGGCAGCCTTTTGGCTATATGGCTTTATATTCATGCTTCCATTCTCAGCATCTTGGCTATGCTGAGCCGGCGCAGGCTTCCTCGGGCACTTCCGCCCTTTTACGCCTGTGCGCCGCTTAGCAGCGCGCTAACACCCTCGCTGAGCGGGGTCTGCGGACGCTGCAGCAGCTTCTCCAGGTCGCCGCTCTCAATATCAAGCGCGCCTTCACGGATTGCCGCCTGGATGGCCACCACAATCGGCAGCGCTGCTTCCGGAACGCCTGCGCTGGCCATAACGCTTGAGTAAGTGGCATCATCCACCTGCTGCACCGGTACTTCCTTGCCAAGTGCGCCGCTGACAACTGCGGCCAGCTCCGATTGGGTAAGCGGCTTGCCGGATAGCTCATAGACCGCATTCTCATGGCCTTCACCGGTCAGGACAGCAGCAGCAGCCTCGGCATAATCGCGTCGGGTTGCCCAGCCCACTTTGCCTTCGCCGGCAGAAGTCAGCCAAGGCGCACCGGCCACTGCGGCCTGAATGGAGCCTGCTTCGTTCTCAAGATACCAGTTGTTGCGCAGGAAGGCATATGGAATACCGGATTCACGGATGAACTCCTCAGTTGCCCGGTGCACCGGTGCGAGGAAGAGGGAGCTTGCATCTGCATGTCCCACGCTGGTGTAAGCAATGAAGCCTATTCCTGCACGCACTGCCGCATCCACCGCCGCCTTATGCTGGCGGATACGTGTATCATTGTCACCGTCTGCCGAGACAATCAGCAGCCGGTCCACACCGGCAAATGCTGCATCAAGGGTGGCCGGCTGATCGAAATCACCATGGCGGACGTCAACGCCCAGCCCCCGCAGGCTCTCTGCTTTCTCCGGATTTCTTACGCTGGCCACCAGGCTGTCTGCCGGTACCTTCTTCAGCAATGCCTCTGCTACAATAGATCCAAATTGTCCGGTTGCTCCTGTGAATCCGATCTTCATTTTACATTCCTCCGCAATCAAAATTTTATTAGAAATACCGTGTATATAGCTTTATTACTGTTTAAATTTCCGTTCTTGTAACTATTGTAGTTACATGTATGCCGATTGTCAACCAGCAACCCAAAAAAACGGACTGCAAGCAGTCCGGAGACGCCCCGCAGCCCGAATATTTGTTAGCCTTTCCGCAGGGTGCTATTCTTACAACATGTACTTATACGAAACAAGAAAGGTTCTGCCCTCATGTCTAAACCTGAAGCATCCATCTATACACGTTACCTTCCGTCTGTTACGCCGGATCCGCAATATACCGGCTCTGCGTACTGGCTGATTACGCATTCCGGTAAGCTGCTAATATTAGAATCGTCTGAACAGACAGCCCTTCCGCTGCTGCCTTCTCTTGACTCGCTTGATGCTGCGCCTGCCCGGACCCTTTATCTCGGCTCCTTTGCCGGCATGCCCTGCTTCGCGGCCGAAGTACCGGCTGATACGCCGGAGCCTGCCGGCATGGCCTTCCGCCCTCTGCGCAACTTGTACGATGTGCTCGACGAGGATGCATTCCACCTTGCCGGAAGAGCGCTGCAGCTGCTGGCCTGGGATGAGACGCATCAATTCTGCGGCAAATGCGGGACCGCAACTGTTCTATCAGGAACAGAGCATGCGCGCAGCTGCCCTGCGTGCGGGCAGCTCTTTTATCCGCGGCTGGCTCCGGCAGTTATAACGGCCATCCTGAAGGACGGCCGGATTCTGCTCGCCCACGCGCCCCATTTCCCGGATAATATGTATGGCCTGATTGCCGGCTTCGTTGAGCCGGGTGAGACGCTGGAGGACTGTGTGGCGCGCGAGATCAGGGAAGAGGTCGGCATTACGGTCAAGAACATTACTTATTTCGGCAGCCAGCAATGGCCCTTTCCGAATTCGCTGATGGTCGGCTTCCTCGCTGAATACGAGAGCGGAGAAATCAGCGTGGACGGGATCGAGCTCGATCATGCCGCCTGGTTCTCCCCGGACAGCCTGCCGAACATTCCGCCGCGGGTCAGCATCGCACGTAAAATCATCGACTGGTATGTGGAGCAGCACAGCTAAGTGCTCTGCAGCCTTTACGGCCGGACAAGCCGCCACGGGAGATAATGCTCCCGCCCGCAGCGCCGCACCTTCAGCCTGTTCCTACCGGACTGCCGTCTTGAAGTAGCGGTAGACCTGCCCAAGCTTGCGCGCATGCCTGCCGCGCGGACTCTCCATGCCGCCGAACTCAAAAAACTTCACCTTACGTATGCCGACATAGCCGAACAGCGCCCGCTTCATCAGGATCTTGTGCGCATTGCCCAGCCACAGCAGCGGGTAATGCGCCGGTCCTTTCATCACCGAAATGCAGACAACCGATTTCCCCTTCAGGAGCCCTTCCGGCAGCATACCGCCCTTATCCTTATAAGCGAAGCCCGAAGCAAACATCTGGTCAATATAACCCATAAGCATTGCCGGAGGCCGTCCCCACCAGATCGGATAGACCAGCACAATCCGGTCAGCCCACAGCAGCTGCTCACGGTATACCGCCAGCTTCGGATCGGAATGCATATCCCGCCGGCGTTTATGCTCATTAAAAACCAGCACCGGATCAAAGCCCTCCGCATATAAATCGAGCACTTTTATTTCATTCACTGCTGCATTATCCCGGCTTCCCCGCAGGACCTCCTGCAAAAAAGCATAGCTCAGACTCTGATGATTCGGATGTGTATAGATAACCAGTGTGTTCATTACAGCACCTCTTTACTTATCATTTGATAACAAAATCCTAGCACAGCAGCGGAATAGTTGTCAAATGATAATTGTTTTGTGATAATCTTTTTGCTATGGTCAACTAGAGGTGATCTCATCGAAATGAACAATAACAACAACAATAACAACAACAGCAATAGCGACAGCCCCCTGTTCGGGCAAATTGTAGCTTTTACAGCAGCGGTGCATCAAGTGGCAAGTGATATAACCAAAGACGTGAAATCCGGTACGCTTACCCCGGTTCAATATAAAATCCTTGAATATATAGCAGTCAGCCAGCCGGTCACACTCAGCGAGATCAGCGAGTGTATGCATATGTCCATGCCCAATACGAGCCGCGAGCTTAAAAAGCTGACCGAAAAGCAGCTCTGTGCCAAAGTTACCGATCCCGCCGACCGCCGCAAACAGGGCATTACCCTCTCCCCCGCCGGTGAACAGATGATGGGCGAGGCTTTCCTGACCATCGGCCGGCGTTTTGAAGAGCGCATTATGCATCTCTCAGATGAAGAACGCAGGGAGATCGGGCTTGCACTGGAGCTTCTGCAGCGGAAGGTTTTTTACTGATTCATCTCTTGCAGAGCAGCAGAATCGGCCCATTATTTTCCACAAAACCATTCTCTTCCGCCAGCGTCCAACTATAGACCCTAAATCTATAGGCAAGGTGATACACACATGATCAAACGTAGTACCGTGCTCCTCTCCCTGCTGATCCTATCCCTATGCAGCGGGGGTGCCGCCCATGCAGCCGCCCCGCCGCTGAAGCAGCCGGTCTCCCAGACCAAGCCTGCCGTCCAGCCCGTTCACATCTATGAAACGGCGGTCCTTTAGGAGGTTACACTGCGGAGCCAGCCCGATGCTGCAAGTGACCCGGTTAAAGAGAAGATGCTCCCTGCCGGGACCAAAGTGCATGTAATCAGCGTAACGGATGCACTCTGGCTGAAGGTACAGACCGAGGATAATCTGACAGGCTACCTCTCAGCCAAGCCGAAATTCACGGACTATACCAGCGCCTCCCTTGTCCAAAAGCAGGCTGCTGCGCTGCTCGCCTACGGCAGGACTTTTAACGGTACTCCCTATGAATTCGGCGCCTCTCCCGGACAGACCGGCACATTTGACTGCTCATCCTTCGTGAAACGCCTGTTTGCGGATATTCTATCCATTGAGCTGCCGCGCGTATCGTATGTTCAGGCTGTGCAGGGCACAGAGATCGGGCTAGATGAGCTGCGTCCGGGCGATCTGCTGTTCTTTACGTCGCGCGGCCTTCCCATCGGGCATGTCGCTATTTATGCCGGAAATAATAAGATGCTGCACACGTACTCCCCCAAGGAGGGCGTCCACACAGAAGCTTTTGACGGCCAGTGGAAGACACGCTTTGTGACCGCACGCAGATTATTCTAGACGCGCCCCGGCAGCATAAAAGCCCTCAGCAGAGTCAGACCGGAGACGGCTGCTCTGTTGCGGGCTTCTTGGCTATTCGCAGTGACGGTATATTGTATATTGTATGATTAGAGCTTCGGGGCAAAATCCAGGCTGTGCATGACCCGGTTTCTTCCGCCTTCTTTTGAAGCATAAAGCGCCTTGTCGGCCCTGTGAAGCAGGGTTTCCCCCGTATCCCCGTCTACAGAGGTCGCAATCCCGATGCTGACCGTAAGACTTGCGGTATCCCAGACGGCAAGCTGAGTCTCCAGCCGCAGGTTCTCTGCCACCAGCCTGGCCTCATCTGCAGCCATATCAGGCAGGATCAGCACGAACTCCTCACCGCCGTATCTGGCAGCCGTATCCTTTTCACGGGAATGAAATCTCAGCAGGCTCCCCAGCTTCTCCAGTACATAATCACCGGTCTGATGCCCGGAGGTATCGTTAATGCGCTTGAAATGGTCTATATCAATAATCAGCAGCGAAAACGGCTCCCCGGTCTCCCGGAACAGCTTCAGCTGCTCACTCAGCATTTCTTCAAAATACCGCCTGTTCTTAAGTCCTGTAAGCTTGTCTGTCGTTGACAGCTCTGCCAGGACAGCATTCAGCTCCATCAGCTCCTGCTCGTAATCAATGCGCTTGCTCATCTGCACCAGTATACAGTCAATGACAGCTACCCCGTCCATGATAAGGCTCCGGCCGTTCATAGAAGCCAGCATACCTATCATAGAGCTGACAGAATGGCCTATAAAAATAAAATCGGTCAGCTGCAGCAGCTCGATAACATCCAGCAAATCCTGTACATACCCGCGGAAGTTCCCGTACCGCTCCGTGCTGTACGCGCTTAAGTCAGAATTTCCCGAGCCTACATAATCAAACAGCACCAGCCGGTATTCCTGCTCAAAGGCCGGTGTGATAAACTGCCGCGTCCAGCCTGTCCTGGGCGGCAATGTCCGCTCAAAGGGCACCGGGCCGCTGCTTACAGCTTCCGGGCAAATTCATTCAGCTTCTCGGACATCTGCTGAATCTCTTCGATAAAGGACGCAATCTGCTCGGAGGTTGCGGCCTGCTCCTGTACAATTAAAGCGATCCGCTCAATGGAGACGCCCATCTGTGAGGTTGCTGTCTTGAAGGCCCCGAGTGTATCCTGAATGGTCCTGGTCGAGCTGACAGTCTCATTGGACAGCTTGCGGATCTCCTGGGCCACCACCCCGAAGCCTCTGCCCTTATCTCCGGCATGGGCCGCCTCAATTGCCGCATTAATGCCCAGCAGATGAGTCTGGCTGGCGACATTGTTTATAAGCGCCACTACCTTATCCGTCTCATTCACCTGCTCGCCGCTTCTTTGCGCAAGCGCAAGCAGCTGCTGGGTGAAGGCTGCCAGCTCACTTGCGCCGTCAGCTACCTGCAGCAGCCGGCTGCTTGCCTGCGAGAGCGAGCCGGCCATCTGATCCGCTATCGTCCGCAGCTCGCGCTGGCGGCGCAGCTGCACTGCAATTCCGCCGATGACCCTGCCTTCCCGGTCATGGACAGGCGTAGCCGTTCCGGTGAATTCGAACCCGTAGAATTCGGCCGGCACCTCTGCTCTAAGCGGCGTATTGCTGCGGATTGCGGCCGTCAGCGGCTCCTCGGCATGCAGGAGCTGCCCCTCCCGGATATGCAGATCTATATTTTCTCCCGGCCAGTAGGCGAGGAACTTCTCCAGATCACAGACTGCAATTGATAAATCGGCGGGAACCGCCGCCTTGATTACAGGGATTGCTGCCATAAGCTGCTCAAGCGAATCAACGTTATACATTGTGTAGCCACCTTTTCCGGTAAATCTGATTTAGCTAATATTTATATAAATTGGTTATAGAGCTGGTACAATCCCTCAAATAACGATTGTATAAATTTTATATAATCATGATTTATATCGGCTGCCGGCGGATTATATTCAAGCGTTGCACGGTGTTTTTGGCTGCTTGCTGTGGCGTAGTACTGCCCAAATTACGGGGACTTAAAGGCGGTCCCGCTTCGCGGGGCGAGACCAAGGGCATTTTTGCCTTTGATTTGGCCGGTTTGGCCTCCCGGAGCGAGATCAAAGGCACTTTTGCCTTTGATTTGGGCGATTTGGCCTCGCGGAGCGAGATCAAAGGCACTTTTGCCTTTGATTCGGGCGATTTGGCCTCCCGGGGCGACTTCAAGGGCATTTTTGCCTTTGATTTGGGCGATTTGGCCTCGCGGAGCGAAATCAAGGGCATTTTTGCCTTTGGTTCGGGCGATTTGGCCTCGCGGAGCGAGATAAAAGGCACTTTTGCCTTTGATTTGGGCGATTTGGCCTCGCGGAGCGAGATCAAAGGCATTTTTGCCTTTGA
>NZ_CCDG010000039.1 GCF_000723885.1 Paenibacillus camerounensis
GCCTGCTGCGCAGCAGGCGGACTGTCCCGGGTATTGTGCTGGCCGCGGTTATTCTGCTGGTTCCGCTTCCGCTGTACGGTGCAGGACTCAAAGAGCCTGCCGGGGACAGCATTACGGCTGCAGCCGGAGATGTAACTCCGGTTGACGCAGCAGACCCTGCAGCGCCGGGGAGCTACAGCTTCACGCACTTTACTTACGGCAGCGGGAAAGACCTGCACCGCTCCGGATATGGCGCCGAGGTGCCCTTAATATCAGGTTCTGCTGATGCCTCTTCTTACATTAAGAGCTGGCCCAAGCTGCGTACGATTTACTGGGGATTTGATTACACTGCGCTACCGCTCAATGCCCAGGTATGGATGCCTGAAGGCGAAGGCCCGTTTCCGCTGGTGCTGATGGTTCACGGCAATCATATGATGGAGGATTATTCGGAAGAAGGGTACGCGTACCTGGGTGAGCTGCTGGCCAGCCGGGGCTTCACAGCGGTATCGCTGGATGAGAATTTCCTGAACTATTCCGCCTGGTCCGGGATTCCGGATAATGACTTCAAGGTGAGGACCTGGATGATTCTGAAGCATCTGGAGCAAATCGGGGATTATGCGGAGCAGCCGGGCAATCCCTTCTATCAGAAGGTCGATTATACCAAAACCGCACTGCTGGGCCACAGCCGCGGCGGCCAGGCGGTTGCAATGGCTGCTGATGCCTCGCGCTGGTTCAAGGATGATCCTGTCCTGGCGGTCACAGACCAGTTCACCATCTCCTCCGTCATTGCCCTGGCTCCGACCGATAAAGCCATCGATGACCAGCAGGCCCGGCTGAAGGATGTCAGCTATCTGACACTGCAGGGCGCGCGGGACGGAGATGTGCATGATTTCTACGGTGACCGGCAATATATACGCTCCAGCTACTCCAGCGGCTCGCCAGCCTTCAAAAGCTCGCTCTATATCGCCGATGCCAACCACAGCCAGTTCAATACCGACTGGGGGTTATATGACCAGACCCTGCCGGCCGGCCTGTTCTTAAGCCGGGCGCAGATTATGGACGGGGAGCAGCAGCGGCAGATAGCCAAGGCGTACGTATCTGCATTTCTTGAGACTACCCTGCATGGACAGAGTGTATACCGGGATTTATTCCGCGATTACCGCAGCGGACTGCAGTGGCTGCCGGATACGGCTTATTACAGCCGCTTCCAGAGCGGAGACTACATCCCTGTAGCGAACTTCGACGAGGACCGGAACAAAAATACGGCAGCCGGCGGAACAGCGTCGGTGGACGGCCTAAGCTGGACTGAAGAAACCGCCAAGGACCGGGAATCCAAGAGCAAAGCAACCTATGGCCTTGTGCTTGCACATGATGCCGGAGCGGAGGAAGCCGGCTCTTACAGCATCACGCTTAAAGACAGCGTTGTCCGGGAGCTTGCAGAATCAGGTGCTGCCGGATTGACCTTCTCTATGGCAAACCGGAATGCCGACAATCCAGCAGAAGAAGATGCAGAACCGCTCGTCGCTGAAGCCGCTGCCCCGGCACCTGATGTCGAGGTTGAGCTGACCGACAGCAATGATGTCCGCGCCCGCCTGCCGCTGGATGAGGTGATGGACATTCTGCCGCTCCCGCAGACAGAATTCACCCTCAGCCCCTGGCTGGAGGGGAGGATCAGCGACGGCAAATACGGCGACCTGTCGGAAGCGGTATTCCAGACCTATGAGCTGCCCTTTGAAAGCTTCCTGACAGAAGAACCCTCCCTTAACACGGAGGAGCTGACCGAGATTACCTTCTACCTGCAGGAGGAAGGCGACCGGATTATGCTGGATGATATCGGCTTCTATACCGGGCATGATGGCCCCGGCGGATTATATTAGTCTGCTCTTATTCCTATAAGAAATACTCAAGGGCCTCCCGTGCAGCTATTCTGCAGTGAGGCCCTTCTTTTATTGCGGCAGAGGAATTACGCAGACCGGTGAAGCTGCTCCCAGCTCATATCCCGTAGGAATCAGGCGCCCGCTGTCATTATCAATCCGGAAAGAGACAATATTGCCGCTGTCCTGATTGGCGGCGAGCAGCATGCCGCCGATGATGGCGAAATTGCGCGGCGTCCGTCCGCCTGACTTCACCCAGTCGCCCGGCTTCAGCAGTCCCGTAGCTGTATCTATATAGAATAAAGCGATACTGTCGTGCCCGCGGTTGGATGCATACAGGAAGCGTCCGCAGGGTGACACATGAATATCTGCAGCAGTATCATCACTGCCGGCGGTATAACTCTCCGGCAGTGCGCTGATGCTCTGCAAAAGCTTCAGATCACCCTGCTGCTCATTGTTGGCAAACACCGTAATGGTGCTGTTCAGCTCATTAATCAGATAAATCCACTGCTTCGACGGGTGAACCGCCAGATGGCGCGGTCCTGAGCCCGGCGGCAGGTCAACCTCACGGTGTGTCACCAGCTTGCCGTCCTCAAGCCGGTAGATCAGCACCTGATCTATTCCTAGATCACATACCAGCACCCGTCCGCCGGTGCTGTCAGGAATGACAGAATGCGTATGAGGCGCATCCTGCCGGTCCTGGCGTATGCCTGAGCCTTGATGCTTTACCTGGCCGGACATGTCCCTGAGAGAACCGTCGGCATTCACCGGAAAGGCATTCACATTGCCGCCGCTGTAATTAGCAACGAATATGTAATCATCCTGCGGAGAGACTGACACATAGCAGGGTGCGCCGCCGTCTGTGCCTTTGCCTCCCAGCGGCTGCAGTGCCCCTGTGCCGGCTTCAACAGCAAAAGCATGAACCTCTCCCTCATCCTGCTCGCTTACAGCATAAAGTACAGTCCCTTTTCCGTTCAGCGCCAGAAAAGACGGATTCTGGATACCTTTATGCCCGCCCAGCACCCGCATCTCTCCTGTATCCTCATTCAGGGCTCCCAGCAGAATAGCTTCTTGTTCTTTGCTATTATAAGTACCAATATAAAATAACGCTTCGTCAGGCTGTTTCATGGCCGTATCTCCTTTGCGGTAAGCAGCAGCTTATTATTTGCACTTATTCACTTATTATATACCCTCTGCAGCGGATTCCGCTCCTGCTTCTATTCCTGTTATATCAGCATAACATGGTTATATACCCCTCACACAGCCTGTGTTAAACACCCATTAATACAATATTATCCACATGGTTTAAACGCATTGCTTGAGGTTAATAGTAGACATCGAAGTTAACACAAACCTAAAGGAGCTGAAGCAAAATGAGTTTACTATGGATGCTTATTGTAGGCGGCGTAATCGGATGGCTGGCAGGACTGATTATGGGTAGAGACATTCCGGGAGGCATTATCGGCAACATAATTGCCGGTATCCTTGGTTCATGGCTTGGCGGCATGCTGCTGGGCAGCTGGGGTCCTAAAATCAGTGACTTCTACGTCTTCCCGTCCCTTATCGGTGCGATTCTGCTGATCTTCATCGTCAGCCTGATCCTTCGTTCGGTCGGCGGACGCAGCCGTTCTTAAGCTGAATGAAGCATAGCCTGGCATCTGCCAGGACACATACCTAGACAAGAACCCGCCGGGGGCAGCCCCGGCGGGTTCTTTGTATATTCTTACAGACAATCGGCTCCGGCGGAATAGACGCTGCGGCACATTCTGTTTACAAAAGTTTTTCTGCTATAATGAAGAAATAAGTGACACAAATCACAGAGAGGAACGTGGATTATGGGCAATATTAACCCTTCGCTTCTGCATATAGGCTCTACGCTGGGAGCAGTGTTTATGGCGCTGATGGTTATTTTTATCCGCATGAAGGCAAGTGCTCGTCCAGTGACTATCCGCAAAATATGGATTCCGCCGCTGGGCATGTCAACAGGCTTCGCCATGTTCGTGGTGCCTGAGGTCCGTTTTCCCTGGTGGTGGGCCGTGCTTGCCTTTCTGGTCGGCTGGTTCATTTTCGCATATCCGCTGATACGCAGCACCAAATTCGAAGAGCGGGACGGCCTGATCTACGCCCAGCGTTCCAAGAGCTTTGCTTTTATTCTGCTCGGCCTGCTGCTTGTGCGCACCGTGCTTCATGAGTTCATCAACCGGTATATCTCCGTTCCGCAGTCCGGCGGCCTGTTCTTTATTCTGGCCTTCGGGATGATTCTCCACTGGCGGGTGTTCATGTATAAGCATTACAACCTTATCTCTCCGCCGCAGGCCCGCATCCCGCAGCCGCGGAGTTAAGGCTGTACTATCTGTATATTATACCCGTACCGATGCACGCCAGAGCATTCCTTTCCCCTTAAGGGACAGGGAATGCTTTTTTAGGTTATAGAGGACCTTGCGGCACCGCAGGTGAAGCAGGAAGATAATTTTACTTCAGGTTTGTCAACTTTTATCCCTTATCCGCAGCTCACGCATACAATAGTAATATACAACCGCCCGGATTTTTCAACTTGATGTCAGGTAACTTGCGATGAGATCAGGTAAAATAAAACCATACTTAACCTCCGGCTTCTACAGGCGGGGACCGGGTATTACTTTTAGAGAGTGGGGACAAGGCAATTGAAAACAAAATCGAGAAAAGTGGCAATCGTCGGCTCCGGCAATGTAGGCTCCAGCTGTGCCTATTCCATGGTCAATCAGGCGATATGCGATGAGATCATGATGGTCGACCGCACCTATGACCGTGCGATGGCACAGGCGCTTGACCTCTCGCATTGCATGGATTTCACAGGAACCAGAACCAAGGTCTATGCCGGTACAGCCGGCGACTGCGGCAGCATGGATGTCGTCATCCTCACAGCAGGTGCTAATCCCAAGCCCGGACAGACAAGACTTGATGTGCTGGATGCCGCCGCTGTTATCACCAGAGAGATTGTCACCGAGATTATGGCCGGCGGGTTTGACGGGATTTTTGTAGTTGCTGCCAATCCGGTTGATATCGTCACATATATGGTATGGAAAATTTCCGGGCTGCCGCGCCACCGCATTATCGGAACCGGCACCTCCATCGACTCCTCCCGCCTGAAGACACTGCTCTCCGATGTGTTCTCCATCGATCCGCGCAGCGTCAACGGTTATGCGCTCGGTGAGCACGGTGAATCCCAGTTCGTCGCCTGGTCGCATGTTACGATCGGCGGCAAGCCGCTGCTGCAGATCATGGAGCAGCACCGGGATCGGTTCAGCGGGCTTGATCTCGATGATCTTGCCCGTAAGACGAAGGATGCCGGCTGGGAAATCTTCACCCGCAAGGGCTCGACCCATTTCGGCATCGGCAGTGCGCTGGCTTACATCACCCGCTCCATCCTCAATGACGAGCACAAAATCATTGCCGTCTCCGCTATCCTTGACGGGGAGTACGGCCAGACCGGGGTCTGCGCCGGCGTGCCGGCCATTATCAGCGGCGGCGGTATCCAGGAGCTGCTTGAGCTGAATCTCAATGAGCAGGAAGCTGCCAGATTCAGCTCCTCCTGCGGCATTATCCGGGCCGGTATCGACAGCCTGCAGCTGGAGGAGACCGTATAGGCTCTGCCCGGCAACAGCAAGAACCCCCTCTATTCATAGCACTGCGCTATGGCGAGGGGGTTCTTTTTTATAACATCAGCTTAAGAGTATCTGCCGACTTCTTCCTTCAGCTCAGCCATCATGGCTGTGAGGGCCTCCGCTTCAGACACCACCTTACCCATCAGCTCTTTCTGCTCTACAGAAGCCTCAGCTACCAGCTCGGCGTTCTCTGCGGAAGCCTTGGCAATGGTCAGCATATCCGTAACAGATGCCGTAATCTCTTGCGTGCCTGCAGACATCTCTTCGTTAATAGCCGATACATCCTGGATCTGCAGGGAAACCTCGCGCATGGAGGACCTTATATGCTCGAAGGAAGCTCCTACGTGGTTCATCTTGTCCATTCCGTCACCAATCTCTGTAATGCTCTTGTCCATGGACGCTGCGGCATTTGCCGTGGAAGACTGAATTTGCCGGATGAGCTCAACAATATGCACAATCGACGTATTTGTACGCTCAGCCAGCTTTTTCACTTCATTTGCAACCACGCCGAAGCCGCGCCCGTGTTCGCCCGCTCTTGCGGCCTCGATGGAGGCGTTCAGCGACAGCAGCCCGGTCTGATTGGATATTTCAGAAATGACATCCACAATCTGTCCGATCTGCCCCGACTGCTCTGTGAGGGTTGCAATCAGCTCCGAGGTCTGGCCGGCAGCAGCACTGATTACCTTCATCTGTTCAAGTGTCGACTGAATCCCCAGATAACCCTGTTCCACCTCACTGTTCACGCTCTCCGCCTGGTCAGATACATTAACCGAGGATTCAGCAATCCGCTGCAGGCCGATCGCCATCTCTTCCGTAGCCCGCGCAGACTGCTCTGAGCCCTTGAACTGCTCTTCCATCCCGTGAGCAACTTCCCTGATAACTTCGGCAATCTCTGCGGAGGTGTTGGATGAATCATTGGCATATTTCAGCAGGCCCTTGGAGGAAATCGCAACCTCAGCCACTGCTGCGTCAATCATGCCGACAATACCGGACAGAGATTCAATCATTTCGTTAATGCCCTTGCTCATCACGCCGATTTCATCGTTTGAGGTGACAGCCACCCTTTCGCTTAAGTGTCCCTCTGCAACCTTTTTCACTACCTGGGAGATAGCAGTCACCGGTTTAACCATCCGTTTAGTCAAGTAAAGCGCCAGCAATACAACAGCCAGAATTACAACTACCAGGAAGATGACGGCAATCATCTGTGCTGATTTCACCTTGGCATAGATTTCACTTTCGGGCACGTTAATCATCAGCTTCCAGCTGGTTCCCGGAACGTTCTGGTAATAAGTAATGACCTGGCTGCCGTCTTCGCCTTTATAGGTTTCGGAGCCGCTTTGTCCGGCCAGAATTTTTTTCAGTGCTGCCTTCATTTCGGCTCCGCCGGCGTATTCCGCAATATTTTTTCCGATACGCTGCGAATCATAGTGGGCATAATAGGTTCCGTCACCAGATACAACATATCCGTATCCGCTGTCAGCAACCTTAATATCCTTGCTCATCTCAATCATCACTTCGGGTGTAACCGAGAACGCTATGGCACCGGCGAACTGCTTGTCTGCTCCGGTAACCGGAACCACTATTGAAATAACATACTTGCTTAGGGGCTCAAGGTAGCTCATATCCGCCACAGCCGGCTGCAGGGTCTCTTTTGCCTTCAGAAAATAGTCCGCTGTCCCCATCTCGGCTGTCAGACCCAGCATATTGGTCAGCAGCCCGTCCTTATTAATTACGCTGTAGCCCTCAGACTGCCTGTCACTGTCCTCAATCACCTTAATGGCCGGAAATATGGTAGCCGGATTTGAAGTGTCGAATTCGGGATGCTGCGCAGCCAGCTCCTGCACCGCTGTGGTTTTGGACATCAGCCATTCATTAAGACGGGAGGTGTTCATTTCCAGAATTGTCTTCGCGTTCGTTTCACTGTCCTCTTTGGTCACCCCGCCGAAATAGGCTGTAAAAAAGAGGGTAGACCCGAGTAACGGTATGATCGATATGGCCAAAATAATCAGAGACCATTTCCGCTGCATCGAGGCTGTTTTCTGCGTTTTTGCTTTCATTTTCATTTTTGTCCAAAGCTTCACTTCTTTTTCCACCTTTAGTCCTCCCAGCAGTATTAATTATCAGCTTCCATTTGCTGTAAATCTATACTGTTATATCGGCAAGAACAGACATTTTCCATTATATATAGCATTAAAAATAAGCCCATAGACCCACATTTTGGAATATAAAAAGGAGGTTTTTTCATATTTGCGGCATGCTAATGAAAACTATTCTTGCAATTATGCCCTGGCAGGAATAATATTAATATATGAGCAGTTATTCATATGTTTGAGAAGAAAGGGGTTTACTTATGAATCAGCACCGCCACGATCACGGCCATACTGGCCATACAGACTCTCATAATCATAGTCACGGGCACCCTCACAACCACTCTCACGGACATGCCCATTCCCACGCCCCGGCAGACCGCAAAGGCCTGCTGATCGCACTAATTATTACCGGCGGGATTATGATTCTGGAATTTTTCGGGGGATTGATTACCAACAGCCTGGCGCTGCTGTCTGATTCCGGGCATATGCTCAGCGATACCGCTTCGCTGGCTTTAAGCCTGGTTGCAATGATTTTTGCCGTCAGACCGGCCTCGGCCAGGAATACCTACGGGTTCTACAGGTTCGAGATTATGGCTGCCCTGTTCAACGGCGTTACACTGTTTGTCATTGCCGGGTTCATTATGTGGGAAGCCTTCAAGCGCATCGGATCGCCTCCGGAAGTAGCGAGCGGGACTATGATGATTATCGCCGCAGTCGGTCTGCTCGCAAATCTGGTCAGTGCATGGTCGCTGATGCGTAAAAGCAAAGGCCATGAGAACATCAATATCCGCAGCGCCTATCTGCATATTGTCAGTGACGCTCTCGGTTCTGTCGGTGCCTTGCTGGCCGGACTGATCATGTCCCTGTTCTCCTGGTATCTCGCCGATCCTATCATTAGTGTGGCCGTTGCCCTCCTAATTCTGCGCAGCGCCTGGGGCGTGGTGAAGCAAGCCTTTCACATTCTGATGGAAGGCGCTCCCGATTCCGTGAATACTGATGCAGTCCGTGCCGCACTCCTTACCCTTGATGGGGTTATAGAGGTTCATGATCTTCATATCTGGAGCATCACCTCAGGCCTGAATACGCTGAGCGGCCACCTGCTGATAGAGGAGCACCGCAGCCATCAGGATATTCTGCAGCAGGCTGTAAGACTGATTGAGCAGGAGTTCAGCATCCGGCATATTACGCTGCAGGTGGAGAATTCCGCAATGCAGCACGGAGACTTGCCAGTGTAGCCTGAACTGCAGATGGGTGACTCATACTATGCACAAACAACCGTCCAGGGAGTTAATCACCCCAAGGACGGTTGTTTGTCTGCAGCCAATCTATTCGTGCCGGATATGCTCATGCGTCTGCAGGAAAATCTGCTCAACATGCGCGTCGTTCAGTGAATAAAATACGGTCTTGCCTTCTTTACGGCGTTTTACAATCCGCAGGTTGCGCAAATAACGGAGCTGATGGGAGACCGCCGACTGCCCCATATCCAGAATGGAGGACAGATCGTGCACGCACAGCTCCTGCTGCGATAAGGCGTAGATCATCCGCACCCTGGTAGGATCGCCAAGCGCCTTGAACATCTCGGCCATTTTATCCGTGGTTCCCCGGTCAGGCATTGTGAGCGCCGCTGTCTCCGGCTCCGAGCCATTGCATGTGTTGTCGCATTCTTCAAGTGCTGCCGGTTCCATGCTTCCGCCCTCCTAGTTAGCTTTCTCCGGTCTTGCCGGTCCTTAATCAGATTCTCTACGATTAATTATAGAAAAAATGTCCGGGAATGTCCATGGAGAAGGCTGGGCGGAGCGGCATTTCAAACCGCCTTACGCTGGAAATACAGCAGGCCGCCGCCCAAAAATACAATCAGGCTGACGGATACTACCAGCATCAGCGTCTGCGCCGGAAGAACGAACGCCCCGAAGCTCTCGCCTCCGAAAGGGGACATAGCCAGCAGCGGCTGGACCCATGGATAATAAGGCCCGTATGTAGCCGAATTGACTACCAGAATATTGGGGAGGGTCAGGCTTACGTTGAGCGCCAGCGGTGCGCCGAAGCTGCTCCACCCCTGGGATACACCAAGCTGCAGTGCAGCAAGGGGCAGACAGGCGAACCAGCCGCCCAGCAGGCTTGAGATTAGCAGGGGCCAGGGAACTGCGCCCTCCGCTCCGCGGTACAGCCCGATACTAAGCAAGACAATAAAAAAGACCAGTTGGACGCAAGCCAGCAGCGCCATAATAATAGTGAATTTGGCAACATAAACCGCTGTCCTTGTTACAGGAAGAGACAGCAGCATCTTCCAGCCTCCGTCACTGTGCTCGGCCCGGCAGATGAGTGCCGCAAAGAGGCCTGTAAGCACTGGAAGAAATAATAGCGCATGCATCATTGACATGACATTCAGCAGCACCTGCCAGGAGACCGGCTCCCCGTCCTGCCGGATATCAGCCAGCGCTCCTACCGGCAATGCTACTAAGGGGCTGATGCTCACCAGCAGCCAGATAAAGGACCTCGACAGCTTCAGTCTCTCCGCCGAGAGGATTCTTATAAAGCCCCGCATGTTCAATCCACATCCTTTCGCGCGAAATGAACGGCTCCCGGCAGGATCATCAGCAGGCCGAGCAGCAGACCCGATGCGATGAACAGCCAGGGTGACTCTGCTTCCCAGGCTAGAACAGGCCAGTTAAGCGGCATCCATTCAGACAGATACATGGAAAAGAGGCTGAGCAGTGACAGCGTAATTCCTGCTGCCACCGGAAAGGTCTGATTGCGGCTGGATACAGAGAGCCACAGCTGCAGGGCAATTATCGGGAGTGCCCCGGCATAGGAGGCAAAGCCCAGCCTCAGGATGTCTGCATAGGGGATGGCCTGGATGCCGAAGCCGAGCAGCAGACCCAGAGCCAGCGTACCTGCGGACAGCAGCAGACAGGAGCAGACCAGCAGCAGCAGGCAGAGCAGCAGTTTAGCCATATATACGGCGGTCCGCGAGACCGGCAGTGCCAGCAGCTGCTTCCATGAGCTCATCTGATGCTCGACATTTGCAATCAGGGAGCAGACCAGTGTTCCGCCCAGGTACAGGGCAATCGGGACGAAGCCGGCTACATTGCTGAGCAGCCCGCCCCATAAATCAGCCTGGTACTGCTCCTTGAGATAATCATAACGGAGCCCGAAATTCAGCCCCTGCATCGCCGTAAGTCCCAGCGGCCCCAGAAAGACCAGAAACCATAGGCCTTTGCCGCGGATTTTGAGCCAATCGGCCGAGAGCGCCCGCCACATCATGATATACCTCCCTCAATAACCTGCAGGAAGAACTGCTCCAATGACTGACGGTGTTCCTCTACCCTGTAGACAGCATGCCCGTTCTCCACCAGCTCCCTGACCAGCAGCGCCACCCGTGCATCACTCATCCGGGGCAGAACGATTCTGCTCTCCTGCAGTGAGCCGCCGCAGCCACTTAGCGACGACAGCTTCAGCGCAGCCTCAGGCTCAGAGACGGTCAGCCGCAGCTCACCTGCTGCCTGCTCCTGCAGATGGGCAATGGTATCCTGATAGATCATGGTGCCCTGGCGGATAATGCCGACGGTATCAGCCATTTGCTCAATCTCGCTAAGCAAATGGCTGGAGACGAGGACCGTAATACCATATTCAGCCGGAAGCCGCTTGATCAGCGAGCGGATCTCCTGAATCCCGGAAGGATCAAGCCCGTTCGTCGGCTCGTCCAGAATAAGCAGCTCCGGGCTGCCCAGCAGCGCTGCGGCTATACCGAGCCGCTGCTTCATGCCGAGCGAGAAGCCCTTGACCGGCCGCTTCTCTTCGCCGGTCAGCGAGACAATGTCCAGTACCTCGGCAATCCGGGCCTTAGGCACATCCAGTATCCGGCGGATGGCCTCCAGATTGTCAGCAGCACTCAGATGCCCGTAGTAGGACGGCGACTCTACAAGCGAGCCCACCCGGCGAAGAATTTGCAGCTTATGCTTCCGCAGCTCCTTGCCGAATATTTGAATATCACCGGAAGTGGGCTGGATCAAGCCCAGCAGCATGCGGATGGTTGTTGTTTTGCCGGCGCCGTTAGGGCCCAGAAAGCCGTAGATTTCCCCCTGGCCGATGTTCAGATCCAGCTGCTCCACGGCGGCCCGGCCGCGGTATACTTTTCTCAAGCCGTTTGTTGTGATAACTGTTGATTTCATTAGTCGTTCACCTCGGTATTCAGCATAAAGCCCCAAGGTTAAAGCCGCAGCCGCAGCAAGTTTAAATTTTGTTTAAATTTCGCTCCTGCGGCAGATAGAGTATAACTGAAGTCCCCTCCGGGGAGCTGTCCGTCTTCCAGGCAAGCCCCATAGGCTGGAGCAGTAAACCGACGATTGACAAGCCGAGTCCTGCACCAGACGCTTCGGATGTGCTGCTTAGCCCCTTCCCCCTGTCCGAAATGATGATTACGCCAGTACCTTCGCGTATTTCTGAACGGACTCCTACATACCGCCCGCTGCCCGCGTGACGCACAATGTTCTGGAAGAGGTTATCAAGAATCCGCCGGAACCAGCTCTCATCAATATTCCGGTACACCGGCTCCTCCTCCAGTTCAATTTCCACCTCAAAGCCTTCTTTCTCCCATAGCGGATACCAGGCCGCTGCGCTTTCCCGAACAATCCGCAGCACATCCTTACGTTCTGCCTTAAGCGTCATCCGGCCGCTGCTGAGCAGGTTGAAAGCCAGCAGATTATCAATCAGGCCGCTGAGGCCTTCCATCCGTTCATCCATCAGCGCAATGGATTCCCGCCCGCGCTGTGACATTTCTTCTTTACCCAGGACATGGAGATGGCTGCGTATCACGGTCAGCGGAGTCCGCAGATCATGCGACAGATTGGCCACCAGCTGCTTGCGCAGCCCTTCTTCCTCCGCCTCACGGCGGCGGCTGGCCAAAAGCTCCGCTACCATGTAATTAAAGGCTTCCTCCAGCCGGCCTATTTCATCGGCTTTGCCGGGTTCGATAGGCCGGGGAATGCCGGCACCCCCTGTGAAGCTCATTGCTGTCTGCAGACGCAGCAGACGCTTGCGGATTCTGGTAAAGAACAGCCAGGAGGCCGCAGCGAACAGTCCGAAAAAGATCAGCAGAAACAGGATATACCACGAACCCAGACTCTGAAAACGGTAGGCTTCAGTAATCTCAGCCGGGATCTGCATCACCATGAAGCCTTTGCCCGCATCCGCACGGTCGCCGACAAAAGCGACAATGGCCAGCGGCTTCCGCATCGCCGCCTCCTTCATGAAGGCGATGGCCTCAGGCGCATTCCACTGCGCAGGGATTCTGTCTGTACCCAGCTGTTCCTGAAGCTGCGGATCATCCGGGGAATGAATGAACCGGGTCTGTCCCTGACTGTCCACCCAGAACACTGCGGCCAGCGGATAGCTGCCGCTTAACTCCTTAAGCCGGCGGTCAACCGCTTCCGCCGTCTGCCCCGATAGCTCCAGCGCCTCCTGATGCCATTGCTTCTCCAGGACACTGATGTTGGAATACAGCTCATATTCCTCCGGGGGCTTATCGGCTGCCGAGATACTGAACAGGTTATAGCCCGCAAAGGTAAGCGGAATGCCGACAGGAATAAACAGCAGGGCACCCATGATGATTAGCAGATACCTTGAGAGCAAGGATTGCCGGCGCCCGTTCTGCTCCTTACTCCTGCTGCTCATGCCCTCACCCGGTAACCGATCCCCCGGACCGTCTCAATGATCTCCGGGGCAGCCGGATTAAGCTCCAGCTTCTCACGCAGATAGCGGATATGTACCATCAATGTCTTATCCCCTTCAATATAAGCCTCGCCCCAGACAGCTTCATAGATCTGTTCTTTGGTCAATATCTGCCCGAGATGGCGCAGCATAAAGGTAAAAATCTGAAACTGCTTGCCGGTGAGCAGAATCTCCCTGCCCGTTGCAGCCTCTTGAATAACATTGTTGCCCTCATAAACAATAAGATGCTTAAGGGCAAGCGCTGCCGGCTCGGCAGCGCCGGTGCGCCGTAAAAGAACCTCAATCCGGGCAGCCAGCTCATCGGGATGGAACGGCTTCGTCAAATAGTCATCCGCGAACTCCAGACCCTGCAGCTTGTCGTCTATGGAGGTGCGGGCGGACAACATCAGAACCGGCAGGCCGGGATAGGCCCGCTTCAGACGTTGTCCGACAGTGAAGCCGTCCAGCCCTGGCAGCATGACATCCAGTACAGCCAGCTGGCAGCCTGCTGCCGCTTCTATGGCACCCTCACCGCTCAGCAGCCAGCGGACTGCGTACTTTCGTTCGCGCAAATCTGCAGAAACGGCGTTTCCGATATCCCGGTCATCCTCCACATACAGCAGTGTAATGCTCATAGTACCTCCTTTTCTTATTGCAAAACATTCTAAGTTCGTAAATAATCCCCGGGCCGGCGGATAGACCGCATGTGCTCCGGGGAATATGTACATCGTATGGTTATGCGCTGAATCCGAAGTCGGCCGGCGGCTTGTCCAGCGGCTTGCCGAAGAGATAGCCCTGGGCAAGCTCGATGCCGATATCCCGGCAATACTGGAACTCCTCGCGCCGTTCTATGCCTTCAGCCAGCACGCTTGCCCCGAAGGATCCGGCACGGCTCATAATATCGCGAATCGTATTCTGCTTGCGTTCATCCTGATCACAATAGCTGATCAGATTGCGGTCAATCTTCACATAATCCGGCTGGAGGCTGGACATGACCTCCACAGTCGAGTAGCCTGCACCGACATCATCCAGCGCGACCCTCATTCCCTGTCTGCGGTATTCGGCAAAAATCGCCTGCAGATGATTCATATTGCTGATCTTCTCTGTCTCAACCACCTCGAACACGAAGTCCTCCGGGTCCTGATTCAGCCTGGCAATCGTTTCAAAGGTATGGGTAAGACAAAAATTAGGATTATAAATAGATGACGGCAAAAAATTAACGAAACGCTTGATGCCTCTGGGCAGCAGTCTCGCACTGGTCTCAATCGCTGAGATCCGGGCGGCACGGTCTAAGAAAGAATGAAAGCCGGTTTGGCGGGCAATCTCAAACAGCTCGTAGGGCTGGAATGCGCTCCCCTCAGGCAGCGGCCTCAGCAGCAGCTCAAAGCCGATAATCTCTTCGGCAAAGTTCACGATAGGCTGCATATGGCTGGTAAAATCATGATTGGAAATGATGGAAATAAGATTGTCATTGGCAAACCTTATTTCTAACTGCTCCAGGGAAACCCAGCGCTCTGCCGTCATCCTGCCTGACCTGCCGCTGATGCACAGCCTCAGGGAAGTACCGGCTTGCTTTTGCAGCAATTCAAGCAGCCTCAGCAGCTCAAAAAGCGCTTCTCTGGAAGCATACGTGATCATTCCCGTATTCTTCACTCCTGTAAACTCTACTCCTGAAGCTCTTAACGCGGAGGCAAGTACAAAGGTACACGGTTTAAACCGGATTTCCCCCTCATCCTCCACCGGCTCTATTGCAGAGCAGTCCCTACAGTCCATAGACATCCTCCCTCGCATCAAATGTCGAACCTTTAGTGAAGCCATTATATCATGATTTGCCAATTTCCAGCCATGCGGCGGCACAAAATGACATCCTTAACTGTTTCTTGCAGACACGTGCTATTCACCGCTAAAAAGCCACCCGCTGAACCGGAGTCCGCAAGTGGCTGTATTCTTCGGTCTTCTAATGAAACTCTCCCGCCAGCTGTTATCTTCCTGCTGAAACGGAGGGCTGCCAGACGCCGTGCTCTTTATTTTTACCCATATATTCAATCCTTGTCGGCTTCAGCTCAAGCACTACATAATCCGGGTCCTCCGGTCCCTTGAACCATTCCTCCAGCGATTTATTCCAGATTTTGGAGCGCAGGCCGTCGTCCTTGCTGACATCCACCCTGGCTTCAATCTCCAGCACATCCTTGCCGCCGCCCTGCTCATATCCAAGCAGCAGAAAAGCATTCGGATTATCCTTCAGCTCCTCCACCTTATGTGTCTTGCGATTGGTAGCCAGATAAATATCCAGTCCGTCATGAAATACCGCCATATAACGCACCTTAGGTTTGTTGCCGGCCTCGATCGTGCCGAAGGACCCGAACTTGTTGTCATCCAGCGCCTTGATGATAGTCTGCTCCAGCTCATTGTTATTCATGGACGAAATAGCTCCTTTCAGAAATCACGCAGATATACATTTAAATATCCGCATTCACAGTTTGGATTTAGCATAGAATTAATCGTGCTTATTATAGTGTACCCCCTTCGATGACATTGAATCCGGGACAAAGCGATGAACAGACACCGCTGTACCGGTTCTGCTTAGCGTGGCTGTCTGCAAGTTAGGGTAATACTACACATGGCGATATTCTGATAAATAAGGTGGAACCCGCTTATGAATAGGCTTGAGGCTGAAGCTTCCGAACCGATGTTACATACTGTACTGCTGCAATTTATTTTTCCTTTCTCCATTAAAAACGGTGAGGATGACAAGCTGATCCGGCAGCTTAAGCAGGACGGCTTCACACGTTTCTTTCTGGACAACAAGGAGCTTGAGGATGCTTATTACGGAGAAGGATACTGCGTTTCACATGAAAAAATGGAGCGCAGCTACCTCCCCTTCGCAGCCCATGTACTGTTTCCGCGGGAAAAGGACAAGGACTCCTTCCGGCGCTTCTCCAAGGCACACGACCTCCCCTGCAGTCTGGAAATGCCCGGCCACTCCATCGCCTTCCGTGTGCTGTCGACCGATATGTTCCTCTGCCCGTTCCAGCTGGGCTTTGTGACCATAAGGGTCCGCATTGAGGAGGATACGCTGCCGTTCAGTGTGGCGCTGGAATTCGCAGACCGGTTCCGCACCCTGGAGGACGCCAACCTGCAGGATAAGGGGACCTCCGTTCATTACAGTGACAGCTCCTATGATGAGGTCGAGGATTTTGTATTTGATTACCTGGTGCCTACCCTGAAGCCGTTTCTGGACCAGTCAGAGCTGGACGGCGCTTATTTCGAAACCCTGCCCTTCTTTGTTGATGAGCGGATGATGGTACAGGGATTTTACGGTTTGGAGCGCGGGGAGGAGCAAGAAATCGGAATGGAGCTGAAATTCCGCGCCTCCCAGCTGGATGGTCTGGACCAAAACGGCCAGCCTTATATGAGTGCCAGCAATCCCGACTATATAGCAGACTATTGCAGGGAGCATTCCTATAACCGCTGGGGTCCGGATACCTGTTACATGACCAATGAGCAGACCTTTTGCTGTCTGAGCAAGGCTAAGCCGGAGATTGCCGTCCAGCTGGCTAACCAGATGTACGGAGAGTATTACTACGGGCTGCTGCTGAGCCTTTTTCACAAAATCGTGCTGCTGAAGCTGTCCAATCTGCATTCCCGCCTGCGCATTGACCGCGACTACGATGAAATCGAGAATCTGATCTTTCTGATCAATAAGTTTTCGGCCAGATTCTATTTTATCGAGCTAATTTCGCAGTCGCAGGGCCGGGAGATTTTTTTCCAGCTGCGGAAGGTTTACGGCAATGATGCCTTATTCGGTGAAGTGAAGATGACCCTGGATGACCTGTTCCAGTATCAGGATAAATTTCAGGCTAAACGCCGGGATACGCTGCTCATGATCCTTACTATATTTACGGTGGTCAGCGGGATTTACGGGATGAACCAGGTCATTGAGGACTTGAAGGCTCCGATTGACTGGAGCAAGCTGCTGGAATACTCGCCCTTTGAATATCTCGCGCTGTTCGTCACGTTCACAGGGATTTCAGTCAGCATTTTCATGACACTGAAGGAGCTGCGGAGCAGCATCCGCAGCCGCCGCCGGAAGCGTTATTACTCCAAGGAATAGGGAGATTGCTACTGGACAACCCCAGGCGGTGCGTCTATAATACAGCGTAGAATAAGCAATACCCGATAACTTCATAGAACCAGGGGTGCTGGAATTGGCCGGCTGAGATTGTATCCCATAAGATACTGACCCTTATACCTGATCTGGATAATGCCAGCGTAGGAATCTTCAATTGCTCCCCGGCCCATTGAGGCTGGAGCCTGCAGCCTTGCGCAACTGACTGGCGTCCCGATGAATCGGGGCGCTTTTTTTGCATATCAGATTTAGAAAAGAGAAGACTAGGGATTGCTGGAAGGAGTGAATAAAGGGAAATGGGAGTCAAAAAAAGCTTAATGCTCAGCCTGACCTGCATGCTGGCTCTGGCCATTGCCGGATGCGGCAGCAACGGGGCAAACGAAGGTAACGGAGGGAGCACAGCCGGGGGGAAAGCTTCTCCGGAAGCTTCTGCCGGAACAGCTGCGGATGCACCGGCTGAGCTTACCAAGATTAAGGTCGCACTGGACTGGACGCCGAACACGAATCATACCGGCCTGTATGCGGCCAAGGAGCTGGGGTATTACGAGGAAGAAGGCCTTGATGTAGAGATTGTCCAGCCGGGCGCAGCCGGAGCCGATACGATGGTGCTTTCAGGCGAGGCAGCCTTCGGGATCAGCGCCCAGGAAGCACTGACGCTGGCCCGCCTGCAGAACGTGCCGCTTGTATCCGTTGCCGCCATCATTCAGCATAATACTTCCGGGTTCGCTGCACCAAAGGACCGTAATATAACATCTCCTAAAGATTTTGAAGGCAAAACCTACGGCGGCTGGGGTTCGCCGGCTGAGGAAGCAGCCATGAAAGCTATCATGGACCCTGAAGGCGGGGACGTGAAGAAGGTCAAGCTGGTGAATATTGGCGAAGCTGATTATTTCACGGCCGTGAAGCGCGACATTGACTTCGCCTGGATCTTCTACGCCTGGACCGGAATTGAGGCCGAGCTGCGCGGCGAGCCGCTCGATATGCTCTATCTCAAGGATTACGCGCCGCAGCTTGATTACTACACGCCGATCCTGACGACCAGCGAGAAGGAAATTGCCGGACGCCCGGAGCTGGTGAAGGCATTCCTCAAAGCGACGTCGAAAGGGTACCAGTACGCGATTGACCAGCCGGAGGCGGCAGCCGATATTCTAATCAAGGCCGTGCCGGATCTTGATCCGGAGCTTGTCCAGGCCAGCCAGAAATGGCTCAGTCCCAAGTACAAGGATGACGCTGCCCGCTGGGGTGAGCAGAAGGCTGAAATCTGGCAGAATTACGCCGACTGGATGTATGGCCTGAAGCTGCTGGACCAGCAGCTTGATGTAGAGGCTACGTTCACTAATGCATTTTTGCCGGCGGAGTAAGTTCATATTGAGCGCTGGCTGATATCCAATACATTATATTGAGAGGATTGATTATTGTGGCAAACACACTGCTTAGCATTCAGGTTATCCCGAAAACACCGAACGGCGAGGACTCCATCCCTTATGTAGATACAGCAATCGAAGTCATTCAGAGATCCGGCGTGAAGCATCAGGTAAATCCGCTGGAAACAACGATGGAGGGTGAAATTACCGAGCTGCTCGAGGTGGTCCGCCAGATGCACGAAGCGCTCGTAGCTGCAGGCAGCCCAAGCATCATCTCCCAGATCAAAATCGCCCATAACCCGAATGGCATCAGCATGGACAAGCTGACGGAGAAGTACCGGTGAGATCAGCCTTCAGGCAAATATGGCCGCCCTTAGTGGCGGTCATATTGTTTCTGGGGATCTGGCAGGCTGCGGTATCGTTATTTACCATTGATCCGTTTTTTCTGCCGGGTCCGGGCGCGGTCGCCCGTGCTTCCGCAGACAATGCCGCCAGTCTCTGGTCGCACACGGCTGCGACGCTGCGCCTGACCCTGATCGGCTTTCCGATCGGCGCAGGGGTCGGACTGATCGTAGCGCTGCTGCTGCATCTGGTGCCCTGGCTGAAACGGGCCATCTACCCGCTGCTGATCCTCAGCCAGAATGTGCCCTCCATTGCGCTCGCGCCGCTGCTGGTTATCTGGTTCGGCTTCGACCTGCTGCCGAAGATTATGCTGATCATCCTCGTCTGCTTCTTCCCTGTCGCCGTCGCTGCCATGGGCGGCCTTGCGCAGAGTGACCGGACGATGATGAATTATATGAAGATGGCCGGTGCAAGCAAGTGGCAGATCTTCACCAAGCTGGAGCTGCCCGGCTCCCTGCCGGCCCTGTTCTCCGGCCTCAAAATCTCCGCCACCTATGCTGTAATGGGCGTGATTGTCGCGGAATGGATCGGCGCCGACAAAGGACTCGGCTACTACATGCTGCTCCAGAAGTCAGCCTACCGTACAGCTAATCTTTTTGTCGCCATCACTATTATCGTCTTACTGAGTCTGGTGCTGTTCGCAATCATCGCTGTAATCGAGCGGTGGCTGGTGCGCTGGAAGCCGCGGCAATCGGATTGAGGACAGTTCCGGCTGGTGTTCAAGCCGGCCCTAGAACCCGTATAGATATGTTTGTTAAACCATTAAATCTGTACGGGAATCCGCCGTTAGCGGGCTATCGTCAGCTATATCGTCGCTCCAGCCAAGGGCTTCGGCAGAATTAGGTGGATTTTCGCCTGTTAATTTGCTTCGGTCAGGGTCTGGAGCGGGTTTAGTTGGATTTTCGCCAGCTAATTATACCCTTTCGGCCTAACAGCAGCGTTTCGGGCGAGATTAAACTGCCTTTTTCCACCTAACTGCCGATGTTAGACGAATAATGCGTGATTAGGTGGACTTTTTCCCACTAATGCTGGGACGGGCGCTGTTTACTCATAAGTCTTTGCTGAGGCGCTGGTGGCTGGCGTTGTGCTGGTGCTTGACGGTATAGAGCTGAGCTTTCAATTGAGCCATAAACAGGGTAGACAAGTTTGTTCAACTATCAAGCTTGTGCGAGAATCCTCCGTTTGCGAGGTATCGTCAGCTATATTGCCCCAGCCAGGGTCTTCGGCAGAATTAGGTGGATTTTCGCCTGTTAATTCGCTTCGGTCAGGGTCTGGAGCAGGTTTAGTTGGATTTTCGCCAGCTAATTATACCCTTTCGGCGTAACAGCAGCGTTTCGGGCGAGATTAAACTGCCTTTTTCCACTTAACTGCCGATGTTAGACGAATAATGTGTGATTAGGTGGACTTTTTCCCATTAATGCTGGGACGGGCGCTGTTTACTCATAAGTCGATGCTGAGGCGCCGGTGGCTGGCGTTGTACTGGTGCTTGGCGGTATAGAGCTGAGCTTTAGATTGAGCCATAAACAGGGTAGACAAGTTTGTTCAACTATCAAGCTTGTGCGAGAATCCGCCGTTTGCGGGGTATCGTCAGCTATATTGCCCCAGCCAGGGTCTTCGGCAGAATTAGGTGGATTTTCGCCTGTTAATTTGCTTCGGTCAGGGTCTGGAGCGGGTTTAGTTGGATTTTCGCCAGCTAATTATACCCTTTCGGCCTAACAGCAGCGTTTCGGGCGAGATTAGGCTGCCTTTTTCCACCTAACTGCCGATGTTAAACGAATAATGCGTGATTAGGTGGACTTTTTCCCACTAGCCATTAGGTTATCCATAAATATAGGCTACACCGCCGCTGTATGCGGACTCCACCCCAGAAAGGAGGGATTTCTACATGCCTAACTCATCACATAAAGGAGCATCTCCCGGGAAACCGCTCTCCCGGGGCACGGGGACAACGGATGCTGCCGCCTCGACAGTACGGGAAACTGCTGCCTCCTCGGAGCCAGCTACTGCAGTTGCTACGAGCTCTTCAGCACCGGTAACCGCTGTCTCGTCGGCGCCAGCTACTGCAATCGCCACGAGCTCTTCAGCACCGGTAACCGCTGCCTCCTCGGAGCCAGCTACTGCAATTGCTACGAGCTCTTCAGCACCGGTAACCGCTGTCTCGTCGGCGCCAGCTACTGCAATTGCTACGAGCTCTTCAGCACCGGCAACCGCTGCCGCCTCGGCGCCAGCTACTGCAATTGCTACGAGCTCTTCGGCACTGGTAACCACTACCTCGTCCGCGCCAGCTACTGCTATTGCCACAAGTTCTTCAGCACCGGCAACCGCTGCCTCTTCAGCACCGGCATCAAATACCGCCGGCACAGCACCCGGCGCAGCTGCACAGGGCCTGCCGCCGGCGCTTGAGGTCCGCGGCGTCTCCAAAACGTTCAGACGCGGCCGCAAGGAGACCCGCGTACTGAACGAAGTGTCCCTGACGGTCGAGCCGCAGGAGTTCGTCTCGATCCTTGGCCCGTCCGGCTGCGGCAAAAGCACCCTGTTCCATATCATCGGCGGCCTTGAGACGCCGGATACCGGAACAGTCCGCATGAACGGCAGCGCCGTGACCGGTCAGCGCGGCGAGATCAGCTACATGCCGCAGCAGCCTGCGCTGTTCCCATGGCGCAGCACCCTGGACAACATCCTGCTCGCCGGCGAGCTGAAGGGCGAGCCGCAGGCCGCCGCACGGGAGAACGCCCGCCGCTGGCTGGAGAAGGTCGGGCTGGGCGGCTTCGAGCGTGCTTACCCGCACATGCTGTCCGGCGGCATGCAGCAGCGGGCAGCCTTCTTGCGCGCCCTGCTGGCGCCGCAGGAGCTGATGCTGCTGGATGAGCCGTTCAGCGCGCTGGATGCGCTGACGCGCAGCGACATGCAGCGCTGGCTGCTGGAGCTGTGGGAGGAGAACCGCCGCTCCGTGCTGTTCATCACCCACAACATCGAGGAGGCGCTGCTGCTGTCCAGCCGGATCTACGTCTTCTCCGGCCGGCCCGGCTCCATCCTTCATACAGTAGACGTTCCTTTTCCCCGGCCGCGCCGTGATGAAATTACCGATACGCCTGAATTCCTGCAGCTCAAGCGCCAGCTGTCACAGTGGATGCGGGAGGAGCAGGCAAAGAGCAGGACATAGCAGAAGGACAGCGATCCGGCTGCACCGCTGCAACGATACACGCTTGTAATACCCCAAGCCCCGCCACCTGTTCCAGCAGGACAGCGGGGCTTTTTGGTGCTATCAGCCGAGCCCGCCATGATGCAGCAGTTCAAGGCAGATAAGCATCTAGGCAAGCGTATCAAGCTGTCCGGGTTCCAGAAAACAGCCGAAGTCAGCGGAGCCAGCGGCTGTTGGATGAGAATAGATAATAATCTTGGAGACATTGTATAGTTTGACAATATGAGCAACCGGCCAGTAACGGGGGATAGCGAATAGAATAGAATAGAATAGAACCACTGTGCCATCGTTCTGGACGTGCCGGACAATAGGTGCCGTTGTATCCTTCGGGATCATTCAGGGTAACGCTAATTGCTGCCATGTCCATTCATATGATGGCCCTGTCTCACTTTGATCAACCAGAACCCTCCGTTCTTTCTGAACAAGTAAGATAAGAATAAGCATGGCCCCCGGCATTACCGGTATACCATGCTTTTTAACAAATCCGCCCATCTCTGCAATCCCGGCAGTAGTCCGCCCTGATACCGCAGCGGCCTAACGCTTCATGAAGCCTTTCTCCTGCAGAAAATCCTTCAGGTGCAGACGCGCAGGCTCAGCGAGCCGCTTGGCCATCATAGCTGACCACGGGGCGCTGCTCTGTCCGCCGGTCCGTTTATGCATGTAGTCACTGCTTACCTTGTCGTAGATTTCAACCTGCGACGCCGTTGTTTCTTTGTCGTAGCCGTTGTAGTGCAGCACCGCGGACAGCGGCAGGCGCGGACGCAGACCGGATTCACCGGCCGGGGTACCGAGGCACATACCAAATACCGGATAGACCAGCTCCGGCAGGCCGAGCAGCTCGGATACAGCAGCGCCGTTGTTGCGGATGCCGCCGATGTAGACGACCCCAAGCCCCATGGACTCTGCAGCAACCGCCGCATTCTGCGCAGCCAGAGCAACGTCAACGGTGGCGACAATCAGGTTCTCTGTTGTATCCTCATAGGTTTCTGCATCGCCCAGATGCGGGCGGACTGTCTCCTTCAGCCGGAAGAGATCGGCGCACCACACCAGAAACACCGGACATTGTTCAATATAAGCCTGATTGCCGGAATAGGCGGAGAGCCGGGCCTTAAGTGCAGCGTCAGTCACAGCTATGACGCTATAAGCCTGCACATTGCTGGAGGTGGAGGCCATCTGCGCCGCGCCGATAATGGCGGCAAGCTGCTCATCAGTTACAGGAGTGTCCAGGTACTGGCGTACTGAGGCATGCTTCATTAACAGCGATAGGGTCTCGTTATCCGGACTGCCTGCCGCAGCCTTTTGTTCATCACTCATGGTTAAATCGCTCCTTATTCCTGCCGCCGGCTACAGCTTCACCCGCTGCAGCCGCAGCGCATTGAGTACAACCGACACGGAGCTGAAGGCCATCGCGGCTCCTGCGAGCCACGGTGCCAGAAAGCCCAGTGCGGCTATCGGTATCCCAATTGTATTGTAAGCGAGCGCCCAGAACAAATTCTGTTTGATATTACGCATGGTCTTGCGGCTCATCAGAATCGCATCGGGGATGCTCATCAGATCACCGCGCATAAGCGTAATGTCTGCCGCTTCCATGGCAATGTCCGTACCGGTGCCGATGGCCATTCCTGTATCGGCGGTAGCCAGCGCCGGCGCGTCATTGATTCCGTCGCCGACCATTGCCACCTTCACCCCGCCGCTCTGCAGCCTGCGGATTTCATCCGCCTTGCCTTCGGGCAGCACCTCTGCCAGCACGGTGCGGATTCCGGCCTGTTGGGCAATAGCTTCTGCGGTCAGCTTATTGTCACCCGTTATCATCACTACCTCAATGCCCATCCCATGCAATCTGGCTACCGCTGCCTTCGAGGTCTCTTTGATGGTATCGGCAACAGCCACAATACCGGCGATGCTTCCGTCCACAGACACCAGCATCGCGGTCTTGCCTTCCTGCTCCAGCTTCTTCATCAGCGGAGCCCACGGACCGGGATCTGCGCCGCTCTCCTCCATCATCCGCCGGGTGCCCACCAGCACTGCCGCTCCGCCAACTGCCGCCGAGATACCCCTGCCCGGTACAGCCTGGAACTGCTCTGCCGCCGGGAGTGTAAGCCCGCGTACAGCCGCGCCGGCCACAATAGCCTCAGCGAGCGGATGCTCCGATAGCTTCTCTGCTGCCGCAGTAACCGCCAGCAGCTTGTTCTCCGCCAGCTCCTTGCCGTGCGCGGGAATACCGGTAGTGGTCAGGATATCCGTCAGCACCGGCTTACCGCTGGTCACCGTACCGGTCTTATCCAGCACAACAATCCGGATGTCCCTGGCCGCTTCAAGATGCTCACCGCCCTTAAACAGAATGCCGAATTCGGCAGCCCGGCCCGAGCCGGCCATAATTGAGGTCGGCGTCGCCAGGCCAAGCGCACAAGGGCAGGCGATGACGAGCACGGCGATGGCTTTTTCCAGTGCATCGGCAAATTGTCCGGGTGCCCCCCAGAGGTACCAGATGAAGAAGGTTACTACAGCGATACCGACCACGATGGGCACAAAAATACCAGAAATTACATCGGCAATCCGCTGAATCGGCGCTTTCGAGCCCTGCGCCTCCTCTACCACACGGATGATCTGCGCCAGGGCAGTATCGCGTCCTACCTTACGGGCTTCTATCTTGAGCATTCCGTTTTTGTTAACCGTAGCCCCGATAACAGGGTCACCCGGCTTCTTCTCCACCGGGATGCTCTCCCCTGTCAGCATCGACTCATCCACAGAAGACAGACCTTCCAGAACCTGCCCGTCAACCGGAATCTTCGCACCCGGCTTCACCATGACAATATCCCCGAGAATAACCTCTTCTATAGAGATACTGATCTCTTCACCGCCGCGGATAACCAGGGCGGTCTTGGCCTGCAGCCCCATCAGGCTGCGGATGGCATCGGAGGAACGGCCCTTGGCAAGCGCCTCAAACCATTTACCTACCAGTATAAGGGTGATCAGGACTGCACTCGTCTCATAATACATGTCGACCGAATGGCTCATCCCGCTCATGCCAAGAGAGTCTATGGTCAGATACAGACTGTAGAAATAGGCCGCCGAGGTACCGAGCACAACCAGGACGTCCATATTGGCACTGCCGTTCTTCAGCGCCTTATAGGCGCTCACATAAAACTGCCAGCCGATAAGGAACTGGACAGGGGTCGCCAGCACAAGCTGGAACCAGGGATTCATCAGCAGGTCCGGCGCCGGAATCCAGGCAGTGAAGGAGAAATGGCCCACCATAGCCCACAGCAGCGGAAAGGAAAGAACCGCCGAGATGATCCATTTATTCCGCTTGCGTATTATCTCCTGCCCCCGCTGGTCGGCTGTTTCCCTCCGGTCCTGCTTCAGCGACGCCTTATAGCCGATGCTGCTGACCTTCTCCATAATATCGGCCGTGCTGACATTACCCGGTGTATATTCAACATGTGCCGTCTCCAGCGCCAGATTCACATTCACCGACGCAATGCCCGGCATCCGGCCGAGCACCTTCTCGATCCGTGCCGAGCAGGCGGCGCAGGTCATGCCTGTAATATCGAAATCCGCCGATTCCTTAAGCGTATCGTAACCGAGCGAACGGATCTTCTCTTCAATCTGCGGCAATCCGGCAACTGCAGGATCAAACCCCACTGTCGCCTGCTCCAGTGCAAGGTTCACATTAACCTGCGATACCCCCTCCATCCGCGACAGCCCCTTCTCAATCCGGGCTGCACAGGCGGAGCAGGTCATGCCTGTAACCTGCAGCGTAGCCTGCTGCCGGCCCGCTTCTGCACTCTTTTCCATTGGCCAAACACCTCCATATACCCCCTCAGGGTATCATTCTGAGAAAAATAAAAGGCATGGATGCCACCGGACCCCGTAACGGGTCCCGGCTCCAGGCCTTTATTGCCGGAATCCGGCTTACACCACGTCGTATCCCTGATCCTCGATGGCTTCTTTAATAACATTAAGGCTTACTTTACTCTCGTCATACTCCACAGCCACTTTCTTGGCCTGCAGATCCACCTTGGCAGCAGCGCCTACGCCGCTTACCGCTTTCTCTACAGCACTGACACAGTGTCCGCAGGACATTCCCTCAACCGTTAAAGTTACATTTGACATGGTAAACCCTCCTATAAAATGTTGTTGCGGCGATTAACCTGTAATGCCCTATTTCATGAGCTTGTTGACCGTAATCAGCAGCTCGTCGATAACCTCATGCTCTCCGGCCTCAATCCGCTCCACGATGCAGCTGCGCATATGGCCTTCCAGAAGCTGCTTACCGACTCCGCCGAGCGCAGCCTGAACGGCTGCCAGCTGGTTAAGCACATCATCGCAGTACGTATCGCGCTCAATCATGCCTTTAATCCCGCGGATCTGTCCTTCTATCCGGTTAAGCCGGGTAGCCAGTCCGTTCTTAAATTCCTCGGAATGGTGGCTCTTGCGCACACCCGGAGCATGACAGCTGCTGTCGCAGGCTGCAGGAGTCTGCTTCTCTTCCTTTGGTGCCATCTAACATACCTCCCTGTATCCTGGCTGCAAACTAAGCTTAACATACCCCCCACGGGTATGTCGAGGAAATTATTTATGCAGTAAAAAAGGATTTTGTTTAAATGACAGCGAATACCCATGAAGAAGCCAATATTTACATATTTTCTAATCTGAATTAGAGGCAGGTAAGCTTTAATGGTTTACGATGGCATTATTATCGGTTTCATTGCCGGCTTATTCCGTGGCGGACTTAAGCACGGCCTTGTCCAGTTCAGCAACATCCGGCTTAAGTCAGGCTGGATCTTCCCGCTGCTGCTGGTATTCCAATTTTTGATGTTTTATATGCAGGAGCGCTCGTCCACTGTAGCCGCAGCCAGCGGATATATCTATATCGCTGTGTATGTGGTAGGGCTGATTTTTTTATGGTTGAACCGGCACAACAAAGGATTCTGGCTGATTATGATAGGCGTATTCCTGAATTTTCTGGTTATGCTTGTCAACGGAGGAAGAATGCCGGTATCCTACGAGGCGGCGTCCGTTCTGGACCCGATCTATCTGGAGATGCTCAAAAGCGGCGATGCAGTTACCAAGCACTACCTGCTTGATGCTTCGACGCGCCTGGCCTTTCTGGGTGACATTATCCCCCTGTCCAGCCCTTATCCGCGTACGCAGGCTATCAGTATTGGTGACGTGGTAATGAATTTCGGAATCTTCCTGTTCATACTTCACATTATGACACCTGCCGCCACAACCCGGACTACGCAGCCTGATATGCAGGGATAAGCCGCTAACTGATTATATGAAGGGAGGATTCTTCTGTGAAAAAGAAAGTGGAAGGCATTAAATATTCCCGTCTGGCGATCAATGCTATTATCGTAGCGTCTGTTGTTGTCGCTCTGACTTCAGGCTTCAAGATTGGCGGACTATAATATGATCTGCATCGAAACAGGTGGGACCTTCCGCCTGTTTCTTTACATTACGGCTATTCAATTATTCCTAAAACCATTATTATGTACAAAGGAATATTCTGATAATGTAAAGAGGGGTCCTCATGTCTAAACTTAAATCTTTTGTTGCAACGCTGGATTCAGGCCACATGTATGCACTGTCCGTATGCCTGATCGGCATTGGGCTGTTTTCATATAGTAACCGCTTTGAGTTCCTCCACTACTCCACCTCCACCTGGGTCTGGGTTTATGCAATGACCAGCGCCTGCCTTATTCTTAACTTCTTCATGATCCAGCTTCCGCCGGAAGGCAATGAGCAGTCGATGGATTCCTCGGTGTATCTGGCTTGCATCTTCATATTCGGGCCCGGATTTACACTGACCGTCCTGCTGCTGAACTGTATATTTTTTGCTGTCATAGACCGCAGCACACGCTGGTGGAAGCATCTGACTAACTTTTTTATCTACTCCACTATGATCATTGTATCAGGCGCCTGCTTTCATTACCTCGGAGGAAACCCCGGTCCGCTTGTGAACACTCAACTATTCACTTATCTCATAGTACTAGCCGTTTATTTTTCTACTAACACCCTGCTGGTTGTTCTTTATTATTACATTTTGTACCGGGCTACTCTTTACGAAACGATTAAAGGTATGATCAAAGATGCAATGTTCGTTTATCTGTGCACTTTAGTGCTTTCCCTCGTGTTGACGGTGCTGGTCTATCACAATCAGATTCTCGGGCTGCTGCTCTTCATGGCCCTGGCGGTGCTGCTCTGCCAATCCTTCAAAAAGCTGTTTGCCATGTACCGCAGCATTGAGGAAAGAGCCAACACCGATCAGCGGACGGGGCTGTTCAACCACAGCTATTTTGAAGAAGTTCTGGAACAGGAAATTCAGAAATCACGGTCTTCCGGCACGCCCTTATCGCTTGCTATGATTGATCTTGACGACTTCAAAAAATATAACGATCACTTTGGCCACCTTCAGGGGGACAAGCTGATCTCCTTTGTCGGGGAGCTGCTGAAGACCGAATCCCGGAAATCCGGTACGATCGCAGCAAGATACGGCGGTGAGGAATTCACGCTGCTGATGCCAGGCTATGACAGCCAGCAGGCCCGGACCTATATTGACCAGCTGCGTATAAAGCTCAACAACAGCCGCTTTGAGGGTGTTGAGATTTTCCCGCTTGGGTGCCTTGCCTTCTCAGCCGGGGTTGCCGCCAGCAGCAGCGACATCCATGATAAGTCCCAGCTCGTCGACCATGCCGATCAGGCACTCTACTACTCCAAACGCCAGGGCAAAAATACCGTCCACACCTACGGGATGCATTCCCCGCTGGAGCAGGAGCTGGACTTCAGCCAGGATGTGCGGGATATCGAGCAGCAGCTCAACCTGTTCATGTACAAGGACATGGAGACGTTCCGCCATTCCAAACGCGTCTTCCGTTATGCGATGGACATGAGCGACATTCTGGACATGGATGCCATATCCAAACGGAATTTCACTCTGGGGGCGCTGATTCACGACATCGGCAAGCTGGAGATCCCCTGGAGCATCCTGAACAAAACAGACAAGCTCGCCCCCGAGGAATGGGAAATGGTAAAGTGGCATGTCACCTGGGGCAAAAAAATGGCGCTGACCAACGACAAGTTCAAGGAGCTTGCTCCTTATATTGAACTGCATCATGAACGCTACGACGGCAAAGGTTATCCGTACGGCTTCAAGGGTGAGGAAATTCCCCGCCTCTGCCGGATGCTTACGATAATTGACTCCTTCGATGCCATGACCACCGAACGCCCGTACCAGCCGACCAAATCCTTCGATGAAGCGGTCATTGAGCTGCGTGCCTGTGCCGGAAGCCAGTTCGATCCGGAGCTTACGGAGATTTTTATCCAGTATTTAGAAACCAGAGAGCCCCGGCACGGAAGTGCGGTGATGTAGATCACCGCCGTCCGCCGGACGGCTCTTTTTTATGAGCAGCTGCTTCCTTCCCCTCTTCCATTGTTCGCATACATCCCCTCAGTTACGCCCATACTTTCTACTGAATGCCGAAAAATAATTGTTGCTACCCTATTCAAATTTGAATATAATAAGGTCTGTTTCTAGAATGAACGTGAAAAGGAGTCTGCGAAGCATGCATACTAAAGAAAGTAATTTAAAGCTCGTGGTTGTCGGCCTGCTGCTGGGTATACTGATGTCCGCAATGGATAATACCATTGTAGCTTCAGCTATGGGCACCATCGTATCGGAGCTTGGCGGTCTCGACAAAATTGTCTGGGTTACCTCCGCATATATGGTTATGGTCATGGCCGGCACACCGATTTTTGGCAAGCTGTCGGATATGTACGGCCGCAAACGGTTCTTCATCTTCGGCCTTATCGTGTTCCTGGCAGGCTCTGCCCTGTGCGGAACGGCAGCCAGCATTACACAGCTCAGTATTTACCGGGCTATTCAGGGAATTGGCGGCGGTGCACTGATGCCGATCGCTTTCACCATTGTGTTCGATATATATCCGCCTGAAAAAAGAGGGAAGCTGACCGGACTCTTCGGTGCCGTCTTCGGTATCTCCAGCGTCATCGGGCCGCTTCTGGGCGCGTACATTACCGATTATCTCAGCTGGCAGTGGGTATTCTACATCAACCTGCCGATTGGCATCGTCGCCTTTATCCTGATTATGACGTCCTATAAAGAATCCATCTCTCATGCCAAGCAGCGGATTGACTGGGGCGGCGCTTTTACGCTTGTCGGCTCGATCATCTGCCTGATGTTCGCCCTCGAGCTTGGCGGCAACCAGTATACCTGGGATTCCGCAACCATTCTCGGCTTGTTCGCCGGCTTTGCCGTGCTGCTGATTGCCTTCATCTTTATTGAACGGTCGGCGTCGGAGCCCGTAATTTCATTCGCGATGTTCGGCAAACGGTTATTTGCGACCAGCAGCCTGATCGGTCTGTTCTACGGCTCCACCTTTATTGTGGCTACAGTCTATATCCCAATCTTCGTGCAGGGTGTTAACGGCGGCTCCGCTACCAACTCAGGGCTGATCCTGATGCCGATGATGATTGGTACCGTGCTCGGAAGCCAGACGGGCGGGCTGCTTACCACCAAGACCAGCTTCCGCAACATTATGCTGCTCTCCGCAGTGTGCTTCCTGGCAGGAGTATTCTGCCTGAGCACGTTGTCACCGGAAACCTCGCGGCTGATGCTGAATCTCTTCATGCTGCTGACCGGCTTCGGCGTCGGCTTCTCCTTCTCGGTGCTCAGCATGTCTTCGATCCATCATTTTGACATCCGGCAGCGCGGCTCTGCGACCTCCACCAGCACCTTCATGCGTTCACTCGGCATGACGCTCGGGATTACAATCTTCGGGATTATTCAGCGCAACAGCTTCACGAACGGCCTGAGCAGCGCTTTCGGCAACAGTGAACAGGCGGCCTCCTTCGGCAGTCCGCAGGCAGCGCTGACTCCGGAGGCCCGGGCCAATATTCCCGCTGACGTACTGGGCAAGATTACCGGCTCACTGTCCGATTCCATCTCCCATACCTTTATGTGGGCGCTGATTCCAGCGGTGCTCGGGGTAGTGTTTGTCATCCTGATGCCCAAAGACCGGCTGACACTTAAGCCGAAGACAGTTCAGCCTTCAGGCGACCTTGGGTAACCCGCAATGTCGATGAAAATGGTAATTCTCGGCCTGCTGCAGGAAAAAGACATGCATCCTTATGAGATTACACTCATTATGAAGGAGCGCATGTACGACCAGATGATGAAGCTGCAGATGGGTTCACTCTACTATGCTGTCGACAGGCTGGCTCAGGAGGAGTACATTGAAGCCGGGGAAACGATCCGCAGCAATGACCGCCCGGACAAAACCATTTACCGGATCACCGGTAAAGGTAAAGCCCTGTTCGAGCAGCTGATCCTGCAGCAGATCAAGAAGGTCGAGCTGGTCTACCACCCTCTCTACATGGCTCTGGCGCTGTCGCGGTATATAGACCAGGAGAAGGTGGAAAAGGTGCTGGAGGAACGTATCCGTGAGATTGAGCATCAGGTCAATTATGCTTATCAGGTATACGAGGAGCATATTTCTGTTGTTCCCCGCTCGGCACTGCACCTGATGTACGGCCGGTACGAGCACAGCCTCACCGAGCTGAAATGGCTGAAACGGCTGTACGCGGATGTTACGGCACGTAAGCTTAACGATTTCGGCACACCGTTGTCACTATAGATAAGTATGGTCAAGGGGCCCTAAGGGGGCCTCTTTGCTGTTTAGTAACACCTGAAACGGTGTATTAACGTGCAAACTATTCTTTAAGAGAGCGAGGAATTCCATATGGACGCGGAAAAAGAGTCCCTGAAGCAGCGCAGGCTGCAGGGCGACGAACGTGATCACCCTGAGCAGTACCCGACAGACAAGCCAAGCCTGTTCGACCTGCATGAGAGCGAGCAGCATGTTGATCCTATCCCGGTAGAGGACCTGACGCTGGAGAAGCAGGAGGAGAAGGATAAGGAAGGTACGAAGCACCGCTCCTCCAGTGACAAAAAGTACCATACCGGCTTCTGAGGGTGTACAATATCCCTGAGCTGTTATTCCATTGTGACGGAGGGATCATTTTTGCTGAAAACGCTACCACTTAACACACGGGGAATCCCTGCCAGCCGGATCGCCCTGGGCTGTATGGGCCTCGGGGGAGGCTGGGATCATGAGCCGCTGACTGCGGATAATATCCGGCAGGGACATGAGGCGGTTGAAGCCGCACTGGCAATCGGCATTAACTTTTTTGACCATGCGGATATCTATACCCGCGGGAAAGCGGAGAAGGTGTTCGGCCAGATCTTCAAGGACCGGCCCGGGCTCCGCGAGGAGATGATTATCCAGTCCAAATGCGGCATTAAGCTGATTGAGCCGGGAGACACAAGCAACACATTTGATATCTCGGGAGAGCATATCCTGAGCAGTGTTGACGGCACCTTAGCCCGCCTCGGTACAGACTATCTTGATATCCTGCTGCTGCACCGGCCCGACCCGCTGATGGACCCGGAGGAAATTGCAGAAGCACTGCGTCAGCTCAAACAGTCCGGTAAGGTCCGCCACTTCGGCGTCTCCAACATGAGCGCCGCCCAGATCAGGCTGCTGCAGCACTATTGCGACGAGCCGTTCATTGTCAACCAGCTGCATATGAGCCTGGCCAAAATCAGCTGGCTCGATGCCATGATCAGCGTGAACCGCGAGCCCTGGAAGGACATCACCTTCCCTGAAGGTACGGTTGAATACTGCCGCATGGAGAATATCCAGCTGCAGGCCTGGGGGCCGCTGGCCCAGGGCAGCTTCAGCGGCCGCTCCCTTGAGGGCCAGCCGGAGAATGTAGTGCAGACAGCAGCATTGGTCAGCTCGCTCGCCGGACAGAAGAACACGACACCCGAAGCCATAGTATTAGCTTGGCTGATGACCCATCCGGCAGCGATCCAGCCGGTAATCGGCACCGTGAATCCCAAGCGGATCGCTGCCTGCGCGGGAGCGGACAAGGTAGAGCTGTCCCGCAAGGAATGGTATGAGCTGTATATAAGCTCGCGGGGGGAGAAGCTGCCTTAGGCGCTAATGGAATCCACCCGGCTGCAGCATGAAGAGCGTCACCTCCGGTTGATCAGGCCGGAGGTGACGCTCTTCTGCGGTTATGCCGATATCAGTTATTTTTCACCTGCTCAAACGTATTCTTGAAGGTGAAGTTTACGGACTTGCCCTGAATGGCATCGTTGTCGAAGGTAAGGCCGGTATCGTCAACAAAAGTTACATTATAGGCAAGGTGCATGGTTTTTTTAGCCGGAAGAATCAGATTCGGAAGGCTGGCATCACGCCCTGCGCCTCCGTTATACAGGTCCTTAAGAGAGCCCACATAAGCATCCGATACACTGACCTCCACCGTCTGTCCGTTGTTATTCACGCGATAAGTCCAGTCAAGCACAGCTTCTCTGGCAATTGCAAATGCCTCCTGTCCGCTGCGCGCCATCGCTTTAGTGAAGCTTGGGCCGTTAATCAGAGTTTTGAATAACTGATCCGCAGCCTCGTTCACTTGATTGAGCGCATCAGCATTAAGCGTAACACCGCCCGGCGTTGCCAGTGCAGCTACGGTTACTACCGCCTGCTCGCCAAAAGCGAGCGCAGCAGCCTGCTGATCGGATGATCCCTCCGGAAGCGCCACCAGATCAGTCAGTTTCGCATCCAGTGTTCCGGTGTTCTTGATCAGCATTGCACGGGTATGGGTATCCTTTGGCGCCCACAGCCCGGTACCCATACGGCCTGCATCGGAGTCGTTAGTATAGAACATAGGCCCTTCTACCGGAACGTCATTGCGGTGGGTAGTGAGAGACAAGGTGCCGGAAGCAAAGGTGCTGCCTGTATTTTGGGCAGAGCTGGTAAACAGGGCATAGGTTCCCCCGCCGATTGCGGCACAGAGCAGGACTACGGATGACAGTGCGGTAATGAGCAGTTTTTTCTTTTTCATCATGATAATAAGCTCTCCTTAGGAAAAGGGGGGCATCCCCCCTTTAAAATTTTTGTATGAATATAAAGCCGCTATGACAGACCGGTCCGGCGGTTAATTATTCTTAGTCTGCTCTGCGTCCACCTTAATGCTGGCTGTTCCGGATTTGCCCTGATACTCATTGCCGGCATCTTTCGGGAACTCCACTTTGACATAGATGGTCTCAGAAGCGCCGACAGCCAGTACACGGTCCGTCGCGGTAAGCGCTATAGTTCCGGCAGCATCCGAGTACACCTTAATCGTGACCGGGTGGGTACCGCCGCCCAGATCGCCGCCGACAGCCAGTGCCAGGTCGTAACGCAGCTCAAGCGTACCTTCATTGCTTACTACTACAGGCTGAATGCTGGAGTCGCCCGGAGCCCAGTTGGTCAGATTAAAATACTTGGCGTATGGAGTATCCGTATCTTCTTTATCCAGTCCGATCTTGAGCGTGCCGGCGGCAAAGGTATTGCCTGTATTCTGTACCGAACTCGTAAAGATCGCGAAGGACCCTCCGGCAATTAAAGTAGCCCCCAGTGCAGTAGTTGCCATTGCCATTGCCATTGTCTTTTTAAGATTAGCCATTGTAATTTGTCTCCTCCTGGTCTCCATGCATGGAGAATATAATAGAATATTTATTGAATCTTCCCTAACCGCATGAGCGCGTTGAGGGAAGCATCAACCGTTCGTTACCGGCGGTGAGTCACCGGCTGCCGCCTGCGGCTCTGCAGAATCGTCATCCATCCGCATAATCGCTCTAAACATCGTTACAATTGATGAGATCACCAGATAAACACCGGGAATCAGAATCACAATAATGATGCCGGCGGTCGATTTCACCCAGTTCATGAGAAACCCGACCCAGGGAACCGTGAAGTCGGCATAGCTTGCAACTACATTTCCTGCGGGAATCGGCGAAGGGTCCTGTGCGTCGTTATTATCGCCTTTGGTGATATAGGCAAGCTCAGCCCCGGTGCCGCTGACGCTTACAATCCGGTGAGTGATCAGGCTGCCTGATCCATCCAAAGCCTGGTAGGTAATAACGTCCCCCGGCTGAAAGGCGTTCTGCCCGGCTTGATCCCTGACCGGATTAACTGCTATGATAGCGCCGGTCTTAATTCCGGGTTCCATCGAACCGGATAGGACAGTCAGAATTTCCTTGCCCAGAATCTCCGGTGTTCCGCCGTTCATTCTGCTGGTTACCGCTGATATCAGCACGACCAGAAACAGCGCCATCAAAACATACATGAGTATATTGCGGGTCCATTTGAGAATCACTTCAGGCATCTCCTTATTTGAAATCTGTTTTGTTGTGTCCTATTGTTACGGTTATGCCGTCAGCATTCGTCTCCGTCACAGGTGCGTCCGGATCAGCCGGTGCGCTCACCCCGGGATTGGCCGCTTCCTCAGCCTCAGGCTTAGCCTGCTCTTCTCCGGTATCGGGCTTAGCTGTTTCCTCCGCTTCGAGTTTCGCCTTCTCCTCTGCTTCGAGTCTAGCTTTCTCCTCCGCTTTGAGTTTGGCTTTCTCCTCTGCTTCAAGCTTGGCTTTCTCTTCGGCAGCTTTTAGCTCCTGTAGTACGTCCGCTGCCTGGGTATACAGCTGTGAAGTTTCATCAGCATAAGTTCCGGCTTGCGAGGCTGCTGTCATCGCCTGCTGGTAGGCTGCCTGAACATAGGTATCTACCCGTACAGTTGAAGCGAGCTCTCGGACCATCTCCTGAAATTCGACTATGCTCAGATTAGCCTGAGCCAGCAGCTGCTCGAATACAGAAGTATCCGTGTGCTGCGCCGCCTCCAGCTGTTCAAAAGTAACCGCAAAGGAGTCCAGCCGTAGCCTTATCTCCTCTCTCTGCTGTGCAAGCTCCTGCTGTGAACGCAGGGAGTAAGCTTCGAGCTGTGCCAGCAGTTCAGCTGCAGATGCGGCAGCTCCGCGTGCCTGTTCAGCAGCCTCCTGCATGCCGCTCATTTGTCCTTCTGCCGCTTCAGAATCCGCATTTGTATCCGCGATGTCTGCGAACACTCCTTTGGCCGCCTCACGCTTCAGAACAGCCCGGTTCATCGCTTCACTGGCCTGATTTGCCAATTGGTCCACCGTTACCGGAAAAACAAAGGCGCTTGTAATACCCGATTCTGCCGCTGCACTGCCGGTTATAAGCGCATAGGTCGGTGAAGTGATCTGACCGATGCCATAGACTGAGATCACTACAATTCCCGCAAGCTGCGGAAGGATTAACCGGCGGTTATTTTTCTTGCGCGAAGTTCGTGAAAGCCTCACAGGAGCCTCTCCTTTGGCAGTCCGCACATAGCATGCAGACTAGTTCGTCTATCAGTCATTTGATCTTTATGAAGAACATATACTGTTCGTTATAAAGAACCTTGGCATAAGTATATGTCATGTTCCTGCATAATTTAAACCCTCATTTTTAAGCAAATTCGTTATAAAGAACGTTTTTGGCGGTCATTATCTCCTTTATACGCTGATTCGCTCATGTTTTCGTGCTTTTTAGAGAACAACCTTAGGGATTTCGGATTTTTTTAACGGGTATAGTGAAGCTGCTTCGGGGAGTGAAAGTGAGGTGAACCATAATGAAAACATTCTGAACGGGATTCATACATTGATTCAGGTAGTGCTTTGTCCGTTGTAGGGTTATTTGCTATACTGTTAACAAAAAGTGCGGAGGGGCGTTTAACTGTGCCGGAACATTTAGGAAATCGCATTCATCAGCTCCGCCTGGAGAAGGGCCTGTCATTATCCGAACTGGCGGATAAGGCGGACGTAGCGAAATCATACCTTAGCAATGTAGAACGAAATATTCAGTCCAATCCCTCTATTCAATTCATTGAGAAAATGGCCGATGCGCTACAGGTATCTATTCATATCCTGCTGTACGGGGAGCCGCTGGAAGCGCAGGAGCATTCACTCGACGGTGAATGGTTGCGCCTGGCACAGGAAGCTATGGCTTCCGGGATAAGCAAGCGGGAATTCAAAGAGTTCCTCGACTATCAGAAATGGCGGCTGGAGCAGAAAGATTAGGCTGATATTATCCCCGGCATTCACAGCAACCCCACTATATTCTTTCTGACATGCCAAAATAACCCCACCAGGTGGGGCCTTAACATGGATGCTGACGCAGTTACTTTGCGGGGACCCCGGAAACATATACATTCTGATTCTTCAAAAAAAGGGCGCAGCCGCTTTCGCTGTGCCCTTCTCTGTATGTAACATCCGGATGACCCTCTGTATTACATCGCCTGCAAAGCCCTTTCACTCAAAAACCGGCGGATCTCCTCCGCCTTGAGGCCGGCCTGTCTGGCCGCCATCATTAAATACACCCATTCCAGATCCAGATCACCCGTCTGTAATTCTCTGTCATTGCCCTGGTTGGACTTATCCAAGAAATCTCCTCCTAAGATTATACGTCCCCAGGCAGTCCGGCCATCATAGTATTTCTACATTAGATCCGAGACTTTGTGCCCCTGTCTTTCGTCCAGGTTTACCCTTTACTGGACCCTTTACAAGAAAGGATCTGGCTAATACCAGCTTATAGATGTATGAAACCGCTATCTGCAATAACATTATATAGCATCCATCTAACAAAGTGTGTCGATTATTGGAAATATTTTAAGGGAATATCTTCGGAATTAACGATTCATTTTGTAGTATTTTGATTAAACTATATGAAAACTGTGCGCTATGCCCTGAATCTTTTGAAGCTTCCGGACCCTTCTCCCAGAAAAGAAATATAGACTTCTTTCACCCCGTTCCCCTCACTCCAAGCAGTTGTTTGCATTTATAGTGGTTCTGGATGAATTCCCGCCTGAATCATACCGTTTTGCGAACGGTACAGCACAAAGTATGAATTGATTAGCACGCTCTAAAGTAGCACAATAGAGGTGCAATGTAACCGCAAACATATCAGCCCCACCAGCCGCTGGTGTTTTTCTGGCGCATGTGGGGTTCATCCGTTAGGAGGATGTATTCATGGCAGCCAAAGGACCCTATAATGAATCCGTTTGGAGCAGTTATCACGGACCGAATCTGGGCTATATTCAAGACAAGTACGAACAGTTTATCAAGGATCCTTCTTCAGTAGAACCTAATTACCGCGATCTTTTTACTACTAACGGGCCTCCGCCGATGACACCGTTACCCGAGCAGGCTCCGCCGCCCGCAGTAACCGGAGATGCCGAATGGCTGAAAAAGGCTGTAAGAGCCTCCAAACTGATCGCTAATATTCGTATACATGGCCATCGCGCCGCCAATATCGACCCGCTTGACCGCGGAGAGAACCCGATGGCCCAGTGGCTGGACTTCCGGACTTATGACCTCACCCGTGAAGATCTCACAGCTATGCCCGCCTCACTCATCTGGGAGAATGCGCCCGCCGACGTCAAAACTGCCTGGGATGCGGTGCAGCGGATGCTGCAGGCTTATACTCAGACCATCGCTTACGAATTCGGTCATGTGCATGATGAGAAGGAGCTGCGCTGGCTGAACAGCCAGGCTGAGTCACTGAGCTCTCCTGCTCCGCTGAATAACGAAGAGCGCAAGGAGCTGCTGAACCGGCTGATTCAGGTGGAGCAGTTCGAGACCTTCCTGCACAAAACCTTTGTCGGCCAGAAGCGTTTTAGCCTTGAAGGCAACGATGCGCTGGTGCCGATGCTGGATGAGATTGTACGTGCTGCCGCACACGACGGTGCCGAGCATATTCTCATGGGGATGGCCCACCGCGGACGGCTTAATGTACTGGCTCACATTCTGGGCAAGCCTTATGATATTATTTTCTCAGAGTTCCATCATTCTCCTAATAAAGAGCTGTTCCCTTCCGAAGGCTCCATGGGGATCAATTACGGCTGGACCGGGGATGTCAAATACCATCTTGGCGCAGACCGGGCCGTACGGCACGGGGAAACGGTACGCACCCGGATTACGCTGGCCAACAACCCGAGCCATCTGGAATTCGTTAACCCGGTAGTTGAGGGCTTTACCCGCGCAGCTCAGGAGGACCGGAGCACTCCGGGATTGCCTAAGCTGGATACCAGCAAGGCTATAGCCGTGCTGATGCACGGTGATGCCGCATTTCCCGGTGAGGGCATTGTCGCGGAAACCCTTAATATCGGCAAACTGAAGGGTTATCAGAACGGCGGTACAGTGCATATTATCGTCAATAACCGCATCGGCTTCACTACAGAGAGTGAGGATTCACGCTCCACCCATTATGCCAGTGACCTGGCCAAGGGCTATGAAATCCCGATTGTGCACGTTAATGCCGATGATCCGGAAGCCTGCATCTCAGCCGTCCGTCTGGCCAGCAGCTACCGCAATCAGTTCAAGAAGGATTTTGTAATTGATCTGATCGGCTACCGCCGCCACGGACATAATGAAATGGATGATCCCGAGACAACCCAGCCGGTTGTCTATGGTAAAGTCCGCAATCATCCGACGGTCTACAGGCTGTATGCCGAACGGCTGCGGGATGAACGAATTCTTACAGCGGAAGATGTAAAACGGATGAGCGCAGACTCCGAAGGCGTGCTGCAGGCTGCCTTTGAAGCCATGAAGGCCGGCAAGCATAAGAATGGCGACTCCAAAACATCGGTGGTGCTTGAGGCAGAATCCAAAGCTCCGCGCTCTACAGCCGTTCCGCTCGGCACCCTGCAGGAGATCAACAGCGAGCTGCTGACTGCACCAGCAGGCTTCAAGGTATATCCGAAGCTGGAGCGGATTCTCCAGCGCCGCAAGGATGCGCTGAAGGACGGGGAACGGGTCGACTGGGCTCTGGCCGAGACGCTGGCCTTCGGGACGATTCTGAAGGACGGTACTCCGATCCGCCTCAGCGGACAGGATTCGCAGCGCGGCACCTTTGCCCACCGCCATCTGGTGCTGCATGACAGCGAGACCGGGGCTCTTCATTCACCGCTGCATCAGCTCAGCTCCTCCCGCGCTTCCTTCGGGGTGTACAACAGCCCGCTATCAGAAGCCTCGGTGCTTGGATATGAGTACGGCTATAATGTTTTTGCGCCTGATACCTTTGTAATCTGGGAAGCCCAGTACGGCGATTTCGCCAATGCCGCCCAGGTCATCATTGACCAGTTCATCTCCGCCGGGCGGGCCAAATGGACACAGCGCAGCAATCTCGCGATCCTGCTGCCGCACGGCTACGAAGGCCAGGGGCCGGAGCATTCCAGCGCCCGGCTGGAGCGGTACCTGCAGCTCTCTGCTGAAGAGAACTGGACGGTAGCGAACCTGACCAGCGCCGCGCAGTATTTCCATCTGCTGCGCCGCCAGGCCGCCCTGTGCGGGCAGCCGGACGCCCGTCCGCTGGTCATCATGGCTCCGAAGAGCCTGATCCGCAACACGCGCAGCACATCCCCGGGAACGGAGCTTGCCTCCGGCAGCTTCCAGGCTGTGCTTCCTGAGCCGCTGCTGGGCAGCAAGCCGGCTGAGGTTACGCGTCTGGTTATCTGCAGCGGCAAGGTGGCAATCGACCTGCAGACCGAGCTCGAAGCAGCAGGCGGCCGTGACTGGTCCTGGCTGCATATTCTCCGGCTGGAGCAGCTTTATCCGTTCCCGCAGGCCGAACTGGCGGCACATCTGAACAGCCTGAGCGCTCTGCAGGAGATTGTATGGGTACAAGAGGAGCCCAAAAACATGGGCGGCTGGAGCTATGCCGAATCCCGGCTGCGGGATATCTCTCCGCAGCAGGTAAGCGTACGTTATATCGGCCGTCCGGAACGGTCCAGCACGGCAAGCGGATATGCGGATGTCCATACCTTCGAGCAGCGCCGCATAGTTACAGAAGCCCTGAAATTGAACTCGCAAGTACAAGCGCCTGTACCGTCCTCCTGACCGGAGGACGGTGTCATCATAACGTAAACTATGAAGTTTAGGGAGGTAACGGCCTGTGTCCGAAATTAAAGTACCCGATCTGGGCGAGTCCATTTCCGAAGGAACGATCTACAAGTGGCTGGTAAAAGAAGGGGACACTGTCGGCCAGGGGGATGTGCTGGCTGAGCTTGAGACCGACAAGGTGAACCTGGAGATCAGCGCCGAGGAGGATGGCGTAATCTCCGCCATCCTCCGCCAGGCGGGCGAGAATGTCGCCGTCGGCGAAGCGATCGGCGTGATCGGCAGTGCCGGCGCGGCTGCCGATAGCAGCGCTGGCGGCAGCGCACAAGGGGGCAGCAGTGCAGCGCCTGCTGCTTCTCCGGCAGCGGAGGCACCCGCTGCCGCTGCACCGGCTCCGGCCGCTCCCGAAGGCGCGGCCGGCAGCACTGCGGCCCTGGCTACGCCGGGGGCGCGCAAGCTTGCGCGGGAGCGGGGCATCGACCTCGGCGAGGTCACTGCCCGCGACCCCATCGGCCGGATTGCCCAGGCCGATGTGAACGGCCATGGCGCAGACGGCCAGGCGGCCGATGCGCCAGCGGCACCGGCGCCGCAGACCGCGCCGGCTGCAGCGAACAAGCCCGCTGCGGCTAATGCAGCGCCGCAGGACGGCAAAGCCGTAGAGCGCAAGCGCATGTCGCGCCGGCGGCTGACCATTGCCAGCCGCCTGGTCGAGGCGCAGCAGACGGCGGCGATGCTGACCACCTTCAACGAGGTGGACATGTCGGCAATTCTGGACATCCGCAAGCGGCGGAAGGATGCCTTCAAAGAGAAGCATGATGTCGGACTCGGCTTCATGTCCTTCTTCACCAAGGCCGTGATCGGCGCACTCAAGACCTATCCTCTGCTGAATGCAGAGATTGACGGCGAAGAGCTGCTGATCAAGAAGTACTATGACATCGGCATCGCCGTTTCCGCCAAGGAAGGCCTGGTCGTCCCTGTCGTCCGCGATGCGGACCGGCTCAGCTTCCCGGAAATTGAGCGCCAGATTCTCGGGCTGGCCTCCAAGGCCCGCGCCAACACGCTCAGCCTGCAGGAGCTGCAGGGCGGCACCTTTACAATTACCAACGGCGGCGTGTTCGGCTCCCTGCTCTCCACGCCGATCCTGAACACTCCGCAGGTCGGCATTCTCGGCATGCATAAGATCCAGCTGCGTCCGATCGCGCTGGACGAAGAAACCACCGTCAACCGGCCGATGATGTACATCGCCCTGTCCTACGATCACCGGATCGTAGACGGCTCGGAGGCAGTAAGCTTTCTCGTCAAGGTTAAGGAGCTGCTGGAAGATCCCGAGGCGCTGCTGCTGGAGGGTTAAGCCTTCCCAGCCGCAACCGAGGTTTCAAGGCGGGATGCCGGAATACGGTCGTCTTCTAATCAATGGCTGTCCAACGGTGTTTGTTGATTATAACTACACGTCCTCAGAACAGACGGGCTATACACAATACGATAGAGGGAGGCAGGAACATCCAATGTTCCTGCCTCCCTTTCTACTCATCGTCACTTTCCCGCCATCAGCCACTTTAGTGGGATTTTCCCCTTTACTCCGCCCCATCTCACCCGCCAGCAGCCAATCCCGGTGAGCCTCCTCCAGCCTTCCCGTTCATCAACCGCAACCGCTCCGCCTCGTGTGCCTCCTATATCCTTTACCGTACAGACTCACGGCGCCGCATCAAATAACCCGGACCGCTGCAGGCGGAACCGGGTTACCCTTACCATCCTTTTCTTTTCACAACTCTGCAAGCCGCTCAACTTTGCTTTACAACCCGCCCTTAATGAGCTCCCCGGCCAGCTTCAGAAGCTGTTCCTTGTTCATTACCCGGTCGCCCCAGGAATTCAGCTGGATATAGGCATCCTTCGGCTCATTGTACCATGTCAGGTAAAAAAATGAATTCGGCCCGTAATCAATATAATTATAGATGACCTCCCTGCCGTCTACTTTGAGTTTCTCCGCTTTATCTGCAGGCTTCTGAGGAACCATCATATTGCCGCCGTTTATCATAAAGGCCCAAAGATTAATGAAAGCTCCCCCTTTCATATATTGTGCATTCAGCGATCCGGTTTCAGTCCAAGGCATCACCTTCATAAATAAATTACGCGTCTTATCCTTTTTGGCTTCCCCGATCAATTCGCTCAATGCCTGCTGATAGACCGGGTCGTTATCTATTACGTCCTTAGTTGGATATAGAGGCTGTATTTCACCGTATTTAAAACCATACCCTCCCGCTGTCTCCGGCAGAATGAACGGTGAGCTCTTAGCCTTCATCTGATCAAGGAATGCAGAATATTCGGTGATCCGCTGCTGCTTATGTGTAAACTGCAGCATGCTTCCTCCAGTATTAATTGGCTCTCCTCTAACAAAATACACAATCTGCTCTCCCGGTTCGGCAATATTCATCAGCTTCGGTGCATAGTCATGGTAAGGGGATGCCCCCTGCAACCGTTCTCCTTCTGTTTTTAGAATATGCTGTATCTTAACCTCTCCCGCCTTGTTGCGGATCTGAATATATTCCGAGGCTGCATAAGTTGTTGCTGTAATTAGCAGCGCCACTGCCAGCATCCCTGAGGTTGCAGCTGTTTTGCCGGCAAATCGGATTCCGCCCCGTCTCCGGCCCGGTCCGGTCTCCCTTACGCGCGCCATCACCCGGTCCGTGACGTTAATAGCCTGCAGCTGCTCCTCAGAAACTGCAGCTCCCTTTATATCTTGGTGCCCGCTATGGAATCCGGTTCGATCCATGAGATCCCCTCCTCTGTCTTCATCGTGCTCCTTACCTTCTGCTTGATCCGTTCCATCCGTTTGTGCAGTGCATTGGGACTGCTGCCGAGAATCTGCCCCATCTCCTGAAAGGTCAGCTCCTCAAATACCCGCAGCACCAGAATATTCCGTTCCTCCGGAGACAATAACCCGAGTGCCGCTTCAAGACCCGGGTTAAACAGCCGCGACTCCATAAACTGCTCTGCACCCGCAGCCGCTGTCTCCGGCCGGAACAGACGCAGAATACGCTCCTGCATCCGCCGCCTGCGCAGCAGATTCAGACAATGATTACCTGCAATCCGGTACAGCCAGGCGGAGAAGCTTACCTCCTTCTTGTACGTTCCGATAGACTGGTAAGCTTTGACCAGAATATCCTGTACCGCATCCTCAGCATCCTGCCGGTTACCCAGCATACGGCAGCAATACCGGTACAGCGGCTGCTGAAATTGTCCGACAATCCAGGCATAGATCTCCCTGTTCCCCTGCTGGACCTGTGCGACCACTGCCTCCACCTGCTCCCTATCGTGCAAATGCTCCTGTAACGTTGCCAGCACCTCCTTACTTTGTATATCTCTATAACACTTACCTCGTCCAAAAAGTGCCTGCCTCCGGCAATTTATTTTCCTCTATATGGATTGAACTTGATAATCCGGTTCCTCCTGGTACGCTTGTCTACCCCTGTTATAGCATTTCGACCGGCAGCCCCACAGTCCTTCCCCATAGCATGGGCATACCAAAAAGAGATATCTGCCGCCGCATAAACGGAAGCAAATATCTCTTTTATGGGCTGCTCTATAAAGGCAGCATCTTCTTTGTCTGTATACTTCTTAAGCCGACATGTTGCTTATATATGGTTAAGCCGTATGCCGTGAAGGCTTCAGGCTCATTCCCTTTTCACTCGGCTGTCCTTGTCCCGGCGCTTTCAGGGATACTGCGATGAGGCAGGCCAGGATGCACAGCAGGCCGATGATGATGAAGGTGGGCTTGAATCCGCCGAGCAGCGCTGCAATGAACGAGCCGGACAATGCGCCGATGCCAAAGCCCTGATAGACAACGCCATAGTTCTTGCTGTGGTTCTTCAGTCCGAAGAAATCGCTGACGATTGCCGGGAAGACGGTAATGTTGCCTCCGAAGCAGAAGGCAATGGCCGCTACACAGGTGAAGAACAGGCCGTAGTTCAAGGTGGCATAGCTTAAGGTAAACATTGCTGCAGCTGTTACAGCCAGGGTAATGCTGAGCAGCTTCAGCCGGCTCATCCGGTCGGACAGTGCGCCGAGAATCAGGCGTCCAGCCGTGTTGAAGATGGCAATCATCGCTACGGCATTGGCAGCCGCGGCCACATCCAGGCCGGCCAGTGTCACGCCGATGTCCTTCACAATACCGATCAGGTAAAGACCGCTCATGCAGGCCGTGAAAAAGATGACGAACAGCAGATAAGCTTCCTTGGTGCGCAGCATTTCCTTTACCGTATAGTCTTTGGCCGGTATTGCTGTACCTGCTGCCGCCGCTACGCCGGAGACAGCCTGTGCCTCAGCCGGAGCCGGAGCTTCCCGCACCAGCATAGAGCCGATAACAATCATAATCATCACAATCATGCCCCAGTACAGAAAAGCACCGGATACTCCTTGAGATTCAATCAGGCTGCCGTTAATATATTTGAAAATCAGGCTGCCCGTACCGTAAGCCCCTACGGACACCCCGGAGATCAGCCCTTTATTCTTAGGGAACCATTTAATCAGATTAGACAGCGAGGTTATGTACGCGGTTCCGTCCGCATAACCCACCACTACGCCAGCCAGCAGATAAAACATCGGCAGGGAGCTGGCCTGCGAACTTAAGATCAGGCCAAGCCCCAGCATAATCCCTGCAGCAGCAGTCAGTCTGCGGAGGCCGAACCGGTCCTGCAGCTTCCCCGCGAATAAGGTCGCGAAGGCCAGGGCAAAGCTGGTAATGGAAAACGTTATTGAAACAGAGCTGAGCTCCCATCCGAACTTGCTGACAAGCTGTGCATTGAACAAACTCCATGTATAAATGGTGCCGAGTCCCATTTGCATGATCACTGTGCCTAGAACGATAAGCCATTTTTTATTGCCTGGCATAGCTGTAGTCATGGATGATTCCTTCTTTCTCTCTGAAGTCGCTTGAGGTCTTCTTTGCCTCCTCATTGTAGCGAAATAACGCTTTCTTGAGAGAAATCCGGAATGAGATGACGGTAATGGGGAATGAACTGCCGCTAGAGGCGCATGATCTGCCTGAATTCCTTCACCTTGCCGCGGCTTACAGGCACTTCAGCATCCAGATCGCGCAGCCGCAGCAGATAAGTATTATTGAACCAGGGGATGATTTCCTTGATCTTGGACAGGTTCACAAGATAGGAGCGGTGACAACGGAAAAAGCGGTCCTGCGGCAGCCGGCTGTGAAATTCGCTGATGCTGAGCGCCATGCTGTATTCTTCACCCTTAGTGATTACGCTTGTCGTTTTTTCCTGCGCTGAAGCATAATAAATCTCGTCGGCATCGACGACGATGATCTTTTCATTCTTCCACAGATTCACCTTATCGCTGAGCTTAACGCGCTCTTCTTCGCCTTGCCGCCCGCGCGACGCAAATGCCCCCTCCAGCTTGTGCAGCATTGCCTTGATCCGTGTTTCGCTGTAGGGCTTCAGAATATAGTCAAAAGCCTCGATCTCGAATGCCTCGGCTGCATGTTCCTTGTACGCGGTAATGAACACAATATAGGGCTTAACGGAGAACCGGCTGATATTCTGGGCCAGCAGCACGCCGTCAATGGAGGGAATATTAATATCGAGAAAAATCACATCGACCTCTTCAGTCTGCAGATATTTCAGCGCATCCAGCCCGTCCTCAAATTCGGCGGCAACCCGGATGCTGCTATGCGTTCCTATCAGAAAAGCCAGCTCCTGCCTGGCCAGCTCCTCATCCTCCACAATTATCGCTCTCATCGCTGCTCCTTTTTGACGTCAAAATAAATGTCCGTCCCTTTATCAAGCCTCCGGATAGTCAGACCCTGGCCGTAAATCAGCTTCACCCGCTGGTGTACATTGTACAGTCCGATTTTGTTGTCCGGCATACTTCCGCTGTAGACCCGTTCAATCGTCTCCTCACTGATCCCGGCCCCGGTATCGGCAATGCCGACCCGCACCGCCTTACCCTGGTCTTTTACCGAGATGGTTACTGTGCCCTGGCCCTTCGCCTTCAGAATACCGTGCACGATTGCGTTCTCCACCAGGGGCTGAATAATCAGGCTGGGAATCCGCACCTCGACCTCGTCGATATCATACTCCACCGCCAGCCGGCTGCCAAAGCGCGCCTTCTCGATCTCCACATACTGCTGCACCTGCTGCAGCTCACGCCGGATATCAATGAACTCATCAGTCAGCTCCAGATTGTAGCGCATATAGCCGGACAGATTGACAATCAGCTCGCGTGCCTTGCCCGGATCGATCCGGATGGAGGAAGCAATCGCATTCAGCGCATTGAACAGAAAGTGCGGATTGATGCTGGTCTGCAGCGCCTTCAGCTCCGCCTTGTTGGCCATCTCCTTGATCCCTTCGACCCGCGACACCTCCATCAGCGTTGAGATGATCTGAGAGAGGCCGACGGCCATCGCCTGCAGGGAATAGGTGATTTTGTGGGCTTTGGTGTAATAGATCTTCAGTGCCCCGGTCACCTCACCCTTCTCCTTGAGCGGAATGATGATCAGCGAGCGGATCGCCCGGTTCATATATTCCGTGTCATCATCCCGGATTGTAATTTCTCCGCTGCTGATCGTTTTCTTGGTCTCCTCGCTGATAATGTCGTCTGTCTCGGTATAGTACTCCTCCCCGACGCCGACATATGCGCGGATATGACCGGTATCGGTAATGGCGACAGCATCAGCCCCGATATCATCCTTAATAATCTCACAGATGATCCGCAGCGACTGGGGATTGATGTTCCGGAAATACGGCAGCGTTTTATTGGCAATATCCAGCGCCAGCTTGGACTGCTTAGCGGCAATCCGTTCCTTCTCCCCTTCTACACTCTGCACCAGCATGACAATGAAGCCCACACAGATCTGACCGGCAATCATCGGAAAAGCAATCTTTGACACAATGTCCGCACCCAGTGAAGCCGGGTTAGCCATCGCGAGGATCAGCACCATCGTCAGCGCTTCACATGCCATACCGGCCAGAATACCGGCAATCCAGCGTTTGTCCGGCGAAGTGCGCTTGTAGATCACTCCCGAGACCACCCCGGCTGTGATACTGGTAATCAGGCAGGGCACCGAAGTAACACCGCCGATATCGATCAGAAACCGGTGTATGCCCGAGATCAGTCCGGTAATCAGCCCTACCCAGGGTCCGAAAAGAATACCGCCGGCTACGATGGCAATGATCCGCACGTTCACGAGTGAGCCTTCCACGTTAATTCCGGTATACGTCCCCAATATGGCAAACAGGCTGAACACCACTGTCACCATAACGAGTTCCTGCGGAGCATATGCCCCTTTTATAAAAATCTCTTTAAACCGCGGCAGCCGGGTCAGCACGAACAGGCACATCAGCAGCAGCGCCGCCCGCTCAAACAATTGCAGCAGAATCGTCAAATTATAGTGCACGTTCACGCCTCCAAAGGTCAATCTAAAGGTCCATTATAGAGTCTGCCCCTTCCCGTTAGCAATCTGACATCGCCGCTTCCCTCATATTCGTCTGCCGCACGAAGTCATATAATAAAAGAATGGCTGTCACCGCCTGCAGGCTCTTTGCGCGGCGAATCACGTTATGGAGGTGCTTCTCTTTTGCCGATTACTAATGAAATTACTAATGAACAGGATTTGCTCCAGGCTGTACAAAAAGACCCGTGGATGATGGATATACTGACTGCCGTGAATACCCTTGGACTGCCGGACTGCTGGGTCTGCGCCGGATTTGTACGCTCCAAGGTATGGGATATCCAGCACGGCTTCAACAGCAGAACGCCGCTTGCCGATGTGGATGTTATCTATTACGATCCGGCTGATCTGCGGGAAGAGACAGAAAAGCTGCTGGAAGCCCGGCTGCGGGCGATAGACAGTGCCATTCCGTGGTCCGTGAAGAATCAGGCCAGAATGCATACCGTTAACAGCCTGCCGCCATACACTTCCTCTACAGACGGAATGGCTAATTTCCCTGAGACGGTAACCTCACTGGGACTGGCCCTTACTGCGCAGGGTGAGCTGCTTCTGGCTGCCCCACATGGAATTAATGATGTTATCAGTCTTGTGGTCAGGCCTTCCCCCCGGTTCAGCTCCGACCCGTATTTACAGGAGGTCTACACGCAGCGGATCATCAAAAAGAACTGGCAGGCCGTATGGCCTCAGCTGCGGATTATTACCGCACCGTGAAGTTAACCGGTCTGCAGATAGTTTCTTCTGCCAGCCGAAAAACAGCAGCCGCTCCCCCAGGGGAACAGCTGCTGTATCAACGCGCGTCCATTCTTTTCTCCCGCTGCACCGCAGGCAAGCTGCCGGCCTGCAGCTGCGGGCCTGCAGCTGCGGGCGCCTTATACCGCCAGGTCAATCCCGATTACACCAACCGTATCTCCCTGGCTGTTCTTAATTGCCCGCGACAGGGTAATGCAGGAGCGCTTGGTAATGGCTGAGACATACGGCCGGGAGACATATTCGCCCTCAGCCATCGCTCCGCTCCACCAATCCCGCCGCTTCGCATTCATCAGTCCGGCTGCAGGCTCGGAGAAAATAAACGTCCCGTCCGTACGGTTAGACCAGATCGCCTGCACCTCCGGCACCCGCTTCATACAGGCAGTAAGTACAATCCCGTGGTTTGCTGAATCCGGTACATACAGCTCCTGTCTGGCCGACAGCTCCTGCAGCACCATTTGCATTTCCTCCAGCCGCCCTGTATACCCGTCTGCTGTGACAGCATTTTCTCCGGCTATCTGGCTCACCGACTGCTGCAGAGCCTGAGACTCACTCAGCAGGCTGGCGCTGATCTCATTAAGCTGGCCGATCTGTGATCTCTGCCGCGTTACCTGCTCAAGGGTCAGGTCTACTCCGGCGATCGTTTCATTGACAATACCGACAGCGCCCTTCAATTCACCGGCTGCCGCTTCGATAAGTCCACTTTGCCGGGAGGCTGCAGCCACTGTATCAATCACTGCAGTTCCGACCTCTTCCATTCTGGCCGATACATCGGAGAGCCTAAGCTTCACCGTCTCAACCTCATGCACACCATGAGAGACTGCCTTTTGCTCTTTAGCCACCGAGTCCAGCACCTGCCGGACTCCGCTGTTAATGTCCAGCAGCACCTCTGACGAACGTTCCACCGAGCTTCTGCTCTGGTCTGCCAGCTGTCTGATTCTTGCAGCAACCACAGCGAATCCCCGCCCCTGCTCTCCGGCCCTTGCTGCTTCAATGGAAGCATTGAGCGCAAGCAGGGAGGTCTCATTCACAATTCCTACAATTAAAGAGTTAATCTCCTCCACCACCGCAATATGTCCGCTAAGCACAGTGAATTCATCCAGCATATCACCGCTTCTCTGCTGCAGCTCGGCCATAACCTCATCTGTATTCCGGAGTGAGCCGACCATGTCTGCCATGCCCCGGCTGGCATCATTCATGCTTGCTAAGAGCCGCTCTGTCAGCCTGCTGATCTGTGCAGTCATTTCAGCCGCACCGCCCATTGTCGCAAAAGCCCCCTCAATGTTAGCTTTGGCTTCATTGCTCCGGATCTGCAGGTCTACCTCGTAGGCATGGGAGTAATCTGCTGTCTGCTGCAGCCCCTCAGTATGGCGGCTGATCTCCTCAAGCGCGCCGTGGAGCCTGTCTGAGGTAACTACAATCTCATTGCCGAGCCGTTCAATCTGATCCCTGGCCTCTTCCAGCTGTCTGTCTCTATACATTCCGGCGCGGTATGTATTCCATACGAGCCCGCCAAGCGCTGCCGCCAGCACCAGAAACACCAGCCTATGCAGCCAGCTGATCTCAATCCACAATCCGTACAGACCAACCGCCAGCAACAGCAGAACGGCCAGGACATTTCCACTCCGGAGAACCCGCATTTATACTCCCACTCCACTCTATTATGTTATGTATTCTAACATTATATCAGTGTAGTTAAATAAAGGAAGTATTTTCATCACATTATAAAAGAGCCGTCCCTTCTGCAATAGCATGCATCAAAGGACAGCCCGTTAGTTAATCAGCCTGCTTCAAGATTAGACGTGAACCGCTGCCCGCTCCAGCATTCCGCGGGCAATCCACACTCCGGCGGCACCGGCCTGGGCCAGTCCGCGGGTAATTCCGGCGCCGTCCCCGCCGCAGTACAGTCCGGCAATCTCCGTTTCCAGCTGTTCTGTCAGCTTAGGGTGGGCAGAATAGAACTTCGCCTCAACGCCGTAGAACAGCGTGTGCTCGGAAGCAATGCCCGGCGTTACTTTTTCCAGTGCCTCCACCATTTCAATCAGGCTCTTCATAGTAATGTAAGGCAGGACCAGACCGAGATCACCCGGAACGGCTTCTTTCAGCGTCGGCTCAAGGAACCCTTCCTTAATCCGGGTCTCTGTAGAACGGCGCCCGCGCAGGATATCTCCGTACTTCTGGACGATTACACCGCCGTTAGATAAATCATTGGCCCGCTTACAAATCTCCCTGGCGTATTCATTTGGCTTATCAAACGGTTCTGTAAAGGTATGTGAGACAAGCAAAGCAAAATTCGTATTTTTGGAGCCCAGCGCAGGATCTTTATAGGAATGTCCGTTGGCTGCCATGACCCCGCTGTGATTCTCTACAACAACGTGGCCTGACGGATTACTGCAGAACGTCCGGACCCGGGTGCCGACAGAGGTATTGAACACAAATTTGCCTTCATACAGATGCTCATTGATCTCGCGCATCACCACATCGGAGGTTTCGACTCTGACCCCGACATCAACCTGGTTATTGTACATCTTCAGCCGCCGTTTCTTCAGCACTTCAGTCAGCCAGGCGGAGCCGTCACGGCCCGGGGCGATCATTACATTATCCGCCTCATGGATTTCTCCGTTCTTCAGCGTAATCCCGGTAATACGGTGGGAGCCATTTTCCTTAACAGTAACAATGTCCTGAACCTCGGTCTTGAACAGCATTTCAATCCGTGTTTTCAAATATTCATAGATGGATTTAAGAATTTCGAGATTCTGCTCGGTGCCCAGATGGCGTACCTGTGCACGCAGCAGCTTGAGACCGGCGGCATAACCGCGCTGCTCAATGCTGCGGATGCTGTCCGTCGTCGGATCGGTAATGGCCGGGGTAGCGCCATGCTCAAGGTTAATGGCATCCACATATTCGATCAGCTCCAGCACCTTGGATGGTGCCAGGTAGTCCGTCATCCAGCCGCCGAATTCTGTTGTTATATTGAACTTGCCGTCGCTGTAAGCGCCCGCGCCTCCAAAACCCGCCGTAATGGAGCAAGCAGGCAGGCAGCCTGCAAATTCCTTGCGGCCGGATGCCGGCGGACACAGCTTGATTTTCTCTTCAAGGATCGGGCAGCTGCGGCGGTATATATCATGGCCTTTATCTACAAGCAGTATCTTCAGGTCCGGTGCCTTACGGGTCAGTTCATAGCAGGCAAAGATTCCGGCCGGGCCGGCCCCTACAACAATCACATCATATTTACTCATCTGTTCTCTTGTCCTCCCAGGAAGAAACGCCGCAATTTCTTTCGCCGTTTCTGTGATTTACACACAAAAAAATCCCGACTCTTCATAGGTATGCAGAACGCACCCTATTCGTAGCCAGGAATTTACGGTTCCCTGTAGAAACCCCCAAACCTTATCTCCGGGGATATACGAACAGCTTCACTTTATTTTATGAGCCAATAGGAATTCTACAGAAATCACCCGAATGTGTCAAGGCATTTCCGCATATATAATTCGTGTTTTTGATGTAAAAATGATATCATCCATTGTAAATGTGTGTGTAATTGACCAAAACACGAACATTATAATCTTCACAGGAAATGGGAGGATCAGCGGTTTTTTTGTCGAATATATAGTGATATTGCCACTGGAAATGAGGAAATGTGTATGCACATCCCACCGCCAACTCCTCGCCAAAGCTACTGGAACCGGGTACTCCTCAATACCTTCTGGATGGTTCTGCTGGTATATTTGGCAAGTCAGCTTTTCATCTCACTATCCATGTGGGGCCATAGACCTGAATTCACGGACAGACAATATTTTGTCATCCATATACTGATACCTGATTCCGTCATCCTCATCCTGATCCTCACTCTGGAGTCCATCTATAAATGGAAGCCCGTACTCTCGGAATTTGCGATTGTCGCCGCAAGCCATATCTACGCCATCCTGATTATCACCAATCTCAGCAGTGAATATGAGGTCAAGCCGCTTATCATGCTGCTGCCTCTGCTGGTATCCATGATTTATCTCAAGGGCAGCTATATGAAGGCTTCCTCGCTGATCTGTCTGCTCTATACCGTTATGCTGTTCATTAACACTCCGGTTTACGAATATACACTGCGGATTCAGCATATTATGATCGCCCTGATTTTTGCCGGAACCTCACTGGCCGGCTTCGGAGTAATCGGGCGCGGGAAGGATCTTATGCAATCCCTGGAGGATTCTGTGAAGTCGGAGCAGGACCTGCGTATCCAGAATATTATCATGGACCGGCTGTCCAAGATTGATCCGCTGACCGATCTGTATAATCACAAAACCTTCCACGAATATCTGGGCTGGCTGATTGACCACCAGCAGAATAACCCGTTTCCGATGCAGCTTGCCGTTCTTGATATTGATAATTTCAAGAAGGTGAATGACCAGTACGGACATTGGGTGGGAGATATTGTGCTCAAGCAGGTCGCAGCTGTTGTCCTGAAGCATATCGCCACTGATGATTTCGCCGCCCGGTACGGCGGCGAGGAATTTGTGGTAATCCTGACTGCCAAGCAGCTGGATGAGTCCTGCAGTATTATGGAGCAGATCCGGATAGGTATAGCCACGATGCCGGTTGAAGAGATGAACGGAGAGTCTGTCACCGTGAGCATCGGCATGCATGACTTCTCGGTACGCGATACCAAAAGTGATACCTTCCAGCAGGCAGATGATGCCCTGTACAAAGCCAAGAAAACGGGTAAAAACCGGATTGTCCTGCAATAATCCATTGATTCTTATATACAGTAAAATAAAACGGATCTGCACAGTACGCAGATCCGTTTCATGTATGTAAACCTCGCCGGCTTTGCGCTTATCAGCCGGGCAGCTGCTCCAGAAGCTCCCATACTCCCCGCGGCGGTACGGGCCTGCTGATCAGATAGCCCTGCACCTTATCACAGCCTGATTCGTGCAGGAAAGCCAGCTGGGCGGCATCCTCCACTCCCTCGGCTACTACATCCAGCCCCATTTTATGGCCCAGCACAATGATCGTCTGAACAAAGGATTCGCTGTATGCCTGATCGGCCAGGGAGTCGATAAAGATTTTGTCCATCTTGAGCGTAGAGATCGGCAGCTGCTGCAGATAGCTCAGGGAGGAATAGCCCGTCCCGAAATCATCGAGGGCAATCCGGATACCGCGTGACTTGAGGAATTCCAGCTTGCTGACCGTGCTCTCAAACGATTCCATAAAGATCGATTCTGTAATTTCCAGCTCCAGGCAGCTTGGCGTAAGCCCGCTTTCCAGCAGGCTGTCCAGCACCACTTCAACGAAGTCATCCTGCAGCAGCTGAATGATAGAGATATTGACGGAGATTTTGTAGAGCTTGCCGGTGCGCTCATGAATACTCTTCATAAAGCCGCAGGCTTCACGCAGCACCCATTCCCCGATATAGATAATCAGCCTGGAATCCTCAGCGATCTTGATGAAGGAGAGCGGCGATACGAATCCGAGCACAGGACTGTTCCAGCGGATTAAGGCTTCAAATCCTGTTATCCGGCCTGTCTTAATATCTGCCTGCGGCTGATAATGCAGCTCAAACTCATTATTGTTCATCGCGCTGCGCAGGTGCTTTTCAATATGCATCCGTTCATTAAACGGGGTGTGCATCGATTTGTCGTAGATAACATAGGTGCCCTTGCCTTCTTCTTTGGCCCGGTACATTGCCACATCGGCATTCTTAAGAATCTCTTCCGTTGTCTCTCCGTCTTCCGGATAGAAGGAGATACCGATGCTGACAGACACATACAGATTGCTCTCTCCGATCAGGAAGGATCTGCGGAAAGCGCGCATAATCGCCTCTGCCAGATTGAGCACCGCTTCACGCTCGTCCGCATCCTCGATAAAGACCACAAATTCATCGCCGCCAAGCCGGGAGAGCATCGCCTTGCCCTGGAGCAGCGACTGGAGCCGTTCACTTGCCTTGCGGATCAGGATATCCCCGGATTTATGGCCCAGCGTATCATTGATATATTTGAAATTATCGGTATCCACGAACAGCAGCGCCGCCTTACCGCCGGGCCTCCGGAAGTAGTTCTCCATTGCCTCAAGCAGGGAGATGCGGTTAGGCAGATTGCTGAGCGAATCCATATAGGCCAGCCGGTGCATATGCTTCTGATTCTCCAGCAGCATATCATATTGCTCTACAAGCTCCTGCTGGGTCGCCGTAAGCTGCTCATAGGTGGCTTCCAGCTCCTGATAGCTGTTATTCAGCTTGAGTTCAACCTGCTTACGTCTGCTGATATCAATCAGCGAGCCGTTGAAGAGCTTCAGCTTGTCAGCAGGATCAACGATGGCCTTGCCCCGGACTTCGAACCAGATATAGCGGTTGTCTTTGGTACGCATGCGGTATTCGGTCTCATAGATCGGAGTTCTGCCGGTTAGATGCGCCTCTCTAGCCTTATCCGCTGATTCCTGGTCTTCCGGATGAATGATGCTGAGAACCCCTTTTTCAAACCCGTTAACCTCATCCTCTGTGTACCCCATGACCTCATACCAGCGTTCCGAGAGCTTGTAGAACCCGGTTTCCCAGTTCAGCTCCCACATATAGGCACCGGACCCCTCAGATGTCAGGCGCAGGCGGCGCTCACTTACACTCAGCCTGTATACCTGCTCCTGCAATTCCGTCTCTGTTGCCGTTAACTCTTCATATGTAGATTCCAGTTCCTCGTAGCTAAGCTGCAGCTTCAGCCCATTCTGCTTGCAGTCGTCGATATCCAGCCCTACCAGCAGGTAGACATCCTCATCCTGGGCATCCATTCCTTTGATCAGTGTGGTGCGGATGGAAAAAACCCTCGCCTCCGGCGAATGCTCAGGAAGCTTCAGCTCAACGTTGTTGACAAAATCCTGATAGACCGCCCGGTTCAGCAGATCGTGGAGCAGTGAGACACCGCCATTCAGCTCCTGCAGCTCGCCGAGCTTCCTGCCCAGCACCTCAGTCTCCTTCAGTCCGGTCATTTTCTCTGCAAACCGGTTAAAGCGCATGGTCCGCTGATCCCCGGTTACCGCCCACACAATCATTCCGGTATGCTCAATTACATCCTCAAAAAATTCCTGTTCCTCATAAATCGTCCTTCTCAGCCGCCGGATATACATCCTCATGGATACGACCCCGAAAAGAAGAATACACAGGCCGATTACAATACCGAAGATGATCCGGTCATTAATCATGGCATTGTAGCCTGCAGAATGAGTAAAGAAGTACTGCTGGTATAATTCCTCGAACGCCCCTGACCGCTGCAGCCGTTTCAGCCTTGCATTTATGTAGGGAACAAGCTCCGGAGAAGAGGTGCTGACACCATAAGCCACATCCACCGGGTACAGATTGCTTAGCTTGCGGATAATATTACCGGTCAGGCCGCGTTCGACAATCAGATAATCGACAACCCCCTGATTTTCGAACAGCAGGTCAATCTCGCCTCTTTCAAGTGCGTTAAGCGCATCCGGTACAGTGGGGTATTCTATGTATTGGGAGATTCCCGCCTTACTCTGCAGCAAAGCAGCGGTATATTGGCTTTTGCCTACGCCTACCTTGTAATTTGCCAGCATGTCCAGCGTTACTTTGTCCTTGAGCGCCTGCCGTGAATATACGGAGATGTAGCTTTTAAATACCGGTGTGGAGAACAGAATATCCTTCTTCCGCTGCTCCGTTACAGCCATAAGTCCGGTGGTGTCAATCTCCCCGGCTGTAAGCAGCTTGATAGTCTGCTCCCAGTCTCCGGTGCTGTAGCGGATCTGATATTCCTGTTTCTCAAAAATCATGCTGGTCAGGTCGATATCGAACCCGGTCAGATACCCGTTCTGAATATACTTAAACGGCGGATAATTAAGTTCTGCCTGGTACTTAATATCCTGTCTTTCAGCGTGAGCGGCAGCAGGCGGTGCCAGTATAAGCAAGATGCTAATCAGAAGCAAAAATTTACACCGCTTCATCGCAAATCTCCTTCTTCCCAAAAATCGGCTAGGGGTTTGGTAGTCAAGATTCATTCGACAAAATCTGGTAGGATTCCTGCCGGGTTCCCGCTAATTGTGATAAAATGTGCAACTGCGTTTGTTTTAGGACCGCTTTTTTCGGAAATACAGATAGAACCTTTAAATTTGTATTGCTTTTTGGGAGCAGAATGTGGATAATAACATTAACCAGTGATAATGATTATCATTATTAAATTCAAACTATTCATTCACTTCACTATATTGAGTCAAAGGAGACTGAACACCCATGAACGCAGCCACTACCCGGACAGCACTACAGGTTGACGATTATCTGGACCTGCTCAATCTTGCCGTTAAAGTCGGAGACCTGAAATGGCAGAAGGAAATTAAGTCACGACTGCAATATATCCTCTGTCTGCAAACCAGATAGCAGCAATGCAGATGCCGCATTCCCGTGTTACGGGGGGTGCGGTTTTTTTTGATTCCAGTGGGTAATGGGGTATAATCACAATAATAAACCGGGCCATAGTCCCTTTGAACGGAGTGTGCTCAATTTGAAAAAAATCTTCGCTTTATTCCTGATCTTCAGCGTCCTGTGGACGACCGGGGTTCAGGCTGCCGGATTCCCTGCACAGCAGGGATTAGTTACCGACCAGGCCGGGATGCTCACCGCCGGGGAGGCAGAGGCCATTGCTGCTGCGGCTGCCGGGGACCTTTATACCTTCCATGTGCTGACTATAGATTCGCTGGACGGCGCAAATGCGACCGACTATGCAAGCGATGTCTATGACAGCTGGGGGCTCACTGCACGCGATATTCTGCTGCTGATCTCCGCCGGTGATCAGCAGGTTGAGCTGAACTTCATTAATAGCTCGCTGCAGAATACGATTAATGCCTGGTCGCAGAACCAGGGCGGGAGCACAGGGAGTGCGGCTATCACCGGTATTATAGACGCTTATTTCATCCCCTCTGCAAGAGAAGGCGACTTTGCCGGAGGAATCAGCGCCCTGATTACAGAGCTGCAGTCCCTTGGCGGCAACCAAGGCAGCGGAGGGAGCACAGGGGCTGGCGGCTCAGGCGGTACGGTCAGCGGGAATACCGGAGCCGGAAGCTCAGGCGGAATGACAGGCGGGAATACCGGAGCCGGAAGCTCAGGCGGAATGACAGGCGGGAATACCGGAGCCGGAGACAGCGGCAAATCCGGGCTGCCGCTGCTGGCCATCGGCGCGATTGCTGCTGGCGCGGCGCTGCTGGCCTTCATACTGTATGTGCTGATTACCGGCCAGCGCCGCCGCAGACAGCTCAATGTGCTGCAGGATCAGCTGGCAGACTTACTTGTACGGACGAACAGGGCGATCGAGACGCTGCAGCCGTTTCAAGGCATCGTACAGGGCAAGACCGGGGAGATGGTTGCCGGTATTTCCAGGCGGCTGGATGCACAGCTGATCGAGATCTCAGCGCTGCAGGGCACAGGCCGAAGCCCGCAGCCGGCAATCTATCAGCTGTCTGCGCTTATGACTGCAATTACTCAGGCGGAGCAGACTGCGGCTGCCTTCCGTACCCGGATTGAGGATGAGGAACGGCAGATTGCAGTTATCAGCGATGCCGACCGTAATGTGAAGCAGCAGATTACCGAGCTCAAGCAGGATGCTCCTGAGCTGGACCGGGAGCTGCAGGATACGGTCAAGGATACCGGCTATGCGCTGCAGGAAATCGCTGACGACCTTAAAGATCTGGCTGAGGCAACTGCCAAAGCTGATCAGCTTGAGCTGTTTGATCCCATCGCCGCGCAGGACATTACCGGCGAAGCCCGGAAACAGCAGGAACAGATTGAGCAGGATCTGCGCGATGTAGATCACTATGATGATAAGCTGAAGGGCTTCAGCAGCGTCCTCTCTGCCGCCCGCACGAAGATTGCCGGAATCATTCAGCAGAACTCCCTGCACAATATGAAGATCAAGCCATATGACAACCTTGATCAGGCCGGCACCGCCGCAGAGACGCTGCGGGAGCCTCTGCGCAGCGGGGATATGGATCAGGTGCGAAGCATTGCTGCAACGATGGATATGCTCGTTCAGGAGGCTATTGCAATGACGGAACGCCAGGCGCAGCTCCGTGAGAGCAACCGGCGTGATCTGGAGACCGTCCGCAGCAGCTGGAGCGGGCTGGCCCAGCGGCGTAATGAGCTGCAGAGCCGGCTGGCAGAAGCACGGACCCGGTTTGCAGAGCAGCACCTTGCAAGTATTGCCGAGGTGCTGGACGCTTCCGGTGCCCGCCTGCGCCAAGGTGCAGGTGAGGTGCCGCAGATTGAGACGTGGACCAGCGACGAGCGCGGTGAGTACGATAATGCACGAAGCGGGCTGGACCGGCTGCTTACGCTGCAGGAGGAGACGGCGGGACAGTTCAGCAGCATCTCGCAAAGCCTGGATGAGCTGAACGGACGGCTGGAGGGCGTGAAACGACTGTTCCAGGAGGGCCTCAGCCGGGCAGACTCTGCCCAGCGGCTGCTGGAGAGCAGGGGATTAGCCGGACGGAGCAGATTCCAGGCCAGCCTGCTGCCGGAGTACGGACAGCTTGAATCAAGGCTGGCCGCCCGCCCTTATAACCTCGATGAGTTGGAGACGATCGGGCGCTCCTATGCCGCCCAGATCTCCGCATTTGCCGAGGAGGCGAACCGGCTGGTGCGGCAGAAGGAGGAGGCTGAGCGCCAGGCTCAGCTTGCGATGATGCGGGAGCGCCAGCGCAGAGAGCAGGCCCGTAAGCGGATGTCCTCCGGCCCGCCCTCTTCGGGCGGCTTCGGCGGCGGCGGCCGTTCTTCGGGCGGCTCCTCCTGGGGCGGCGGAGGCGGACGCTCCTCCGGCGGCTCTTCCTGGGGCGGAGGCGGCAAATCCGGCCGGAATTCCGGCGGCTCCAAGTGGTAGCTCCGTCCGGCAGCAGATACATGCACGGATAGTGAACAGCACCAAAAAGACCCTGCTCCGGTTTGAGGAGCAGGGTCTTTTTGGATACAGATAAGAATGTACTTGCATTATAGTTAGTGCAGATCTCCAGGGTCCTTGTCCAGAAACGGCTTGTTCACATAATAATACATGACGCCCATCAGTACACCGCCGCCGATCAGGTTCCCGAGGGTAACCGGCACCAGGTTGTGCACGACACCGCCCCAGGAAATGGTTCCGGGGTGATCCAGCACCAGCGCTATAGCAAAGGTACACATGTTGGCGATACTGTGCTCATAGCCGGAGATAAAGAAGCAGAAGACAAACAGCATCATAGCGAACATTTTAGCCCCGTCATGCTTCATAGACATCGGAACAAAAAATGCCAGACAAACGAGCCAGTTACACAGGATAGCCCGGAAGAACAGCTGGAGCGCCGGCGCCTCCATTTTATGGGCTACGACGTTCAGCAGAAAACTGTTAACACTTGAATCATCGTACAGTCCGGTCAAAAATATCAGCAGCGCAAATGCCGTTGCGCCAAGAATATTCCCGAGATAGCTGACTACCCACATGCGCACCACTTTAGTCCACTGCATCTTTTTTCGCAGAGCGGCATAGGAGTAATAAAAGGTATCCCCGGTGAATAAATCTCCGCCGCCGTACGAAATTAGAATAATCGCAGCTCCAAAGGTAATGGCAGCCATCGGATAGGTCATCGGGGAGTGCTCCATGTAGAAGAAATTCCCTGTTTTGAAGGCCACAATGACTCCGAAGCCGATGAACATACTGGCCAGCATGGCTCTGGCGATATAACGCCATACACTTTGATCAAAAATTTTCTGTTTCTTGAGTGCTAATTTTTCAACCTGCAGCAGTGCCTCGTTCTCCATATGACCTCCGCATAAGCCCGTATTTTCAGCAGTCCAACCGTGCTGCAATGCAGCTATTATACCCAATAAACCGCTGGAAATTACTTGAACCACGAAAAGCATAAGAAATGTTCAGCTTCCAAAAGAAGTCCATCACTCCGCCCTACTCGCTGCCGTCATCAGGGTGATTTAATCCGGCCACCGACTCTGCCTTGTTGCTGCCCGCGACGATAATTAGCACCAGTATCAAGCTTCCCAGTATCATCCGCTGCCCCCCGTTTCTCCGTAAGAACCTATGCAGGGATGAGGGGGATTATGAGCGGCTGTTTAATCAGCCAGAGTGCCGATATAGTAGCCGATTGCTTTGAAATCTTTGTCGTAGAAAATGACGATATAGTCTTCGCTATAGCCGGTAGGCGGTACGTTTTCTAAAGAATACATCGGGCTAAGAGGATAGCTGCCGTTACCGTAATATTGCTTGAGCTGTTTTACAGCATTTTCCGGGCTGAAAGCCTGATCAGATCCAAGCTCGGAGCGGGAAGCAGAAGTAATATAGACCGCCTCAGGGTGGTTTCTAGTATAATCCTGGTAAAACACATAGTCCGTCAAGCTGCCTTGGCTGTATGTCCGCTCCAAAGTAACCCCCTCATTGACAGCTGTGGCTGAACCGTCCCAAACCGGCGTTTTTACTGCAAAATCCATCTGCTGCGTTGCATATCGTACAGGCTGTCCATTCTTATCATAAAGCACCACCGTTACATAGTGATTACCCTGCAGTCCAGTTACAGGAAGATATACAATTCCGGAATATTCCTGCCAGCCATATACACTTGCAATTCGCAAATTCTCGGCAGTAAACGGGCTATCAGTAATGTAGAAGGAAATGAATTTTGCTTCAGCGTTTAATTCTGCCGAATACGCCATTAAGTTGTTACCGTTTATTGTATTCTGCTGATCCGTAATAGAAACAGATACCAGTGGAAGACTGCTGCCGAGCGGACCTGCGTTTTTCATTGTATCCAGCTGGACAACCGCATTCTCCAGGCTGGTTCTATCAGCCTCGCTGATTTCCGCTCTAAGTGAATTATCGAGCTGATAATAAGCCCGGGCCGCACTCATGATCGCATTTTCATTGTCAAGAGCCGGCTTACTGCCGATTTCACTGATTCTTTTTTGTACAGCTTCGACCGCAAGCTCATCCGACAACTGAACTTTACCCTCATAGTAGCTGATTGCCTGAAGGTCCTTGTTATAGAAAATAATTGTATATTCCTGCTCATTATAATATTTACTAATGTCATAGTTTACCCAAGCCAGCGGAACGTTATCAATGCTCGCATAATACGGATAATTCGCATCAATTACTCTTACACTGTCAGAATTATAGAGATTAAGCGAACCCGCAAGATAATCGCTAATATTAAGCTTAACCTCTCTGTTAAACCGGTACTTGGGAGAAATGCTATAATACACTGCACCTGCGGACTGATTCTTCAGAACATCCGTGACATCTATGATGTCCGTATAATGGTATCCGCCATTAATAGAAACGTCAAAGTACTGTTTCTCTTGTTTAATTGATACACCGCCTTCCAGCCTGGAAAACGAATCGGAAACAGTGGTTAAATTAGGCTGTATGCTGATTTCCTCGGAATAGTAGCCACGCGCTTCACCCTGTGCATTTATAACGACACTAACATAATATTTTCCTGCTGCGGGTACGAATAGACCAGGAACTTCAACCCTAGTAAATGAATTCTGCGGATAGGCCACTATGGGCAGCGTAACAACAGACCTTCTAGTTTTAACCGCCCATTTCAGGTCTCTGGCGCTGATTGGATCATCCGTTATATAGTATGTAGCGGAAGCCCCCGTATTCTTCAAGGATGCAGGCAGCCCACTATAGTCAACCTCCAGGTAGACACCATGTGTTACAGTTGAATTTGGAAAAGCCTTAATACCAATGTCCAGCAATGGAATATCGACTGGAGAAACTGTCGGTACCGGGGTTGCTGTAGGTACCGGAGTCGCTGTAGGTACTGGGGTTGCCGTAGGTACCGGAGTCGCTATAGGTACTGGGGTTGCCGTAGGTACCGGAGTCGCTGTAGGTGCTGGGGTTGCCGTAGGTGCCTGCGTTGCTGATGGGGTCACCGTCGGCACAGGGTCCACGGGAGCCGGATTTCCCCCTCCCCCGCCTCCCCCGCCTGCTGCCGCTGCTGGGGTTGCTATAGCGGTTGGTGACGGACTCGGCGAGGCTGTAGCTGACGCTACTGGAGCAGTTGACGGCTGAACAGCCGGCACCTGAGCAGCTGCGCTATCAATCAGTGTCAGAGATTCTGCCCGGGTCAGCGCCTGCCCGGGTGCAAAGGTCCCGTTAGGATAGCCTTTGAGCACACCAGCCTTAACTGCGGCAGCAACGCTTGCCTTGCCCCACTGGGCAATGCTTCCGGAATCACGGAATGTCTGAAGTTCATTAATATTTCCCTCTGCAAGTCCGAGAAGCTTGGCCGCAACTACTGCTGCCTCCTGACGGTTAATCGGGTCGCCCGGGCGTATTCTATTGTCATAACCCTGTATGTATCCGGCAGCAACTGCTTTTGCCACTTCACTGTATGCCCAATTGGCAGGAGCAACATCCGTAAAGCTGATCTTACTCTCTGCTATAAAGCCGAAAGAACGGTTGACCAGTGCCATAAATTCTGCTCTTGTTATTGGCTGGTTAGGCTTAACTGAACCATCCTGGAATCCTTTTAGATCGCCTTTTTCCAGCCAGACTTCAATCGTTTTCTGTGCCCAGTGGCCTTCATAATCCTTGCCACCGCTTTGCGCCGCTGCTCCCGCCGTTCCTAAAGCGCCTAGCAGCATGCTGATTCCCAGCGCCCCCGTTATTAATCCCCGAAGCTTCCTGCCCATAAATACATCCTCCTATGCCGTTCCTCCGAACAGCAAATAATCAAATTACTGCTGCACTTTGCTCCCGCCAAAGAACAGACAAGCAATCTCATAATATCCCATATGAAAATTCTAGTAAATCAGAGATATTGTCGAAAAAATAGATTTTTCATGCAAAAAAGCCCTCCGGGAGTCCGGCGGGCTTTGGATAATTTCTATAAAATTCAATTCAAAAAGCTGCTAAGCCCGCTCTCATTCGCCGCCTGCTTCAGTGCCTGCGGCTGTGAGGCTTCATTGAGGCCAAGACGGTTGTTAAGCTGCGTGTTAATCGTTGTCATCTTGGACGTGTAATCCTGGCAGCTTTCGATTATCCGGCGGTTAGACTGCTCGGAGGTATCCAGTGCGCTCAGCAGATCGCCGATCGCCTGATTAACAGCTTCAAGCGACATGGAGGGCTTGGACAACAGCTCTGTCGTCTTCTCGGTCGTTGTGCGCAGAAGCCGCGCGTTCTCCTTGAACTGGTCTTCAATTGTCTTGTTCGTTGCTTCAACCGCAGAAATGACATTCTCCTGGTCAGCCAGGGACATCGCAATCATTGCCGACACGGTAATCAGATTCGAGGTTTTATCAATGGCATTGTTAACCGAATCAATCAGCTTATCGTTGTTGTCATTAATGATATCTGTAGCGGCAATCGCCTGATTGTAGAGCAGAATCATCTCGGTCATAGACTGGATACGGACCATTACCTTGCGCAGCCCGCGTTCCAGATATGCCTTGCGGAATTCATTCTCCGGCTTGGCAATCTCAACCTCAAACAGCTCCTTCAGCCTGTTGCCGAAGGCGATCTTGGTCTGCAGATTGTAGATTTCCTCCATCGAGGTGCGCTTCAGCTGGCGCATGTTGACGATGCTCTCCTCCAGCGTATCCCGGCCGTCACGCAGACCGGTAACGATGGCGTCAATGTTGGTGCGTACAGACTGATATTTGTAGACATAGTTCTTCAGCGGGCTTTTACGGAGCATTTTACCGAAAAAGCTGACGTTCTTGCTCTGCTGCAGCGTCTCACACTCGTTGCGCAGCTTCATAATCATATTCGGCACTTCCACACGCTTGCCTGACATAAGGTCATTAACCGGACGGTCCAGCAGCTTCAGTGTCTGCCCGGCCTTCTCCTGTGTCTTAACCCCAAGCTTGCCGATGTCATCCATCAGGGTGTCAAGGGCTACGGTATCTGTCTTGGCTACCTGTTCGATTAACTGCGAGGCTTCTTCGACTACCTTTTGCTCATCTTCCTTCTTGAGCTGAATTAACTGCGTGGACATGGGTTTCCCTCCTATAATTCGGAACTGCTGTACCGTTGATGAATCAGTTCCGCCTTGGTCTGAAGTTCCATCAGGTCTTTGTGTTCGATCGTTGAGGCGATGTCCGATATTTTGGAATCAACATCCCGCAGACCGTTCAGCAGCATTCTCCGGTTTTTCGTTTTGGCTTCGCCGCCAAGCCGCAGGAACGGATTAATAACTCCGTTCAGATCCTTCATTACCAGTCTGCGGACGGTATGATTAATTTCGCCGTTACCGAGCTCCTGCAGCAGCGGAAGCACCCGCTGGAGTCTGGCAAAAAGCGCCAATGATTTCTCGACAATCTCATTGTCCAGTGTATCCTTCTGGCCCTCTGAAATAATCATGTCCTCCAGAATGACAAGATACTCAACTACCGCTGCAAATTCTCCTAGAACAGCAGGCTCAGCGGGCGGTTTGTCCGGAGCGGCTGCTCCGGCAAATGCAGCTCCGGCAGGCATAGCGCCGCCGGCTGAAGTTCGGGCCGGCTCCGCAGCGGGTGCCGGGGCTGACGGGGCCGGAGCCTGGCTGGCCGGAAGCACCTCCGCAGGCAGATTGACCCGTGTGCGCTTGCCGCCGAGCACGCCGGCTCCGGCGCCGGCTACCGGCAGCAGCAAGGAGATCAGCTCCGGCAGAAAGCTGCTGGTCAGCACTGCGACCACATAGCCGGCAGCAGCATACAGTAACACTTTAGACTTTGTGTTCATTATTTCACCTCTTGCAGGCTTGCTGCATTTCGCCTAATTCACAGCATCAGGAATGGTGGATTCAGCGAAGATTTTCATAATCATCGGCTGCTCAATATGGCTTGCAAGGACATCTTCACCGAACTGGACAGGCTCAACCTTGCCGCCGAGTGCGCTTTTGACAGCCAGGTACGGGAAGTTGATGCCGGACAGACAGGAGACATGCAGCCCGCCCGACATCCGGGGGTTAATCTCCAGCAGCTTGGGCACGGCACCGCTATACTTCATCTGAATGTTATAGTTGAACGGAATCTTGAACGTCTCAGCCACTCGGCGGGCAATCTGCTCCAGCTCCGGTATATGCTCCATTACCCGCAGGCGTCCGGTATCCTTGCGCCGGGGCACAGCGGCCAGCAGCCTGCCGTTCTCATCAGCCAGACAATCAATACTGTATTCATAGCCTTCGAGCAGTTCCATCACCATGAGGTCAGGGAAGGAATCCGTACTGGACAGAATGCGGTAAGCATCGTCAAAGGAAATATGCTGGGTCACATAGCCGAACAGCTCCTGCAGCGGACTGCGGCTGTTGTTGATAATCCGGAAGCCCAGCCCCCCCTCCGTCTCCGTCGGTTTGAAGCAGACCTGCAGGCCTTTGGCAGCGAGAGCCTCATAGGCAGCCTTGAACTGCTCCGCATTGCTGGCAACATGATATTCCGGAATTTCCATAATCCCTGTTTCCTTGACCTTCTCATAGAACTTGCCCTTGTCCAGCATCATTTCCAGCAGGTCCAGATCACGGCATACCAGCACCTTCGTGCCGATTGCATCAAACTGCGCCGCATGCAGGGCGATGTCCATCATATGCAGCCGGGGAATAAAGATATCAATCTCATTACGCCGGCAGAAGTCCACACAGAACTGCACATACTCTATGCCTGTGACCGCAGGCTCCGTGCCTGCAACATCAGCGCCCTGGAGCGACATATGCTTAATATCGGGATGTGTGGCAAAAATCTGCACAGGTACGCCGTCTTCGTTGTTGCGGATGAGATTCATATAATGATAAGCCACGGAAAACCAGCGGTTGAAGTAAATATTTACCTTTTTCATTGCGGCCCAACTCCCAATGTCGTTAGATTATGATAAATCCTCTGCACATATAACATGATTTCATCCCCGGCGAAGACGCCCCTGCACTCTGTAAAAGGATATTTTAATTTTACTTGAGTCACCTGCTGCTCGGCAAATATTTCTCCATGGCAGGGGGCGATAGCATAATCGGCACTCTCCAGCAGGCTTTTGTCCAGCAGCGAATCGCCGGAGGCCACCATCGGCTCGGAACGGACCGTACGCCGCACATGGATAATGGCATCACTCTTGTTGACCGCTTCCGGGACCACATACAGCTTGCGGCCCTGCAGCGACACTCTCCAGCCTAACCCGTATAGACGCTCAGACATATGATTAATCTCATCCAGCGGCAAAAGATCGCGGTACACCATATACGTGTAGAACAGCTCATCACAGTAACGTTCACTGATAATCCACTCCGGGCGGACAACGGACCGGACAATCTGCCTGACCTCTTCCGCCTCAGCTGAACGCTGCAGCACCAGACTCCCGATATGGCTGCGCCACTCCTGATCGGCTACTCCGTTAACCAGAATATTGCCGCCGTTGCTTGTAACGGCATAATCCGGAATCAAGGTCTCCTGGAACAGGTTAATCCGTTTGTATTCCGCAATGGTGCGGGTAGTCACAGGCATAAAGATAATATCTTCCGTAAGCTCCTGCAGCAGCTGAAGCGCCCGCCCCGAAATATAGGATCTTGTAACCCCATCAATAATCTCCGCAGGCACAAGCCCGGGAGTATCCTCCGGGACACTTAATGCACCCAGGGAATAGATCAGTGTCCGGTCCAGATCACTGGCATAGATCATTCGGACTCTCCTCCTTTCAGCGGCTTGATGATCCCGCAGCAGGAATAGGCCAGCCCCGGATATTCCTCCACCGGAACATTACGTTCTTCCGCCAATAGAAGAATATGGCGCAGATTCGGATTGTCTTTAGTATCGACAATAATTTTCCAGGGTACTCTGCGCAGCAGCACCCGGGTAGTCTCACCTACACCCGGCTTAATCAAATTGATGTTATCTATTCCGAAATGCTCCTGCAGGGTCCTGATATCACTCATCCCCCTCCAGGAAACCTCCGGAGGAGAGGCCTCCATCTCTCCGGCAACTGCAGCCGCACTTTCTCTCACAGACGAGAAATAAGGAGTAACAGCATCGATAAACACATTGGAGTAGTCATACTCCAGCCATTCCTTATAGAACTTCGCGCCATGGAAATCCTCCGGGCCGGTCAGGTCGCTCCGCTGCACCGTCCGGCTCAGCAGGCCGGATACCGTTGAATTCAGGCAGGCGCTTGGAATCAGGTAATCCTCTCTTGTCCCGAAGGTTCCTGAGCAGTGGCCGGGATCAGCCAGTACAGCAAGATCATCGCTGAGCCGTATCCCGTATCTGTTATAGAACGCTATGCACGAATCCTTCAGTACCCGCGTAATGGCCCCTTTGCCTGTCCAGCCGTCCACAAATTGCAGGTTGGCATCAGTACCGTGCTGCTGCAGAATATAGCGGATAGCATTCATATCAAGGCCTTTGCCGCGGATAATGGAGACACTGTAGTGCGGCAGCTCTGCCCCGTACGTTTCAGCGATGTAGCGCCTGATCAGCACGCCAACCGGTGTACCGGCCCGGGCCAGAGAGACGAGCACCGTCCCCTCCGTTCCCCGCCGGGCGACAATCCGCTCCGAGACGACGGCCACAGCCAGCGCCACCTTCGCTGCGGATTCCTGCAGCGTCTCCCGGAACAGCCCGATGTACTGCTCTGTAGGCTGATACTCCACCGGCAGCATCTCCGAATAGCTTACTCCGGACTGAATCGCCTTCTCCCGCTCCGCTGTTCCCAGCTCAAGCGCCTCACTGCTGAGATCCTTCAGCAGAAAAGTAACATCAGACGGGGGATAGCTGCCCAGGGGAACCGGCGGGGCTATTTCAGGCTCCAGCACAGCATTCTGCTTATCTGTCCCCTTCATCTGCAGCCTCCTCCGATTCCTGTCCGGGACCCAATACAATAAGATGCACTTTATTGCCGGCCAGCCCTTTCAGAACATCTGTCATCGGCTTAATCCGCTCAGCCGGCACATCACGCTCAAGCAGTACAAAAATATCGTCATACTGGGCGTGCTCAACATTATAGATGTAGTTCGTAATCGACGGATCACCGGCTGACGGATAACCTGCCGCACTGCGCACCCCGTAATCGGGCCTGTGCTGCGGATGAATCGGGCTGCGGGTAGACGACTGGTAGAACACATCTTCACCCATCTCTGCAGCAATTCTCATCGGCAGGTACATGAATTCACCGACACCCATAACCAGAGTACGCCGCCCTTCACGCAGCGCCATAAGCCGGGCCGCCACCTGACTAACCTCCTGGTCAATTATCCGGTTGTCAGCCGATTCAAGGCCAAAACGCCCGCTCAGCTTCAGATATGGAGACGGGTTGATCTCACCGCAGGAATCGGCAGAGCTGACCTTCAGCCGCTCCAGCCCGTCTCTTAGATAAGTAGTCACAACAGGCACTCCGGTGAAGTCCGCACGCCCTTGGCCGGCTTCCGCCTCTAAGCGCGGCGTTCCATCCACCTGAATCGTCCCCTGCAGCAGTGATATTGCGCTGATCTCAATTCCCAGCTCCTGCTCCAGATCACGGTAAGCCTGAATGTTAGCCGCGCTTCGCCAATCCAGCAGTGAAGCCACAACATATTCCCTGCGCGGGAATTTGCCCTGAATATCACGGATAATATTAATAGCCGTGTTTCCGGTTGTAATCTCGTCATCTACCAGAATAACCGGCTCATTGCCGGACAGCATCTCGGGATGAAGCGCATAGCAGAGATGATCCACCGCATGGGAATGCTCTTCTTCAAAGCTGATGACGGAGGTAAGTTCAGGAATCTCCTCACGGGTGGTATGAATATAAGACGCTCCGCCGGCAAAAAGGTTGTACATACTATGGCCCAGGGCGGTAGCCGTTTCGGCGAAGCCGATAAAAACGGCTGGGCGCGCAAGCGTGAGCCGTGCGGCCAGCAGTTCGCGGTAAGCCTCTTCAGCATGCTGCGGATGAATCAGGCCATGCACCGCCTGATCCAGCAGCTTGTCCATCCCGGAGCCGGCATCCTCTGTGTCCATTCCCCGGTACAGCAGCAGGCCAAGTGCAGCCCCGCTAAGCAGCGGAGTATAGGGATTAACCGGAATGTGCTTGCCAAGCACCTTGCTGACAAAAAGAAAGGACCGTTTCTTATTAATCCGGGCTGCCATAGAGAATAAGGATTCGGCCGGCATCTGAAAGGGGTTGGATGTCTCGGTTACTGTAACCTGCAGATTGTCGACAATGTTAAACGTGTGAATATTCGTTTTCGGGCAGTAAGTAGGCAAAATGCTGTTCTTCATGTAACACCCCGTATACTAGAGATCGTTGTATAATGCGCTTCGCCCAGTTCAAATGCGGCTTAATTTCATTCATTTTGTTAAAATATTCACTTTTAAACACACCGCGGCTGCCGTCGTTGCTTCCGATAATGCCCAAAGCGTCGATATACTCCTCGTGCATAACCGAATATACAGCCTGCACCGGTCTAAGCTGGGAAGGATGAATAATGGTTTTGCCTACAATCCCGTTCTCTTTGTCCAGCTTCACCTCACGGATCAGGCCGTCAGCAGCACCGGAGTAGCGGCTTACCTCCCGCGGCTGTCTGCCGAAGGATTCATCAAAAGCCACCGGGTTCAGCTGCGGACGGAGACTGCGGCGTGCACTGTTGCCGAAATACTCCCATACCGGTCCGGAGATGACATAACCCTCCTCCACCCTGCCAAATACATTAAGAATCTCAGAGATGCAATCACGGACCGGAGCAAGCTCATAGATACTGATATCCGGGCTGCGGCGCAATCCGAACAGACTGGAGAAGTCAGTCGCCCCGATTCTGACGTTCAGTACATAATCACGGTAATCACCAAGCAGATCACGGATTGCCATCAGGCTGTCCAGCCGGCTCTCGCGGTAAATAATCGGGGCGCTCTCCAGAATCGGCATGCCGTACAGCACAGGCGCATCATAACTGCGCGAGCTGTTGTAATCAGCTATAGCTTCAAAGAAATCGGCCCCGTTCTCAGCCGTAAATTTAGGAAAAACAAAGCCGGTAAGCAGCTTAATAAGCGGCCCCAGCCTAAAGATCAGCTGCTGCAGCTGCTCGGGATTCCGCACACGGATAAAGATCAGCGGAATACTGTTCACAGGGTCAGGCTCATTATCGGCATAAGCAGACAAAAAGGACAAATGCCGGACCACCGACTCCTCGGCAAAGCAGACCTCGCCGTCACCTATAGCATCCTCCAGATCAATAATTACTGTGACCAGCCCTGATGCCCTCAGCTTCAGGATATCTTCCGCCACACTGGTACGGGTTGCCGGCATATATAGCGCTGCGCCGACGGCATAGGCAAGCAGCTCCTTGGGGGTATATTGATTAAACGCAACAGGCGGAGAATAGAATAATGACGCTTCTTGTTCTTTAGTCAGGTAATCGAAGTATTTCAAAGGCCGCTCCCCCTAATAGTTGTGCAAAACATGCATAAAAAATAGAATAGCCTCTCCTTATAGAGAGCTGCAGAACCGCTTAAGCCGTCCTGTCGGGGACGGCTGCCGGCTTACTCAAATACAAGCAAAGGCCATGCTACTACATATACGATTACCCGGACAACGGGGCCGGCACCACTACTTGTGAAGGCCCCACCACCTTAAAGCTCTTAATATTAAGCCTGTCTGTCTATCTCCTTCTTTTTCTTCGCGGAGCTGTACAGCATGGTCCCGACGAAGACCGCAATCAGAACGGTGAAGAACACCGCATGCGGCAGCTCATATCCGAAGGCTCCGGCAAGCATCTTGCCGGCAATAATAGCAATCAGCAGGAATGCCGCCTGCTCCAGCTCGGGGAATTTCGCAATCAGCTTGAGGAATACCTGCGCTACTCCGCGCATCATCAGCACACCGAGAATACCGCCCAGGAACAGCACCCATACTTCACTGCTCAGACCAAAGGCTGCAATGACGCTGTCGATACTGAAAGCAATATCCATTAATTCAACAAGGAGAACCGTCTTCCAAAAGGAGGCGCCTTTAGTTTCTTTATGTCCTTCTTCTCCGCTGCCCTTAAATAATCCTTTATATGCGATGTAAAAGAGATACAGGGCTCCCAGAACTTTCACAAGCGTAAATTCAATCAGATAGGTCCCTAGTCCGATGGCCAGAAATCTGAATATATAAGCGCCCAGAATCCCGTAAAAGAGTGCCTTTTTCTGCTGCTCTTTCGGCAAATGCCGGACCATAACCGCCAGCACCAGCGCGTTATCGGCAGAGAGCAGCCCCTCCAGCAGAACCAGACTGCCGATAATGCCCCAGCTGACCGGATCAGACAAGGTCGCCGCTATATCGCTCCAGGAAAAGAAGTGTCCATAATTATCACTGATGCTTCTAAAAAACTCACTTAGCCAACCCATTCATAATGCGCCTCCGCAAAATATATTCATTATTTACTGCCTGCTACCCAGCGCAAGCCCCATCCATAAGCCTGATCCATCTCTTTATGACCGCTGAAATATTGCACCTGCCGCTCGATACTGAACGTTTCATCGCCGACATTCTGTATAAGCGCAATTGCACACATTCCCTTGCGGTTGTTATGTTCATCCAGATTCACGATGATATCAGGCCCGTCGCCCTGATGGATCGTAACGATACCATCTGCATCAGACCACTGGGTAACTCCCTGATAGATAAAAGAAAAGATCAGCACCCTGCTGATTTCGGCCACCTTACTGCCGTTAATCCGCAGATTCTCGCCTGACTTCACCGAGCCTGTCCGGTCGTCGCCATCAAGCACAATAAAGGGCGGCTGCTGAAGGCTGCCGAATGCCTTACCGAGTGCCTGAACAACACCTTTTCTGCCGTCTTTTAATTCATACAGGCAGGCGAGATCAAGATCTACACCGCCTTTGCGGCTGAACAGGCCGCCGCCCTGCCTCTGGTTCCAGTTCAGATTAATCAGCACTTCTCCGAGACCGGAAGCTGATTTCTTCAGATTGATGGAGTCCCCCTTCTTCTTCAGCTCAATCTTCCTCAGATTGAGATTAAGCGGAGGAGAGGGCGGCGGCGTTACAGGGACAGGAGACGGCACAGGTGCCGGGCGCGGCGGCGGCTCTGTTCTGGGAGGGGCAGGCTCATCCTCCACCTCAATGCCGTAATTGCCGCATAACGCCTTGAGTCCGCCTTCAAAGCCGGCTACAATCGCGCTAAACTTCCAGTCCGAGTTGTATCTATATAATTCTCCTACTACAACGGCCGTTTCCACAGAGAAATGATTTCCAAGATTACATCGCATAAGTTCCTCTCCGGTCGCCCGGTTCAGAATCCGGCAATGAGCATTGCTCATCTGGCCAAAGGTCTGCCTGCGGCTCTCACCGTTATACAATGTAACGGCAAATGCGATCCTCATGGTATCAGAGGGGACCTTGCCCAGTTCAATTTCGAAGTGCTTCAGGCCCCCTGATCCGCCTGCCGTCATATCCTTGTAGCGGATGAACGGTGTAACCGGATTGTTATAAAAGATCAGATCATCGTCACCGCTAACCTTAGCCTGTGCTCCCAGCAGAAACGCTGAAGCATCAATTTCCATATCAGCCGGAGCGTGCCAGCCGATTTCAACAATAAGCGATTGAATTCCCGGATTCCCGCGCGTCAGATCTACCTTCTGACCCTTCACTGCTTCTATGCCCATATGCCTAAGCCACCTTTGAACGAATAGCTGTAAGTTTAAACAACCCGTAAACTTATAAACTCTAACGGTATATTATTTAAAAAGGGCAGGATCACTAAGGATCCCGCCTTTGAAGCGAAAAAAGCTGTTATTGCGCATCCAGACCGTAATTACGGCACAGCGCGCTGAGTCCGCCGGTGAAGCCGCTGCCTACCGCCTGGAACTTCCAGTCCGCACCATGGCGGTAAAATTCACAGAATACAACAGCCGTCTCTGTCGAGAAGTCCTCGCCGAGATCAAACCGCAGAATTTCCCGTTCACTTACAGCATCAACTACCCGCACAAATGCATTGGAGACCTGCCCGAAATTCTGGGCGCGGCTCTCAGCATCGTAGATGGTAACTGTAATGCCGAGACGCTGAATATTAGCGGGAACCTTGCTGAATTCAACCAGGATCTGCTCGTCATCACCGTCACCTGCACCAGTCCGGTTATCGCCGGTATGCGTTACGGAGCCCGTACCGCCGCTTGGATTATTGTAGAATACAAAATCATCCTCACCCTTGGCCTTACCGTCTTCATGCAGCAGGAATGCAGAAGCATCCAGGTCAAAATCCTTGCCGCCGCTGTACCTGTTCGTATCCCAGCCCAGCCCTACTACCACCTTCGTCAGACCCGGATTGGTCTTGGTAAGATCAATCCGTTGTCCTTTGGAAAGACTGATTGTCACTGGCTAAACCCTCTTTCCTGATTTTATTGCAGACCGTAGTCGCGGGTAAGCCCGGCCAGGCCGTCCTTATAGCCGCTGCCGATAGCGCTGAATTTCCATTCGCCGGCATTACGGTACAGTTCGCCTACGACAACTCCGGTCTCAACGGAGAAATCTTCTCCAAGGTCAAAACGGATCAGCTCTTCGTTGCTAATCTCGTTCACAATCCGCACGTAAGAGCGGGATACCTGTCCAAAGTTCTGGCTTCTCTGTTCAGCCTCATAGATCGTAATCGTAAAGGCTACCTTCTCCACATCAGCCGGGATGCTCTTCAGGTCAATCTCAATGACTTCATCATCACCGTCACCTTCACCGGTGCGGTTATCGCCCATATGAACAACAGAGCCGTTCTCATTCTGCTTATTGTTAAAGAAGATGAAGTTGGTATCTTTATCCACTTTACCGTTTGCATTGGTCAGGAATACGGAAACGTCAAGGTCAAAATCCTTGCCGCCGTCATATTTGTTGGTATCCCAGCCAAGGCCCACTTTAATCTTGGACAAGCCCGGATTCGTTTTGGTCAGATCAATCTTTTGCCCTTTGGATAAGTTAATTGCCATTATAAATACCCTCTCTTCTATTAGGATTGATTAGCTTTCATTCATTAATTGTTTAAATATAGCGTTCAGCCAATTGGTTAATATGTGCTGCATGGGCTCCTTCACCGATCGCCGCGAATTTCCATTCGTCGCCGTGACGGTAGAGCTCCCCGCAGATAAGCGCCGTAAAGCCTGTGTAATTGTCCGTCAGGTTGAACCGTACCAGCTCGCTGCCCCCGGCTCCGTTGATAATGCGGATATACGCCGATTTGATCATTCCAAAATCCTGTTTGCGGTTGACCGCATCATAGATATTAACCACAACGAGCACCCTGTTAACATCCGCAGGAATCGCCTTCAGATTAACCTTGATCTGCTCGTCATCCCCGTCGCCGTCACCGGTCAGGTTATCTCCTGAATGAACAACCGAATTATTGGGGTTTTGTTTGTTGTGGAAGCATACCAGGTTCGTCTTGTTCAGCAGCTTGCCGCCCTCGCTGAGCAGGATGGCAGAAGCGTCACAGTCCACATTGGCCTGTTTCTTCACTCCGAAGAAGCCGCGGGCAGGCTCAGCCGGGTCCCAGCCGAGACCTACAACAACATTAGTCAGTCCGGCATTTCCTTTAGTCAGATCAATCTTCTGTCCTTTTACGAGATTAATTCCAGCCAACTTAAAATACCTCCGTTCCCAATAAAAATTACAGCCTGCTAGTCTAGCATGAGGATGTTCTATCAGTGATACGGGCTACATCCCGTTTCGTTTCGCTTAAAGACTGAATTCACCCGGGTTAAGTCCCAGCACACCGCAGATATGGCGGACAATAGCCTTCTCATGCTCGTCAAAGTCACCGTCAGCCGCACCAATTGCGGAGCACACACCGACAATAACACGGCCGACATCCGGCTTGCCGCTGAACTTGCCAATAGCCTTCAGCGCTTCCTGCTTCCCGATCTCCGGAGAGAAATCAAAATTACTGACATAAAAATTGAATTGAGCGATGACCTCTCTCATGTCAAATACCTTAAGCTCGTTGCTGAGGTTCATATAGCCGGCCATCTTGTTCTTCTCGGCTTCCTCGATCTTACCGTCAGCAGCAGCTACCAGGGCACAGCCTGCAACTACCGCATTCATGAAATCTTTATTTTTAAATTTCTTAACCTGTTCAGTCAGTCCATTTTTGGTGGTGTTCAGCCAATTTTTGAAAGTGCTCATTGTATTCTCCTTCTATCATTTAAATTATGATAAACATAAAGATAGCAGAGCGCCTCCTCCCCGTCATTTCGACAGATATTTGCTGTATTCATCGGCATTCAGCCTACCACTCTAATATAACTGATTGATTTGCAATATTCTAGTTTTCCATGTTTTTACAGTACCTTAGAGAGAAATTCGCGGGTTCGTTCATGGGACGGGCTTCCGAACAACTGCTCAGGCTTGCCTTCCTCCACGATTACCCCCTGCTCCATGAACAGCACCCGGTCTCCAACTTCACGGGCAAAGCCCATTTCGTGCGTAACCACCACCATCGTCATTCCCTCACGCGCCAGATCCTTCATGACCGCCAGCACCTCACCGACCATCTCCGGATCCAGCGCCGAGGTCGGCTCATCAAACAGCATAATTTTCGGTTCCATCGCCAGCGCCCGGGCGATCGCTACGCGCTGTGACTGTCCGCCGGACAGCGAAGACGGGTGCACCTCAGCCTTGTCGCTCAGCCCGACCTTCTGCAGCAGCTCCAGCGCCTTTTGCCGCGCCTTATCCGCAGGCCATTTACGGACCTGCACCGGGGCCAGCATAATATTCTCGATTACGGTTTTGTGCGGGAACAGATTAAACTGCTGAAATACCATGCCCACTTCAGTACGGATATCGTTAATCCTTGTGTTTTTGTCCATCAAGGAAGTGCCTTCAATGATAATCTCGCCGCTTTGCGGCTGCTCCAGCAGATTGAGGCAGCGCAGAAAGGTCGATTTTCCCGAACCGGACGGTCCGATAACGACCACAACCTCCTGGCTGTGAATATCAACGTTAATATCTGTCAGCACCTGATGATTCCCAAAAAATTTGTTTAAATGGCGTACATTGATAATCGGCTCCATACTTAGGTTACACCTTCCGTTCAATATAATTGAGCAGCTTGCTGAGGGAATAGGTAAGGACGAAGTAGATAAGTGCAGCAGTCAGATAAGGCTCCCATATCCGCAGATACTGGCCTTTCATCGTATTACTCCAGAACATAATCTCAGGTGCCGCCACAAGTGCCAGCAAGGAGGAATCCTTAACCAGGACGATAAACTCATTCCCGAAGGCCGGAACCATACGCTTGATTGCCTGCGGCAGAATAATAAACCGCATCGCCTGCCATTTGCTCATGCCCAGTGACAAGGCGGCCTCACGCTGTCCGGGATCGATCGACTGGATGCCTGCCCGGAAAATCTCTGCGGAATAAGCGGCGGAATTCAGCGACAGCGCAATAAACGAGGTCATCAGGACATTGGTTGTCCCGTAAAAAGCCGGAATCAGCCCGAAATGCACAATCAGAATCTGCACATACAGCGGCGTTCCCCGGAAAAAGTTGATGTACAAATGAAACGGCCAGCGGTAGATGGCCTTTGGCGCCATTTTACCGAATCCGATGCCAAGCCCCAGAACAGAGCCGATCAGGATGGAAACAATGGATACCCCGATCGTAAACAGTGTTCCTCTTAAAAAAACCGGTAGATAATGAACAATGAGGTCAAATCTGAAATCCATAGAACTCTTCCCTTCTCTTCTGCTTCTTTCTTCTCTATATTGTCTTTTTCAAAAAAAGAAGCATGCGCAATAGCAATCATTACGCATGCTTTGATGTTTACCGGAGGTTCTTATTCCGCACTCAGCAGTCCAGCTGTATCCGGCTCCTCACCGAACCATTCCTTGTAGATCTCGGCATATTTGCCGTTCTCGATGACAGTCTTGATTGCCGGGTCCAGCTTGGCCTTCCATTCGCTGCCCTTAGGATAGAGGACACCGTAATACTCCGAACCGAAATTCTCCTTATCCAGGATGCCTACCAGCTTCTCCTTCGGATTATTCTTGATATATTCATTCACAATTGCAATATCCGCTACTACCGCATCCGCACCGCCGGCATTCAGCTCCATCAGAGCCACCGCGTTGCTGTCAAAGCGCTTAAGATTCGTGTTGTCGACCCCCATAATATCACTCATCAGAGTATCAGCAGTCGTCGCACCCTGTACGGCAACAACCTTATCCTTCAGATCAAGCGCACTCTTGATGTCACTGCCTTCCTTAACCATGATCATATTGGTGGATTCAAAATAAGGAATGGAGTAGTCATATGTTTCCTTGCGTTCGTCTGTGATGGACACCGAGGACACGCCGGCCTGATATTCCGTCCCCTGCTGCACGCTTGTCAGCATGGTATCCCAGCCCGTATTGGTAATGGTATATTTCACTCCCGCTTCTTCCATTACCGCTTTGATGAAATCAATATCAAATCCTTTGACCGTATCCGTATCCATGTACTCCATTGGCGCATAGCTTGCATCCGTGGCAATTTTGATGCTTTCTCCCGAAGCCGCATTACCGCCCGCATCGTTATTTGAGCCGCAGCCCGCCATCGTTAACATAAAGCATGCAGTTAAAGCTGACATCGCCCACTTTTTTCCGATCCCCATAATCCAATCCCCCTACTTTTTTGTAAAAATACTTAAAGAGATTTTATCAGATTAAAGCAGTGGTGACAATTAACTTTTCCCTTTTGCGTTAGGTTACATGACATGTTATCGAAAATTTGTAACATTTACTGCCGCTAAAATAATTCTCTTCCTATTAATATCCCGTTTTCTTATCTCATTATTATCCAGGCATACAAAAAAGGCTGCCTCCGGAGAGACAGCCTCATAGCCTTGCAGTTTTGTACTATTAAAAAGTGATCTCCCCGTCGTAAGAAGCGATCAGCCGGTAGAGCTCAGGACGGCGGTCACGGAAAATGCCCCACTCAATCCGGCCGACTTCCAGCGCGTCCAGATCAAATTCACTAACCAGCACTGCCTGCTCATCGCGTCCGGCTTCCACAATCTTGTTGCCCTGCGGGCCTGCGATGAATGAGGAGCCATAGAAGTTAATGCTGGATTCCTCATCTTTCTCCTCACCGATACGGTTGGAGGCTACAACGGGAATCAGGTTAGCTGCCGCATGTCCCAGCATGCAGGTCTGCCAGTGATCCTTCGAGTCAATCGAGCCGTCCTGCGGCTCAGAACCGATGGCAGTCGGGTAGAACAGGATTTCTGCACCCATCAGGCTCATTACGCGGGCCGCTTCCGGATACCACTGGTCCCAGCAGACACCTACGCCGATTTTGGCATAGCGGGTATTCCAGACCTTGAAGCCTGTGTCACCGGGGTTGAAATAAAACTTCTCTTCATAACCCGGCCCGTCCGGAATATGGCTCTTGCGGTATTTGCCCAGCACTGTACCGTCGGCATCAATCACCGCCAGCGAGTTGTAGCGCGCATAATTCTTTTTCTCATAAAAGCTAATCGGCAGCACTACCTGCAGCTCTTTGGCAACAGCCTTGAAATGGTTCACTGCCTTGTTCTGCTCAAGCTCAGTGGCGTAAGCATAATAATCCGACTTCTCCTTCTGGCAGAAATACGGGGTTTCGAACAGCTCCTGCAGCAGAATAATCTGCGCTCCCTGTGCTGCCGCTTCTCTTACCAGAACCTCAGCGTTGCGGATATTCTCATCAATGTCACCGGAACAGCTCATTTGCGTTGCGGCTACTTTTACTTTTCTCACGTTTCAGTCCTCCTTGCAAATTCAGTTATTTCCGTGCAGGCATCTGCTGCGTGGTGCAGTGCACATTGCCGCCTTCACCGATTACAGCCATACCATTCACCGTACGGATTCTGCGTTCAGGGAAAAGGGCAGCAAGCTGCTGCTCGGCAAGCTTGTCCGTCTCTGTAGCTGTGCCGCCGAATACCGGCAGAATGATGCCGCCGTTTACAAAGTAGAAATTCAGATAGCTGAGCGTCAGCCGGCTGTCTTCATAGTCCACACGCGGAGGCTGCTGAACCCGGATAATCTCCAGCTTCCGCCCCTTGGCGTCCACTGCATTCTCCAGAATGCGCAGATTCTCCTGAGTAATCTCATAATTCTCATCCTGCGGATCATCACAGACCTGGATAATGACCTTGCCCGGCGCTGCAAAGCAGGCAATATTATCGACATGGCCGTCCGTTTCATCCCCGCTGAGGCCGCGTGTCAGCCAGATAATAGAATCTGTACCGGTAAACCGCCGCACCTGCTCCTCGATCTCCTCCCGGCTCAGCTCCGGGTTACGGTTCGTGTTCAGCAGGCATTCCTCGGTGGTAATCAGCGTCCCCTCGCCGTCAGTATGAATGGAGCCGCCCTCCATAACAAGCGGAGCATCAAAGCGCTCAATCTGCAGGGACTCCAGAATCTGCGGCGCTACCTCATCATCAAGATCCCAAGGCATATATTTGCCGCCCCAGGCGTTAAACTTCCAGTTCACACCGGCGAGCTTGCCTTCTTCAGCAGCAACAAAGGTCGGACCGTTATCACGCAGCCAGGCATCATTATGGCGGACGGGAAGAAGTGTAACATTGTCTCCAAGCCCCAGAGCCTCTACCGCTTTCAGCTCTTCAGGGTTTACAATTACTGTAACTGGCTCAAACTCGGCTATAGCCTTTATAATTTCAGCATAGCCTTCGCTTACGGATGTGTAGTTATCCGGGAATACCATGGATGCCTGCACCGGCCAGGAGATAAAGGTCCGCTCATGCAGCTCCCATTCGGCCGGCATTGTATAGTTCAAATCTTTTGGATACATTCGTTAGATACCTCTGTCAGTTAAATTTGGAGCAGCCTGAACATGCAAAAAAGCTCCTTATACATCATACAATAATATAAGGACACGCTCAATTGGCAGAAATCTGTATGATTTCACATATCCGTATTAATTCTAATATTGACCAATGTTACATTTTGCATAATACTGGAAGATGTATATTTACTTATTGATTTACCGGTCCTACAGCGTGAAAGGTGGTCATCTATTGGAAGCTGCATCCACGATCCTAACAGAACTTGAAGATTATATGAAGCGTGAAGCTTTAACCATATCAAAATTTGCCGCGCGTTCCGGGATGAATTCCGGCACACTCAGCAATGTTATTCAAGGCCACCGCCCGATTGCCATGCAGCAGCTGGACCGGATTACCTTGGCTATGGATTTGCCCGAAGGACATTTTTATGACCTTTATGTTGATAATTATATTATTAACGGTGCGCCGGACTGGCGGCGGATCGGTCCGCTGCTTCAGCGCTGTGCAGAGCTGGATAAGCTGGGGGCAATCCACCGCGTAGTCCAGCATATCATGGATAAGCTGATCTATGCTCCCATGCTGTTCGATGCGGCAGAAGAGCTGTATGCCCAGGGCCGTTCAGCCGCTGCCGCCCTCATGTACGAAAGTGTCGCCGAGGGTGAACGGTTCCAGCATTCCGAACGTCTGGCGCTTTGCCGGTACCGGCTGTTCATGATCGGGCTGGGTGATAGCCAGGACGAGAATCTGCATGCTGCCAATCAATTTGAGCCTTATGTGGAGCGTCTGGACGAAGCCGACCAGCTTGATGCGCTCAAGCATTTGGCTGATGTGTTTGCGTCCCTGCACCGCTGGGATAAGGTCAATGAGCTGGCTGAGCTGCTTGGACAGAAGGCTTCTCTGCAATATAAGCATCTCAAAAAGGAATCCAGGCAGAAGCAGCCGGGCCGGCCGCTTATTTACTATATATTGTATGCCTATTTATCCAAAGCCGGAGTCTGCGATGAGCGCGGTGATTATCAGAAGGCTTTGTATTACACCTCCGTATACAGTGATGTAAGCTGGATGAGGTCCCCTTTGAGCCAGGAAGAGCAGCGGGTTGTCGATCAGTTCCAGGAATGGGCCCATGCTAATACCTTTTTATACCGGCTGATGTCCGGAGAGGTGGAGGTGCTGCCTGAATACATCAGCTATATTGAGAACAAGGAGAATGAAATCCCTTCAGCCTTGTACAAAATCATTCAGGCTGCCAACCGTTATGAATTCGATATTGATGACATTCTGGAGCGGTTCAGAAGTCATATGACCTACCGGGAACAGCAAAGCCGCCTGGGAAAGTTCACGCAGCAATTGACCGGTGACAGGCATACAAGGTTTATGACGGAGCTGGCGTTGTATTATTTAAGACATAATAGTTTTGCTGCTGGCTTCCATTACCTATTAGAAGGTTTGGAATCATCTGTTATTATAAAAAGTGACTCCAACATCGTCAGATGCGTCGGAATCTTCGAAAAATACCGGCCGTCCGCCTTGCCGGAGCATATTCAGAAGTATACAAAATCAATTAGCGAGGTGTACAGAATCAATGAAAAAAAAGATGGCCTTATTGATATCACTAACTAGCTTGGCAATTGTATTGGTCTCCACCAGCAAATTTATTGAAGTCATATATCAGCCGCTTACGCATGGCTGGGGAGGATAATCACACTTAATGCAGTTCATTCCATTCGTCATCCGGCCTTCGGCTGAATGGCTATGAATGATCTGCAATGAACATAAAGAGGGGCCGTGCCAATGTGCGGCCCCTCTTTCTATATCCGGCATGCACAGCCGGGCTTTCTCAGCAGCCCTGCAGCGGACGTTATTACAGTTGAATGTGCTTCACGGTCTTTCCGCCAAAATCTTTAATCGTAAATACCCCGTCAGCCAAAATTCCGTAGGAATGCGGGTTATTCTCTTTGGGCAACGAGATAGAGCCCGGATTCAGCACGAATATCCCTTCTTTAACAGCGGCTACCGGAAGATGCGTGTGCCCCTGGATAAAAACATCCCCCGGAGCGAGCGGCGGCAGCTGCTCTATGCTAAAGCCGTGGCCGTGGGTGGCATAGATTGTACGGCCTTCATGCAGGATCAGCACATAGTCACCCATCATCGGGAACTGCAGCAGCATCTGGTCCACCTCAGCATCACAGTTGCCGCGCACAGCAGCCAGTGATTTACCATAAGCATTCAGCCGGGCGGCAACCCCTTGCGGATCATACCCCTCCGGCAGCGGATTTCGGGGACCGTGATACAGGAAATCCCCCAGAATAACAAGCGTATGCGGTTGCTCCTCTTCAGCCTTGGCCAGAGCCTGCTCCAGCCAATACAGCGATCCGTGGATATCAGAGATAAACATTAATTTCATTATACAGACTCCCTTTCCATTCATTCCTTATCCTTATTATCTTATCGCTCCCGGCAGAAGCATGCAAAACAGGACGCCGCCGGCGTCCTGCACTTAAATTATTATTCAATTTACTTGGGCAGGTCAGAGGCGCCCATCAAATAACGGTCAACCTCACGTGCTGTCTGCCGGCCTTCCTGAATCGCCCAGACCACCAGACTCTGCCCGCGGCGCATGTCCCCGGCCGTAAACACGCCTTCAATATTCGTTGCCTGTACACCAAACTCCGCCTTGGCATTGGAGCGCTCATCCCGTTCAACTCCGAGCTCATTGAACAGCGTATCTTCCGGTCCGGTGAAGCCCAGTGCGAGCAGTACAAGCTGTGTCTTGAGTACTTCTTCACTGCCCGGCACTTCCTGCGGCACCATCCGCCCCTGCTCATTACGGACCCACTCGATACGTACGGTGTGCAGCTCCTGCACATGTCCGCCGTCATCACCGACGAACCGCTTAGATGAGACAAGATAGCGGCGCGGATCTTCCTTATACAGGGCTGCAGCCTCGTGCTGGCCGTAATCGACCTTCAGTACCTTAGGCCATTCCGGCCAAGGATTGCCTGCCTGGCGGGTCAGCGGAGACTGCGGCATAATCTCCAGCTGGATTACGCTGCGGCAGCCGTGGCGGATTGAAGTCGCCACACAGTCAGTCCCTGTATCACCGCCGCCGATAACCACAACATCCTTGCCTGCTGCGGACAGATATTCCCCGTCAGCCAGGCCGGAATCCAGCAGGCTCTTCGTGTTCAGCGTCAGGAATTCCATTGCCTGATGAATGCCGCGCAGTTCACGGCCTTCAATCGGCAGGTCACGCGCCTGCGTCGAGCCGCCGCACAGTACAACTGCATCATTGTCTTCCTGCAGCTGTGAAGCAGCCATGTCCTTACCAATCTCTGTACGGGTCACAAATGTTATTCCTTCAGCAGCCAGCAGATCCACCCGGCGCTGAACCGTTTTCTTGTCCAGCTTCATATTCGGTATACCGTAGGTCAGCAGTCCGCCGATGCGGTCAGCACGCTCATAGACGGTTACTGTGTGTCCTGCTTTGTTGAGCTGGGCGGCACAGGCGAGGCCCGCCGGACCGGAGCCGACAACCGCCACTCTCCTCCCGGTCCGGACGAGCGGCGGTTCAGGCACGATCCAGCCCTCGGCAAAGCCGCGGTCCACGATCGAGCGTTCAATCGTCTTGATGGTTACCGGGCTTCCGTTCATTCCCACAGTGCAGGCACCTTCGCACGGGGAAGGACAGACGCGTCCCGTAAATTCAGGAAAGTTATTCGTTTTATGCAGCCGCTTCAGTGCAACCTGCCAGTTGCCGCGGTATACCAGGTCATTCCATTCAGGGATCAGATTATGCAGCGGACAGCCGGAGGCCATACCTGACAGCAGGCGTCCTACATGGCAGAACGGCGTTCCGCAGTCCATGCAGCGAGCCCCCTGCTCCTTCAGCTTATCCTCATCCATCGGCAGCAGAAATTCATCCCAGTTCTTGATCCGTTCCAAAGGCCCGCATTCTGCGGCCGTCTGCCGCTGATATTCCAAAAATCCGGTTGCTTTACCCATTCCTAGTCATCCTCCGAGTTTCTCTGATTGGCCGCCGGTTAATAGCTTAAAGCGGCATTCTTGCCCATTCGGCGCCAAAAAGATGGTTACTCCTTGTCACCGGCTGATCATTTGATACTGTAAAGCAGCAAAGTAGTGCCTATATATTATCATCGATTCTTTGCCGCCTAAATGAGCAATGTCACTTTTTTATTTAAAATTTCGGGAATGGGTAAAGCTCTTACCGGCAGCCTTACCGGGCCTTGACCAGATTATATACCGAGCCGAATATGCCGAGCAGAATGCCGGTTACCGGGAATACGATCCAGTTGATGTCCCAGCGCTGGAAAACAAAGCCGCTAATCAGAAAAATGCAGGTAGCCAGCGGCCAGACAATAGCAGCGATGGAGCCCATGATGCGCTTCTCTTCCTTTTTCTCAGGAGGGAGCTCGATATATTCCCCTTCCTTGAGCAAAAAGCTGAAGCTCTCCTTGATTGTTCCGTAGTAGATGAACAGAAAGACTGCCAGTGCGATGAGCAAGAGCATGATAGCCGCACCATAACCCGTAGTGTCCTCACTAACGGCAGCCCAGATAATAACCAGAACCGGTGATACCACACAAAGACAAATGCCCAGCGTCAGCGACAGGGTATAAGTGGGAGTATATGCACGTCTGCGCTGCTCAAGCTCTGTCCGCAAAAAGCAGGGCAGATTAAAGCCCTTTTCCAGATATTTAAACCTTTCCATACTAGAGCCGCTGTAAATGAACATGCCAACCGCAAGCGCTATCAGCACTAGCAGTATACTTACACCGATCATTCCGGCGGCATCCTCCGAGAGCACACCGCGCAGAAAGCCGTATTCAGCAAGGGTAACCAGGACAATCAGCAGCGCAGGACCGATCATGCAGAGCACGACTCCAATCCCAACCATGAACCCGGCCCTTTTCTTCGCCGCTGTATAGCTCCATGTATCCTCCGGCGCAAGCAGCGGAAGCAGCGTATCCTCTACGCCCCCCGGCAAGCCGAGCTCTTCAACCAGCTCATCTATATTGCCGAACTCGGAAATGACGATGCCGACCGCTTCATTTTCCGATTTGCCTTCTTTCTTGAGCTCATGGTATTTCTCCTCCATATTGGCCAGCAGATCCTGCTTCAGATTGTACGTCTGTTCGGTCCTAGGCAGGGAAGCAAACATATTATTCAAATATGCGGCTATAGTATCCATGTCATTACAGCTCCTTTATGAATTTGTTGACAACCTCTTGTGTAACCTTCCATTCTGCACACTTCTCCCGGTAGTAGGCCAGACCCTGCGGTGTAATGCGGTAATAGGTGCGTCTCTTTCCAAACGTCTCATCCAGGAAAAAAGAGTCGATATATCCGTTCTTCTCAAGCCGGGAGAACGCGGAGTATAGGGTGGTTTCCTTCATAACATACTTCTCGTCTGACAGCTTCCTGATGTTCTTGGATATTTCATATCCGTAAGATTCGCCATCGAGCAGCATGTAGAGAATAAGGGTATCGTTATAGCCCCGGATAACATCACTGCTGATCAAGTGCGGGCCTCCTTAACGTTTTTTTACTTCATCTGTCGTAGTAATTGAATTGTAGCATACTTACTACGACAGGTGAAGTACTTTTCCATAAAACAGGCTTGTCCAGGCAAAAAAAATACGGATGCCCTCCTTATCCAGGAGCAGCATCCGTTGACTGTTGTTCAAACCTTATAGTGTATGTGGCTGCGGCTGTACGGCAAGCACAACCATGCCCGGTTGCTTGACGTTCAGCGCACCGCCCGCAAGCTTGGAGACCAGCTCGCCGCCGAACAGTATGCTCCATTCGCCAAGGGCAGGCAGCTTCAAGGAAGCTCCGGACGGATTGGCGTTATAGAGCACGTACAGATGCTCAGCCGCATCGCCTCCGGCATGACCCCGCAGTGTATAGGCCACTGTGCCGGCCGGAGACTGTTCGAACATGAGCTGTGCGCGTATTTCCTCTGCGGTGCGCAGCCGGAAGGCCGGATGATCCCTCCGCAGCGCAATCAGGCGCTTCATGTAATCAACATCGCCGGCATGGGCGGCGCAGCGCTCCCAGTCCATCCAATTGACCTCTACCGGCGATTTATAGCTGTTCTCCACACTATCCTTGGTACGCATAAACTCCTGGCCGGCGTGCAGGAACGGAATCCCCTGGCTGGTCAGCACCATTGCGGAGGCCAGACGGTGCATGGCTGCACGGTCTGCATCACTCTCATCCTGTGCGGATAACACGATTTTGTCCCAGAGCGTGTGATTATCATGGCATTCCACAAAATTCACACACTGCTGCGGCTCATCCGCAAACTGTCCGGCAGCCTGGCCGTGCACTATGCCTCCGGTAATTCCCGTCTTTACCGCCTGCTCCAGGCCGTGCTTGCCGCTGATAAATCCCCGTTCCTCATAGTGAAAAATATTACCCTTCACCGCATCGCGGAAGCCGTCGTTGAAATGTCCGATTCCCGGAAGCACATCTGCATTGCTCTGATTCGCAAGCTTCTCGGGTGCAAGCTCTGTATCCATAATCCAGCCTTCGCCGATGGTCATAATTGAAGGGTCCAGCTGATCAAGACGGCGGCGGATCTCCTGCATGGTCCCAATATCCAGCAGGCCCATCAGATCAAAGCGGAAGCCGTCAATATGATATTCCTCCGCCCAGTACAGGACGGATTCGACGATAAAGCGGGATACCATCAGCCGCTCGCTCGCAACATCATTTCCGCAGCCCGATCCGTTCGACAGGCTGCCATCCCGCTTGTAGCGGAGATAATAACCGGGAACCAGCTTTGTGAAGTTAACGCGGAAGCCGTCATATACATGGTTGTAGACGACATCCATAATGACGCGCAGCCCGCGGTCATGCAGCGCCTGTATCATCTCCTTCAGTTCACGGATTCTTACAGCCGGAGCATAAGGATCGGTGGCATAGGAGCCCTCCGGGGCATTGAAATTCTTCGGGTCATACCCCCAGTTATAATGGGGCTGATCCAGCTTGGTTTCATCGACACTCTCTGTAGCATAATCATAAAACGGCAGCAGCTGCACATGGGTTACACCAAGACCGGCAATATGATCCAGTCCGGTCGCAACCCCTCTGGGGCCGCGTGTTCCATCCTCCGCCAGGCCGAGATACTGGCTTTTATGGACAATCCCGCTGCCGGGATGTACGGATAAGTCACGCAGATGCAGCTCGTAGATGACAGCATCGACCGGGTCGGCAAGCAGCGGCTTGTCATCCGTCCAGCGCCCAGGATTTGTCTTGGACATATCCAGGATGGCACTCCGGTCACCGTTAACCCCAACAGCCCGGGCATAGGGGTCTGCCGCTTCATTCCACTGCTCCCCGACACGCACCCGGTAGGTATAGAATTTGCCCTCCAGGTCACCGCTTATTTTGAGCCTCCATGTGCCCCGCACCTCACGGGTCATCGGCAGATGCTTACCTGCGGCATCCTGCCAGGAATCATACAGCACAACTTCTGCTTCAAAGGCAGTAGGCGCCCATAGGCAGAACGAGGAGGACTGGGGGGTATAAGTTAAGCCCAGATCATTGCCGTCATAGCTGAAAAGCTGGTCAAACTCCTGATCAAACACAGATATTCCGCCGGTGGCCGCCGGATCACCATAGTGAACCGGTTCTTTCATTTCTTTTTGTACGGACAAGGCAACCTGTCTCCTTTACCTTTTATTAACTGGAATTATAGCGTCATTATCCCAGTGGCGCAAACGTTTGTACAGGATTTTCTGCCAGGATTCCCGTTTCGTACATCTGCTGTATCGGAAGCCGGGTTAGAAACCGATAATATTGAGGCTTACCATAGATATTACAGCCTGATTAGGTATATAGTGAATGCGCCGCTCCTGCCCCGGAAGATAGCCGCCGCCTCTAAGCCGAACCCCGTTATCGTGTACAATCAGCACAGGCCCCAAGCCGTCCTCCGGCTCCTCATAACCGGTTCCCAGCACCCAATGATAATCGTAGGCAAACTCCCCCTGCCAGCGGAGGCTGAACCACTTATCGAATTTGAGTGCCACCGGGCGCCCTGCGTTGATTTCCGCTTTATACCGCTCTATATCGTTGAATACAGCTACGTCAGTCCTGCCGCTGTTATTCTCATCCTTCCCGGAAGCAGAGCTGATATACCCGTGAAGAGCCCGGACGAAGCTGCGTACACTCATGCCCCAGGCTCTCCCGCTGTGACGGCTGTATATGTAATTTATATGGGCTGCTTTGGTGGCAAAATGCCTGCTGCCGGGAATAAAATCCGCTCCCTGCCGCGTATGCCAATATTCCATCATGGCGGCCAGCGTGGCCGGCCCGCAGGCAGAGCCGGGCGAATGAACGCCCGGCTCCCATTGTGTATAAGGCTCAGCGGCAAGGATGCGGCGGCTCTGCGGTGTCCGGCTCATAAAGCGATCCGCTCCTGCCGCTTCTGCAGAACACGTTCAATATCCGATGCCAGAAACGGCTTGCTGATGAAATCCTCCATCCCTACAGCAAGGCACCGTTCCCTGTCCTCGGGCCGTGTGAAGGCTGTTACGGCTACCAGATACGGACGTTTATCCGGCGCGAGCTGGTCACGGATTCGGGCTGCTGCAGTAAGCCCGCTCATCACAGGCATCTGCACATCCATAAATACAAGGTCGTAAGGCTGCTGCAGCACATTCTGCAGCGCCTGCCGGCCGTCCTCCGCCAGGTCGGCAGCGTATCCCCGCTTCTTCAGCATGGTCAGCAGAAGCTTCTGGTTGACCGGGTGGTCTTCGGCCACCAGAATCCGCAGCGGACCGAACTTGGGCTCCACCCCGGGATGCTCCCCCGGATGATGCAGCTCCGGCTCCCCCGGCTCTGCCATTACATAGGGGACCGTGCCGGCTTGCGGAGAATGAATAGCCTCTGCATCTGCCGTATCCATCCCCACAGGATCTTTATCCGGTTCATATTCGACATGAATAGGCAGAGTGAAATAAAAGTTGGCGCCTTCACCCTCCCTGCTGTCTACTGCAATAGCCCCTCCCATAAGCTCCACAAGCCGCTTGCAGATAGACAGGCCCAGTCCGGTACCGCCATATTTGCGGTTAATCGCCGGATGCAGCTGCGAGAAGGACTGGAACAGCAGGGACTGCTTCTCCGGCGGAATCCCGATTCCGGTATCCTGCACGTTGAACTTCAGGATCATTTTGTCCCGGTTAGGGCAAAGTTCCGTCTCCACGGCAATATCCACCGATCCCTGCTCGGTAAATTTGACCGCATTGCTGGCCAGATTAACCAGCACCTGGCGCAGCCGGTCTGCATCCCCGGTAATCAGCTCCGGTACATCAGGAGCGATCCTGCAGGTCAGCTCGATATTTTTCTCCCGTGCCTTGGGCAGGAACAGCTCCTTGACACTTTCCATCACCCACTCCAAATGAACCGGCTCCCGGGCAAGCGTCATTTTCCCGGCTTCAATTTTACTGAAATCGAGGATTTCATTCAGAATATACAGCAGAGAGGCACTGCTCTCACTGATAATTGCAGCATACCCGCGCTGCTCCTCATCAAGCTCCGTTTCTGTAAGCAGATCCGTCATGCCCATAATTCCGTTCATCGGGGTTCTCAGCTCATGACTCATAATGGCGAGGAATTCCGATTTGGCCTGATCAGCCTTTTCGGCAGATTCCTTGGCACGGATGATCTCCTGCTCGTTGGTAATATCGCGGAAAACAACAACCGCTCCGATCCGCTCGCCTTTATCAAACAAAGGGGTTACCTGATATTCGGCCAGGAAGCTTGATCCGTCCTTCCGCCACAATACCGCATTATTGCTCTGAAGCGACTCGCCCGCCCGTACAGCCTGCATCAGCGGAGACTCTTCGGGCCGCGAATAGATCCCGTCCAGCTCCGTCTGCTGAATATAGCCGAGATAAGGCTGCCCCATAATTTCACCGTAGGCAAAGCCCAGCATCTGCGCTCCCGCGGGATTAATAAAGGTCACTCTGCCTTCCGTATCAAGGCCAAAAATCCCCTCGGATACTGCATTAAGAATCAGGGTGTAATCATTGCTGAGCTTCTCAATCTGCTCGGTATAGCGGGTACGTTCGGTTATATCGCGGGATATGCCGAAGACCCCGACCACCTCGTCATCAATAATAATCGGGATATTGGTCGTATTAATCTCTACCAGATGTCCTGATTTATGAATCAGCGTCAGATCATAATTCTGCGGCACACCCCGGACTGCCATTTCAAAATGGTCCTTCGTCTTCTGAACATCCTTTTCATGCACAAGCGGTCCGTAATAATTGCCGATCAGCTCCTCCATGGAGTAGCCGGACAGTTCCTCAAGAATAGTATTCGCCGTCAGATAGTCCCCCTGCAAGTTCATGGAATAGACCGCTGACGGGTTATATTCAAACAGCGATTTGTAGTGCTGCTCGCTCTCCTGCAGTCTGGCTTCAAACTGCTTGCGCTCGGTGATATCGCGTCCGACGGCAATGATCTCGGCAATCTGCCCGTGTTCATCAAAAATATAGCGGCTGTTCGACTCAAACCAGACGTAGCTGCCGTTTTTGTGACGGTACCGGTAGGATATCGGCCGAATAAATCTGTCCGCTTCGCTTTGCGCCATCATCTGCTGCATCATCAGCAGATCATCCGGATGAAGGTAGTCGTAGGCGCTGGTGCCGACCATTTCCTCAGGCTCATAGCCCAGCAGCGAACTGCTGGCGGGAGAGCAGTACAGGAAGATGCTGTCCTTAACCGCATGGCGCGAGATCAGGTCCAGGGAATTCTCCGACATCAGGCGGAAATTGCGCTCGCTCTCCCTGAGCTGGCGCTCCATCTGCTGCCGCTCGGTAATATCCTGCATCATGCCGATCAGTTGGATCGGCACTCCGTCCGGATTCAGGATCACATCCCATTGGATATTAATCGTAAGCTCACTATCATCCTGGAGAATCAGCCGGTAAGCAGCCTCACCGGAGGCTCCCCGGGCCAGTGCCCGTTCAACATTCTCATAGAGATAATCAAGATCATCCGGATGGACAAGGTCGATGAGTGTCTGGTGATTTATCCCTTCTGCTCCTGCATCAAGATGGAGCATCCGCTGCAGCTCTTCCGAGAATGACAGCCTGCCCTTAGCCAGATCCCAGCTCCAGGAGCCGATCCGGGCAACTCTCTGCGCGGCAGCCAGCGCCTCTTCATTCTGTTTGCGGCTGGTTATGTTCCGGCCGATGCCCATAATTCTGGTGATTTCATTTTTCTCATTCTTTACTGCATGAAAAGAGGTTTCAAACCAGATATAGTGCCCGTCCTTATGACGCAGACGGCGGACGTACGTATCATCTCCCAGCAGCCCTTCAGCCAAATCCATGTTCCTGCTGTCATCGGGGTGGTAGAATTCAATCCGGTTCCTCCCGATTATCTCCTCCGGCTTGTAACCGATAAGCTTCAGGGAAGAGGGGGAAATAAAGCTCAGAGTGCCGTCAGGCTGGGAAAAGGAAATCATGCTTTGGTCGTCTTTTATAAATAAATCATATAAATCACGGCTGTCTACAGTGAGCTGGTCCGCAATTTTCCGGTCTGTAATATCTGCTGCATATACGATAATGTGCGGGGAAGCCTGTCCGGCTTCAGGACGTACAAAGGTAAGGGATAGCCACAATGGACGGCCTGGACGGCTGTAAAATTTCAATTCTTTTACGGAGGAGGCGCCCGGTGGTAGGGAGTCCGGGTCTATCGTTTCTGTCAATGACAGGCCTTCCTGCTCCGCCGGTGGTGCAATCAGGCTGCCGCAAACGGTGTTCTGGAGAAAGTCAGCTTCATTGCAGCCCAAGATATCGCATAATGCGGAATTGACCTTAATCCACTTATGCGACTCTACGGCCCACACTGCCATTCCTACAGGTGACATCATGAATGCCTGATCCAGAATACTGTGATTCTCTGCCAAGTAATCCATTTATTCAGGGCCTCCTTCATCACGAGCCGGCTCCTATGCAGACTCTACGTTATACTCTTTCTTCAGTATACGACATGTGGACATTGGAAGAAATGTACGGCACACGTTTAGGGAATAAATTCCGAATTTTAAATATTGACGTTGTCCCGTAATTCCTCTAAAGTTTAGACCAATAATATATTAAACTGACTTGTTACGCCGGAAGCACCCGTAATAAAGGCTTATTTGCCTTTACTGCGGGTGTTTTTTTGTTATACCGGTTAACAGGGATATCAGGAGGAGGAATATCGTGAACAAACGTGTGCAAATCTTTCTCGCAGTGCTGGTTCTGATAATGCCCTTATTCGCTTCAGCAGGAAGGGCGTCTGCAGCGGCCGTTGTACTGACCCCGTCCATTGAGGCAGCCTTTGATCTGACTGCGGCAGCCGCAAGCACGCAGGACCGGACCAGGCTGAAGAGCCAATACAGCGAGCTGGACGGCCTGGCCGCTCAGTATGACAGCAGGGAAGAACAGATCCGTGTCCTGCATGAAAGAAACGCCCAGAGCCTGATCACAGTCCGCAAGCAGATTACGGAGATTGATCAGGCCGCCGTAGCTAAGCTTACCGCAGCTGTCACCAGCACCAAGGAGCGTTACCAGCCGCTTTTCGACCAGTACAGCGCACTGAACAGCCGGATCGCACTCGTTAAGAGGCTTAAAGATAAGAATTTGAATGCTATTCTCAAGACCCAGGCGGATGCTATGAAAATCACAGTCCAGATCGCCCGCCAGGACATCAGGGACAAGGAAGCCGTGCTGAAGGCGGCCAAAGAGGCAAGGACCCGGAAGATTGCCGCCGCCCGCAGAACCTTATCGGGTATTGAAAGCCCCCAGACATCCATCAAAACCCAAAAAAGCGCAGCCTCCGCCCTGAATAAGCGGATTACTGCCGACTTCAGCAGCTTCAAGACTGCCGTCCGCAAGCAAAACCCGGCTCTCGCTGGACAATCCCTAACCTCGCTTGTATCAGGCTACAAGCAGATTGCTGCCAGCAAACAAAAGATCATCGAGCTGGAACAGAAGGTTGCCGCGGTCATCGCCGCGACCTTAAAGCAAACTGCCTCCTGATTGGCACCAAGGGTATCCTCCGCCTGAAATAGTGCATATGGTGATAGAGAGAATTTACGAAAGCCGGCCGGAAGGAGGCTCGAACTATGCGTATCTGTATCATTGCACCGGAGCAGTTCCCGCTGCCGGGGGACGGCTCTGTAGAAATCTGTATCTGGGCGATAGCCAGACGCCTGGCCGGAAGACATGACGTAACTATAATTAGCCGGGCAACCGCCCTGCTGCCGGACACCGCCGAGCTGGAGCAGGTGCGGATTATCCGCCTGGCTTCGGGTACTCCGCGTCTTTACCAGGCTTCCGTGCTCCAATTCCTGAAGCAAGAGTCTTTTGATATTATCCAGGTCGATAACCGTCCGCTGCTTATGGCTGCCGTCAAAGAGCGGCACCCTGATATCCCGGTGCTGCTGTATCTCCACTCCCTTACCTTTGTTCCGGCTGAGCGCAGAATAGCGCGCTCCCTGGCCCGCGCCGACGGGATTGCCGTTAATAGCAGATCACTGCTGAATAAGCTGTCAGGGCGCTTCCCCGGGATACACAGAAGGCTCAGCGTTGTCCCGCTGGGCGCTGAGCTCTCCCGGTTCACACCTGCGGAGCTGCCGGAACGCCAGCGCCTGCGCAGGCAATACCGGCTGCCTCAGGTATTTACCGTGCTGTTTGCCGGCAGAATCATTCCCCGCAAAGGTGTGCATGTCCTCATCCGGGCGATGTATCATGTGAACAAGCGTATGCCTGCCCATCTGGTCGTTGCGGGGCAGGGCAAACCGGCGTATATCCGCCAGCTGAAGCTTCTGGCCGGAAGGCTGGGCGTGTCCGTCTCCTTTCCGGGCAAAATTGCCCATGAGCAGATTCACAGCCTGTATCAGGCTGCGGACTGCTTCGTCTGTCCCTCCCAGAGGCATGAATCGTTCGGGCTGGTCAATGTGGAGGCGATGGCCTCCGGGCTGCCCGTCATCGCTTCAGACAACGGGGGAATCCGGGAGATTATCCGTTCCGGCCATAACGGCTATCTGGCCGTAAGATACCGGGAGGCTCTGCCTTTTGCCAGGCTGCTGCTGAGGGTCGGCCGCAGCCCGGGACTGGCCGCAAGGATCGGATTGCAGGGCCGAAGCGACGCCCTGCGCACCTTCGACTGGGGTCATACCGCCCTTCGCCTGGAAGAGCTGTATCAGTCACTTCTTCATGCCTGACAGCGGGGAGCCGGCCTGAACAGCGCTCCTCTGACTTGCGACAGTATGTATAAAGAACTTTGTGACCATTCTCGCAGGATATGGTCCGCAGCAGCAATTATACTGTTATTGTAAGCGTTGCCAATAACAAGCTATGTTAACTTGTTCCGCCATCCAGATGCTGGCAACCCCCTACAACACATTAATCAGCTGTAGAAAGGGTGCATCCTTATGTTAATGATTAAGGCTATTATCAGACCGGAGAAGGCAGATGAGGTTATGGCTGAGCTAATGCTTGCCGGCTTCCCGTCCATCAGTAAGATGGATCTGCTTGGGCGCGGTAAACAAAAGGGAATTCAGGTCGGAACAAACCACTACAATCAGATTTCCAAAAAACTGCTGATGATTGTCATCAATAACGACGAGAAGGATGATGTCATCAGTATTATTATGAGAACGGCAAGAACCGGGGAGCATGGCTCCTTCGGTGACGGCAAGATTTTTGTAATGCCTGTGATGGAAGCCTTCACCATCAGCAACGGCAAAAATCTGCTGTAGCCTGCCCGGTCTAAACCGGCCTCCATGACAAAGGGACAGCTCTGTGTCTGCCGGCGGATAAACCCGCCAATCAGGCACATGCTGTCCCTTTCTTTACTGTTTGTATCAGATCAGCTGGATAACGGTCAGCACCAGACCTACCACAAAGCCGCAGACCGCACCATTGACCCGGATCCACTGCAGATCCTTGCCGATCTTCTCCTCCAGCATATTCACCAGGCTCTCATCATCCATCTGATCCAGGTTTTCTTTGACCAGAACACCGATACGGTAATGATTAGCCTCTACCAGAGCAATCAGTGAAGCGCGGATGCGCTCCTCCCAGCCCTGGATGAGATCTGTCTCCCTGCTGACACGGCGGGCCAGCAGGCCATACAGGCTGAACAGCTTCCGGCCGCCACTTACCCGGTCCTCCTCCAGCATAGCAATAGCCTTGCTGCGGACAATCTCAAGCTGCTTCTGCAGGAAGGCTGCCGCCTCATCACCCTGCACAGTGCCCTCAGCCCACTCCTTCAGGCCGGCAATCTTTGTCTCATCGTTTACAAGCTGAAACAGGGCGACGCGAATCTCCCGGATAATCTGCTCACGGTACGGATTATCCTCTTCACGGAAATCACGGATACCCGACTGCAGCATGCCCTGCAGCATCTCTCCGAGCATATCGGCATCCATAAACCCGACAAAAGCCTGGAAAGCCATCCCTTTCAGTCCGCCAAGCTTCACTTCGGCCAGCTTTTCACTGGCCAGCTTGCCCAGCATGGCACGCGTCTCGGGACGTCCGGTCCAGCCGGATACGCCTTCAAGCGCATAGTCCAGAGCAGCGATATCCTTGCCGTCATTCATCAGCCTTGTGGCAATGGTGTCTGCGGCCTCGCCCAGCTCGGCATCACGGATATACCCGGCAGCGGTCTTCTGCAGATAGGGCACCGCCTGCTCTACTGGCAGGCGCAGCACAAAAGTGCTCACCTGCTCCAGAATTTCCGCCCTTACTTTCTTTCTGGACATAAATTTGGTCAGCAGGCCGCCGGCAAGCCGGATAATGCGGATGCCGCGCAGCTTGTTTTCAATGCTTGCCTTGTTCAGCAGCTCATTCTCCATCGCAGAGATCAGGGACTGGACAATTTTGTCACGGCTTTTGATCAGCAGGGAGGTATGCGGAATCTTCAGGCCCAGCGGATGACGGAACAGCGCCGTCACGGCGAACCAGTCGGCAATCCCGCCGACAAGACCGGCCTCAAAGCCGCCCCGCAGCAGCTCAAAGGGTATATTATCCGGCAAGAACAGCGTAATCAGAAAGCCGCATGCCATTACAACAAGTGAAATTGTAGCTAAATTTCTGGATTTCATTCATACTCCCCCATTTTTCGGCGGTTTCATCAATAGTCTGCCTTATATTGTAGCACGTCCGGGTGGTTTTCCGGAAATTCAGGCAAGCCCATGAAAAGGAATTTTTAATTTACAGAGAATTAATGATAAAATACAGGAAATGATTTTCACAGTCCCAGAGGTGCGGATTAGAACGTACAGAAAAAGGAGCACAACATTATGCTGATTGCACTTGATATGGATGGAACACTGCTGAACGAAAATGGAAATATCAGTCCGGAGAACCGCGAAGCGATTATTCATGCCCAGAGTCTGGGCCATATTGTGGCGATTGCCACCGGACGTTCTTATATGGATGCTGAGCGTCAGCTGCGGCTGTCCGACCTGAGTTGTCCTGTTGTCGCTATGAACGGGGCTCTGCTGATTCTGCCGGACGGTACCCAGGCGGTGAGCCGGCCGCTGGACAAAGAGGATATTATCCCGGTGCTGCGCTGGATGAACGAGGTCCCTGAGCTGTATTACGAGGTGTATACCGGAGACAATGTATATGTCGAGCTGGACAAGCGGGTCCGTCTGGAAAAGCTGGCCGAGCTTAAAGACGAGGAAATCCCTGAAGGCTTCGGCTGGCTGCTTAAAGCGATGGTTGCCAAGCAGTTCCGCCAGGCTGCCGTAACGTATGTAGAGAGCATGGAGGAGATCTGGGGCAAGGAGGAGCAGCTGCTTTATAAGGCGCTTGCTTTCTCGCTGAACCGCGAGGTCCTTAAGGAAGCGTCCACACGCTTCGCTGCTGTTCCCGGCCTGATTATTACAGCATCCCACGAGAGCAATATTGAAATCAATCACAAGGATGCCAACAAAGGTGCAGGTGTCATTAAGCTTGCTGCACACTACGGCATTCCTGAAGATCAGGTGGCTGTAATGGGCGACAGCTATAATGATCTGCCTATGTTTGAGCGGGCCGGCTACAAGATTGCCATGGGCAATGCCGCCAAGCTGCTGAAGGAAACTGCGGATTTCATTACGTTTAGCAATGCCGAGCATGGCGTCGCTGAGGGAATCCGGCATCTTCTTGACCGGAAATAGGCGGTGCTGCTGATGAACATGTACCCTGGGATAGCCCAGCTCTATACCAACCGGCTGCTGCGGACAGAGCTGGAATGCGAGCTGTTTGACCTGGCGCTGGAGGGACTGGCCGGTGACACGGAGGATGCCGTAATCCAGCAGATTTTTAAAGTGTTTGACGATGAGACCGGGCATGAGGAAGTGATGTTCGGGCTTGTTCATTTTGTGGAGAGCTGCCACATGGAGATGTACCTGACCCAGCTGCTGGAGTCGCTGCCGGACATGCTTGAGCCTGCCCGGGGCTGGGCCATCGTGCTCAACGAGCGGATACTGGATGACAGCCGGTTCAGGAAGGAATACGCCGCTATTGCCAGAGGTATGTCTCCCCGGGTGAAGCAGTCGCTTGTGTTTCTGCTTGAGGAAATCCGCGAGAACAAGCCCCGCCAATATGAACGGAAAGTGAATACCCTGCTTGGCAAAATAAAGTAAACAGGGGAACCGCTTTTCTATACAGGCAGTGCAGTGTTATATTGTAGATTGGCTAATGGACTTATATTGAAGGTGAATCTGATGAACAAGCTTTTATTCCATAATATACCGCTCGGTGCAAGCGGTGAACGTATTCCCCAGGCGGCAATTGCCTCAGCCCGGACCAGCCGTGAGACGGTGAAGCCGGGGGAAGGCGATGCCGCTTATTTCCGCCGGCTTGAGGAGGGCGGAATCCTGCTTAACCCGCCGCAGATTGCAGCGGTGCGGCATCACGAAGGACCGCTGCTGACGCTGGCCGGTGCAGGCTCGGGCAAAACCTCGGTGCTGATCTGCAGAACAGGCTATCTGCTGTCCGTGCGGGGGGTCTCCCCCGCACGGATGCTGCTGCTTACCTTCTCCAGCAAGGCGGCGGCGGAGATGCGCGAGCGCATCGCCGTGCTGCCGGGCGTTGCCGAAGGCGATGCCGCGCGCCTGCAGGCGCGTACCTTCCACTCTTTCTTTCTGTATTTTCTGAGGCGCCAGGGGCTGCGGCAGGATATCTTTCATGAGACACGCCGCCAGCACATCCTGCTGAAGCAGATTATGCGGGAACTGGGGCTGCCGAAGGATGCTTATCCGCCGGAAACCCTGCTGGCCCTGCTGTCTTCCTGCAAGATGAATATGAGGGATGCAGATACACTCCCTGAGACGAATACCGCAGAGCAGGAAATGAAGGCGATTCTGACCCTCTATGAGCAGTGGAAGCAGGATCATAACAAAATGGACTTCGATGATGTGCTGCTGATTGCCTATAAAATGCTGCTGGAGCAGCCCCATCTCCTGCAGGAGCTGCAGCAGAAGTTCCAGTATGTCATGGTGGATGAGTTCCAGGATACAAATGAGCTGCAATATGAGCTGGTCAAAATGATCGCTTATCCGCACAACAACCTGATGGTCGTCGGCGATGATGACCAGACGATCTATTCCTTTAACGGGGCGCGCAGCGAGTTTATTTTGGAATTTGAAAAGCTCTATCCGGGTGCAAGGGTTATCACCCTTGATATTAACTACCGTTCGGGCCCGGCCATTATCGGCCTCGGCAACGGGATCATCCGCCATAACCTGCGCCGCCGTTCCAAAACGCTGCAGGCGGCCAGAAGCGGCGGCGCCCAGCCCCGATATCTGCGCCCGCAGACGGCAGATGAGGAAGCCGAACAGATTGTCGACCATATCGTAAATGAGGTAAGCAGCAGCAACAGGGAATACCGTGATTTCACCCTGCTGTACCGGGCCTCCAGCAGCAACCGCGCTGTGCTGGAGCTGCTGCTGCTGCGGGATATCCCCTACATCGACTACGGTGAAGGTCAGCTGCTCTACGAGCACTGGCTGATCCTGCCGGTGCTGGACCATCTGCGGCTGTCACTGAACCGGCGCAACTTTGCCGCGATGGAGAGCATTATGCCGACCCTGTATATGAACCGGGAAACCGGCATGGAGCATATCCGCCGGATGGAGGCTGTCCAGCCCAAGCAGGGCCCCCTGATTCATCTGCTCTCCCTGCCGGGAATGGAGGATTTCAAGGGCACCAAGCTGCGGGAGCGGCTGGAGCTGATCCGCGGCCTGGCTGCATTGACGCCGCTGCAGGCGATCCGCCGCATCCGGACAAGCTTCTATGACTACTTCATAGAAGCTAATGAGCGGCATCAGGCTACCCTGCACCGCGAGACGCTGAAGGAAATGCTGGATGAGCTGGAAACCTCGGCTGAGCGGTTCGACAGCCTCCCTGTATTCCTCGACTTTATTGCCGGCATCACCGAGCGCAATGAGCTGAGCCGCCAGAGCGGACTCAAGGAGCAGGGCAACCGCGTTGCACTGATGACTATCCATAAGTCCAAAGGGCTGGAATTCCCTGTTGTCTTCCTGCTCGGAGCCTCGGAGGGCATTCTGCCCCACAGCTCGGCGCTTGAAGGCGACCGGCTGAAGGACCGCAAGGCCGGCCAGCTTCCGGCAGCCGGCAGCTTCAAGGCAGGCAGCGATGCCGGTATCTCCGCACTGGAGGAAGAGCGGCGGCTCGCCTACGTCGCTGTCACCAGAGCCAAGGAGGAGCTGTTCATCAGCTCCCCGGCCAGACACCGGGGCAAGAAGGCGGAGGTCTCCCGCTTCATGCTGTCCGCCTTCCGCTCCGCTGCCGCCCCTTCCAGACCTGCCGCCTCCACTGCTTCTGCTGTGTCCGTGAGCAGAACCGGATTGTCCAGGGGGTATACCTCCGGCACAGCCGGACATGCCAAGACCCATACGGTTCCTGTGTGGAACTGTACCGGCGCCCGCTGCCCGGGCTGGACCCGGATGAAGGCCGGCGGGGCGGAGGATCATCTGGCCTCCAAGCCCTGCCCGCTGTGCAGCTCCCCCATGGAGAAAAGCACCCGCGAGGTGCCTGTATAGCCGGCGGCTGCCTGTAGCCTATGTCTTGCCGGGCTGCTGATGCCGGCGCACAACCTAGCCGGTTATCGCAGCTCACAGGCTGCGGCCGCTCTGCCGCCAGCGGCAGGATTCGTGTGCAGCAAAAAGGACCATTTCCCGCACCGGGCAATGGTCCTTTTCACTATGCTACGTCCAGGCCCACAGAAAAGCATCGCGGTCCCAGGCAATCCGTCCGCCGTGCAGCTTACGGAATGCTTTTTTGACATCCTTAGCCAGTGAGGCGTTCCCGTTCTCATTCACAAATACAAACTGCTCGCCGAAGTTGGCCTTAACATATTCAATCGCGGCGGTCTGGTGCAGGGTCCCGGTGAACCGGATCTCCTTGACCATCCACTCTGCTACTTCCTGTGCGGTAACTTCCATCAGGCTGCTGCCCCTTTCAAATCCTGTATGCTTTAGCCCTTATATTATAGCATGGAGGAATGAACGCCGCTCAGGGACAGCCTGCCGGTCAGCGCCTGCGTGCCGCGACGTTGACCACACCATAACGGTACAGCACCTTGCGGCCGAACCAGTTGAACAGCCTGTCAGTGAAGAAGCCCATGAAGCCGAGGCAGAACAGCCCGACAAAAATCCAGTCCGTCCGGAAAAACAGCCGCGAGTTCCAGATCAGATAGCCTACCCCTTCATTCGAAGCAATCATCTCCGCCCCGATAATCGCCATATACGAGGTGCCCATCGCCAGACGGATACCCGTAAAAATATACGGCGTGGTCGCCGGAACGATGACATGCAGCAGGATCTGCCATTCACTTGCCCCCATGCTGCGGGCAGAGCGGATTTTGTCCTCCTCCACCGCCATAACGCCGGTCAGCGTATTCAGCACAACAATGAAGAAGGTGGCGTACATGATCAGTGCAATTTTGGACTGCTCCCCGATTCCGAACCACACCAGGAACAGCGTGATGAAGGCAATCGGCGGTATAAAGCGGATAAAATTCAGGAACGGCTCCGCAAAAATCCGGATGATATTCACTTTACCGATAATGAGCCCGACCGGAACGGCCAGCAGGCTGCCGAGCACCCAGCCCACCAGCACCCGGTAAAAGCTGATTCCGATGTACTGCACCAGCGTACCGTCACTGATCAGCTCCCGGCCGCCCTGTAGCGTGGCCCACGGCCCCGGAATGACATCAGGACCGTATATCAGCGCACCCAGCTGCCAGATGCACAAGGCGGCCAGCCACAGCAGGGTGACGGAGACCCATTTTTTCTCCACCCATTTCATCACCTGTCACCCCCTTATCTATTCTTCAAAATGACCCTGAATCTTGTTGTACAGCGAGTAGAACTCAGGGGAAGCCACGTCCCGCGGAAAAGGCAGCGGATTGTCATAAACATCCGTGATGTTGGAGGAGGGGCCGACCGACATAATGCCGATCCGCTCCCCGAGCAGCAGTGCTTCCTGAATATCATGAGTGACAAATATAACCGTCTTATGCGTCTCTCTCCAGATATTGACCAGCTCCTTCTGCATCGTCCGCCGGGTCATCGCATCCAGGGCGCCGAACGGTTCATCCATCAGCAGAATGGCCGGATCATTCGCCAGTACCCGGGCCAGCTGCACACGCTGCTTCATGCCGCCCGACAGCTCCTTCGGGAACTTCTTCTCATGTCCGGACAAGCCGACAAGCTGGATGAAACGGTCTGAAATCTGCTTGCGCTCGGCCTTCGGTGTCTTCTTCATCCGCAGCCCGAACTCGACATTCTCCCGCACCGTCAGCCAGGGGAACAGGGAGGAGTCCGCCTGCTGAAAGACTACCGCACGGTCTCTGCCCGGCCGGTCAATCTCTACATTATCCACCTTCAGATTGCCTCCCGATTTCGAGACGAACCCGGCGATCATATTAAGCAGCGTCGATTTGCCGCAGCCGCTCGGTCCGAGCAGCACGAAGAATTCCCCGCCTTTGATCACCAGATTGACGTCTTTAATGATGTAATGAACGTCTCCTGTTGTCTGGGCGCTGTAGCTTTTACGGAGCTGCTCGATCTGAATGGCGTGTGAGCCTGCAAGTGAAGACATCTAAGGCACCTCCTGAACATTTTGAGTTAAAATAGTAAATCCCCGTTGACCTGCCAGCTATTCCCCGTAAGTCACGGTATCCGGCAGCACTTTTTTGAGCGGGTCCAGATTGATTGCCGCCTTCAGGTCAAAATCCTTCTCGATAATCCCCGCACCGAGCATATAGGCCTTCTGGCCGGCCAGGCTGTCATAAGCAGCCGGTGTAAAGCCAATAATCCACGGATTGAGCGGCAGATCCTTCAGCGTATTCTCCTTAGGCTGCTTCACCTCGTCGTACATAAGGTCCGCAACCTCTTCAGGATGCTCCTGGGCATACGCCGAGGCTTCATCGACCGCTGCCAGGAAATTGCCGATTCCGTCCGGATTGGCTGCAATAAAAGTATCACTGCTTACAATGCCCATGCCGAGCCGCACCGGCGTTTCAGACATATCGCTCAGCTCATGCACATTCTCAAGGGCTGCGAGCTTGTCAACGAGTGCCGAGCCGATGACCCAGGCCGCATCAATATCCCCCTGCTTCAGGGCTATAAAAGCTTCGTCAAACCCGCCCTGTCCGGTCAACGTCACATCGCCGAGCGCAATGCCCTGCTCCTTCAGGTACTCATCCCACAGATACGGGATAAAGGTGCCGCGGATGAAGCTCAGGTTCTTGCCCTTCAGATCAGCCGCCGACTGAATATCATCCCTAACATACAGCTTCCAGGCTGCAGCCGCCTGATCTGTAGCCTGCCCGGCTGAAGCAATAATGGAATACCCTCCCTTGGATACGGCATTCAGCACCGGAAAGTCCGCGCCGTAAGCGATATCCACCTGCTTAATGAACAGGGCGTTTACCCCCTCGGCCGGGGAAGCAAAGGTGATGATTTCTGCGTCAATGTTATGCTTTTTGAAAAAACCCTTGTCCGCTGCCACCCGGAACACCGGGTTGGTGTTGGTGTCGGCAATTTTAATGTTCAAGACTGCGGGCTTGCCGTTTCCGGCTTCCCCCGACGCTGCCGCATCACCCTTGGAGCTGCAGCCGGAAAGTATAGTAACCAGGGAAAGGGATAAGAGCAGAATAACGGTTCCGTACCAGGTTCCTGTTTTTTTCAAGACGATCCACCTCTTCGTTATATAATGGGCTAGCCTTTACGCTGCAGAACACCTTCATCTGCCGTAGCCACGCAAGCGGCTCCCTCTACAAACGGCAGGGTGGTGGCTACAGCCACTACAGAATCCGGGCCTTTTGGCGCTGCACCCGGCACTCTGAACGTCGTCACATCAATCGGTTCAATCTCCGTCTCCTGCGGCTTCGCAAGCTGCGGAACCCAGGCGTAAGGCACCCGGTAGGAACGGTACACCATATTGGTGTTGCGGCGGTCTGTGTACGGCGAGATATACTCCCACACGATTTCATGCTCTGCGGTTACCTCAAACAGGCGGCCGTTAGAACCTTCCGTAATCAGTGTGTTGCCATTCTCCAGGCGCTGGGCGGAGCTGATATACGGGCTGTAGAATTTGTAAGAGTCCGTCGGGACAGAGAAGCCTGCCTCTGCAGAGGTATATTGCCACTCGATTTCAAAAGTAACCGGGTTAATCTCCAGAATGCGCGAGTGGTCACGAACAGCATTTTTTTGTCCAAAAGGCGATGCCGGATTCGGCAGGCCGTAACCGCCCCATCCGCCGTTATCAAATACAAGCAGGTTGCCTTCACCCGGCAGGCCCTTCGGAATAATGTGGGCATGATGCTGGCCGATAATCCAGCCGATATGCTTCACCTCAGGCAGGGAATAGTCCGGTCCGAGCCGCCAGACAACAGCACCTGTCGCTCTGTCGGTAATGGCGATAATGTTGGCCTCACGGGCATCCCAGATAATGTTGTCGGGGTGGAAGCGTTCGTCCCCGTTATCGTAAAATTTGTTCGGACCTACGTAGGAAGCGGAGTTGATATGCAGCCAGTCGCCGATACCGCCGCCCAGATGGCCGAAGGAACGGGTATTCGGGTCACGGAACAATACATTACGCGCCGCCTCATCAAAGCCAAGCTCGGCAAAATGATCACTGGCCTTCCACTCCCAGACGATGTTGCCTTCCCAGTCCACTTCAATAATGGTATCGTCCAGCAGCTCTTTGTTGGAAATGTCATGGTTATGCAGATTTTTGTGAGCCAGAATCAGTGTCTTGCCGCTATGCACCTGCGGTTCAAGTCCCGGGGCATAATAGCCTACCGGATTGCCTTCCCGCTGATAATCATGGTGCTGGCGGGCATACCAGAGCGGCTCATAGCCCGGGTCCTCAATATGCTCATAGCTGTTAAATTTCCAGACAATATTGCCGTCCCAGTCCACCTGCACCAGATCAACATTGTCCTGGATGCCGAACTTCGGGTCTCTTCTGCCTGTGCTGCCCAGCACATAGCCGCCCGGAAGAATCTTGGCCGGAAAGCCAAGCAGCCCCTGCCACAGATGGACCTCCTTGCCGTTCATATCAATCAGCACGACGCCTTCCTCCCCCGCCTGATAGACGGTATAGCCGCTCCATGCCTTGGCCGGGTTGTATAAAGTAGCTCCTGTCGGATAAATGGTTGAGTGTCCCATGATTATCTCTCCTTAAAAGTTTTTGTGAGCATAAGCTCCCTGCGTTTACTTCGTACAAAAACTAGCTTCGGACGCGTACGCTTAGTTTTTGTGAGCATAGGCTCCCTGCGTTGGCTTCGTACAAAAACTTGCTTCGGAAGCGTACGCTTAGTTTTTGCGAGCATAGGCTCCCTGCGTTGGCTTCGTACAAAAACTTGCTTCGGAAGCGTACGCTTAGTTTTGTTTGATATGCTTCGTTGAATGGACTTCTGACAAAACTTGCTTCGGAAGCATAGGCTTAGTTTTTGTGAGCATAAGCTCCCTGCGTTTAGTTCGTACAAAAACTTGCTTCGGAAGCGTACGCTTAGTTTTTGCGAGCATAGGCTCCCTGCGTTTACTTCGTACAAAAACTAGCTTCGGAAGCATAGGCTTAGTTTTTGTGAGCATAAGCTCCCTGCGTTTAGTTCGTACAAAAACTTGCTTCGGAAGCGTACGCTTAGTTTTTGCGAGCATAGGCTCCCTGCGTTTACTTCGTACAAAAACTAGCTTCGGAAGCGTACGCTTAGTTTTTGTGAGCATAGGCTCCCTGGATTAAATTTGTGTATGAAAGCCCGCTCCGGACGCATTAACCAGTATCCACCTTGGCCTCAGAAGCAGACTTTAGTTGGATTTTAGCTACCTAATTCGATCCATTCTTCCTATTTGCAAGCGTTAGATGGAAAATCGCCACTTATTTCGATCGCCAACCCTTCATAAGCTCAAAAACAGTAGAATTAGTTAGCCTTTTTCCACCTAATGCCCTCATTTCGGCGTTTGGCCGGGGATTAGATGGACAATTTCCACCTATTTACTCAGATGCACACGACGGAGGCTTCGCACAGGATGTTCATATGATTTTCACAGGCTTCACACAGGTTTCGCATAGGATTCCCATAGGCTTTCCATAGGCTTTCCATAGGATTTCCTTAGGCTACGCACAGGATATTCATAGGATTTCCTCAGGCTTATCGCAATCCGGATCAGCGCCATTTAGCGAACAATCTAAGTTGTTATAAGAATAATCCAGACTTGTTATATGACCAAGTTATCGGCAGCTTAATCACTTGTCATCCGGCGCAGCTCTACATAACTTAAGCACTTGCAGCCTGGTACAGTTACTAGGCTGCTTAAGCCATTACCACCCGGACCGCTTATCAGTAGCTTAGATACTTGTTATCAGGCACAGCTCTTCGCGGCTTCTGCTCAGGAGCCGGAGGCGGGGGAGCTTCGGCATTCTGTCTGGCCAGCTCCAGCAGTGTGTCCGAGAATCCCTCCAGATTCCGGGTGATCCGCTCAAAAAAGCGGCTCTGCAAGGCAAGCTCCTCCTCCGTAAAGCCCTCGAACAGAAGCGTGATACATCGTTCACCGATATTGCTGTTGCGCTGAACCAGCTCGCGGCCTTTGGCTGTAATATCAAGCAGCACTGTCCGGCGGTCGTCCTCTTTTCGTCTGCGGACTGTAAATCCGCCTGTCTCCAGCTTATCGCTTAGTGCCGTAATCGCACCGGAGGTGAAGTCGAGCTCGCCGGCCAGATCGCTAAGCCGCTGCTCGCCCTCCCGGATAATTTTGTTCAGAATCAGCATGCCCGGCAAGGTAATACCCTCGACGTTCACGCGGTCACGTTCCTTAACGAATCTGCGCACCATTCTGCGGAACAGATAGTCCGCTTCCTCCAGCTGTTCCCATTGCCCATCTGTCATCTCTTCCCTGCCCTCCTCTGTCAGCCAAACAAAACACCCCCACAAAGTGCCGCTTGTACATGAGGCTAACTCAGATACTTTGCGGGAACTCCGAGTATACAAAAAAGGCTCCCGGCAGACTCCCTCCATAGGGTAGTACTGCGGGAGCCTTTGGCGGTCCAATCGGCTCAGTTCATTATTTCACTGTTCATTTAATTACTGGTAAAGGATTGCTGTAATCATATAACCCTTTAATCCCACCTGTCAAGTAAGAATTTAATTTATTCTCTTTCTTACTTTTAATTCATAGTATTTTCATCGTAATTTCATGAGGTTTCCCGTAACCCGCTCTGCCGGCAAGACGTATGAAATACAATAAACATGGCACATGCCTAACCAAAGAGGAGTGAAGCAAATGAAGAAATATGGACTGGGTCTGCTGCTGCTCATCCTGCTGATAGTCCCGGGCTGCGGATTTGCCGAGAAGGTCGGGGACAGTGTCACCTTTGCCGCAGATACAGCCTCATACATGCAGGCCTTAACAGCATTCGGTCAGGAGATGGAGACCTTGGCTGCTGATGCAGCCACAGACGTCCAAGCCAGAGAGGACTTAACAGAACGGCTGAATGCCCTGAAGGAGCAGATTTCCGGTTATGCCAATCTTCAGGTTCCGGAATATGCTACTGAACTCCACCAGTCTATCGTGAGCTATAACGAGAAGCTCCAGCAGGGCCTGGATCAGGCTGCAGCCAACCTGGAGGAGGGCAAGGCCGCCTTTGAATCGACAGGAATTCCAGAGACAATCAGCCAGGTCAACGGTCTGCTGAACCAGATCAGCCAGCTGATTCCGCAATAACATACAAATCGCCTGCAGTATGAGCGAAAGCCATACCGCAGGCGATTTTGTACTATGGCTGGGACAGCCTGATCACATAAGTCGTAGATTCATACTTGTTATCCTTCACTGCGACCGCCGAAGCCAGCAGCTTCTTGCCGGACGGGCTCCAGCGCAGCTGGTCGGCAATTGAAATATCACTCAGCAATTGTGTCTGCTCCCCGCTCTCCAGCTCGGTAATAAAGACCCCGTTCTGGTCATCCGACGGATTCTCGGCAGTTAACGAGTAGGCCAGCTTGCTGCCGTCCGGTGACCAGCTGGTTCCGAATACCTGCTGGCCGGAGGCAAGCTCCGCCAGCTCATTGCCCTCGCTGTCGCAGAGCACCAGCACCATTTCTCCCGGACGGGTCCGCTTCACGATTGCCAGCCTGCTGCCGTCCGGGGAAGGTGCTACCCACACCACGTTTTGCTTCAGCACCTTAGACTGCTTTGAATCTGTCTCATAAGCAGTCAGCTCCATATTGTCTCCTGTCACGTAGTAAAGGATGCCGCCAGACTCCACTACCTCGTGCACATAGGATTCACCGGACTCCACGACAGTCTCTTTTGCCCCCTGCACATCCGTTCTGTAAATCACTCCATCCATGCCGGGGAACACAACACGCCCGTCGTCTGCCCATTTCCCCTCCTCCACCCGGAACGGCGCTTCATCCACCTTGACGGCAGAGCCGGACTCCAGATTCCGGATGTAGCCAAGACCCACCATTTCATTGGTTTCTTTATAAAAAACATACTGTTTATCGGGAGACACCTGCGCAGCTCCGTAATTCTGGTCCCCTTCCTGCAGCGGCGTATCTCCCCCCGTAGAGAGATTGTGCAGGTAGAGGTTATGCGGGTACTGCTCAGTACCTTCAATCATTTGCGGAGCCAGGCTGCGGTTCTCTTTATCTACCACGATAACGTCCTCGTCCACCCAGTCCATGCTGCGCATGCCTCCGACCTTGTCGATGCCTTCCAGCTGCAGCCGGGTATAGACAGATTCGCTGGTGTTATCCATTACCGTAATCTTCGAGCCTGCCTTCTCAACGACCTGCCTTGCCTCCGTCTCATCCGGGCTGCAGGCTGTCATTGACATCATAACTGCCGCACCCAGCACTGCCAGCCCGGCCTTACCCAGATGTCTGCCCGCTTGTCTGCTCATAATCGCTTTCCCCCTGCTACTGTTGTTGCACCCAGAATACCCCATACTTGTTTCCAAACCGCCGCAGGATGTTTCCAACTTGTAAACGTTATTGTATCAGCGGAAAAGAAAGCCGGAAGGCTGAGCCCTCACCCTCCGTATCCAGCAAAGCAATACTCCCGCCCTGCTTCTCAACCAGATTGCGTACCAGCGACAGTCCGAGTCCGGTACCGCCCGAAGCCCGGGCGCGGTCGCGGTTGACCGTAAAGAACGGCTCAAAAATTTTCTCCCGCGCCTCAGCCGGAATCCCGATCCCGGTATCGCTGACCGTAATCTCCACCCGGTCCTCCCGGACCTCGCTGCGCAGAGAGACCGTACCGCCCGGAACATTATACTTGATCGCATTATCAATCAGATTGATGAAGATATGCATAAAGCTCTCTTTGTCGATCCAGATATGCGCAGGCTCTGCCTCAAGGGTTAATGTCAGCCCGAAACGCTCCGCCTTGCCGTTCATCCGTCCGCATATATCCTGCAGCCCATCAGCCGCCTCGAATCTATCTGCCTGTGATTCAAAATCATATTTCTCCAGCGCCGTCAGCTGCAGCACCTTATCCACCATCTCATACAGCCGGTCTGTCTCCTTGGCAATGCTGATCTTGGCCTCCAGCAGCAGCTGGGGATCATCATCATACATGTTAAGCAGGTCCACGTAGGCTTTAATCGAAGTAAGCGGTGTTTTGAATTCATGGCTGATATTGCCGATATACTGCTTCTGCTGCTGCTCCAGCGCCTGAAGCTTGGTTACGGCGAGCTGCAGCTTGCGCTGTTCTTCATCCTTGGCGGCAATGCTTGATTCAATCTCCCTGCTCATGTAATAAATGCCCTCCGCCAGCTCACCCAGCTCATCCCTGCGCTCCAGCGGCGGGGCGGGGATATATTCGGCGCGGCGGATCGATTCCGCCGCCTTCTTCAGCCGGCTGATGGCTACGGCTGCCCGGTTAAAATACAAATAACCGGTGATGAAGCTGAGCAGCAGCACAGCAGCTCCGGTGGTCAGGAACAGATTGCGGAGCGTCTGCTGGAACGCCTGCGCATTCTTCAGCGGGTATTGGAGCTGCACTACGCCCATCTGTGCCTCCGGACCTTGAAGGGGGGCCAGATACAGCAGCTTGTCCCCCTTGCTCTGGTAGGCGATTTTGTTCTGCAGTGCATAAGTGAGCGCCTCTGCCGTGCCTGGACCTCCGGGCACGGGAACGCCCTGCACCGAGGTTCCCGCCTGCTCACCCTGCGCATCATAGAGCGTTACCTCAAGGCCGGTGAAGCCCGCCAGCTCCGTCGCCAGCTCACGCCCCCGCCGCTGCAGGAACTGCTGCGGCTCAAGCCGTACGCCGGTATAATAGGCCTGCTTCACCCGCAGGTTGACTGTTTTGACATGCTGGGCAAGGGAAGCCTCCGCCTGGGTCTGCTCATTGCGCTCCACCCCGCGCAGGACGAAATAGCTCAGAACGCTAACCGCCAGAATAAGCAGGAGGCCCAGGAACAGGCTGAATTTCAGCTTGATGCTGAATCTCATGGGTAGCTCCCTGCCGGCACTGCTTTATAACCTACCCCGTAGACGGTCTGCAGCATATTCTGATACGGGTCGCCAAGCTTTTTACGCAGCCGCTGAATGTGAATATCCACCGTACGTGTGCCGCCGGCATAGTCCATCTCCCAGACCTGCTCCAGCAGCTCCTCGCGCATATATACGCGCTGCGGGTGAGAGAGCAGGAGCAGCAGCAGATCGAATTCCTTCGGCGTCAGCTCCAGCTCCTCCGCCTTAAGCTCGGCAGAACGCCGCTCCGGATAGACACGCAGCTCCCCGTACTCAAGCACCTCGCCTATAGATTCGCCCGTCTTCTTCTCCAGCCTGCGCAGCAAAGCCTTAACCCGGGCCAGCAGCTCGCGGATTTCGAACGGCTTCGTCATATAATCGTCTGCCCCCAGCTCAAGGCCGATGATTTTATCAACAATGTCATTTTTGACTGTCAGCAGAATAATACCGATATCATCACGGTCTTCCAGCCGCCGGCATACATCATAGCCGTTCAGCTTCGGCATCATAACATCCAGCACCAGCACACTCGGCCGGAAGGTCTGCACCTTGGAGAGCGCCTCCTCCCCGTCGCCTGCCGTATCTACTTCATAGCCCTCCCGCCGGAGTGCGTAGGCAATTGCGCCGGATATGCTCTGTTCATCGTCGACGACCAGCACTTTTTTATTCATGGGCGGTTCACCCCTTACCCTTATGGTTTATTTACTATCTGGCACTGCTTCCCGCAGTAACCTTTCTGCTTCTGCTGATAGTATAACTTGAATTGTCTGTGCGGCCAAAGGCGCCGGCCGTCCGCATTCAAACTTTAGGTAATCTTTAACCGGACTTAAGCTTAGCCTCAGCTTTCCCGTTTATAATGCACTTAAGCATACTTATCCTAACCGACCCAGCCTATAACCCCCTGCCGATATAATTAACTATGAAAAGAGGATATTTACATGAATATAAAACGAGTGATGATTGTCGGGACCATGATTGTTGCCATGTCTTTTGGAGGAACGTCCTGGGGCAGAACCGCCGCCCTTGCCTCTCCGGTAGCCAAATGGTCCACCTCGACCCCTGTGGCTGACAAGGATGCGCTGCTGGACGCGCTGAACCAGTCCTCTGATGAAGAGCTGTACGAGTCGCTGTATGAAGGCAAATCCCTGAAGGATATCGCAGCAGAGAACGGCGGCAACGTGGACAGCGTTATTAATCTGCAGGTGGCACAGCTTACAGAGCAGCTGGATCTCCGGCTGGCCGGCGGCAGCATTACGGCTGAGCAGTACATAGCCCAGACAGCCGAGCTGAGAGAACTCGTAACCGAAAGCGTCACCACGACATTCGGCTGATTTCGGAAAGCAGGATTCCCGCTTGAGCATGTAAAAAAGGCAGCCGTTCAGCAGTTATCTGCTGGCGGGCTGCCTGTTTATTATTTTAAGGCCTTGGGCGGCTCATCGCGGGTAATCTCGAGAATATCCAGGAAGAATACAAAGATCGGAATCCCGAGAATCAGGCCCCAGATTCCAATGTAATGCTCAGAGAAGAGCAGCACGATGAAGGTATAGAACATCGGCAGGTTCATCTTCGAGGACATCAGCTTCGGATTGAGGAAATAGCCCTCCATAAAGTGCAGTACGGCGATCATGGCAAGTACATAGATAACCATTTCAAGCCCGCCGATGTTATAGCCGATAATGCAAAGCGGAACCAGTGAGATAACAAAGCCGACCACCGGGATCAGGCTGAGCAGGAAAATCATGATGGATAGCGCAAACAGGTAAGGGAACGGTGAGAAGAACATGCCCAAAATCCACAGTCCGATAACGGTGAACACGGTATTGAACAGTGCGATCAGAATCTGAGCTTCAATAACCTTACCGAAGGAGGAAATGAATTTTTTGCCGAAATACTCAAGCTCGACGTAGAACCAGGAAATCTTGCTCTCTCTCAGGCGGGAAGTAAAGCTGACAATGCGGCCCTTTTCCAGGATGAAAACAAAGCTCAGAATGGTGGATAATACGAAGGTGGTGCCCCAGTTGCTGATTTTGAACACATAATCAATTCCGCCCTTGAGGTAGGACTGGTAATTGAGGTCCTTGAGCATGTCGAACAGATACAGCATGATCTGGTTTTGCGGAATATCGTCAGAAGTCAGGTTCGTTAGATAAGTGGTTAATTGCTTGACTTGCTCGAACACTTTGGGTAAATATTTAACCAGGGCAAGCACGATCATCGCGATCAGCGCCATGTACAGAACGACAATAATGACTTTGCTGTTCACTTTGACGAACTTGCTGATCCGCTTCGTCAGCAGAACCTGAAAGCTGTTCATCACATAAGCAATCAAAAATGTCAGGAGCACTAAATTAAGCATATCTCTGATACTGTAGAGCAGCAGACCGATCAGCACTAAAATCCCAAAGCGCCGGACCGTCAAATTTGCGTAATAACGCTTAAACACTTCCATCGTTCCTCTCCATTCGCTTGTAGCTATTCACTCCATTACAGTCTACCGTAATGAAAACGATCCTACAATATAAGGTGTCCGCAAAAATACGCGAAAATGCAGTCTTTATGTAAACTTAAGAAAGCTGCACCCGCTTTATGCTGCAATGTGTAAAAATATGTTCCAGCTACCAATAAGGAGGCAATAAGGATATGGGTAAAATTATCTGCATTACCGGCGCATCCTCCGGAATCGGCCTGGCAACGGCTCTGCTTTTCGCAAGGGAAGGCTGGACTGTATATGCCGGGACACGGAATCTGGAACGCGATCAGGAGCTCTACCTTGATAAAAGCAATCTGCATTTTGTGCAGCTCGAGGTCACCGATCCGGCCAGTATCCAGGCGGTTACCGGAAGGATCGCGCATGAGCACGGTACACTGGATGTGCTGTTTGCTAATGCCGGCTACGGCTATCTGCGCGCTCTTGGACAAGCGCCGATGGAAGATATTCACCGCGTGTTTGAGACAAATGTCTACGGAGTGATGCAGACTATTCAGGCTGCACTGCCGCTTTTGCAGAAGAGCGGAAATGCCCATATTGTCGCAACCTCAAGCGTAGGCGGGCTTGTCGGCCAGCCGATGAACGAAATTTACTGTGCCAGCAAGTTCGCGGTAGAGGGGCTGCTCGAAAGCCTGGCTACCTATTACAAGCCGCAGTTCAACATTGATGTAACCCTGCTGGAGCCGGGAGCTATTGCTACGGAATTCACCAAAACGGTGATGGGCCATGTAGCTGTTACCGGAGGCATTCTGGAGGATGAGTACAAGCCTGTAATTGATGCCTATACCGCAGCCTTTTTGCAGCGTAATGTAGAGCCGCAGACAGCTGAGTCCGTAGCTGATGTAATGTGGGAGCTGGTGCACATGGAGACCAAGCCGGTGCGTATCCGCACTTCAGAACGGGCCGAAGCCTTCGTAGCACATAAAGTAAAGGCAGACCCTACCGGGCTGGACGGTGTGCTCAGCACCCGTAAGATTCAGCTGAACATGTAGACAGCGCTTTCCCCTATTCAGAGCAGGCTCCGGCGGCTAGACGCATTTCCTTAGACTTCCCTTAGTCTATTTCATGCTGCCACTGCTGTGTTTATCCCTTTTTCCTGTGTCCGCAACATAAATGTAACAAAAACGGCCTTCCGGTATGAGACCGGAGGGCCGTTAATTTATTCCATACTTTGCTTTACCGCTGAACCGGCTCGATCCGGTAAGCTCCGTCTGCCTGCGAAGCAGCGGGAGTAATCTGCCAGCCGAATGACAGAACCTGCTCCACCCGGGCTTTTTCCCCGGCAGTCAATTCAGCCTCAACCGCCTCTTTTCCCTCTTCCAGCTCCAGCTTCGGCTCTTTGCCAAGCGCAACCAGAATCCAGCTGCGGATGCCGCGGATCGTGTTGTATTTGATCTGATAGCCTTCCGTAACAGCCTGCCGGTACTCCTCAGGCTTCTCTGCCGCAAAGGCAGCCAGCTGCTTATAATCGAATTGGAACGGGCTGTTATCCTCCGGCAGCTCTGCTGCGGAAGTAATCCCGAGCAGCTGCTCATCAGACCAGCCCTGTCCGCGCAGCGACTCAAGCAGCAAGGCATCCCATTGCGATAATTTGACTTTACCCACTGATTCCGTCATTTCATTACCTCCTGTTTATTCCTTGAAATCATAAGCTACAAAGTGGCCAGGGCTTACTTCCTGCAGCGGTGCTGCTTCGCCCTCGCCCCGTGAGACGGAGAAGCCGTCCAGATGGATGCGCTCCGTCGCCTTCAGCGGATCTGTCTCCAGAATGGAGGACAGCAGCGCTCTGGTATACGGATGAAGGGGATTGTCATACAGCTCATCGCTGTCTGCTACCTCAACCAGCCGTCCGCCGTACATCACGCCGATCCGGTCGGAGATATGCCGGACCATCGACAGGTCATGGGCGATGAACAGATAAGTCAGCCCGAATTCGGCCTGCAGATCCTCCAGCATGTTAACCACCTGGGCCTGAACGGAGACGTCGAGCGCCGAGATCGGCTCATCGCAGACGACGAACTCCGGTCTTACCGACAGCGCCCGGGCAATGGAAATGCGCTGGCGCTGCCCTCCGCTGAACTCATGGGGATAGCGGTACAGATGCTCCCGCTTCAGGCCTACCCTTTCCAGCAGCGCAGCTGCCGCTTCCTTGCGCTCATCGCCCTGGTGTACACCGTGAATTTTCATCGGCTCGCTGATCAGTTCCAGCACATTCAGACTGGGATTCAGCGAGGAGTACGGGTCCTGAAAAATCGACTGAATCCGTCTGCGGAACGGCTTCAGCTGCTTCTCGCCCAGGCGCCCGAGCGGCTGCCCGTCAAAGGATACTTCACCGCTCGTATAATCGTACAGCCGCAGCAGGCAGCGCCCGACCGTTGACTTGCCGCTGCCCGACTCGCCGACCAGCCCGAAGGTCTCTCCGCGGCGGATCTGGAAGCTTACGCCGTCCACTGCCTTCAGCACAGATGTATCACGTCCGCGCAGGTCCTTGCCCTTGGAGAAATGCTTCTTCAGATTATTTACGTCTACTAGTATCTTACTCCCGCTCACTGTGTAACGCCTCCTTCCACAGCCGGTGCTACCGGCTGTACGCCAGCCGCCAGCCAGCACATCGAGCGGTGTCCGGGCGACAGCTCAGTCACCGGCGGGCGCTGGCTGCAGCGCTCAAAGGCATGCGGGCAGCGTTCCATGAACGGGCAGCCCGGAGGCGGGTTCAGCAGATCGGGCGGTGTGCCCTCGATCGGGATCAGCCGCTCGCGCGAGCCGCCGCCGCGCTTCGGAATCGAGCGCAGCAGCCCTTGCGTATACGGGTGCTGCGGGCGGTAGAAGATGTCTTCGACCGTCCCCTCCTCCATGACCAGTCCGCCGTACATGACGATAACCCGGGTGCAGACCTGCGCCACCACACCAAGATCGTGGGTAATCAGCGCGACTGCGGTATCCGACTTGCCCTTCAGCTCCTTGAACAGGTCGAGAATCTGCGCCTGAATGGTCGCGTCAAGCGCCGTGGTCGGCTCATCAGCGATCAGGAGCTCCGGCTGGCAGGAGAGCGCCATCGCGATCATGACCCGCTGGCGCATCCCGCCGCTGAATTCATGCGGATACTGGTTCAGCCGCTGCTCAGGGTCACGGATACCGACCTGACGCAACATTTCAGCCGCTTCCTTGTTGGCGTCCGCTTTATTTAATCCGCGGTGTCTGCGGATGACTTCCGTTAATTGCCGGCCGATTTTTTTAACCGGATTCAGCGAGGTCATCGGGTCCTGAAAGACCATCGCGATCCTATTGCCGCGCAGCTTCCGCCATTCCTTCTCGGAAAGACCAGTCAGCTCCTTGCCCTGAAACTGAATCCTGCCGGAGGTAATCCGGCCCGGCGGAGTAATTAGCGACATGATCGCTTTGGCAGTTACACTTTTGCCGCTGCCGGATTCTCCGACGATTCCGACAGTTTCGCCTGCATTGATATGGAAGCTCACACCCCGCACAGCCTGGTTCTCACCGTCACGGGTGGAGAATGATACCTGCAGATCCTCAACAGAGAGCAGCCGCTCACTCATGATGTTTTCACTCTCCTATCTCCGGATCAGCTTAGGTTCAAAGCCGACCCGTAAAATATCACCCAGCACATTAAAGCTCAGCACTGTCAGCAGAATCATCAGCCCCGGAAAAAGCGCCAGATAAGGCGCCTGGGCAATATAGCCTTGCGCACTGTTCAGCATGCTGCCCCAGGTGGCGTTCGGCGGCTGTACACCGAAGCCGAGGAAGCTAAGCGAGGATTCCATCATTATGGCTGAAGCGATGTTATTCGTTGCTCCTACAATCGTAACCGGAATCAGCCCCGGCAGTATATGCCGCCATATGATGCCGGAAGCGCTTTGGCCTGAGGCCTTGGCATACAGCACATATTCCCGTTCCTTGATCGTGAGCGTCTCCGCCCGGATGACGCGGGCTACGCTCATCCACATCAGCAGGGCAATAATAATGATGATATTGCCGACGCTAGGCTTCAGGAACACACTTAACAGCAGCAGGATTAGAAAAGACGGAATCGACATGATAATATCCAGTATCCGCATAAGCAGATTATCCAGCCAGCCGCCGAAATAGCCGCTGATGACGCCTACGGCTACACCGATAACGGTGGCAACAATCATTGAAGCAAAGCCGACGAGCAGGGAGACCCGCCCGCCGTAAAGCGCACGTGCCAGATAATCCCGGCCGTAATCATCCGTCCCGAACCAGTGGGCGCTGCCCGGCGGTGTCAGTCTGTTCATCGCGTCCATCGCATTCGGGTCATAGCCGGACAGGAAGGCAAAAATCGCTCCCAGCGTAAAGACAACCAATATAACGAGTGCGGCGACACCCAGACCGTTCGTAAACAGCTCGGACTGCAGGTTCTTCCATTTACTGCGATTCATGAGGTCACCCCTTTAATTTAATACGCGGATCTACAAAGCTGTAGAGAATATCCGCTGCCAGGTTGCCGATGATCAGCATCAGCGATGAGAATAGCGTTATGCCCATAATGACCGGATAATCCATCCCACGGACGGCTGTCATCCCCAGTGAACCGATACCCGGCCAGGAAAAGACGGTCTCCGTCACAATCGCTCCGGCTACCAGATCGCCCATAGACATTCCGAGCAGCGTGATAACCGGCAGCAGGACATGCTTCAGGACATGCCGGAACAGAATTGTCGACTTCTTGGACCCGAAGGCATACTGAATCTGTACATATTCTTCCTTCAGCTGTCCGATTGTACTGGACCGGATATAACGGACATAGGTCGCAAGGAAACCAAAGGCCAGAACGGTGCAGGGCAAAATGCCGTGCTTCAGCACATCAACGGCGGATTCCACGCCAATGGTACGCATACCCATGCTTGGCAGCAGGTGCAGCTTAATCGCGAACAGATACATCAGCAGAATCGCCAGCCAGAACAGCGGAACCGAAATACCGATGTAAGCAATAAGATTAACCAGCTTGTCTACCCAGCGGTTACGGTTTGCTCCGGCAATCAGGCCAAGCGGAACCGCCAGCAGCACGGCCAGCGCAATGGCGCTGCCCATCAGGCCCGCTGTAGCAGGCAGACGTTCCAGAATCTGGCCCAGCACAGGCTGGTGGTTAACCAGAGAGTAGCCGAAATTGCCCTGAACCATCTCGCCTAACCAGATAAAATATTGAATATAGGCCGGTTTGTCCAAGCCAAGATTATGGCGGATCCGTTCGATATCATCGGCATGCATATTAGGTGTAACGAAGGACAGCACCGGATCTCCCGGCGCCAGCTTAATCATGGCAAAGCAGACAACCGATACGAAGAACAGCATCGGGATGGTCTGCAGCAGCCTACGGACGATGAGTTGTCTCATACGTAATTCTCCCAGCTCATGATCGGCAAAAAAATAAGCTGGAGGTCCAGCTTATTTTTGGCCGTGCTTATTTTGGACCGTTCTTATTTCTGATAGATCTTGGACAGGTCTTCGAAGATTACGACCGGCTTCAGGACAGCCTCGTCGATGCCGCCGTAGTTCTTGGATACAGCTACAACAGTCTTAGTATACGCGATCGGATAGATCGGCGCATCCTCAGCAATGATGTCCTGTACCTGCTTGTAAATGTCAGCACGCTTGGCAGTATCCGCTTCGCCTGCGCCGTCATTCAGCAGCTTGTCGACTTCGGTATTAGAATAATGCGAGTAGTTGGAAGAAGCATCGGTTGTGAACAGAATGCGGTAAGCATCCGGATCATAGCCCATGATATAACCGGTCAAGGCCAGCTCATAATCAGTAGCCTTCAGGTCGATGAACTTCTGCACCCATGCGGAGGAATCCATGTTCTGCAGTTCAACTTCAACGCCGATTTCCTTCAGCTTCTGCTGAACATACAGGGAGATGGCCTCCTGTGCCTTGTTGCCGCTCTGCACGATATATCTCAGCTTCAGGTTGCTTTCGCCGGCAGCTGCCAGGAGTTCCTTCGCTTTTGCAGCGTCGTTATCAAAGGTGGTTACGTCATTGGTGAAGTACAGGGCATCCGGGGTCAGGAAGGACTTGGCCGGATCTGCATATTCACTGGAGGTATACGCGGTCTGGATCAGCTCATCGCGGCTGAGGGCCAGGGACAGCGCCTGACGGACTTCTTTTTTGGCAAGTGCGCCGGTATCGCTGTTCGCATTGAACATCAGATATGCCAGACGTCCTTCACTATAAGGCAGGACTTCGAAATTGTTAGTGGCTTGGATCGTCGCTACATCCTTAGGATCAAGGTATTGTACATTGATCTCACCGTTCTGCAGGGCCAGGTTAGCCGCGTTGGCATCCTTGGCAATACGGTACGTTACGGAATCCAGATGCGGCTTGCCGCCGAAGTAGTTATCAAAACGCTCCAGCGTCAGATACTCGCCAGCTTTGTACTCTTTGAATTTGAACGGGCCGGAGCCTACAGGAGAAGCATTCTTTGTGCTCTTCTCGATGTCCGCCTCATTCTCGAAGACATGCTTCGGAATCGGGGATACCTGCACCAGTGTGGCTTCGAACGCCGGGCTGACCTGCGGAAGCTTGAACTCAACCGTCAGATCGTCCACCTTGGTAGCTGTGATCGGCTGGTCGTTGATCAGGAAGTTGGCGCGCAGGAAGCTGTTCTGCTTCTCGTCCAGAATGCTGTCGATCGTGAATACCACGTCATCAGCAGTCAGCTTCTCGCCGTCATGCCAGGTCAGGCCGTCCTTCAGCTTCAGTGTGTAAGTCAGGTTGTCTTCCGAAGGGGTGAGGCTTTCTGCCAGATAAAAGGTTTTCTCGCCATTGTTCACCTGGAACAGCGGCGCGTAAAGGGCCTGGTCAATAGTCAGGCTGACACGGTCGCCTGCGTAATTCGGATTCAGCACCTGCGGATCGGAAGCTACTCCGATAATCAGGCTGCCTCCATCTTTCGGTTCTGTGCTGGCAGCTGCTTCAGTAGCCGCCGGTGTCGCATTTGTATTGGTCGATGCCGCGTTGTTTCCGCCGGAGCATGCGCTAATCAAAAATGTTAACAGCATTAGAACGGCAATTCCGGATAACCCTCTTTTCATATGTATCTCTCCTTCTCTATGTGAGCAATGTCACTTGCTGTTTTTGAATTATATATCGGAATACTCGGAATTACAATCATTGATTTTTCATAAATATTAATTAGAGCAAAATAGTAGTGTTACTCCTGATGGCACTCGCGAGCCCATACGCTGATCTCCCTGATAACGTCACCGCGTCTGAGTGTGTCTACATGCTCCATTCCTGCCGTTACACCGCCGAACACGGTATGCCACGGGTCCAGATAGTCAAAGGCATCATAGCAGATAAAAAACTGGCAGCTGCCCGTATTCGGCCCGAAATGGGCCATCGAAAGCGCCCCGCGTACATGCTTGTGCGGATTATTCTGCGTTTCACAAGGGATCTTCTCCGTACCTCCGCGTCCCGTACCTTCCGGGCATCCGCCCTGGGCGACAAAATTACGGACCACCCGCTGAAAGGCCAGGCCGTTATAAAAGCCGCTGTTCGCCAGCTTCTCAAAATTGGCAACTGTGCCCGGAGCCTCCTGCTCATAAAGCTCCAGCTCAATAACCTGCCCTTTTTCCAGGGTAATAGCCGCCCGCTTCATACAATATCCTCCGCTGACTGCGGATTATGGGGACTGCCGAACCGGACAATCGTCTTGGCCGCTTTTTCCGGAGCGTATATTTCCTCTATATCTTCATCCAAAAGGGCCCTGAACTGCCCTTCCTCATCATGCCAAAACACCTCGGCGCGCGGATTCATCGCCAGCAGCAGCTTAATCAGCTGCTCCACCTTCAAGGGTGACTGCTCCATTCCCCCCACTCCTCTCACTCTTATGTAAGGTTAACATCTGTTTAAGCGGTATTGTACAACAGCCCCTCTCAAAGCACCAATCCATAAATTTCCTGAATGCTGCAAAAAATCAGGATTAGTCTAGTACTTCTCTCAATATATTGAATACATATAATTCATATCATCTATTTGCATATATGAGGGGATGTACAATTATGGTGACCCTGCACAGGAGTGTCAGGCTATGAGTGAGACGAAGATCCGGGTGCTGCTCGGCAGCCCGATCCATCAAAAACCGCAGATCCTGGAGCCTTTTCTGAACTCGCTTTTGCGCCTGCGGCGTGACGGAATCGTGCTGGACTTTTATTTTATTGATGACAATGAGGATTCTGCCTCTACTCTGCTGCTGCAGAGGTTCGCCCCGGCCGGCAGTGAAGTGTTCCTGCAGTCCTCCGGCTTCAGTGATGCCTATATCCGCAATGACACCACCCATTACTGGAACTCCGATCTGGTCTGGAAGGTAGCCGGGTTCAAAAATCTGATGATCCGGCGGGCCGAGGCCTTCGGCTATGATCATCTGTTCCTGATTGATTCCGATCTGATTCTTCATCCCGGCACCCTGCTGCATCTGATCGGCACACAAAAGGATATCATCTCGGAGGTGTTCTGGACCCAGTGGCAGCCCGGAACGATGCTGCAGCCGCAGGTCTGGATGCATGACGAGTATAACCAGTGGGAGATCCTGCCCGGTGAAAAGCCCGGTCCGGAGGAGATCAGCCGCCGGTTCCACGCCTTTTTGGCCAAGCTGCAGCTGCCGGGTATCTATGAGGTCGGCGGCCTCGGGGCCTGCACCCTGATCAGCCGGCGGGCAATCTGCGCAGGTGTCAGCTACGACATGATCCGCAACATCTCCTACTGGGGCGAGGACCGCCATTTCTGTATCCGGGCTGCCGCCCTCGGCATCGCGCTGTATGTCGATACCCATTACCCGGCGCTGCATCTGTACCGTGACAGCGACCTGGAGAAGGTCGCTGATTACCTCCGGCTGACGACAGTCGAGCCGGCAGCGGACGCGGGCAGTGCGGCTGGTGAGAGCGGGCTGGCTGATCTAATTCAGGCCCGGGCAAGTGCGGAGGAGCCCGATACTGCTGCTAATGCAGCTGCAGACGGTGGTCCGGATGGAACGGCGGATACTGCAGCTTCGGGCCGGAACTCGGATCAGATGGCAGAGGATACGGCGGGCGTGAACCGGGACGGGTACGGCATTGAGCTTGCGGAGAGCGCAAGGCCGGAGCGGACAGCGCCGGACAGGCGGCCCAAGCTCACACTTACGATGGTTGTCAAAAACGAGAGCGGGCGCTTCCTCCGGCAGGTTCTGCAGGAACACCGCAAATACATTGATGAAGCTGTTATTATTGATGACGGCAGCACCGACAATACGGCAGACATTTGCCGTGAGGTACTACAGGGCATCCCGCTTCGCCTGGTGCGCAATGACATCTCCAAATTCGGCAATGAAGCCGAGCTGCGCATGCAGCAATGGGAGGAAGTTACCGCAACGAACCCTGAATGGATCTTGAGCCTTGACGCCGATGAGGTGTTTGAAGCACGCTTCGCCCGGGACATCGGCCTTCTGCTGCAGGAGGAGGGCTGCGACCTCTTCTGCTTCCGTCTGTATGATTTCTGGGATGACAACCATTACCGGGACGATAAATATTGGCGCTCCCACCAGAGCTACCGGCCGTTCCTGCTGCGTTACCGGAAGGAGTTCAACTACGTGTGGAACAACTCGCCGCAGCATTGCGGGCGGCTTCCGGAGAACAGCTTTGAGCTGCCGCACCAGCTCAGCAATCTGCGCCTCAAGCATCTGGGCTGGTCCAAGCCGGAATACCGGCTTGATAAATACCTGCGCTACATGCTGCTGGACCCTGAAGGCCAATACGGCTGGAAGGAGCAGTATCAGTCCATCCTCGACCAGCAGCCCAAGCTGGTTCCCTGGGTAGAATAACCGTACCCCTGGGTAGAATAACCGTACTGATAAAGAATAGTGTGTTTATTCGCAGCAATGTATCATATCCGTCTGCAGCACCCTGCTGGTTATTCACCATACTATAGTTCTATAGTTCGCCAGATAATCCATTTTGTATTACCGGCTAAGATCATATGGACTGACTTGGCTGGCTTTATGTGAGCTTATGCTCGACGGAGGCATGCTGCAGAGAGCTCCAACGGCTGATCTGCCCTTCACAGACTAATTTTGCCCTATAGAGACTTTCGCGGTCAGCTACCGGGCCGGCCAAACAGCCTAGTCTGCAGTTTAACTGCACTCTGTACAGCTATTCCTAACCAAAACAAGCCCGCAGCGTCCTTTAATTGCAGTTTGTGCAATTAAAAGTCCGCCGACGGGCTTTTTGGGCTGAAAAGTCCGGATATAGCTGCACGAAATGCAGCTATATCTGAAAAAGCCGGATTTCCAGCCTGTTTAATTGTACAAAGTGCAGCTATTCCTCATGGATGCTTCCGGAAGGCCGGAATCTTCCTGCTACAGAAGAAATGCTGCCTGCGGTGGCCCTCCAGCCGGCAACCATCCACAACCACATACATTCGCCGCTATCTCCAGCCGGACAACTATCCACAACCGCACACATTCGCTGCTATCTCCAGTTGGGCAACTATCCACAACCGCACACATTCGCTGCTATCTCCAGCTGGGCAGCCATACACATTCCCCACTATCCCCAGCCGGCAACCATCCACAGCCGCACACATTCGCTGCTATCTCCAGCCCGGCAGCCTCACACCCTCTGCTATCTCCGGCCGGTCAGACCTTGCCTGATGCAGCCGGCACAGGCTGAAGGATAGACACACTCAGCTTGCCGTCTGCTTCATCAACAGCCAGGAACGAGCCTTCCTCCGCTTCGCCGGCGATCAGCGCCCGTGCGACCGGCGTCTCCAGACTGCGCTGGATGAACCGCTTGAGCGGTCTCGCCCCATAGACCGGGTCGAAGCCCTCCTTCGCAATGAAGCCGACTGCCGCATCGCTAAGTGTTAGCCCGATGCCCCGTTCGGCCAGCCGCAGGCGCAGGCCGTCGGCCAGCTTGACGACGATCTGTGCGATCTCCGCCATCGTCAGCGGTTTGAACATAACAATGTCGTCCACCCGGTTAAGGAACTCCGGGCGGAAATGGCCGCTCAGCTCCTTCATTACACGGTCCTTGACGGCCTGGGTAAGATCACCATTGTCATCTGTTCCCTGGATCAGATGCGGCGAGCCGATATTCGAGGTCATGATGATGATCGTATTCTTGAAGTTAACAACCCGGCCCTGTGAATCGGTCAGCCGTCCGTCATCGAGCAGCTGCAGCAGAATGTTGAACACATCGGGATGGGCCTTCTCGACCTCATCGAGCAGGACGACCGTATAAGGCTGGCGCCGGACCGCCTCAGTGAGCTGGCCGCCCTCCTCATAACCAACGTAGCCCGGAGGCGCACCGACAAGACGGGAGATGCTGTGCTTCTCCATGTATTCCGACATGTCGATACGGATCATGCCGTCCTCCCGGTCGAACAGCGAGACTGCCAGCGCCTTGGCCAGCTCGGTCTTGCCGACCCCGGTCGGACCGAGGAACAGGAACGAGCCGATCGGACGGTTCGGGTCCTTAATCCCGGCCCGGGCGCGCAGCACGGCATCCGCCACCAGCGATACAGCCTCTTCCTGGCCGACAACCCGCTCATGCAGCGTCTCCTCAAGCCGCAGCAGCTTATCCCGCTCGCCTTCGACAAGCCTGCTGACCGGAATACCGGTCCAGCGCGACACGATGTCGGCGATCTCCTCCTCAGTCACAGCTTCGCGCAGCAGCCGGGTCTCCTGATCCTGCTGCGCTGCTTCCTCAGCTGCCTTCACCTGCTTCTCCAGCTCCGGAATGATGCCGTAGCTGAGCTCAGCAGACTTGTTCAGGTCATATACCTCCTGGGCATCAACGAGATCCTTGCGGGCCTGCTCCAGCTTCTTCTTCACGTCGCGGATGCCCTGGATGGCCGACTTCTCCTTCTCCCAGCGGGCGGTCATGGTGAGATGCTTCTCCTTCAGATCGGCCAGCTCCCGCTGCAGATTCTCCAGCCGGCGCGCGCTGGCATCATCGGTTTCCTTCTTAAGCGCCGCTTCTTCAATCTCCATCTGCATCAGGCGGCGGGTTACCTCATCCATCTCGCCGGGCATCGAGTCAATTTCTGTACGGATCATCGCACAGGCTTCGTCCACCAGATCAATCGCCTTATCCGGCAGGAAGCGGTCTGTGATATAGCGGTCTGACAGCACACCGGCAGCGACGAGGGCACTGTCATGGATTTTGACCCCGTGATGCACCTCGAACCGTTCCTTCAGCCCGCGCAGAATGGAGATGGTATCCTCCACATCCGGCTCACTGACCAGGACCTGCTGGAAGCGGCGTTCCAGGGCCGGGTCCTTCTCAATATATTTGCGGTACTCATCCAGTGTGGTTGCACCGATACAGTGCAGCTCGCCGCGGGCCAGCATCGGCTTCAGCATGTTGCCGGCATCCATCGCGCCTTCGGTTTTACCCGCACCGACGATAGTATGCAGCTCGTCAATGAACAGAATAATCCGGCCGTTGCTCTCACGGATTTCCCTCAGCACCGCCTGCAGCCGCTCCTCGAACTCTCCCCGGTATTTCGCACCGGCAACCAGAGCACTCATATCCAGCGAAAAGATCGTTTTGTCCTTGAGCCCCTCAGGGACATCCCGGCGGACAATCCGGTGGGCCAGGCCCTCAACGATCGCCGTCTTTCCGACCCCCGGCTCCCCGATCAGTACCGGGTTGTTCTTCGTCTTACGGGAGAGGATGCGGATCACCCGGCGGATTTCCCCGTCGCGTCCAATGACCGGGTCGATTGTACCGGCCCGCACCTCAGCGACCAGATCACGGCCGTACTTCTCCAGCACCTCATAGGTGGCCTCAGGCTCCCGGCTGGTCACCCGCTGATGGCCGCGGATCTCAGCCAGCACGCCCAGCAGGCTGTCACGTGTAATTCCGCGGCTGGTAAACAGGCCGCGCAGCTCCCGGTTGCCGCTGCCGGTATCCGAGACCATCGCCAGCACGGCGTGCTCCACGGCTACGAATTCGTCGTGCATCGCAGCCGCCTCCTTCTCGGCCTGCTCCAGCACTTCAATTAAGGAGGCCGACGCATATCGCCGCATGGTGCCGGCGCCTGAACCGCTGACACTCGGCTTCCGCTGCAGCAGCTCTTCGGTGCCGCGCAGCAGCTCAGCCGCCGGAAGATTCAGCTTCTGCAGCAGTCTTGGCAGCAGGCCCTCCTGCTGCTGGAGCAGCGCCTTAAGCAAATGGAGATTGCCGATCTCCTGATGCCCGGCAGCAGCCGCCAGGGATTGTGCCGCAGCAACCGCTTCCTGCAGCTTCTGCGTTAGCTTGTTGAAATCCATATGCATTCATCACCTTTCGTGAGATCTATTTCATCATCTGTTATTGCTTTTCCTTATTATTAACCAGCCTGCTTAGCCCATAGCCGCCTTCTGCCGCTCTTGTCCGCCGCTTCCGCACCTTACTCCTGCCTGATAGCTGCTTGTATCAGCCAGCCTGCGGTAGAGCACCTTTTCTGCTTCGCCCGTTCCCTCGGGAATTACAATCTCAAGCCGCAACAGGATATCGCCGTGGATGCCGTTCCGGCGCTTCAGTCCCTTGCCCGGAATGCGCAGCGTGCGGCCGCCTGCTGTTCCGGCCGGGATCTTCAGCTTAATGCTGCTGCCGTCAGGCAACGGTACCCTGGCTTCGCCGCCAAGCACCGCCTGCCATGGCGCTATTTCAACCGTGCCGTGCAGATCCCCGTCTTCAACGCCGTAAATATCATGCGGCGCGAGCTGCAAGACGATCAGCAGCTCCTCACCCTGGCCGGCCGCATCCGGCACCCGGATCACGGTTCCCTCCGGTGAGCGCGGCGGAATGCTGACCGCTACCTCCCGCCCGCCGGCCTTTACGCTTACATTGCCGCCCTTATAGGCCTGCTCCAGCGTGATTTCCAGCTGGGCCTGCATCATACTAGGCCCTCCGCCGAAGCCGCTGCTGCTGCCAAAAAAATCAAAGCCGGCCCGGCCCGCCGCCCCCCGGCTCCCAAAAAACATCCCGAACAGGTCGTCTTCACCGAACCCGCTGCCGGGAGCGGAATATGCACTGCCCCGGTCTTCCCCGAATGCTGAATCCCAGCCGGCCTGCCGGCCCGTTGCCGGACCGTCTGCACGCCAGCCGCCGGCAGAGCCGAAGCCGGCAGCCCCGTAGCGCAGCTCCTCATCATATGCCGCCCGCTTCTCTTCATTGCCCAGCACCTCGTAGGCTTCCGCAGCTTCCTTGAACCGGGTCTCCGCCTCCGGGGCTTTATTCACATCGGGATGCCACTGCTTTGCAAGCTTCTGGTAGGCTTTTTTGATTTCCTGTCTGCTTGCCTGCCTGCTTACCCCGAGCGCATCGTAGTAATTTTGGCCCGCCATGAGATTCCTCTCCTTTCAGAGACTCTGCATACCATTTCACACTATCTATGCTATTCATAAAAGACGCATCATAGCCGGGAAACCCACTACAATGCGCCTTTGTATAGACTGCTATATAAAAAGCCCGGCGGAGCCGCCCCGGACTGCTTCAGCTCTCCGCCCGGCTTAACAGCTTACTGAAGCTGCGGTCCGGAGTTGCCGGGGTCCTGAATTTCAATCCGCTTTCCGGCGGCTTTCTGCCGTTTTGGCACCTCTAGCATCAGCAGTCCGTCCTTAAGCGAGGCCCGGATGTCATCCCCGTTAATATCCTGCACATAGAAACGGCGGACATATTCGCCATAACGCCGCTCCCGGCGTACAACCTGCTGCTGGCTGTTCTCCCCGCTCTTCTCTTCCTTGCGCACTGCCTTGATCGTCAAGTAAGGGCTGGCATAATCAATGTCGATATCGTCCTTGCTGAAGCCCGGCAGTTCAGCCTCAATCAGATAAGCCTGCTCACTCTCGCGGATATCTGTCCGGAATGACAGGGCACTGCCGGTCACCGGGCCAAAAAACTCATCATTAAATACATCATGTAACGACTTTGCCATTGCACCAAAAACATCATCTCTGCGTTTTCCAAAAGGGACCAAATCAAACATCTTCCATTCTCCTCTCATTGACTTTTTTTAATTTTACTTTGACCTTATTTGACCTTTATTATGGCTTTATTATAATCATGCTGCACCGCAGGATCAAAACCCGAAAAAGCCGAAAAACCGTTAAATTCCGGCATTTCGGCATGGTTTTCGGCTGTTTATTTAGCCGCTCCATTTATTTGACCTATTTTGACCTTTATTTTAAATATCGCTCCCGGTACTCATGCTCCAGCATGCTCATCATTACAACATCATGGTACTCATGATTATAAAAAAGCGTCTGCCGGCGCACGCCCTCCCGCACAAAGCCCACACTCTCATAGACATGCTCAGCACGGCTGTTATAGGTGTATACCTCCAGCTCGATTCTGTGCAGATTGAGAATGCCGAAGCCGTAATCAAGCATCAGCAGCAGCGCTTCCCGCCCGTAACCCTGATTCTGATGCCGCTCTTCACCGACAGCCAGACGCAGGCTGGCGGTACGGTTGCCCCGGTCCATATCCTGTATTGCAATATCGCCGATAACCTCATCGTTCTCTATCAGGGCAATCAGCAGCAGCACACTGCTGTCATCACCCGCCTTGCGGTCGATATAGCCGGAAATCTGCTCCTTTGTAATATGCTTCTGTGTTCCGGTCAGCCGGCGTGTCTCCGCTCCAAAGAACATATGGTAATACAGCCCGGCGTCCTCCCCGTTCAGCGGGCGCAGATATACGCGTTCCCCTGTTAATAAACCTGAATGCCTGCTCATAATGCCATCCCCTGTCTCTATTGATAACTCTATAGTAATGCGAATCTGTATCTTATAAAATATACAAAACAAGCAAATACCAAAGGACAGATGGGAGAAACCGATGCTGATAAACCCGATGCTGAGCGATGACCGGAAGCTTCCGTACTACATACAGCTGTATGACTATTTCAAAAAAGAGATTCTTGGCGGCGTTCTGCCTGCCGGCACCCGCCTCCCCTCCATCCGCAGCCTGGCGGCGCAGCTGAATATCAGCGCCACTCCCGTTGAGCTGGCCTACCAGCAGCTGGTCTCCGAGGGGTTTGTCACCAGCCGGCCGCGCAGCGGATATAGCGTCCAGCCGATGCATGCACTCGGCTGGACAGAAGCTGCGGCAGAGCCGGCGGAATGCTACAAGCAGCTGCCAGCCCAGGCTTTACCAGCGATTACACCCCGCGACCCGCAGCAGTACACTTATGATTTTCATATCTCCAAAAATGATTTCTCACTATTCCCCTACAAAATCTGGCGCAGCCTCTTTCAGGAGCAGCTCGCTAATCCCGATCTGCTGCAATACGGCGATCCTCAGGGTGAACCGGCCCTGCGCGGCAGCATTGCCGCCCACCTGCGGCAGTTCCGCGGGCTGCGCTGCATGCCGGAGCAGGTGGTTATCGGCGGCGACCAGCATCAGCTCTCCTCGCTGCTCTGTCACATTCTGCCCCCGGGAACCCGGCAGCTTGCCATTGAAGACCCCGGATATCATCTGCTGCCGTCCGCATTTCGCAGAGGGGGCTATGAGATTATTCCTGTTCCCCTGGAGGAGGACGGGCTGAATGTAGAGAAGCTGCGCAGCAGCGGGGCAAGCGCCGTATACATCTCTCCGTCCCACCAGTTTCCGTGCGGAATGATTATGCCCATAGCCAAGCGCCACGCCTTGCTGGACTGGGCCGTATCTGCAGGCAGTTATATCATTGAGGATGATTATGACGGCGAATTCCGCTATCACGGCAGGCCGGTTCCCTCCCTGCAGGGACTCACGGAGAACAGTCCGGTGGTCTATATGGGCAGCTTCGCCCAGTCTGTCGCCCCTGCCCTCTGTATACATTACATGGTGCTGCCGGCGAGCCTGCTTCCGGTATACCGCAGCCTCGCAAGGGAGCTGTACCTGGAGCACTCCGCTTCGCGGCTGAACCAGATTGCACTGCATTATTTTATGGAGCGGGGCCATTTCGCCAGACATTTACGGCGGATGCGGCTGCACTACCAGAAGAAACACGACGCTCTGCTGCAAGCCGTACAGCTGTACTTCGGAGAACAGGCAACAGTCCGCGGCCAGGGCGCCGGCTTTCACCTCCTGCTGCGGCTGAACAGCTGCGGTAATGCACGTCTGCTGGCAGATACAGCTGCATTAGCCGGAATCCGTGTCACCCCGGCATCCTATACCTGGTGGAAGCAGACGGAGCACAATCCGCCGGAGTTCATTCTCGGATTCGGGGCGATTCCCGAGGATCGAATCCGTGCGGGTATCCGCCTGCTGGCAGAGGTCTGGCTAAAGGATTCATGCTTCCGCTCCTAGCTTGTCCGTGCGTAATATTCGGCACTCGCTGTCCAAAGACACTCTCTCCTGCTCTGCGGCAGGACTTCAGCTGTATTTCTCCAGCAGCTCTTCAAGCACAGCCCTCAGCTCCTTGACCAGTTCAGCCGGCTCCTGAACGGTCGCTTCATGGCCGATGCCGATAAGGAATCCGGCGAAGTAACGCAAGTCACGATCCGGAACATTCCCTTCCAGTCTGCCAGTGCCGTCAGAGTGTACATGAAGCAGGGACGATGACCACATTTCCCCCTCACAGGCCTGAACTCCCTTAACGGTCAGTTCCACGCGCAGCCGGAGCCGGTTCCCGTCTTCTCCCGGCTCCGGCTTCAGCCCGTCCCCCTCCTGCTGCCCTTCCGCCATTCCCTCTGCCTCAAATGTATGCCTGTTTCCCAGATGCACCCGGCGAAGATCAAGCGGCGTAAGGCCGGAAGCATCCCCGGTTACAGAATCAATCCGGTCACAGCGGAAGACCCGCAGACCGCGGCGCAAAAAACAATAGGCCGGGCAATACCACAGCCCGCCTGCGGCATAAATGCCAACCGGCTGGACTGGACGCAGCCTGCGCTCACCCTGCGATTCATAGCCGATCAGCAGTACCTTTTGCTCCACGGCTGCTTCCAGCAGTATGGACAAATAAGGGAACTCTGCCTCCCGCGCCGGAATTACGAAATCAATCCGGTTTTTCAAGTCATCAATCTTATCCCGCACATCTCCGGGCATATAATTATAGAATTTATGCAGAGCAGAAACCGACTCTTCCTTAAAAGGGAGATATTCATAGTGGCGCAGGGCATGGCTGGCAAAAAAAATCGCCACAGCCTCCTCCTCCGTAAAAGCAATCGGCGGCAAAATCCGTTCCTTCAGCACCTGATAGCCGCCGTGCGGCCCTACCTCTGAATACAGCGGCACCCCAAGCTCACTCAGCTCCTGCAGATCCCTGAGAATCGTCCGGGTGGACACGCCGAACTCATCAGCCAGCTCTCTGACGGTAAATTTCCGCTTGCGGTTGACTGTCATCATCAGGTCGAGCAGCCGTTTGGATTTAGACATGGCATAAGCTCCATTTCTTTTTATTCATGACAATAGTTGTCACTATTATAACCTACAATAAGAGCATAGCCCGGATGGACGGGCAAATCTACCGCCGGAGGAGCGATTAAATATGAATATAGAAGTTAATCCGTTTATAATGCTGGAAGGAACAGCACGTGAAGCCATTTCTTTTTATCAGGAGAGTCTTGGTGCGAAGCTGCTGTTTATGCAGACTGTGGGGGAAGGCCCGGCGGATCAAGAAAATGCCCCCTTATCCGATGAAGAAAAAGCGCGTATCGCCCACTCTGTACTGCGTATCGGTGACACCACAATGTTCGTTGCCGATCTGGAACCGGGGCAGACGAGGCAGACCGGCAACGGGCTGAATCTCTGTATTTCCACAAGTGATGCGGATACGTCCGGGCAGCTGTATAACGTACTGAAGGAAGGCGGACAGGTGGACATTGAATTGGGGCCTGCATATTTCAGTCCTGCATACGGTATGGTGACCGACAGGTTCGGCGTTACTTTTCAGATTTTCACTAAGCGGCAGCAGTAATCTCTCTTGTAAGGCCCGTCAGCTGCTTTGCAGCTGTACGGGTTTTTTCTGCAAATGCAGCTATGCTATTTAGCAAAAGATGAGCAGACAGTTGTTCAGTAAAGCGCCCGCCACAAATAAAAGGTGGCGTAAGCTTCCCAGCCCTTCCAGGGCAGCGCCAGCTCAAGCAGCTCTGCAGGCGTAGGCTTGCGGTCCATGCCGGTCAGGAATTTGACCGCATTTTGCAGCCCTACATCGCCTGCCGGATAGGCAGTGGTATCGCGCAGGCAGCGCATCCGCACATATTGTGAGGTCCAGGGGCCGATCCCCCGGAGCTTCAGCAGGCGCGCCTCTGCTTCCTCCGGTGAAGGCAGGGACAGTAATTCCTCCCGGCTTAGACCGTCTCCGGCGATAAGGGCAGCGACCTCAAGCAAAGTCCGCGCTTTATTCCGGGTCAGCTGCAGGCTGCAGAGCTCTTCCTGGGTCACCGTCAGGAAAACCTCAGGTGCGGGAAAATGATAATACGTATGTCCTTCGTATTCTAATGAGCTCCCGTATTCGGCAGTGAGCCGCTGCTTGAGCCTGTAGGCAAAAGCCAGATTGACCTGCTGGCCGAGAATAGCCCAGCACAAGGCCTCGAACAGATCGGGAATGCCGATGATCCGCAGGCCCCGCTCGCTGACAACCAGCGGCTGCAGCAGCGGGTCCCGTCCTGCAAGCTCATAGAACGGGGCCAGATCGCGGTCCAGATCGAACCATTCCACAATGTAGCGGACCAGCCAGGCCATGGCCTCCGCTCCCGGAACAGCCCCGCTCAGCAGTGTAACCCGCAGACGCCGAGGCTGTTCCTCCGCCGTTGTCAGCCGGATCAGACACGGCTCTCCCTCAACGATAAACAGCCGGTTCACACCCTCGCCGTCCGAACGGAACAGACATTCCAGCGGAGAACGGTTCATATAGGCCAGACAGGCATTCAGGTCAAAATAATCCGGCAATGGCAGCTCAAAAAGCAAATCGTTCATGACCCTTCGCCCCCACATGTGTTATTCCCTCCAGCGCCAGCAGCTCCTGCTTCAGCTTAAGCCCGCCCCGGTAGCCGGTCAGGGTACCGTTCGCCCCGATGACCCGGTGGCACGGCACAATAACCGGAATCGGATTCTGCCCGTTAGCCGCACCGACTGCGCGGACCGCAAGCGGGCGGCCGATCTGCACAGCCAGCTCCTTATAGGTAGCCAGGCTGCCGTGCGGAATCTGCAGCAGCCCATTCCAGACATCCTGCTGAAAGGAGGTTCCCCACAGATCTAGCGGCAGACTGCTGAAGCTGACAGCTTCACCTGCAAAATAATGCTCAAGCAGACCGATCACACCCATCTCCGCAAAAACATCTGCATTCTCCTCCACCCGGGCAGCCGGGGCATGGAGATTCAGCCAGCCTGCCGGAAGCTGTCCCTGATCCTGTTCATAAGATACTCGGATTAACCCTTTACCGCTGGCCCACAAGGTCCATGCTCTGCCTCCAAGACTCACGGTATGGTGACTGATTGTTACAGACTGCGCGGATGAACCCCTCTTCCTGTTCCTTACCACTCCTGAACTATTCTTACTCCCGCTCATGGGCAGTCCCTCCTTTGGATTGAATACGATACTCCGTCGGCGGCAGTCCGTTCTTGCGCGTGAACCAGGCGGCAAAATGCGATGCGCCCGGAAAGCCTGCCGTCCTGCCGATCTCAGCGATAGGCGTATCTGTATGGGCCAGCAGCTCACACGCTTTGTCTGACCGCAGCTGATCCAGCCGCGCGGCAGGTGAGCAGCCGGTTACCTGCTTGTACGTGCGCTGCAGATGAAACGGGCTGACCGTAAGCGCCTCGGCCAGCTTCGCCAGCGTCAGCTTCTCTCCGAGCCGGGCCGCCATAACAGCATCGGCCCGGGCGGCGAGCACTGCATCCGGGCGGAGCGCACCGCCCTCCTCGGGCCGGCACCGCTTGCACGGGCGGAAGCCCGCCCTGACCGCTTTTTCCAAAGAAGGGTAAAACTCCACATTCTCCGCCTTGGGCGTTCTCGCCCGGCAGGACGGGCGGCACACAATACGCGTCGTGAGCACCGCCGTATAATATATACCGTCATAGGTCGGCTCGCGGCTGACCACTGAAGCATAAATACGCTCAAACAACATCTGTTCCATCTAAGATCACCTCATACCGCCAGTATAAACGATTGCTCCCGGCTTATGCAGATTTGAGGAACAGGAGAGCAAGATTACGACAGTGCAAAAAGAACCCTCCACAGCTCGATTGTCCAGCTCATGGAGGGTTAACACTATTATTTATAATATATAATTGCTGTTGTTATATGAATTTATTAAACAATAGCTTTGGGTACTGACAGATCATTAGGCCCCTCTGCCGCCGGCGGTCTCTTCTTTTTCATATAATCGGAGTAGTACGCCGTAATGACCGGAACCAGAATGGAGGTCACAATAACGGAGGCGGCGACAAGTGCTGTTGCTGTCTCAGCCGCAGGCAGAAACTCCGGCTTCAGGTTAGCCACCAGCATCGGGTTCGCTACAGCTGCTCCGGCAGTACTGGATGCAGCCAGACCGGCGGTGCCGTTGCCGCCGCCAATATATTTATCAGCCAGAATCAGCGGGATACCTGTAATCACAATAACAGTAAGACCGAGCAGAATACCCAGCAGACCTGTATCCAGGATGACGCCAAGGTCAATCGAGCTGCCCAGCGCGAAGCCGAAGAACGGAATGAGGGTCTGTGTTGCTTTGCCGAAATAAGCGCGCAGGTCATGGTCAAGGTTGCCCAGCAGGAAGCCGACCAGGAACGGAAGCACAGCACCTACGAATACATGCGGTTCAAATACGGCTACACCGGTACTGCCGAGGATTAGCATGGTTACGAGCGGGCCGGATTCCAGTGACATCAGCACGAATGCACCGGATTCTTCTTTGGTGCCGTACTGCTGCATAATAGAAGCATATAAGCCGCCGTTGGTCATATCCATCGCCGAGATGATAGCAAGCACGGACAGGCCGGCGAAGAAGCCGTTCTTGACGCCGCCTTCAGGCAGGAACTGGATGGCAATGATGGCGACAACCCAGGCTACAGCTATTTTGGTCAATACCAGGGTTCCCGATTTGCGCAGTACCGTTCCGGTCGCCCGCACATCAATCGCAGCGCCCATACAGAAGAACCACACAGCAAGAATTGGCACAGTACCGGTCATAAGCCCTTTGGTGAAGCCGCCGAAGTATTCGCCTGCGTCCGGGAAGGCCGTATGGATAATTGCCCCCAGGAACAGCGGTACCAGCATCATGCCGCCGGGAATCCGATCGAGTGTCTTTTTAATTTTCATAATTATTTATCATACCTTTCAGTTCTGTATTGCGGTCTGAGCACGCTTTCAAGTTACTTACGGCTCAGTCCGAGCTCCGGAATCATCCGTGAGAATAAATCATTGCTTTCCTTGAGCTGCCGCGAGAATGCCTTGCCGTCCTTCACCAGCAGTCCAAGCCCGTTCACCGCCATTGCTTCACGGAAGCTGCGGTCCTCTGTTGCCTTAATAAAGGCCTCTGCCAGCAGCTCTGCAACGGCATCCGGCGTATCCTTCGGTACAGCAAGCCCTCTCCATGTACCGGTAAAATTCACATGGATTCCCGTCTGTTCCTCCAGTGTGGGCACACCCGGCAGCGCCTCTGAACGCTTATCGGCATTGATTGCCAGCGTCCGCAGCTTCCCTTCGTCCACAACCTTCTTCACCTCGGCAGGACTTACAGGCACTGCATCGACAAAGCCGTCCATCAAGGCAGAAACGGCCGGCCCTGCACCTTCAAAGGGGATATGGGCAAACTTCACACCGGTTTCCCGTTCCAATGTTACGGCAGCCAAATGCCATATACTCCCCGTTCCGGCATTCCCCATCTTCACTTCCCCTGGATGCGCTTTCGCAAAGTCGAGAAATTCATTTACGGTTTGCCATGGCGCCCCGGCTCTTACGGTAATGGCGGAAGGATCAAAATTCGTCTGGGCAATCGGTTTGAACTTCTCATAAGTAATCGGCAGCAGCCCCAGATGCGGCAGAATCGTCAGCTCCGCAGGTAAAAAAGTGACTGTATACCCGTCAGCCTTAGCATTCGCACCCTCCATCAGTCCGACAGAGCCGCCCCCGCCCGTCCGGTTCAGTACAATAACGGGCTGGCCCAGCACCTTCTCGGCCGCTTTGGCCAGTGCGCGTGCAGTGGTATCTGTTCCTCCGCCGGCAGCATACGGTACGATCAGCGTAATCGGCTTAGCCGGATAGCCGGCATCGGCGCCGCCTCCGTCCTTATACCCGTCCATCCGGGCTCCAATGAAGAGAAGCACAGCTATCAGAACAGCTGCTGATCCTATCGCAATCCTCGTTGTCCGTTTCAAAGGTTATCCCTCTTTCTTCAGTCTGTTTACTGCGCTCCCCCCCTGAATTCTTATGAGCATCAGCCGCGGCATGCAAGGCTGTGAAAGTTTTCTCAAATAGAACTTTAAAGCATTCAGAGGGCGGGCAGCAATCGTATTATCTTACTCTGAATCGTCAGAAACCCCGGAACCATGCGGTTTTGGAAGATCTGCATACTGTCTGGAAGATTTGCTGTTCTCCCGGAATTTGCCCGGGGTAAGCGACTTGCTCTTGCGGAAGACACGGATAAAGCTGTTCTCATTCTGGTAGCCGACAAGCTGGGCAATCTCCGCCACCTTCAGGGTGCTGCCCTGCAGCAGCCCGCAGGCTTTTTCTATTCTCAGGTTAGTCAGATAGTCATACAGGGTGGTTCCGGTTTCCTCCTTAAAGATGGTGCTGACCGAGGAGACCCCCAGATTGACATGGGCGGCGATATCCTGCAGTCCGATGTTGCGCTGCAGATTGTCCTCCATATACGTAATCAGATTCTGTACCAGCAGATATTCCTTGGACTGCCGGTGTACTTCCAGCACGCTTGCCATCTGGCTGATAATACTGCACAGCAGCTCTTCAATATCGGCCAGATCAAGCGTAGACACCTGGTACCACGTATAGTCAGCCAGCTCGGAAGGCAGGGTATAGCCTCCGGAGGCGGCAATATTCATAATCTCCTCCAGCAGATCGTCCAGCACACGGACTATTTTTTGCGGCTGGAGCTTCTTCTTGCGCAGATCTGCGGCCCATCTGTGCACCCACTGGTGTCCGGTAGCGGCGTCAGAGCTTTTCAGGGCATGCAGCACCTCCTGCTTCCAGACATCATCGGCTGCTCCGCCGCTCTCATCCGGCCTATTCTCCAGTCCGGAATACAGATGAACCCGTCCGTATCCCTCGTACAGGCGGTAAGATAACGCAATATCCGCCTCGGTGTAGGAGCGGGCGGCCTGACCGATCAGCTGCGCCTCCGCACCCATCCCTACAGATACGGAAATACCCAGCACCTCAGCGATAATCCCGGCGAGCTTCATGGTATCCTCATACAGATTGCACGGACCCTGCCCTTCCATCGGCTGCAGCAGCAGAACCAGACTGTCCTTGCGCGGAGCTGCTGTGACCGTCCGCCAGGACGGGCTGTAAAACTCAGATACCATATTGTTCATCGCATATTTGAGCAGCTGCTGGTCTTCTTCGGTGTAAGCCGCTACCCATTCAGAATGACGGTCGATGGAAATGATCAGCACCTCAAAAGGCCCCTGCTGCCAGCCGGCAAAATAATGCTCCCACTTCGTCTCCGTCTCCTGCTTGCCCATATTCCGGGCGATCAGATCACTGAGGAATTTGGCGCGCAGCTCCGGCAGACTCCAGTCAGCAACCAGTGATTTGCTCCGGAAATCACCGACCAGCTTGCCGATTACAGGCTCCAGATCAAACAGATTGCGGTTCGCCTGCCCTTTTTGCTCCGGGCTGAGCAGCTTGTTAATCCGCTTGAGCGGCCGGAAGGCGGCGAAATTATAATAATAGATTGCCGAGCAGCCGACCGCGATCGAGATCAGTGACAGCATCAGCATCATATTGCGGGCGGTTGTTACATTTTTTAGCAGCTGCTCCATCGGGACCAGTGATACCAGGCGCCAGCCGGTGACATTGGAAAAAGCCTGGTTAGCCATATAAGCCTGGCCGTCCATCCGCACATGGGCAAACGGGCTTACATCAATCTCTTTGAGTACATCCTTCATCTCAGCCATCGGGAAAGGCAGATTGAGCTTCGGATAGATCAGCTCCCCCTCCAGATTGTATACAAACTGATAGCTGGACAAATGAGTGTACATTTTGGAGAAAAGCGTATCGTAATCGAGGTCGATCAGCACCGCCCCGGTAACAGTACCGTTCTGGACCACCGGCCGGGCCAGCGAGAGCAGCTCCGTATTGCCAAGCCCCGCATCGGCACCGGTGTACAGCCTTCTTTTGATCAGAAGCGGCTTCTCTTTAATCTCCTCCAGCCACCCGCTCCAGTCATGCTCCGGCGCTTCCTCCCAGGCAGCCCTGTAGCCGTACCGGCTTGAGATGACGGACCGGCCAAGAAAGCTTACGACGCTTATATCCCGGATGTCCGGCTCGGACACCAGCGCTTTCAGCACATTCTGCGGCTGTTCGGCCGCTTCCTCCGCCTGGTCCGCATCAGCAGACAGGAACGCAAGCACCGCCGGGTTAAAGGTGAGGTCAACCGCCTTGTTATCCGCCTCGCGGAACGCCCGGTTCGTCACATCCAGGTTAATCTGAAGCAGCTCGACATTCGGCGTGTTCAGCTCCGTATCGAGCGCCTGCCGGTACTCCCTGTAGGAAAAGAGGCCAATCAGTGTAATGCATAACGAGACACTTATGGTCAGAAACAGAATCAGCCGGTTCTGTTTGTTGTTCAGCAGATACTTCATTTTAAATCGCAGCATGGTTACAGCTCCATCCTTCCGCCAGTTCCCTAGAGTTTCAGACCCTTAGAGTAGCATGGATGACTCTGCGGCAATGTGGGGCATGTCATATCGGGCAGACTTTTTTTAAATTTTATTTAAAATTGTCACGAAAGTGAAAGATAACAGGCAACACTTATATAGATGCTATAATGGGGGGAACAGCTCTTTTCTTATTTTCGAACAAAACTTTTTACCCACAGGAGACTTATTGCGATGCAGCCAAACTATGTGCTGGACCAGGCCGAATGGGACAAGCTTATTTCAGATACGGCCTATTATTTCGATGATCTGACCCTAAAGCGGGGGTTTCAATATTTCAAACAAAACCGCGTTGAGACTTTCTCCATCAGCGAACCCCGGAAGATGCGGGCGCTGGTTGAAGGCAGAGAGGCCTACCACGTCTATATCAGTCTGGATCAATTCTCCCGCAGCTATTGCGATTGTCCGGTAGACGGACCCTGCAAGCATATGGCTGCAGTGCTCATGCACTATGCACATGCTCAAGGGCGGTCAGTGGCGCTCCTTGCGAATGCCAAGGCGACGGCTAACCGCCCCAAAGCCGCTTCCCCTGATCCGGCGGATAAAGGAAACCGCAGCGCCCTGCTGAAAAAGCTCAGCGGGCTGATTCCCGAAGCAACTGTAGCCCAGTGGCATGAGTATATGCAGTTGCTTGCAGCCCCGCTGGATCATACAGTGCGGAATCCCCAGTATACCAGCCGGGCACTGAGTACCATTGATGAAGCCAAGACCGGGCTCTCTCCCGCTGCGGACAGGCTCTTCAGGCTGCATACCCGCCTCTTCATTCTGGAAAAGCTGCTGCAGCCTGTTCTGCCCGGAGCAGCCAGCGCTGCGCTGGGTTACTCGCTCGGCTATTATACCGCCATTGCCCTTTCTGAGCTGCGGACTGATATATTCTCGCTCCTCCAGCAGCCGCTGCCGCTGGAGACAGAGCCCGGAGAATGGCCCCGGGTGCTGGATACCGTATCCCATCTGCGCCAGGCCATGCTGGAGGAGACGCGGGACCGTTCAAGGGACCAGCCGCATCTCTCCGCCTGCTATGATCTGCTCTGGAGGCACTGGATTGTGCCCTCTGCAGACGGCAATGCGCTTTTTTCGGAGGAGCTGGAGACCCTTCAGCAGACAGAAATCGGGCTTAAAGCCGCTCATTCCCGGCAGGCGCTGCTGCTGGCTAAAGGCCGGATGTATTTCCTGCTGGGCGACGACCAGGCAGCCTGGGAGCAGCTCCGCCAAGCCTCGGAGCGGCCCGGTGTCCACCCGGATGAGCTGCTGAGCTTCTTTGTCCCGCTCAGCCAGGCAGGGCACTGGTCCCGTCTTACAGCTTGGCTGGCCGAGATCGGCCCCCTGCTGACAAGCCGGTTATACAATCTGAGTGATTACGCCCGCTACTGGATGGATGCTGTCCGCCAGTTACCGGAAAGTGAGCCGCTTATGTGGGATACACTGTCCGGCATGCTGCCCCTCTCGTCTGAGATCTATGAGGAGCTGCTGCTGCAGTACGGCAAGTGGCGGGAATGGATGGATTACCAGCTCGCTTCCGGCAAAATCCCTGCCGACTTCCGCGTCACAGACCTTCAGCCGCTGGAGAAGAATGCGCCTGAGCTGCTGCTGCCGTTCTATCATCAGGCTGTGGAGCGGTTCGTGCTGGAGAAAAACAGGCACAGCTATAAATCTGCGGTCAAGCTGATCAAACGGCTGGCTAAGCTGTATAAAAAACTTAAGCGCGATGACCGCTGGGAGGAATTCATGGACGCCTTCACCTCCCGGAACAGCAGGCTGCGCGCGCTGCAGGAAGAGCTGCGGAAAGGAAAGCTGATCCCATGAGCAAATCTATACGTAATCTAACGGTCCAGCTGGCCTTGACCCAGTACGGCGATGCCCTGATCTATGCCGTCGATGACAGGAATGACTATGTTCCCGGCGTCCAGCTGAAGCAGCTCCTGTTCGCCTGGCATGAAGAGTCCTTCTACGGAACCGAGCTGACTCTGCAGAATGCAGACGGCGTAGATCTGGTCGTGCTGCCTGCTGAGCAGGTTGTCCCGTTCTTCGCGCAGCAGCAGCTGCTGGGACATATAGGCTGGAGCTGGCAGGGTGATGCCGCCCTGCTGAGCGGGCTGGCCCCTGCCGTCTCGGATCTGCTGGCAGAGAAGCGGTATATGCCAGCCTTCGCCGCTTACCGCGAAGGCCAGCTGCAGTGGCAATGGGACAAGCACGCTATGCAGCAGATGGCCGAAGGAGATAGCGGACTCGCCGCTGCACTGCAGGGACTGTCCGGACGGACGGGCCTTGCAGCGGGTCTGGGCGCCGCCTTCTCGGCAGCAGTCTTCCAGCGCTATTACAGCACGGAAGCCGAAGCCGGCGACCTGCGCAGCGAATTCCCGCTGCTGTTCAGCGGCGGCGCAGCCGCGACCGGCCTGGATGAGGAGAGCTGGCTGATGTCGATCGGCTGGAAGGCGGACACTGCGCCGTTCCGGCCGGCGCTGCAGCTGCTTGAGCCGGATGAGGAGTCGCCTTACTGGCGGCTCCGGCTCCTTCTGCAGGACAAGCGCGATGAATCCGCGCTTGTGCCGCTGCGGCTCACTACGGACGGTGAGCCGCACGGCAAGTGGCCCGCATCGTGGACGGAATTCGTCCGCGAGCGGGCATCCGGGTGGCTCTCGCGGCTGCGCGAGAGCCTGCCCGGCGGGCACATCGGCCACGGGGACGATGTGCTGGGTGAACCGCTGAGCGATGAGCTCGCGTGGCGGTTCCTGAACCAGGACAGCCGGCTGCTGCTGGAAGCCGGCTGGCAGGTGCTGCTGCCGGCGTGGTGGGAGGCCGCCAGCCGCCGGAAGCCGCGCCTGCGCGCCAGAATCAGCTCCGGCGAGGCCAGCCGCGGGGGCGGCAGGTCGCTGTTCGGGCTGGATGCGCTGGTCGACTTCGACTGGCGCATCTCGATCGGCGACGCCGACCTCTCGGAGACGGAGTTCGCCGAGCTGGTCGCGCGCGGCGAGCGGCTTGTGCAGTTCCGGGGCAAGTGGATTCCGCTTGACCCCGCCCTGCTGGCCCAGATTCAGCGGGCCATGGCCGGGATGGACAAGTCGCGGGGCCTGTCCTTCCAGGATGTGCTGCAGCTGCACCTGCTGGGCAGCGGCGAGGAGGACGGCGGCGCGGAAGCTGCGGCGGCAGAGGCCGAGCAGCAGGCGGCGCTCGTCCGGCTGGAGGTGGAGCTGAACGAGCAGCTGGTTCAGCTGATCGGACAGCTCGGACAGCGCTCCCAGTGGCCGCGCCCGCCCGTGCCGGCCGCCCTGCGGGCTGAGCTGCGCAGCTACCAGCATGAGGGCTTCGCCTGGCTGGCATTCCTGCGCCGCTTCGGGCTTGGGGCCGTACTGGCCGATGACATGGGCCTCGGCAAAACCGTGCAGCTGATCTCCTATCTGCTGCACATGAAGGAGCTTGCCGCCGATCTGGAGGCTGCCGTGCCGCAGACTGATCCGCCGGACTGGCCGGCGCTGATTATCTGCCCTACCTCCGTGCTCGGCAACTGGCAGAAGGAGCTGCAGCGCTTCGCCCCATCCCTGAACGTTATGCTGCATTACGGCAGCCGGCGGCTGAATGCCGGATATTTCTACGGCGCAGCCTCGCAGGCGGATGTCGTCCTGACTTCGTATGCTACAGCTGCGCTTGACCAGGAGCTGCTGCAGCAGTTCACCTGGGCTGCAGTATGCCTGGATGAAGCGCAGAACATCAAGAACGCAGGAACCAAGCAGTCTGCCGCAGTACGCAGCTTCCCGGCGCTGCACCGGATTGCCCTGACGGGTACGCCGATTGAGAACCGGCTGTCCGAGCTGTGGTCCATCTACGATTTCATTACACCGGGGTACCTGGGCAGCGCCAAGTCCTTCCAGGACCGGTTCGCAAACGCGATTGAAAAGGAGCGGAATCCTGAGCGGACAGCCGATCTCCAGAAGCTGGTGAAGCCGTTCATGCTGCGGCGCAAAAAGAAAGACCCTAGCATCCAGCTGGATCTTCCGGACAAAAATGAAATGAAAACCTACGTCAATCTGACGGCAGAGCAAGCAGCCCTGTACGACCAGAACGTAACCGGGCTGCTGGAGAAGATGAGCAAGCTGGAGGGGATTGAGCGCAAGGGAGCCATCCTTGCAGCACTGACCAGCCTCAAGCAGCTCTGCGATCATCCGGTGCTGCTGACGAAGGAGGCGCTGCCTGATTCGGACAGCGAAGCTGGAGCCGCCGCATCTCTGATTGAGCGCTCTGCCAAGCTGGAACGGCTGCTCGCAATGGTGCGTGAGCTGCGCGAAGAGAATGAGCGCTGCCTGATCTTCACCCAGTATGTCGGCATGGGCCAGATGCTCCAGTCTGTGCTCAGCCAGGAGCTGAAGGAACCGGTGCTGTACTTGAACGGCAGCACTTCCAAGCAGGCCCGCGACCGCATGATTGAGCTGTTCCAGACCCCGGCGCCTCCCGAGGGGGCTCCGCAGGCGGCTGAGCAGCCGAATGTGTTCATTCTCTCGCTCAAGGCAGGCGGCGTAGGCCTTAACCTGACGGCGGCCAACCATGTGTTCCACTTCGACCGCTGGTGGAATCCGGCTGTAGAGAACCAGGCCACCGACCGTGCCTACCGGATGGGCCAGACCAAGGATGTTCAGGTACACAAATTTATCTCGCTTGGTACACTGGAGGAACGGATTGACGAGATGCTGGAGAGCAAGCAGCAGCTAAGCGATGATGTCATCTCCGGCTCCGAGAACTGGATTACCGAGCTTAACAATGATGCGCTGAAGGATCTGTTCACGCTGCGGCGGGAATGGGCAGGCTGAGTTTTTCCACAGGTGGAGTTCCGCCGCACTTAGTTGGATTTCCGCCACTTAAATTCATCATATCTGATCCTTTTTAAGGATTAGGTGGTATTTCTCTAACTAATAGTCCTCTACCTGTGAGAGGCCTGAGAAATAGATGGAGAATCACCACTTAGCTTATTCAGCGAGGCTCCGGCACTCCGGGGCATAAGTCCAGTCCGGATATTATACAAGAACGGCCCGTAGCAGAAGGCCACTGATAAACTGACCTTTTCTGGTAAAGCCACAATCATATCTCAAAAAAAACGGCGTCCACTCGTTTCTTCCGAATGGACGTCGTCTTTTTCTTGTTATTATTGGCTTTCGTTTACTCCATCCGTTTCAGTATTCGCTTTAAATTAACGGTGAATATCACCCTGGCTTCCTGGATTTCCATACCGTTTCCCGGGAAATCAGGGGCTAGAAATACGTTGGCCTCACCACTGCTCCGACATTCGAAACGTTGCAGCCACACTATCCTCGCCGGCAAGCGAGCTGATTACGAGCGTAATCGGCTCCTCCTGCAGATCGTACACCAGCTGCTGGTTTAGCAGACTCACCGCAATATTCTGATAAGCTCCGGCAATGCCTGATCCAAGGCCCTGCGTAATGACCTTCCCTCCCGTTACCGTCGTACACGTGTAATTAACCTGCAGCGCAGTTTCGTTTGACGGAATTGCCGTTGTCGGTGTCGGAAAATTAACAAAGCTGCCGTTGAGCGTACCGCCAGCTATCAGCTGATAGCGAACCGGTGTTGATGCGAGGATCTCCAGACTGTCTGCCCGCAGCTCAGCCGCTACCGCTTCAGGTATCGCAAGCGCCCCGTTTCTGCGGAAGCTGATAGCCGCAAAGCCGGCTGCTGTCAGGGTGATATTGTCGCGGAACTCCGAAGTAATCCGGCTTACGGCCAGCTGCTGCATTTTAACTGGGGAATAGATCCCCGCGCTGTCGACAAGAAAAATCTGAACACGCAGATTCTCCTGGGAATAGACTACATTGAACTGAAAGAAGTCATGCTCAATATTGTAGGTTCTGCTGATCACTTCCTGGTAATCCAGCTCAAACAGCTCCTGAACAAACATAGTTTCCGGGCTCACATCGTTGTTCAGTCCGGTCAGATACACCACGGCCCGGGACGTCCCGTTGTTAACGACCTTAACAACTGCCTGGCTTATGGGCCCGAAACCCGGTGTGGCATTGCTCGTCAGTGTATTCGAAGTTAATACAGGCATTTCGCCTCCTCCTCTCCAAGTAACTCACATCCTATATTGTATGCATACAAGTTTAGAAGTTTCTGGATTCGGCATAGCTCAGGGAACCCGTTTGCCAGAAAATAACGGATGTGCTAAGATTAACTCAACTTTTAGGAACGGAGGGTTGCAAATGAATGTGATAGATTTTATCCGGATTCGTACTTTGCGCGGCTAATCAGATATGAATAGCGCTAAAGTTCTGCCCATGTGCAGAGGTCTCAGGATAGGTCTATCCATTTTTAAAGGCAACCCGCAGCTTGACAGGCGGACCGGTGTTCCGGTATAAATCCGCTAAGCCTTTAGAAATTGTATTATTCATAGCAATGAATTCTTATCTTCGATGAGGCTTCGGGAATTCCGTTTTCGCTGGCATACGTCCGGCTGAACGGGGGCATCTCAGCTGTGAATTATACCTGCTGTAAGGTAACGTGCGTACACCGCATGTTACCTCCAGCCTATTCTGTTACCTCTATTGCAAGCACAGGCAGATAACGCCTGTGCTTTTTTATGTCTGTCTGGACCGCAATCTCCCGCCGTTAGCCCGTATACTATATTTTTTTTCAAATCTCAGGAGGTTGATGAATATATGGAAACCACTCAGCAGAAAGCGATTATTGTTGGGGTACAGCTGCAAAACGAAACGAATTTCACCTATTCCATGGAGGAGCTGCGCAATCTGGCGGCTGCCTGCAATATCACAGTTACCGGGGAGCTGAGCCAGAAGGCCAGCCGGATTAACCCTTCCCATTATCTGGGTACAGGTAAAATCCAGGAGCTGTCCATGCTGGTGGAGGATGAGGATACCCTGATCATTTTTAATGATGAGCTGACTCCTTCACAAATCCGCAACCTGGAGTCCTCCCTGGACCGTCAGGTCATTGACCGGACAATTCTGATTCTGAATATCTTTGCCGACCGCGCCAAAACAAAAGAGGCCCAGCTTCAGGTTGAAGTCGCTCAGCTTCAGTATATGCTGCCCCGTCTGACCGGAATGCGGGAATCACTCGGCCGCCAGGGGGGCGGATCAGGCCTCAAAAACAGAGGTGCCGGTGAAACGAAGCTTGAGCTGGACCGCAGAAGAATTGAAGAGCGGATCACGGCATTGCAGGCCGAGCTGCAGGGTCAGGTGGAACGGCGCCAGATTCAGCGGAGACAGCGTCATAAGAATGAAGTTCCTGTGGTTTGTCTTGTCGGCTATACCAACGCAGGCAAGTCCAGCCTGCTGAATGCAATGGTTGAGACTTATCATCCAGGCTCGAATAAACAGGTGTTCGCCAAGAATATGCTGTTCGCAACGCTGGAGACATCCGTCCGCAGCATTAAGCTGCCGGACCACAAAACCTTTCTCTTAACAGATACCGTAGGCTTCGTCAGCCAGCTGCCCCATCATCTGGTCAAGGCGTTCCGCTCTACACTGGAGGAAGTAACCGAAGCGGACCTGCTGATTCATGTCGTAGATGCCTCTGATCCGCAGCATGAGCAGCATATGGCAGTAACTTCAGAAACGTTGAAAGCGCTGGGGGCTGACGGTATTCCTACAGTGTATGCTTACAATAAGTCGGATCTGACTGACCGTGCCTACCCGGCTGTCGAAGGCGACTCGGTTACAGTCTCTGCCAGGCAGAGCAGCGGAATTCCCGAGCTTACGGGGCTGATTCGTTCACATGTGTTCAACGATTATATCCAGTGTGAAATACTTGTGCCGTTTGACCGCGGGAGCATCGTTTCTTATTTTAACGAACACGCCCATGTTCAGGAGGTCAGCTACGAAGAGCAGGGTACACGGCTGCGGCTGGAATGCAGAGCAACTGATTATGAGCGGTTCCGCAATGATTTTGTAGAGCTGTCACACTAGCCTTTCCGCATAAAAAGTTTAAAGAGCCGGCCCGGGATTACCCCGGGAACCGGCTTCTTTTTTTGCCTGTAGTATACCTGTGCTACACACAGAGCATTAAGTCAGACGGACAGCCGACCAGACACTGCCCGAGGAGCTGCCGCCAAGGTTCAGCGGTACTGTCAAACCGTCAGCCACATAGAACAGCCCGATTACATCGCCGGCATTAAGATCGAAATCCCCAGTCAGGGTTACGGTGCCGTTTCCTAAAATCGTTCTAAGCGTCAGTATGAGTGCAACGTTAACGTTAAGCAGCGGGAACAGTCCGCTTACAAGGTCGGTAGTTGTCGGTGAAGTTCTCCGGATAACAAAAGCCGGGTTCGTTCCTGCACCTAATGATACTGTAATAGCTGCAGTGGTTTCATAGTTAAGGGTCGCTTCAAAGGAGTAACGGCCTGTCACAGGAACTGTATAGTTACCAGTAGCCTCATTGAAAGTGGCACTGTCATAGTAAGGCGTAGTGACCGTCCAGCCGGTAAGCTGAGTGCTTGCAGATGTTGCTAACGCTGGCAGGAATGCCGAAAACCCTTCTGTAGCAACTCCGGCTCCCGTTGCGCCGGTCACACCCGTTATCCCAGTCACACCGGTTGCTCCGGTTACACCAACACCGGTTGCTCCCGTTACTCCTGTAGCTCCAGTCTCACCAGTCACCCCGGTTGCTCCTGTTGCTCCTGTTGCCCCAGTCACTCCAGCTCCCGTTGCTCCCGTTACACCTGTAGCTCCAGTTACACCTGTTGCACCAGTCACCCCAGCTCCCGTTGCTCCCGTTACACCAGTCGCTCCAGTCTCACCAGTCACGCCGGTTGCACCAGTCGCTCCAGTCGCTCCGGTTACACCTGTTACACCTGTTGCACCAGCCACCCCGGTCACACCAGTCGCTCCGGTTCCGCCGGTTACTCCTGTAGCTCCAGTCCCGCCAGTCTCCCCGGTTGCTCCTGTTGCTCCAGTCACTCCAGCTCCCGTTGCTCCCGTTGCTCCCGTTGCGCCGGTTACACCTGTAGCTCCAGTCACTCCAGCTCCCGTTGCCCCAGTTGCTCCCGTTACACCTGTAGCTCCAGTCCCACCGGTCACTCCCGTTGCTCCGGTTGCCCCAGTCACTCCTGCTCCCGTTGCCCCAGTTGCTCCCGTTACACCTGCCGCTCCAGTCTCACCGGTCACCCCGGTTGCTCCTGTTGCCCCAGTCACTCCAGCTCCCGTTGCCCCAGTTGCGCCGGTTACACCTGTAGCTCCAGTCTCACCGGTCACCCCGGTTGCTCCTGTTGCCCCAGTCACTCCAGCTCCCGTTGCCCCGGTTGCGCCGGTTATACCTGTAGCTCCAGTCCCACCAGTCTCCCCGGTTGCTCCTGTTGCTCCTGTTGCCCCAGCCACTCCAGCTCCCGTTGCTCCCGTTACACCTGTAGCTCCAGTCTCACCAGTCACCCCGGTTGCCCCGGTTGCCCCAGTCACTCCAGCTCCCGTTGCTCCCGTTACACCTGTAGCTCCAGTCCCGCCAGTCACCCCGGTTGCTCCTGTTGCCCCAGTCACTCCAGCTCCCGTTGCCCCGGTTGCGCCGGTTACACCTGTAGCTCCAGTCCCACCAGTCTCCCCGGTTGCTCCTGTTGCCCCAGTCACTCCAGCTCCCGTTGCCCCAGTTGCTCCCGTTACACCTGCCGCTCCAGTCTCACCGGTCACCCCGGTTGCTCCTGTTGCACCAGTCACTCCGGCTCCGGTTGCACCCGTTACACCTGTAGCTCCAGTCCCACCAGTCTCCCCGGTTGCTCCTGTTGCACCAGTCACTCCAGCTCCCGTTGCCCCGGTTGCACCCGTTACACCTGCCGCTCCAGTCTCACCGGTCACCCCGGTCGCTCCTGTTGCCCCAGTCACTCCAGCTCCCGTTGCTCCCGTTGCGCCGGTTGCACCTGTAGCTCCAGTCCCGCCGGTCACCCCGGTTGCCCCTGTTGCCCCAGCCACTCCAGCTCCCGTTGCCCCTGTTGCGCCGGTTGCACCTGCGGCTCCAGGCAATCCAGTCGCGCCGGTTGCACCGGTAACCCCTACGATCTCTCCGAGCAGTTCAGCGGATACAAGCCGGTGGGCGGTTACCAGCTGGCCTGTACTGCTTTTTCCCCATAACGAAATCTGTACCGGATCAATTGCCGGAGGCGCAGCAGAAGTAGTAAAGGTGAACTCAAATGCATCCAGATCGGCAAAATAATTAACAGTGATTACCTGATTGGCCGCAATGTTGAGAGCTTCACTGACATATAGCACTCTCGTTCCGCCGCTCATGTAATAACCCTGAAGCGACACTGTAGATGAGGTAGTATCGCTCCGGTTATCTATTCGTATGGTCACCTGCTGAGTCGGTCTTACCCCGCCGACCGGATTATTTTCAATCGGCCCCGTTGATAAAAAGCTCATTCCATCACCACTTCCCTTAGCTTCAGATTATGAATCTTTACGATTCCTGACACAGTAATACAACGGCTTCGTCCGCAGAATAGGGATTTACCGCCGCCTTAGTCCCAGCTACTTCTCCCATCCTCGGCCTCTGTGTGTAAGCATCCTCCAAATCATCTATAGCTTGGACGATTTGACCGGCAGACGGCTGAGTGATTTATATAGTAATATTCCGGCAGTTCCCTTTGGTGTGGACTTCTCTGCTGTTTATCATGCAAATCGGGCTGACCCCAGCCAAAAAAAGACTGTCTCAGCCGGGTAGCCTAAGAACAGTCCTCCTTTATACATACAATTATCGCTTTCTTTAGCCCAGTACCCTGCCGGCCGCTGTTACTTATAAATATAGGTGCGTACACCAATCCTCGAAAAGATAGCATTTTTACCGCTATTTCCCCTTATCGCCGGTACGCCGCCTCTCGCCGCAAGCCCGCTGATATAGGCAAAATTGGGATGCAGCGCCTCATCGGTCAAGTATGCAGACGTCCTGCTGCCCGGAACCCTTTTCCTGTTAAGGGAAGCTATCATTTCTTCGGCACTCTTAATGCCGAGTCCGTGTCCGTAGTACTGGTCTGCCCCCAGCATAATCGCATTTTCCCCCTGCCATTCCGGCAGCTCCGGATCATGATCCGGGTTTTTGAAATACACCACGTCCCCCGGCTGCATCTCGAACTTATTAAAGGTGGTAATCATCTGCAGATTGCTGTCGTAATTCCAGTCCCACAGGAAGAGGTCCGTAAAATAGCGGTCAAACGCGTCCGCACCGATTGAGGCTATCGTCGCTTTATAGAGAATCATCACCATCGCCATTGCACATTCAAATGCATACAGCTGACCATTCACAAAAATATCATTAACCGCCGCCGAAGGGCGCACTCCCTGTCTCAGCTCGAATCCGCCGCTTGCTGTACGGTTCCAATACTTCGGATTGCAGCGGGAATTTTTAAAATCGGAAAAATCGGTTCCGCCTGCATTCATCAGCATCGCCGCCGCCAGTATCTCCCCCCGCATCCTCTGCTCAAAATCCGAGCCTCCGGGTGAGCCATAGCCGAATCCCATTCTGTCAGCCCCTTTCCTGATTCCTTTACAAAATATAGGTTATTGTACGTGTCGGGTCTTTAGTTGGTGCACACTTTCTGTCACATTCCAAAAAAGTCCGGTCCCCTTCCGGGGCCGGACTTTCACCTGTGCATGATTAGGATGGAATAGAACCCGTGCTGCCGCCCCGCTCCTGAAACCAGCTGTTCAGCTGCATCGTCTCCTCGGTAAGGATGTCCAGATAGATGGAGGTCCGGTAATCGGTCTCCTTCAGGCTTCTGCCGGTAATTTCTGCGATCCGGTTGAGCCTGTACATCAGAGTGTTGGTATGAATGTGCAGAAAGGCTGCCGATTCCTTCAGGTTTCCGTCCAGTGTCAGGTAGACTGCAAGCGTCTTGAGAAAATCGCTTTTGTGCTCACGGTCATGCAGCTTAACCCGCTCAAGCAATGCACTGCGCCGCGGCCGGCTGCGTTTCTGTTCGATAATAGCCGGAACATATGCCCAGAACCCGATTTCATCATAGAGCAGCAGGCTGCGGGCATGGTAGGGCAGCAGCTTTTTGATCTCCAGCACGGACAGCGCTTCACGGTAAGCCATAGCGGCTGAAGTGTATTCCCTGTACCCCGGACTGCATCCGGCAGTAAGCACACAATTCTCACTCCGGCTCATGTCTGTAAGCAGCTTGTGCACGAACGAGGCTAGAACCCCCGTCCCCTCCAGCGGATACACAAACGAGAACAGCAGGATCAGGCGGTTATGCTCAGCTGTCATAAACAGCAGACGCTGCCCGGGATAAGCATCCATCGTCTGCCGCAGACACAGCAGAAAATGCTCATCCATTACCTTGTCGCTCTCAATAACCCCAATGTAATAGCTTTCCGGCAGCAGAATGGACCAGGCCTCCGCTTCCTGGCGGATACGGGGCTCATTGTCATAATGCGAGGTGAGCAGCTTCCAGAAGAAATCCTCAAACGCTTTGTCCTGCCTGTTTTTCCAGCCGCGCTGCTTCAGCAGATAACGTCCGGCGATCCCCGCAGCCTTCTCGACAATCCCCTCAGCATAGCCCTCAGCCAGATTTCCCCGGTCCACCACCCAGATGTAGCCCAGAATCTCCTGCTGATGCTTGATGCACATGGCCAGACGCGGTCCAAGCCCCACCTCCATTACCGCCGGAATGCGGATCGGGCGGGCTGTGTTCTCCAGCTGGTGCATAATGCCCTTTTTACGGAGTCCGATGATAACTGTATTAGGCACCCGTTTGCCGATGATTGTGGAGATGCGCGCCGGATCACTCTCAAACTGATGGGAGCTGTAGCCGATAACATGGTGGTTACTGTCCTCTATTGTCACCTGGGACTGCAGCGATTCGCTGATGGTATCCGCCAGGGATTCCATACTGTCAAAAAAACGGTCAAACGTTGGACCTGCTTCTGTCAATGTACCCACCTCAGCCTGAAGAATCCGAATCTTTAACGTATAAGTGTTTACATTATATTACTCAGATTTGGTGCTGGCTATATAATTATGCAAGAAAACCTAACATGACAAGGGGTTATTTGTAAAAAATGCTGTTCGCCCTCTGCTGAAAGCCAGTATTTCCGCATAGAAAAAACCCGGAGGATACCCGCCGGGCCAAAGAGTGTTACCCCTCTGCTCTCTATAGTTCCTGTATGCCTTGCTTCTCTCTCTATCCTCAGGCTGAACCCCTCTTAGATCAGAGTGAACTCCTGCTCTACTGCTTTCTCTACCGTGAAGCACTCTTCCCCAAGAGCTTCGGCCACGGCCTGGCAGGTGATTTTTCCGTTAGCTACGTTGACACCGCTCTTCAGTCCGGCGTTGTCCTCGATAGCCTGGAATACACCCTTATTCGCTATTTGCAGTGCATAAGGAACGGTTACGTTGGTTAATGCAATGGTCGAGGTTTTGGCTACAGCTCCCGGCATATTGGCTACGGAATAGTGCAGGACGCCGTGCTTCTCAAATACCGGATTATCATGGGTGGTTACACGGTCAATCGTTTCGACGATGCCGCCCTGGTCGATCGCCACGTCGACGATGACGGAGCCCGGCTTCATCGCTTTGACCATCTCCTCCGTTACAAGCTTAGGTGCTTTGGCACCCGGAATTAGCACCGCACCCACCAGCAGATCAGCTTCCGCGACAGCTTTGGCAATGTTATACGGGTTAGAGATCAGTGTGCTGATCTGTGAGCCAAAAATATCATCCAGCTGGCGCAGTCTGTCTGCGCTCAGGTCGATAATGGTTACTTCTGCACCAAGGCCAATCGCCATTTTTGCTGCGTTTGTGCCGACAACACCGCCGCCGATAATACTGACCTTGCCTCTGCTGACGCCGGGAACGCCGGAGAGCAGAATGCCTTGTCCGCCGTAGTTTTTTTGCAGAAATTGGGCACCGAGCTGCACAGACATCCGTCCGGCCACTTCACTCATCGGTGTAAGCAGCGGCAGTGTGCGGCCGTCTACAACCGTTTCGTAGCCGATAGCGAATACCCCTTTATCTTTCAGTGCTGCGGCAAGTGCAGGCTCTGGTGCAAGGTGGAGATAAGTGAACAGGATCAGGCCCGGACGGAAGTAGCCGTATTCACTTTCCAGCGGCTCCTTAACCTTCATGACCATCTCAGCAGCAGCCCATACAGCAGCGGCGTCAGCAATGAGCTCGGCACCGGCTGCGGCATATTCTTCATTCGGGAATCCGCTGCCGTCTCCGGCTCCGGCTTCCACCAGCACTTTATGTCCTTCAGCTGCCAGGCTGACAACACCCGCCGGGGTAATTGCTACACGGTTCTCGTTATTCTTGATCTCTTTAGGTACGCCAATAATCATTGTTAATCGCTCCCGTCTTATGTGTTTCTCTTATGTAAAGAATCATAACATACGATTCTCTATAGCATTTTGGGTAAAAAGAAAAACATTATCTGCCATGATTGTGTTTTTACACAATGAGATAAATCCGGTCAATTCAGGCTATCCGGCACATGAAAAAGGACACCGCAGCCGGTGCCCTCCCCTCTATATTTCCTCAGACGTTATGTTTAATGACACTATTAGCCCCTCAGCACCGACAGCACGGTTTCCAGAACGACATTTACACCCTTTTCACAATCCGCATAGGAGGTAAGCTCTTCTTCACAATGGCTTTTGCCGTTTACGCTGGGCACAAAGATCATTGCCGACGGGAGGAATCCGGCTACGAACTGGGCATCATGGCCTGCTCCGCTGGCTATTGTCCGGCGGGAATAACCCAGTGTGACCGCTGCCTGCTCCACAAGACCGCAAATATGCGGATCGAACCAGACTGTATCGCGCCCCCAGAGCTTACTTGTATGAACCGTACATTCCAGCAGCTCTTCCGGCAGGCCGTTAATGATTGCCTCTACTTCACGGACGATGTCCATATCCTTATGCCGCGCTTCCACCGTAAAAATCACCTTGTTCGGGATAACGGTGTGAATATTCGGCAGCACATTCATCCGCCCCATCGTATATACCAGTCCGGAATCAAGCTTGCCCAGCTTCGCCCGCAGTTCAGTAATAATATCGGCAGCCGCGAACAGCGCATCCTTGCGCATCTCCATCGGCGTCGTTCCGGCGTGGTCTGATTCGCCCGTCACTTCAATCTCGTAGCAGGCCATGCCGACTACACAGTCCACCAGCCCGATTGTGAGCTGCTCACGCTCAAGCACCGGTCCCTGCTCAATATGCAGCTCCAGATAAGCCGCCGCCTCTGTAATCCGGTTCTCTGCCTCTCCGGCATAGCCGCTGGCAAGCAGCGCCTGTTCAAAGGTCGTCCCTTCCGGGTCCTTTTTCTGCAGCATAGCTGCCTTGTCGAATTTGCCCGACAGTACGCCGGAGGCCATCATCGAAGGCTCAAAGCGCGCTCCTTCCTCATTGGTAAAGTTCATTACCGTTACCGGCAGGCGCGGGGTAATACCGTGGTCAACCAGTGTTCTTGCCACCTCGAGCCCGGCGATTACGCCCAGTACCCCGTCGAATCTGCCGCCCTTCTTCACTGTATCCAGATGGGAGCCGATGACTACAGGCGGGCCGGACTCCCTGCCGGCAAGCGTGGCATACATATTGCCCATGTCATCGGTCTTTACTGTCATGCCCAGCTCTTCACAGCAGGAACGGAAATAATTACGCACCAGCACATCCTGCTCTGACAGCGACAGCCGCGTTACCCCGTTCTGATCTGTGCGCCCAAAATCCGCAAAGGCTTCAATGGTATTCCTCAGCCTCTCGCCATTTACCAATAGCTGCTGCATTTGCATGTTATATTCCCCTCCGCTTCTGACGATCATGGTATTATTGCTTTCTCTATATGTTATACCAATGGCATTTTTAGTCACTGTACAGTCTGTAATAATGTTTTTCGGGAAATATTCACGTTCTGTTAGAACACAGCGGAAGAGTTTGGTAGAATATGAGCTGCCACGAAGTAAAAACACGATGAACACCACAATGAGGATGGAAGGGGATTTAACACATGAACACTATACTGCGCAGCGGGGAAGCCGAGGCGGTCATTAACTCTCTGGGCGCTGAGCTGATCAGCTTCAGGCTGCTGGCTACCGGCAATGAATATATCTGGAGCGGAGACGCAGCATTCTGGACAGGCCGTTCTCCGGTGCTCTTCCCGATTATCGGGGCAGCCCGCGGCGGGGAGATCCGCAGCGGCGGCAGCACCTACACTATCTCCAATCACGGCTTTGCCAGACGCAGTGAATTCACACTGGTTGAAGCTACTGATACCCAGGCCGTTTTCCGGCTGTCCCAGAACAAGCAGACTTTAGCCAGCTATCCGTATGCATTCAGCCTGGAGCTCACCTACATCCTGAGCGGCAGCACGCTCGAGATCAGCTACCGTGTCGAGAATACGGATGAGCAGGATATTTTCTTCCAGCTTGGCACCCATCCGGCCTTCAACTGCCCGCTGGACGGGCAGGGCGATATCACCGACAACTACCTTGAGTTCTCTGAATCAGAGCAGCTGGACCGGCTGTTCTTGAATGATGCGGGTCTCGTTATCAGCGGCAAAAGCACGTCTGTACTGGACAATGAACAGCGTCTGCCCCTCTCCCACGAGCTGTTCCTGGAAGGGGCGCTGATTTTTCAGGGCGTACAATCAAAGACCGTTACGCTGAAGAGCAAGCTTACAGACAAAAGCGTGGCCGTCACTTCCGAAGGGTTCCCTGATCTCGGCCTATGGCAGCCGAAGAACGCGCCGTTCGTGTGCATTGAGCCCTGGCAGGGCATCGCGGACGGCGAGGATTTCACCGGGGACCTGCAGGACAAGACCGGCATCATTACCCTTCCGCAGGGCGGGCATTTCAACAGCTCGCTGAAGATTGAAATCCGCTAAACCTTTGCTTCTCCTCCGAAATTCAAGAGCGCTCTGAGCAGCCGAAAATGGCGCTCCGGCGCTCTTTTTTGCAATAAACTAAGCAGTTATAAGTAAACTAAAGTAGTATATACAATCTTTTAACTCAGATAGTAATATAATTACAAATCATTGTGCCGAGTTAACAACGTACTATAGCGCAATCTTGTTGACACTTCTGTCTCTGGCCCAGTCATCCGTTATTTTGAAAGGAAGTGATTGTTGCATGAAACCGGAGATAAGCATCATTGTGCCTATCTATAAAGTTGAAATGTACTTACGTAAATGTGTCGATTCCATCCTCGCACAGACCTTCAGAGACTTCGAACTGATTCTTGTAAACGATGGCTCTCCTGACAATTGCGGCGAAATCTGCGAACGTTATAAAGAGCTCGACTCCCGGGTTAAGGTCATCCACAAACAGAACGGCGGACTGTCTGACGCGCGTAATTACGGCATTGATATTGCCGAAGGGAAATATATCGGCTTTGTAGACAGCGACGACTGGATCGAACCCGATATGTATGAGGCTCTGCACGGCTTGATCACCGCCCATGATGCAGACATTGCCGTGTGCGGCCATACCGAGGTCGAAGACGATGTGTATATGGATAAGGAATTCTCCCATGAAGTCCGTGTCTACAATAATGGAGAGGCCTTCAAAAAGCTGCTGGAAGATACCGAGATCAAGAATATGGCCTGGGATAAGCTGTATAAGGCGGAGCTGTTCGCAAAGGTAAGGTATCCGGTCGGCAAATATTTCGAGGACATGTTCGCGACCTATAAGCTGTTTATGCAAGCCGGGAAGGTCGTTTCCCTGGATTCGCCCAAATATTTGTATCTGCGCAGAGGCGACAGTATCACAGGCAAGATGACTAACCGGAAATACTATGACCGGATCTGCGCCTGGCGTGAACTGTATGAGGATATTAAATTCATGAATTATCCAGAAGCTATAGAAAAATCATTGGCCCGGAACGTCACTGAAGGGATTGAGCTGTGCAATCTCCAGATGATTTCCGGAGATAACAATGCCAATAAGGAATATATCGCAGAGCTGGGCAGCTTTTTCAGCAAAAATCTTAAAGCGGTAATGCGCAACAGAAGCATCAGCAAGCAGATGAAGCTGGCCACTTTACTTATCTTAACAAGCTCCAACACTTATAGAGTCCTGTATCAATCCAAACTTCGTGTGAAGGGAAGTAACCTGACATGACCAATATTATTCATAAGATGCTGCCGCTGTCCTTCCGTAATTATGTGAGCAATAATGAGTATTACCGTTATTTCCGGGGCTATATGGCTAACAGAGACCTGTACAGGAATAAATCAAAGGCCATCTTTGTAGTCGGCTCTCCGGAGCATGATAATCTCGGCGACCATGCCATAACGATGGCTCAGATGAATTTTCTCCAGAAGGCTTTTCCCGATTATATGCTGATAGAGATTGTAGCTGACAGGCTGACCTCGAATTGGAAATGCCTTATGGAGTATTCTACCCCTGATGATATCTTCGCACTCCAGGGCGGCGGAAATTTCGGCATCGAATATTTTAGAGAAGAAGAAGTGCGCAGAAGAATCATCAGTAATTTCCCCAATAATAAAATCATCCTTTTCCCTCAAACCATCTACTTTGGCGATACCGAGCTAGGCCGCAAGGAGTTCAAAAAAACACAAGCCCTCTACAGCGCCCACAAGGATCTGACTCTCGTAGCCAGAGAAAAGACATCGTATGAGATTATGAGGGAGAACTTCAAGAACAACGATGTTCTGCTGACTCCGGACATTGTAATGTCGCTGGATATTACCGAGCCGCAAAAAGCGCGCAGCGGAGCCCTTATGTGTATCCGGGCGGATAAGGAAAGCATCTTTAATGAAGCGGAAAAGAAAACAATCCATACCAGCGTTTCGCAGGCTTTTGACAAGCTGACTTATTCGGACACCTGCATCGAACGCTATATCCCGGTTGAAGAACGCGAGCATGAGCTGTATACGCTATGGAACCAGTTCAAAGAAGCGGAAATTGTTGTTACAGACCGGCTGCACGGGATGATTTTTGCGGCAATCACCTCCACTCCTTGTATCGCGCTCGGCAATTATAACTACAAGGTTGTAGGCAGCTACGAATGGATCAAACATCTCGGCTATATTAAGTTCACGAGCGACATTAATGATATACCGGCCTTGCTTGAGGAGCTTAGCGGGATTCCGGCTCCGCGGTACAACAATGATTTCTCCACCCGGCATTATAACCAGATCACTCAAGCCATATCGGCCGGAAAAGATAAATTCTCTTCTTCATCCACCGTAACCGCGTAGAGCATCCACCATGACATTTTCTGTAGCGAGGAAGCGATGTACCCTTGAAAACCAATATTAAACTTGCTGCAATTATAACCTATCTCTCCGTCTTTCTCGGTGTCATCATTTCCCTGGGCTCCACACCTTATATCGTTTCAACCCTGGGGAAATCGGAATACGGGCTGTTCTCCCTGGTGAACTCGATTATTGCCTATATCGTGCTGCTGGACCTCGGCTTCGGCAGTGCGGTTGTACGGTTCAACTCCAAGTTCATCTCGGAAAATGATACGGGCGGCCAGCGGAACATCAACGGGATGTTTCTGGTGCTCTTCTCGGGAATCGGCCTCCTTGCCCTGCTGGCCAGCCTGATTCTGGTATTTAATTTTGATTCAATTTTTACCAGCCTCACTGAGTCTGAGCTCAGTATTCTCAAAACCATATTCATCATCGCAGCGGTCAATGTGGCAATCTCATTCCCGATGAACATTTACAGCTCCATCATTACCGCCTACGAACGCTTTGTATATCTCAAAATCATCAATCTGCTAAGAGTTGTTATTTCCCCGGCAATGATGGTACTGGTGCTGATTATGGGACTCAGATCGGTCGGTATGGTATCCGTTGCGCTGGGGCTTAACATTGCTATCGGACTGACCAACTATTTTGTCTGCCGGTACAAGATGAAGCTGGTTGTGAAATTCAGTACGTTTGACTCCAAGCTGTTCAAGGAAGTATTCAGCTATTCTTCCTACATCCTGCTGTCATCCATTGCCTTTCAGCTGTATACAAATGCCGATCCTCTGATTATCGGCATGTTCCTGGGCGCTACTCCGATTGCAATTTATGCGATTTCAACCCAGCTGAACACGTACATTATGAATTTTTCCAATGTGCTGTCCAGCTTTTATCTGCCCAAGCTTACCAAAATGATTGTCAAAGGCGCCGATCAGGCCAGGCTGATGGTTGAACTGGTCCGGATAGGCAGAATTCAGGCCCTGATTGTCGGCTACATTGTCTCAGGCTTTGTGCTGTTCGGGCAGGTATTCATTCTGATCTGGCTGGGCGAGGGCTACCGGTATGCGTACACGATTGCGCTGATCATTATCATTCCGCAGATTACTTCGATCGTCCAGTCGCTGTTCGCCACGATGCTGGAAGCGATGAACCGGCACAAGGTCAAAGCCCTTATCTATTTCTCCATCGCCATTCTCAAAATCATCCTGACGCTGCTGTTCATCCGGGTCTGGGGCATCACAGGCTGTGCGATTGCAACTGCTGCCGGTATGATCGTTAATGTAATTCTGAATAATATCTACTATAGATATAAGCTGAAATTCGATATTTTCTATTTCTGGAAGGAGATTATCAAGGTATTTATCCCGGTCGTGCTGCTTGGCGGCGTATGCGGATATCTGCTGACGTATGTGAGTATTAACTCCTACCTCCAGCTGGGCTTATATGTCATTCTGTATTCCGTGCTGTATGCGGCCACGATGTGGATCTTCAGCATGAATGCGGATGAGAAATCAATCGTCAAGGGTCCGATGCGGAAGGTGGCCTTGCGGAGCCAGACTTAAAGTATGCTGTTGCGGACACCCTTAGGGGTGTCTTTTTCTATCGGGGACAAGGAGCTTACGCTGCTGGAGCTGGCGGGAATATTGCTGCCGGAGGGGTAGCTTATAGGTTTTAGCTGCTAGTTGGCTGATACACCATGTGCTTAACTGTACTTGGTGCAACTAAAACGGCCGTAAATGTGCAAAAAGCCCGCTTAATTGTATTTCATACAACTAAACGGGCTCGAAATGCTGATTTGGGCTGAAACAGGCAGATTTAGTTGCACAGACGAGTCAATTTCATAATTCAG